>NZ_JOCF01000009.1 GCF_000720635.1 Streptomyces sp. NRRL WC-3742 | reverse complement strand
GGGCCGGGCCGGGCGGGGCCGGGCGGGGCCGGGCGGGGCCGGGCGAGCAGGAACGAGTGGTGCACCCGTTCACTCGTCGTTCTGCTGCGCGGGGGCGGGCCCGCAGGTTAGCGTGCTGGCGATGTGGCGCACGCGCGACGGCGCGTGAGCAGTGGTCACCGCCAAGGAGGCACATTGTCGGACGATCTGCTCATCGCGAAGATCAACCACGGCTTCGACCACCTCGACGCCGACGGGGACGGGCTGATCACCGAACGGGACCACATGCTGATGGGCCAGTCGGTGGCCCGTTCGCTCGGCCACCGCGAGGGGTCGGAGGCCGAGGCCGTCATCGTCCGGGCCTATCTGACAATCTGGCAGGACCTTCACCTGTCCCGCCTGCCCGTCGGCACGGAGGAGGTCACCCGCGAGCAGTTCCTGCGCACGACCGCCGCCGTCGCGGACGACCCGGAGGCCGCCCGGAACTGCTACGGCGCCCTCGCCACGGCCTTCCTGACCGTCGCGGACGCCGACCGCAGCGGGACAATCGACGCCGGCGAGTTCTTCGTCTTCCAGCGCGGCCACTTCGCGGGCCTCTCGCGCGACGACGCCGACGAGGCGTTCCGCCACCTGGACCTGGACGGCGACGGCGTGCTCTCCGCGGCCGAGTTCCAGCGCGCGATCATCGAGTACTGGACCAGCCGCGACCCGGACGCGCCCGGCAACTGGTGGACGGGAGTGGCTCCCTCCGAGCTCTGAGCCGGTCTTCCTTCCCGGTCCGCGGGGCGGCGCGACGGCGGGGGGCGACAGCGGCGACCGGCCCGGGGCAGTCGGGCCGGATGTCCGAATTGCGGCTATGGTTCCGGCCATGTGCACTCGCGTCCCGTGGCAACGGGACGCCCAGCCGGTGCCGGTCGGCCGGAACACGGGCCGGAAGCAGAGCCTCGGCACCAGCCTGTGGGTGCTCCCGCGCGGCATCGAACGCACCGGGATCGGAGCCGAGGACCCCAACCCGCTGACGTGGACGGCCCGTTACGGCGGCCTGGTGGCCGCCGCCCACGACACGGCCGGTCGGCCGGGCGGGCGGTCAGGCGGCCGGTCGGTCAGGCGGCCGGGACGATCCGCTCGACGATCGCGTCGATCAGCGCCGTGAGGCCGTCCGTCCCGAGCACCTCGGGGAGGGTGAGGTGTTCGAGGATCAGGCCGGTCATCGCGAGGTAGAGCACGACGACGGTCTCCCGGTCGCCCGGCAGGCCCTGGCCGAGGTGGTAGCCGACGTTGGCGTCCAGCTCCTCCCGGACCGCCTCGGTGAGCCGGGCGCGCAGTTCGGGGCGGCGGGTGGCCTCCAGGCGCAGCTCCAGCAGGGCGACGTAGCCCGCGCGGTCCTCGGAGATGCGGCGGAAGATGTCGCGCACCAGGGCCTTGACCAGGTCGCGGTCGTGGGGGGCCAGCAGCAGCTCGGCGATCATCACCGGGTCCGGGGTGAGCCGGTGGTGGATGTGCCGGGCGGTCTGGTTGAGCAGGTGGTCGCGGTTGGTGAAGTAGTTGGAGGCGGTGCCGTTGGGCACGCCCGCCTGCACGTCGACCGCGCGGAAGGTGAGGCCGCGGGCGCCCTCGCGGGCGAGGACCTCGATGGCGGCGTCGGCTAGGGCGGTGCGGCGGGCGGGGTTCTGGACCATGGGCCGATTCTCTCTTCCACGGGTTCGGGGGCTCTTCCCGGCCCCGGAGTTTCGTGCGGCTGGACAACCACTACAGATGGAGTACTCTAACTGGAGTGGTTGGCGCGGCGGGCCGAAACGCCCTGCCCGGCCGACCGATTCGCGTCCCCGACCCCAAGGACCTGTATGCGCAAGCTCACCTACCTCATCGGCGCCACCATCGACGGCTTCATCGCGGACCCGAACGGCGGCTTCGACTTCTTCAACCCCTTCGTCACCGAGGACTACGCCCCCACGCTGTTCGGCGAGTACCCGGAGACCATCCCGACCCCCGCGCGCGCCGCGGTCGGTATCGCGGAGGCGCCCAACAAGCGCTTCGACACCGTCCTGATGGGGCGCGGCACCTACGAGCCCGGGCTGGCCGTCGGCCTCACCAGCCCGTACGGGCACCTGCGGCAGATCGTGCTCTCGCGCACCCTCGACCCGGCCCTGGAGCCGGAGGTGGAGATCACCTCGGAGGACCCGCTCGGGCTGGTACGCCGGCTCAAGCGGGAGGAGGGCGGGCTCGGGATCTGGCTCTGCGGCGGCGCCGACCTCGCGGGGCAGCTGCTGCCCGAGATCGACGAGCTGATCGTCAAGCAGTACCCGGTGGTGGCCGGGGAAGGCGTCCCCCTGTTCCGCGCGGGCTTCGAGCCGCGGGCCTTCACGCTCACGGACAGCCGGATCTTCGAGCGGGGGAACGTGGTGCTCACGTACGAGCGCGCGGCCGCGCAGTCGTGACGGGCGGCGGGACCTGCCGGCACCGCCGACACCGCCCGGACCGCCCGTACCGCCGGACGGGTGCGGGGCGTACCGTGGACGGCCCCGCCCTGGAGGTCCGCACCCGTGTCCCGTGTCGCGTCCGTCTCCGGTGACGCCCTGCCGTTCTTCGTCTACGGCACCCTGCGCAGCGGCGGGCACAACCACGCCGCCCACCTCGCCGGGCGCTGCGCGGACGTCCGGCCGGCGGTACTGGACGGAGCCGCCCTGCACGAGGGCCCCGGGTACCCGTTCGCGGTGCCGGACTCCACGCCCGGACGCCGGGTGCTCGGCGAGCTGATCACCGTCCGCCCCG
Source organism: Streptomyces sp. NRRL WC-3742 (assembly GCF_000720635.1). GTDB lineage: Bacteria > Actinomycetota > Actinomycetes > Streptomycetales > Streptomycetaceae > Kitasatospora. Next base: position 140,371 of record NZ_JOCF01000009.1, on the reverse strand, counting down.
GCGCGTACGCGCAGGCGCTCGCCTCGCTGGACCGGCTGGAGGACTGCCGCGAGGACGGCACGGGCCTGTACGTGCGGCGGCGGCTCGCGGTGCGGATCGGGAGCGGGACGGGCGAGACGCGGGAGGCGTGGGTGTACCTCGCCGGGCCGGTGGTCGCGGCGCGGCTGCACGAGCGGCCGGCGCTGATCGCCTCGGGGGACTGGTCGGCGGCGAACGGCTGACGCCTGACGAATGACAGCCGACGGATAACAGCCGACGGATGACAACCGACGGATAACAGCTGACAGATCACAACCGACAGATGTCAGCGAACAGCTTTCACCTTTCGTTCGCTGAACTCTGTCCGCCAGGTAGGCTGCCCCGACCAGCAGGAATGCGGGAACACAGGACCGATCGACGAGGAGCCCCCGGTGCCCGAGCAGCCACCCCCGATCACCGTCGTCGGGATCGGGGCCGACGGCTGGCCCGGCCTGGCACCCACCTCCCGGGACGCCCTGCGCGAGGCCGAGGTGGTCCTCGGCGCCACCCGGCAACTGGACCTCCTCCCCGCAGGCGAGGTCGAGGCCGAGCGCATCGCCTGGCCCTCCCCCCTGCGCCCCGCCGTCCCCGGCCTGCTCGCCCAACACCACGGCCGCCGGATCGCCGTCCTGGGCAGCGGCGACCCGATGTTCTACGGCATCGGCCGCACCCTCACCGAGGTCGTCGACACCCCCGACCGGCTGCGCTTCCTGCCGCACCCCTCCTCCGTCTCCTACGCCTGCGCCCGCCTCGGCTGGCCGCTGGAGTCCACCGAGGTCGTCAGCCTGGTCGGCCGCCCCCTGGACACCCTCACCCTGGCCCTGCACCCCGGCCGCCGCCTGCTCGTGCTCAGCGCCGACGCCACCACCCCGGCCGCCGTCGCCGCGCTGCTCACCGAACGCGGCCACGGCGCCGCCCGCCTGACCGTGCTGGAGAAGCTCGGCCACGCCTCCGAACGCCGCCTCCTCGGCCGCGCCGACGACTGGCCGCACACCCCCGGCGACCCGCTGAACGTCATCGCCGTCCAGCTCGGCGAAGGACCGCACAACTCCCTCGTGCCGGGCCTGCCCGACACCGCGTACGAGAGCGACGGCCAGCTCACCAAGCGCCATGTGCGCGCCGCCACCCTCGCCGTCCTCGCCCCCTCCCCCGGCGAACTGCTGTGGGACGTCGGCGGCGGCTCCGGCTCGATCGCCGTCGAGTGGCTGCGCGCCCACCGCGACTGCCAGGCCGTCAGCGTCGAGCGCGACCCCGTCCGCGCCGAGCGGATCAGCCGCAACGCCGCCACCCTGGGAGTCCCCCGCCTGCGCGTGGTCTCCGGCCGCGCCCCCGCCGCGCTCGCCGAACTCCCCGCCCCCGACGCCGTGTTCATCGGCGGTGGCCTCACCGCACCCGGCCTGCTGGAGAGTTGCTGGTCGGCGCTGCGCCCCGGCGGCCGGCTGGTCGCCAACACCGTGACGCTGGAGTCCGAGGCACTGCTCGCCGAGTGGTACCGGCGCCACGGCGGGGACCTCGTCAGGCTCGCCGTCGCCCACGCCGTCCCGGTCGGCGGCTTCACCGGGTGGCGCCAGGCGATGCCCGTCACCCAGTGGTCCGTCGTCAAGCCCCGAACCCCGGCCGAAACCCCGCCCGAAACCCCGGCCGGCGCCCGAGCCGACGCGCCGTCCGACACCCCTCAGGAGAACGCCTCGTGACCGTCCACTTCATCGGAGCCGGCCCGGGCGCCGCCGACCTGATCACCCTGCGCGGCCAGCGCATCCTGGCCCGCGCCGAGGTCTGCCTGTACGCGGGCAGCCTGGTGCCGCGCGAGCTGCTCGACGAGTGCCCGCCCGGCGCCCGCCTGATCGACACCGCGCAGCTCAACCTCGACCAGATCACCGCCGAGCTCGTCGCCGCACACCGCGCCGGCCAGGACGTCGCCCGGCTCCACTCGGGCGACCCGTCCGTCTTCTCCGCCGTCGCCGAGCAGATGCGCCGCCTCGACGCGGCCGGTATCCCCTACGAGGTGGTCCCCGGCGTGCCCGCCTTCGCCGCCGCCGCGGCCGCGCTCAAGCGGGAGCTGACGGTGCCGACCGTCGGCCAGACCGTCATCCTCACCCGGATCTCCAAGCGCGCCACCCCCATGCCCGAGGGCGAGGACCTCGCCACCCTCGGCCGCAGCGGCGCCCTGCTGGTGCTGCACCTGGCCGCCGGCTACGTGGACGACGTCGTCGAGCAGCTCCTGCCCCACTACGGCGCCGACTGCCCCGCCGCCGTGGTCGCGATGGCCAGCCGCCCCGAGGAGCTGGTGCTGCGCGGCACGCTCGCCGACATCGCCGGGCAGGTCAAGGAGGCGGGCGTGGTGCGCACCGCCGTCATCATCGTCGGCCGCACCCTGGCCGCCGAGCAGTTCCGCGACAGCCACCTCTACTCGACGGAGCGCGAACGCCCGCACGAGCCCTGCGGCGCATGACGCGGCACATCCTGGTCCTCGGCGGGACGACGGAGGGACGGGCGCTGGCCGCCGCGCTCGCCCCCTCCGGGCACCGGGTCACCAGCTCACTCGCCGGGCGCGTCGCCCAACCCCGCCTGCCCGCCGGGGAGGTGAGGATCGGCGGCTTCGGCGGCCCCGAGGGCCTGGCGGACTGGCTGCGCGCCGAACACGTCGACGCCGTCGTGGACGCCACCCACCCCTTCGCCGCCGGGATCTCCCGCAACGCCTCCCTCGCGGCTGCCGCCACCGGCGTCCCCCTGCTCGTGCTGCGCCGCCCCGGCTTCGCCCCCGCCCCCGGCGACCGCTGGCACCGGGCCGTCTCCCTCGCCGAGGCGGCGGACCTGCTGCCCGGCCTCGGCCACCGCGTCTTCCTCACCACCGGCCGCCAGGGCATCGCCGCCTTCGCCCACCTCCACGACCTGCACTTCCTCGCCCGCTCGGTCGACCCGCCCGAGCCGCCGATGCCGCCCTCGCTCGAGGTCCTCCTGGACCGGGGCCCGTTCACCCTCGACGACGAACGCGCGCTGCTGCGCACCCACCGCGTCGACGTCCTCGTCACCAAGGACAGCGGCGGCGCCGCCACCGCCCCCAAACTCACCGCCGCCCGCGAACTCGCCCTGCCCGTCGTCCTCGTGGAACGCCCCCCGGTCCCGGAGGGCCTGCCCGTCGCCCCCGACGTGGAGGGCGCCCTGCACTGGCTGGAGCGCCTCGGGTAGTTTCGGCCGCGCCCGTCCGGGGATGACGCCTGCACGCACGAAGTCACGTACGCGGCAGAGCCGTTCGGCCCAGGGGGACGTGTGGCAGACAGGCGGCTCGCCTTCGTCCGGGTCAGGTTCGCCAACGGGGTGAGGAAGCGCGCCTCCGGGTACCTGGTCGCGCCCGACCTGGTACTGACGGCCGCCCATGCGCTCACCGCGACGGGCGGCCCGGACCTCGAGTCGGTCACCGTCCGCTTCCCCCACGCCGGGAACGACCCGGTCGCCGCCGAGACCCTCTGGCAGCGCCGGGACGAGCAGGTGGACGCCGCCCTGCTCCGCACCGCCGGCCGCCCCTTCCTCGGGGCCTCGGACCTGCCGCCGCTGCGCTGGGGCGTCTTCGTCACCGACCGGCCCGGCTGCCCGGTCACCGCGATCGGCTTCCCGCGGGTCGACGCCACCGAAAGCACCTACGACACCCGGCAGTTGTCCGGGGTGATCGACCCCGGCACCGGAGCGCTGACCCACCGCTACGAGGTCCGCAGCGCCCAGCCCCTGCCCCCGCAGCGGTTCCCGGCACCGGGCGCCACCCCCTGGTCGGGCATGTCGGGAGCCGTCCTCTTCCACCAGGACCAGGACCTTCTCCTCGGCGTCGTGCGCACCGACCGCCGCCCCGCGCACGGCAGCCTGCTCACCGCCACCCCCGCCCAGGCCCTCCTCGCCGACGACGGCTTCCGCGCGCTCCTCGAGGCCCGTGCCGGCGCCCCCCTCCTCCCGGAACCCATCGAGATCGCCCACCTGCTCGCTCCCCTCGCCCCGGACCACCGCCCGCTCTCCCCGGCCGGCCTGCTGAACGCCGAGTTCGAGGTGGTCCCCCTCCACGGGCGCGAACCCGAGCAGCGCGAACTGCGCGACTGGTGCCGCCCGGACGGCCCGGACGTCTCCGTGCGCATCCTCGCCGGTACCGGCGGCACCGGGAAGACCCGCCTCGCCCGCTGGCTCGTCGCCCACATGCGCCGGGAGGGCTGGACGGCGGGGCAACTGCGCCAGAACGCGCTCGCCGACGACACCGGGCGGGCCCTGAGCCGCGTCGAGGGCCCGCTGCTGCTCGTGACGGACTACGCCGAGGCCGAGGCGTCGCAGATCCGCGGCTTCGTCGAGGCGGTCCTCGCCCGGCGCAGGCAGCGGCCCACGATCCGTCTGCTGCTGGTCGCCCGCGCCGCCGGCGCCTGGCGCACCGACCCGCTGCTGTCCGGCTCCTGGGCCGACGAGCTGGTCCGCGGCGCGCCCGTCCGCGAACTCCAGCCGATCAGGGACGGCCTCGCCACCCGCCGCGCCCACTACCGGCAGGTGCTCCGCGCCCTCGCCCCGCAGCTCGAACGGCTGCCGGGCCATCCCCTGCCCGTCGACGAAACCAGCCGCCCCGCGCACTGGCAGGCCGTCGCCGAGATCGTCCAGCCGCCCGAGGACCTCGCCGACGACGCGTACGGCGTCCCGTTCAACCTCCAGCTGAGCGCCCTGGTCGCGCTGCTGCGCCACGCGCCGCTCCCCTCGGCCGACACCGTCCGGCAGTTCTCCCCCGCCACCCTGGAGGACGCCCTGCTCGACCACGAGAGCCGATACTGGGCCCAGGCCGCCAGGCGCAACGGGATCGCCGTCTCCCGGGAACTGCTCAGCCTCGCCGTCGCGGTCGCCACCCTCTGCGGCGCGCCCGGCCGGCGGGAGGCCGTCGACACGTTCGCCCGCCTGAGCGTGCTCCCCGCCCACCTCCACGTCGAACTGGCGCTGCTCGTCAGGAGCCTGTACCCGTCGCCGAGCGAGTACTGGGGCCGCGTCCAGCCCGACCGCCTCTCCGAGCACCTCGGGGCGAGGATGGTCCTGGACGACGAGGACCTCCTCCCCGAGATCCTGGCCGTCGCCTCCCCCGCCCAGCAGAAGCAGGCGCTCATCGACCTGATGCGCGCCGTGCTGGCCCACACCCTGGCGGGGCGTACGGCCACGGCCAGGCGGCTGCTCGACCTGCTGGGCGGGGCCGTCGAGGAGGACCGCGCCTGCCTGGAGGCCCTCACCGCGCTGTACCTGGCGATGCCCCCGGGGATTCCGGTCCTCACCGGATTCGAGATCACCCTGTCCCGCAAGCTCGTCCGGTACCACCGGGCCCGGGCCGCGGACGCCCCCGAGCACCGGGCCGACCTCGCCTGGGCGCTGAAGCAGCAGTGGGCCTGCTCCCTCACCCCGAGCCGTCCCTCGGGCGACCTCGCGCCCCTGGAGGAGGCCGAGCTCATCCTGCGCCGGCTGGCCGTCCAGGACCCGGAGGAGTACCTCCCGCCGCTCGCGCGCTGCCTGACCAGCCTCGCCCACGCCCTCCGGCGCTCCGGGACCGCCGAGAAGGCGATGGAGGCCGCCCGCAACGCCGTCCACCTCAACACCTCGCTGATGACCTGGGGCACCGGCCCGACCGAGGAGGTCCGGGCGGCCCATCTCGGCGACCTGGCCGACGCCGTCCACTCCCTGGCACTCGCCGCCCACGTCTCCGGGGACCGGGCCACCGCCCGGCGGCTGCTGGAGGAGGCGGGCAGGCACTACACCGAGCTGATGCGCCAGGACGGGGACCGCTACCGCGGCGACGTCGCCGCCGTCCTGATGGACCTGGCCGAGGACTACGCCCTGGCCGGCTACCACCGCCTCGCCCTCGCGGCCGCCCACTTCGCCGTCCGCCACCACCGCGACCGCGCCCGGCACGATCCGCTCGCCTCGGAGGCGTTCCTGGCGGACGCCCTCGACGTCCTGATGGAGCGGCAACTGGACTCGGCGCGCTGCATCGACCTGGCCAGGGGCTGGACGGCACGGAGCCACGGACGGGCCGAGCCCGCGAGCACGGCATGGGTGTACCGGACGAACGGGTCGACCCCCGCCCAGGCCGCCGTGCTGCGACGGCGCATCGGCGAGCAGTACCCCGAGGAGTACCTGATCGTCCGGGCCCGCTCGCTGGCGTTCCTCACGAGGTACGAACTGGGCCTGAACCACGTCGAGGCCGCGGTGCGCCACGCCCGGGAGGGCGTACGGGTGTGGAGGCTCCTGGCCGACCGCGCCCCCAAAGGCGGCGACACCGACCTGGCCTACGTGCCCGACCTCTCCGTTGCGCTCCAACTGCTCGCCCGGGTCCACCTTGTGACAGGGGACCTCCCCCGGGCCGTCGCCGCGGCGCGCAAGGCCGTGTCGATCCTGCGCCGCCTGCCCGGCGGCCGGGCCGCGCTGGTGCGGGCCGAACTGGCCGACGCACTGCTGACCCTGTCGGAGATCCGGCGGGGCGCGGCCCCGCGCGGGGACCGACGGGTCCACGGCGTCCGGCCGGCGCAGGAAGCGCTCCGCGTCGCCCACCGGCTCCATCGGGAGCCCCAGATCCTCAACCGGTCTCTGTACGATGCGGCGTTCGCCGTGAACAGGGGTGGAACATGAGCAACGACGAGTCCGCGCAGCGCGACCTCGACGACTGGCTGGAGCCCGAACCGGAGGAGGCCGTACAGACGCTGCTGTTCACCAGTCTCGACTCCTTCGTCCGCGAGTACCTCGTCGTGATGCTGGCCGAGCACCACGACGGACGACGGGGCACCTGGTGCCGCCAGTGGTGGCGGCACCCCGACGCGGTCGCCCGGCTGGCGACGATGTGGCGGTCGTTCGAGTACCTGAGCGCCGACGCGGCCCTGGGCCTGTCCACCTGGTGGACCCAGCACGCCGACCCCCACCTGGCCGTCCTGCGGGACCCCGACACGGGCGCCTTCGCCGGCTGCGCCGGCGGCCACGTCGACCCCGAACCCCTCCCGGTCGACCCCGCCCCGGACGAGCTGATGAGCCACCCGGCGTTCTCCCTCATCGCCGACCGCTCCGCCCTGACCCCCGAAGCCATCCGCCACTCCCAGAACCCCTGGCTCGACTGGATCGCCTACACCCACCCCAACCCCCCACCCCTGCCCTGAACACCGGGATGGATGCGACGAAGCTGCCCCTCCGGCCTCAACAGGTGGGGCGGGAGGGGCAGCTGACGGTTGATCAGACCTCTGCTCAGATGTCGCGGAAGGTCTCGATCTGGGCGCCGATGGAGTTGAGGCGCTCGGCGAGGTCCTCGTAGCCGCGGTTGATGACGTACACGTTGCGCAGCACGGAGGTGCCCTGGGCGGCGAGCATCGCGAGCAGGATGACCACGGCCGGGCGGAGCGCGGGCGGGCAGATCATCTCGGCGGCGCGCCAGCGGGTGGGGCCCTGGACGAGGACGCGGTGGGGGTCGAGGAGCTTGACGTCCGCGCCGAGCCGGGTGAGCTCGGTGAGGTAGATGGCGCGGTTGTCGTAGACCCAGTCGTGGATCATCGTGGTGCCGTGCGCGGCCGCGGCGATGGCGGCGAAGAACGGCACGTTGTCGATGTTGATGCCGGGGAAGGGCATCGGGTGGATGGTGTCGATCGGCGCCGTCAGCTTGGAGGGCCGCACAGTGAGGTCGACGAGCCGGGTGTGGCCGTTGTGGGCGGGGTACTCGGGGGTGCGGTCGTAGTCGAGGCCCATGCCCTCCAGCACCGCGAGTTCGATCTCCAGGAACTCGATCGGCACCCGGCGGATCGTCAGCTCGGAGGAGGTGACGACGGCGGCGGCGAGCAGGCTCATCGCCTCCACCGGGTCCTCGGCCGGGGTGTAGTCGACGTCGCGGGTGATCTGCGGGACGCCGTGCACGGTGAGGGTGGTGGTGCCGATGCCCTCGATCCGCACGCCGAGCTTCTCCAGGAAGAAGCACAGGTCCTGGACCATGTAGTTGGGCGAGGCGTTGCGGATGACGCTGACGCCGTCGTGGCGGGCGGCGGCGAGCAGGGCGTTCTCGGTGACGGTGTCCCCGCGCTCGGTCAGCACGATGGGCCGGTCCATCGGGGCGCCGGGCTGGACGGAGGCGTGGTAGGCGCCGCCGGTGGTGGCGACCTCCAGGCCGAAGCGCTGCAGCGCGGTCAGGTGCGGCTGCACGGTGCGGGTGCCGAGGTCGCAGCCGCCGGCGTACGGGATGGCGAAGCGCTCGGCGCGGTGCATCAGCGGGCCGAGGAACATCAGGACGCTGCGGGTGCGGCGGGCGGCCTCGACGTCCATGGCGGCGAGGTCGAGCTCGGCCGGCGGGGTGAGTTCGAGGTCGCGGCCCTCGTTGATCCAGCGGCTCTTGACGCCGATGCTGGTGAGGACCTCGAGGATGCGGTAGACCTCCTCGATCCGGGCGACGCTGCGGATCGTGGTGCGGCCGGTGGTGAGCAGCGAGGCGCACAGGATCGCGACGCAGGCGTTCTTGCTGCTGCGGACGTCGATGGCGCCGGAGAGCCGGGTGCCGCCGGTGACGCGCAGGTGCATCGGGCCGGAGTAGCCGAGGGAGACGATCTCGCTGTTGAGGGCTTCGCCGATGCGGGCGATCATCTCAAGGCTGACGTTCTGCTTTCCCTGTTCGATGCGGTTGACCGCGCTCTGGCTGGTTCCGAGGGCCTCGCCGAGCTGCGCCTGGGACCAGCCGCGGTGCTGGCGCGCGGTACGGATGAGGGTGCCGATACGGGTGAGATAGTCGCCTGTCACTCGGCAGACAATATCTCATGGGTGAGATGACGACAGAATCAAGGGCGGACACGGCACTACATTTGTCCGTTTCTCTCTCCGTATGGCCGTCAGATCTTCACATCACCGCGCGATATTACTGAGCTTCTGCTGTACCAACGGGGCGTCCGGGGCGACGCCGTTCAGAGCCCCAGCGGTTCCGCGCGGCCCACGATCGTGCCCGCGCGGTCGATGCAGATCACGTCCACCGCCACCGGCGAGCCGAGCAGCACGCCGAGCGCCGTCGCCCGGGCCGCCTCGGCGACCAGGTCACCCAGCGGCACCCCGGCGGCCCGGCACAACTGCACCGCCTCCAGGCCCGTGTTGGCCTCCGCCACCGCCCGCGCCAGCTCCTCGTCCGCGCCGCCGCGCCTGGCCAGGCCCGCCAGGTACCCCTTGTCCACCTGGGAGCGCGCCGAGTGCAGGTCGAGGTGGCCGGCGGCGAGCTTGGAGAGCTTGGCGAAGCCGCCCGCGATGGTCAGCCGGGCCACGGGGTGGCGCTTGAGGTACTTGAGGACGGCGCCGGCGAAGTCGCCCATGTCGAGCAGCGCGTCCTCGGGCAGGCCGTGGACCGCGACCGCGACCTTCTCCGAGGTCGAACCGGTGCAGCCCGCCACGTGCGTACGGCCCGCGGCGCGGGCCACGTCCACCCCGCGACGGATCGAGTCGATCCAGGCGGAGCAGGAGTAGGGGACGACGATGCCCGTGGTGCCGAGGATGGACAGGCCCCCGAGGATGCCGAGGCGGGGGTTCCAGGTCGAGCGGGCGATCTCCTCGCCGTGGTCCACGGAGATCTCCACCACCACGTCCCCGCTGCCCCCGTGCGCGGCCGCGACCTCGGCGACCGCGTCGCGGATCATCTGCCGGGGCACCGGGTTGATCGCGGGCTCGCCGACCGGCAGCGGCAGGCCCGCCTTGGTGACCGTCCCCACGCCGGGGCCGGCCCGGAACACCACGCCCGTACCGGGCTCGCCGGCCCGGACGGTCGAGCGGATCAGCGCGCCGTGGGTCACGTCGGGGTCGTCGCCGGCGTCCTTGACCACCCCGGCCATGGCGGCGGCCGTCTCCTCGGCCCGCGCGTCGGCCCGCCCGTCCGTCAGCTCCTCGCCCCGCCCGTCGGTCAGTTCCTCGGCGGCGAGCGCGAAGGCCGGCTGCTGGCCCTTGGGGAGGGTGATGGTCACCGGGTCGGGGAAGTCGCCGGTGAGCAGGGCGGTGTAGGCGGCCTTGGTGGCGGCGGTGGCGCAGGCGCCCGTCGTCCAGCCCGGCCGCAGGCCGCTGCTCTTCAGCTGGCCGGCCCGGCCTCCCGCTGCTGCTCCCGCTGGGGCCACCTGTGCCTCGCCTCCGACCGCGTCGCGCCGCGGCCACCGCGGCCGCACCCGCCGATTTTCCCCCATCCGCCCTGATGGGCGACGACCGGGGAGGAGATGGGGCCGGGCGAGAGGAGGAGAAGGGGACGGGCGCCTCCGCCCGTTCTCGAACTGTTCCCCGCACGGGGCTCCCCGTACGGGCTACCAGCCAGTAATCTTTCGCTCCGTTACTCACGGGTTCAGACAGGTTCATGACGTGGTCCGGCGGCGGGGACAACCCGGCCGGGCCTTCGGTTTGTGGGGGTATTTTCATGGCAGGGATGAAGCGGCGCACGTTCCTCACCGGCACCTCGGTGGCCGCGGCCTGGTCGGCCCTGTCGCTGAGCGGCGCGCAGCTCGCCTCGGCGGCGGTGCGCGAGAAGGCGCTGGCGGCCACGGCCGCGCGGGCGGTCTCGGTGACCGGCACGACGCTGGAGCAGGTGGCCACGCCCGTCGGCACCGGCGGCTACAAGCGGCTGACGGCCGGACCGGGCTGGCCGCTGATGGTCCGCGGGGACCTCGCCGCGCCGGGCGCCGGCCGGGACGACCGCCGCACCGGGCTCGCCAGCTTCGTGCAGTTCAGCGACCTGCACCTGGTGGACACCGAGTCCCCGGTGCGCTTCGAGTACCTGGCCAAGTTCAACGGCAGCGCCTACCGGCCGCAGGAGGCGCTCAACGCGCGCGGCGTCTCCTCGCTCGTCGAGCGGGTCAACTCGCTGGCCGGCGGCCCCTACACGGGCCTGCCGTTCAGCATGGTGATGGCCACCGGCGACAACACCGACAACCACGAGCTGGCCGAACTCGACTGGTACCTCACGGTCATGGGCGGCGGGCGCCTGGCCCAGAACACCGGCGACACCAGCCGCTACGAGGGCGTGCAGAACTCCGGCAACGTCGGCTACTGGAACCCCGAGCTCTCCTACGCCGACGTCTACAAGGCGGCGGGCTTCCCGCAGGTGCCCGGCTTCCTCTCCGCCGCCGGGCGGCCCTTCGACGCGCCGGGCCTGCGCACCCCCTGGTACACCACGGTCGGCAACCACGACGACAGCATCGAGGGCTCGCTGCCGGACTTCGGCCTGCTGAACGAGCTCTACACCGGCCGCTACAAGCTGGAGGGCTGCGACGACGCGACGGCGGCGCAGCTGATGGACTCCCTGCGGCGGGACCCGGCGGGCGCGGTGCTGCTGCTCGCCAAGCTGATCGTGGACGGCGAGGCGGTGCGCGAGGTCACCCCGGACGCGCGCCGAAAGCCGTTCACGCTCAAGGAGTTCGCCAAGGCCCACCTCAACCCGGCCGTCACCGGCGCCGGGCCGTACGGGCACGGGTTCACCTCGGACATGGTGGGCAGCGGCAAGCTCTACTACACCTTCCGCATCTCGGAGAAGGTCGTCGGCATCAGCCTGGACACCACCAACCAGGCCGGATTCGCGGACGGTTCGCTCGGCAGCGCCCAACTGCGCTGGCTGGAGCAGCAGTTGCAGGCGCACAGCGGGCACTGGTACGACGGCAGCGGGCGCCGGGTGACGGGCGGGAGCACGGACGACCTGGTGCTGGTCTTCAGCCACCACACCAGCACCAGCATGGGCAACCTGCTGCCGGACCCGCGCAACATCTTCGAGAAGCGGCACGACGGCAACGAGCTGGTGGCGCTGCTGCAGCGCTACCCGAACGTGGTCGGCTGGGTGAACGGGCACACCCACATGAACAAGATCACTCCGCACGGGCACGCGGTGCCGGAGCGGGCGTTCTGGGAGATCAACACCGCCTCGCACATCGACTACCCGCAGCACGGCCGCATCATCGAGGTCGCGGACAACGGCGACGGGACGCTCTCGCTGTTCACCACGCTGATCGAGTCCTCCGCCCCGTACGGGACGGACTTCACCAGCACCTCGGACGCCAACCTGGCGGCGCTGTACCGCGAGCTGTCGTACAACGACCCGAACGGGCGGCCGACGGCGCTGCTGGGCTCGGGCCAGGACCACAACACCGAGCTGCTGATCGCCAAGCCGACGCGGTGACGAAGGACAGATGACGGCGAACAGATGTCACCATCTGTTCGCCGTCATCTGTCGACTGTTATCTGTTAGCTGTTCGCTGAACCCCGTCCGCCGTCAGTCCTCCGGGTACCGCCGGGGCGTCCAGACGACCTGCACGCCGCCGCCCCGTTCGACCGCCTGGGTCTGCGAGGAGCCGATCAGCAGGATCGTGCGCATGTCGACCAGCGCCGGGTCCAGTTCGCCGAGGCGGACGATCCGGACGCGCTCGGTCGGGCCGCCGACGTCGCGGGCCATGACGACCGGGGTCTCGGGCGCGCGGTACTCCAGCAGCAGGTCCCGGGCCAGGCCGACCTGGGTGATGCGGGACTTGGAGCCCGGGTTGTACAGGGCCAGCACCAGGTCCGCCTCGGCGGCGGCGCGCAGCCGCTTGGCCACCACCTCCCAGGGCTTGAGCCGGTCCGAGAGGGACACCACCGCGTAGTCGTGGCCGAGCGGGGCGCCTGCCCGGGAGGCGGCCGCGTGGGCGGCGGTCATCCCGGGGACGATGCGCACCGGCACGTCCCGGTAGTCGGGCTCGCAGGCGACCTCGAGGACGGCGGTCGCCATCGCGAACACACCCGGGTCGCCCGAGGAGACCACCGCCACGCGGTGCCCGCGCCGGGCGAGGTCGAGGGCGTACTCGGCGCGCTCCGACTCCACCTTGTTGTCCGAGCCGTGCCGCCGCTGCCCGGGCCGCTCGGGCACCCGGTCCAGGTAGGTGGTGTATCCGACCAGGTCGGTGGCCTCGGACAGCGCGCCGCGCGCCTCGGCGGTGAGCCAGAGCGGCCCGGCCGGCCCGGTGCCGACCACGGTCACGCTGCCCATACCGTCCGCCAGCCGTACGACCGGCTCCAGGGGCGCGACCTTGCTCGGCAGCACCGCCACCGAGAAGTACGGGACGCTCTCGCCCTCGACCTCGACCAGCGGGGCGATCCGCTCGCCCTCCATGAAGGCGCGCTCCACGTACTGCGCGTCCTCCAGCCGCCCGGCCCGCTCCAGCGCGCGGCGCACGGCCGGGAAGGTGCGGCCCAGCTTCATGATCACGGCCGAGTCCGCGGCGGCTATCCGCGCGGTGAGCTCCTCCTCGGGCAGCGTGCCCGGGATGACGGTCAGCGTCTCCTCGGCCTCGGTCAGCGGCTGCCCCAGCCGGGCCGCCGCCGCGCTCACCGAGGTCACGCCGGGCACGACCTCGGTCGGGTAGCGGTGCGCGAGGCGCTTGTGCATGTGCTGGTAGGAGCCGTAGAAGAGCGGGTCCCCCTCGGCGAGGACGACGACGTCGCGTCCGGCGTCCAGGTGGGCGGCCAGCCGGGCGGACGCCTCCTCGTAGAACTCGTCCAGCGCGCCCCGGTAGCCGCCGGGGTGGTCGGTGGTCTCGACGGTGAGCGGGTAGACCAGCTTCTCCTCGATCTGACCGCCCGTCAGGTACCGCTCGGCGATGGAACGCGCGATGGAGCGGCCGTGGCGGGCGCTGTGGTACGCCACCACGTGGGCCTTGCCGATGAGTTCGGCCGCGCGGACGGTCACCAGCGACGGGTCGCCGGGGCCGAGCCCGACCCCGTACAGCCGTCCGGTGGGGGTGTTCTGACGGTCCGTCACTCTACTTCGCTCGCAATCGCGTTGACGGCGGCGGCGGCCATCGCGCTGCCGCCGCGCCGGCCGCGCACCACCAGGTGCTCCAGGCCCGAGGCGTGCTCGGCCAGGGCCTGCTTGGACTCGGCGGCGCCGATGAAGCCGACCGGGACGCCGATCACCGCGGCCGGTCGCGGCGCGCCGGCCTCGATCATCTCGAGCAGCCGGAACAGCGAGGTCGGCGCGTTGCCGACGGCCACCACCGCGCCCTCCAGCCGGGGCAGCCACAGCTCCATGGCGGCGGCGCTGCGGGTGTTGCCCATCTTCCGCGCGAGCTCGGGCACGGACGGGTCGGTGAGGGTGCAGATCACCTCGTTGTCGGCGGGCAGCCGCTTGCGGGTCACTCCGCTGGCGACCATGTTGACGTCGCACAGGATCGGCGCACCGGCGTTCAGGGCGGCGCGCGCGGAGGCGACCACGCCGGGCGAGTACACCAGGTCCTCGACCAGGTCGACCATCCCGCAGGCGTGGATCATCCGCACCGCGACCTGGGAGACGTCCGCCGGGAGGGCGGCCAGGTCGGCCTCCGCGCGGATGGTGGCAAAGGACTGGCGGTAGATGGACGCGCCGTCCTTCTCGTACTCGATCACTTGGTGGTCCTCCTGGCCGCGGCGACCGCCTCGGCCGTCTGCTCGTTCCTCACGTCGACGGCCGCCCCGGAGGCGCCCGCCGGCCCGTTCACCGTCACCCGGTAGCCCTGCCCCGTGGCGAGCACGTCCACCCACCGTCCGGCCGGGTGTCCGCAGCGCCGCTCACAGCCGGACCAGTGCACGGGAAGTCCTGTCGCCGCACCCGCGGCGTCCAGCGCCGAGGCCGCGTCCGCCCGGACGTCGGCCAGCGACTTGGCGCAGCCCGGCAGCCCGGTGCAGGCGCTGGCCCGCTCCCAGGCCGAGCCCGCCTCCGTACGGAAGCCGGCCTGCGCCAGCTTCGCGAGCCCGGGGGCCGCGGCCCCCGGCAGCACCACGCCGCGCCAGGGCGTCAGCCGCAGCCCGCCCGCCGAGGCGGCGACCAGCGCCCGCCACTGCGCGGCGCTCGCCCGGCCGAAGCGCAGGCCCACCGAGAGCGCGCCGGGCAGCACGCCGAGGGCGGGCGCCTCACCGGCGAAGCCGGGCAGCGCCACGGTGCCGGCGGGCAGCAGGTCGGGCACCTCGCGCGGGTGCCAGGCCCGCCGGCCGGTGGTGCGCAGCGCGTCGAGGAAGGCGCGGGCGGCGTCGAGGACGGCCGTCACCTCCCGGCCGGGCTCCACGGGGTGGCCGTACGCGTCGCGCCCGAGGCGCAGCAGCGGGGCGGCGCTCCCGGAACCCGGGCCCGGGCCCGGGCCCTCGCCCTCGCCCTCGCCCGCCGAGCCTGCGATCAATGTCACATCGGCGTCGAGCGCGGCGACGTCGCCCCGCCCGTCGTCCAGGGCGAACAGGAACTTGCCGGAGAGCCCGGCCGCCCAGTCGCTCGCGCACAGCCGCGCGTCCAGTTCCCGCACCCAGGCCCGCACGTCGGGCCCTGAGGCGTCGGGAAGCCCGGCCAGCGGCGAGGCGACGATGTTGCGCACCCGCTCGTGGGTGTCGGAGGGCAGCAGCCTCACCGCCCGCAGCCGCTCGGCGAGTTCGCCCGCGCAGTCCGAACCCAGGCCGCGCAGTTGGACGTTGCCGCGCGAGGTGGTCTCCAGGGCGCCGTCGCCGAGCGCTTCGGAAGCCTCCGCGAGGGCGAGCGCCTGACGGTCCGTCAGCTCACCTCCGGGCAGGCGGATGCGCGCCAGGGCGCCGTCGTCGGCGGCGTGCAGGCGCAGCGCGCCGGGGCAGACGTCCGCCCGGGCCCGGTCGGACACCGCCCGCCCTGGCACCGGGGCGCCCGGCGGGGTGGGGTCGGGTGTCGGTGGCATGGCGGCGAGCATACAGATGATCCGATCCGTTGCCTCCGTCCGTCGCGTCACATCCCCGCCCGCCCCGGGCCCGTTCACCCCGGCCCGCCCCCGTCGAGCTCCGGCGGGCTCTCCCGCAGGTCAGCCGCACCCCGTACGATGCTGGGCGGGCGGTCCCGGCGGACCGTCCACGCCAGCGACGGCGCAGGGGAGGAAACCGGTGTGAGCCCGGTGCGGTCCCGCCACTGTGACCGCGGCGCACCGGACGACCGGTGGCCGCGGGAGCCAGGAACTCCTGCCGTCCTCCACCGGCCCGGGGCGCGGACCCCGAGGAAGGCAGCTATGCACCAGCGCCGTCGCCTGCGCGCGTCCGCGTCCCCGGACGCCTGTCCGGCACCCCGTGCCGTCACCGCGGCCCACCGTGCCGTCACCGCGACCGCCACCACAGCCGTCACCACGGCCGCCCAGGCCCAGACTTCGGCCACCCCGGCCATCACCGCGGCCATCCTGGCCACCGACGAGGCCGGGAGGGCCTTCCTATGATCCTGCTGCTGTCGACGTCCGACACCGACCTGCTGAGCGCCCGCGCCTCGAGCGGCCCCGTCCCCTACCGCCTCGGCAACCCCGCCCGGCTCTCCCCCGAGGAGCTGCCCGCGCTGCTCGAGGGCGTCGAGCTGGTCGTGGTCCGCCTCCTCGGCGGGCGCCGCGCCTGGCAGGAGGGCCTGGACGCGCTGCTCGCCGGCCCCCGCCCGGTGATCGTGCTGACCGGCGAACAGGCCCCCGACGCCCAGCTGATGGAGCTGTCCACCGTCCCGGCCGGCATCGCCGCCGAGGCGCACGCCTACCTCGCCCACGGCGGCGCCGCCAACC
This sequence comes from Streptomyces sp. NRRL WC-3742, assembly GCF_000720635.1. Classification (GTDB taxonomy): domain Bacteria; phylum Actinomycetota; class Actinomycetes; order Streptomycetales; family Streptomycetaceae; genus Kitasatospora. The sequence continues at coordinate 123,836 of NZ_JOCF01000009.1, read as the reverse complement.
TGGCCGAGCTCGGCGCCTTCCTCTCCGACACCGTGCTGCTCACCGGCCACGGCTTCGCCCCGCCCGCCTCCGCGCCCGCGTGGGGGCCGCTGGAGCGCGAAGCCCGTACGACCGACGGCCCGACCGTCGCGGTGCTCTACTACCGAGCCCACCACATGAGCGGCAACACCGCCTTCGTGGAGACGCTCTGCCGGGCCGTCGAGGACAAGGGCGCGCAGGCCAGGGCCTACTACTGCGCCTCGCTGCGCGGCGCCGAGCCCGAGCTGCTGGCCGCCCTCGGCGAGGCCGACGCGATCGTCACCACCGTCCTCGCCGCCGGCGGCACCCGCCCGGCCGACGCCCAGGCCGGCGGCGACGAGGAGGCGTGGGACGCGGGCGCGCTCGCCGCCCTCGACCGGCCGATCCTCCAGGCGCTCTGCCTGACCTGGTCGCGCGCCCAGTGGGAGGCCAGCGACGACGGCCTCTCCCCGCTGGACACCGCCACCCAGATCGCCGTGCCGGAGTTCGACGGCCGCCTGATCTCCGTCCCCTTCTCCTTCAAGGAGCTCGACGAGGACGGCCTGACCGTCTACGCCGCCGACCCGGAGCGCGCGGCCCGCGTCGCCGGAACCGCCGTCAGCCACGCCCGGCTGCGCCACGTCCCGGCCGCCGAGCGCCGCCTGGCGCTGGTCCTGTCCGCGTACCCGACCAAGCACGCCCGTGTCGGCAACGCCGTCGGCCTGGACACCCCGGCCAGCGCGGTGCGCCTGCTGGAGCGGCTGCGCGAGGAGGGCATGGACCTCGGGGACAGCATCCCCGGGTTCTCGCGCGGCGAGTCGGAAGGGGAAGGCCACGACGAGGACGGCGGCCACGAGGGCGACGCGATCATCCACGCCCTGATCGCCGCCGGCGGCTACGACCAGGACTGGCTGACCGAGGACCAGCTCGCCCGCAACCCCGTGCGCATCCCCGCCGCCGACTACCGCCGCTGGTACGCCACCCTCCCGCAGGCGCTGCGCGAGCGGGTCGAGGAGCACTGGGGCCCGGCCCCCGGCGAGCTGTACGTCGACCGCTCCCAGAACCCCGACGGCGACATCGTGCTCGCCGCGATCCGCTCCGGGAACCTGCTCGTCCTCATCCAGCCGCCGCGCGGCTTCGGCGAGAACCCCGTCGCGATCTACCACGACCCGGACCTCCCGCCGAGCCACCACTACCTGGCCGCCTACCGCTGGATCGAGGCCGCGCAGGAGGACGGCGGCTTCGGCGCCCACGCCGCCATCCACCTCGGCAAGCACGGCAACCTGGAGTGGCTGCCCGGCAAGACCGCCGCGCTGTCCGCCGAGTGCGGCCCCGACGCCGTCCTCGGCGACCTGCCGCTGATCTACCCCTTCCTGGTCAACGACCCGGGCGAGGGCACCCAGGCCAAGCGCCGCGCCCACGCCACCCTCGTCGACCACCTCGTGCCGCCGATGGCCCGCGCCGACTCCTACGGCGACATCGCGCGCCTGGAGCAGCTCCTCGACGAGCACTCCAACATCGCCGCGATGGACCCGGCCAAGCTGCCCGCCATCCGTGCCCAGATCTGGACGCTCATCCAGGCAGCCAAGCTCGACCACGACCTCGGCCTCGACGAGCGCCCCGAGGACGACGGCTTCGACGACTTCCTGCTGCACGTCGACGGCTGGCTCTGCGAGATCAAGGACGCCCAGATCCGCGACGGCCTGCACGTCCTCGGCCAGGCGCCCGCCGGCGTCGACCGGGTCAACATCGTGCTCGCCATCCTGCGCGCCCGCCAGATCTGGGGCGGCGTCAGCGCCCTGCCCGGCCTGCGCGAGGCGCTCGGCCTGGACGAGGCGGCCCTCACCCTGGGCGCCACCGACGCCGCCGAGGCCCAGGCCCGCGCCCTGGTCGAGGCGATGGAGGCCGAGGACTGGTCCCCCGAGGCCGTCGAGAAGGTCGCCGCCGGGCACCCGGAGGCCGTCCGCGAGGTGCTGGCCTTCGCCGCCACCCAGGTGGTGCCGCGCCTGGCCGCCACCACCGACGAGCTGGACGCCGTCCTGCACGCCCTCCGGGGCGGGTTCGTCCCCGCCGGGCCCTCCGGCTCCCCGCTGCGCGGCCTGGTCAACGTGCTGCCGACGGGCCGCAACTTCTACTCCGTCGACCCGAAGGCCGTCCCCAGCAAGCTCGCCTGGGAGACCGGCCAGGCCCTCGCCTCCTCGCTGATCGAGCGCTACACCGCCGACAACGACGGCGCCTACCCGCCCTCGGTCGGGCTCTCGCTGTGGGGCACCAGCGCCATGCGCACCGCCGGCGACGACATCGCCGAAGCCTTCGCCCTGCTGGGCGTGCGCCCGGTCTGGGACGACGCCTCGCGGCGGGTCACGGGCCTGGAGGCCATCGGGCTGGAGGAGCTGGGCCGCCCGCGCATCGACGTGACGCTTCGCATCTCCGGCTTCTTCCGCGACGCCTTCCCGCACGTCGTCGCCCTGCTGGACGACGCGGTGCGCCTGGCCGCCGCCCAGGAGGAGCCCGACGCGGACAACTACGTCCGCGCCCACGTGCAGGCCGACCTCGCGGTGCACGGCGACGAGCGCAAGGCCACCGTGCGCGTCTTCGGCTCCCGCCCGGGCACCTACGGCGCGGGCCTGCTCCAGCTGATCGACAGCCGCGACTGGCGCACCGACGCCGACCTCGCCGAGGTCTACACCGTCTGGGGCGGCTACGCGTACGGGCGCGGCCTCGACGGCCGCCCGGCGCGCGAGGAGATGGAGACCGCCTACAAGCGGATCACCGTCGCCGCGAAGAACACCGACACCCGCGAGCACGACATCGCCGACTCGGACGACTACTTCCAGTACCACGGCGGCATGGTGGCCACCGTCCGCGCCCTGACCGGCAGGGCCCCCACCGCCTACATCGGCGACTCCACCCGCCCGGAGACCGTCCGCACCCGGACGCTGACCGAGGAGGCCGCCCGCGTCTTCCGCGCCCGGGTCGTCAACCCGCGCTGGATCGAGGCGATGCGCCGCCACGGCTACAAGGGCGCCTTCGAGATGGCCGCGACGGTGGACTACCTGTTCGGCTACGACGCCACGACGGGCGTGGTCGCCGACTGGATGTACGAGAAGCTCACCCAGGAGTACGTCCTCGACCCCGTCAACCGCGAGTTCCTCGCCGGCGCCAACCCCTGGGCCCTGCACGGCATCAGCGAGCGCCTGCTCGAGGCGGCCGGCCGGGGCCTGTGGGAGCAGCCCGACCCGGAGCTGATCGAGCAGCTCCAGGCCGCGTTCCTGGAGACCGAGGGCGACCTGGAGGGCGAGGAGGGCTGACAGCCCTCGGGGCCGGCCACCACCCGCCGCTGTCCGGGCGGCAGGTGGTGGCCGGTCCGCGTCAACCTGGCGCGCTTCCGTCTGGCACGGACGGCGGGGCGGGCGGACAATACGGGGCATGTCGCGCCGCACCGCTCCCTCCAGCCCAGCCCTGAGCACGGCCCCCGCGCGAGAGCAGGCGCCGCGCGCGCCGCATCCGCATCCGCACCGGTACCGGGGGCGGGTGGGGGCGCTGGCGTGCGGGGCGGTGCCGGTACTGGCGTTCCCGGCGGCCGGGCAGGCGTGGCTGGCATGGGTCGCGCTGGTGCCCGGGCTGCTGCTGATGCAGCGGGCGCCGGGGCCGCGCGAGGCGGCGGTGCGCGGATGGTGGTTCGGCGCCGGGTTCATCCTGACGGCGATGTACTGGCTGCTGCCGTCCATCGGCCCCGGACTGCCGGTGATCGCCGTCCTGTTCGGCGCGCTCCAGGGCGGCCTCGGGTACGCGGTGCACCGGCTGCTGAGCCCGCCGCTGACCACCCGTCGGACGCTGCTGGCGCTGCTGGTCGTCCCGGCGGTGTGGGTGACCGCCGAGTACGCGCGCTCCTGGCACGCCCTCGGCGGCCCCTGGGCGCTGCTCGGCGCCACCCAGTGGCAGCACCCCGCCGTCCTGGCGCTGGCCTCGGCGGGCGGGATCTGGCTGGTCAGCGCGGCCGTCGCGGCCGTCAACACCGGGGTGCTGGTGCTGCTGACCGCCGTGCACCGCGCGCCCCGCGCCGTCGCGGCGCTGAGCGTGGTGGCCGTGCTGGCGGCAGGACCCCTGCTGTTCGCCCTGCGGGAGGCGCCGGTGCGCACCGGGGCGGTGACGGTGGCGCTGGTCCAGCCGGGCATCGTGGAGGACCCTCAGGAGCGGTTCGACGCGAGCGCCCGCGCCACCGCCGCGCTGGCCGGGCGGCCGGTGGACCTGGTCGTCTGGGGCGAGAGCAGTACCACCGCCGACCTCGACCAGGACGCGGCCTCGCTGGACCGGCTGCGCGAACTGTCCGCCGCCACCGGCGCCCAGCTGCTCGCCGGCGAGGACGCCCGCAAGGCGGACGGGCGGATCTCCAAGGACGCGGTGCTGGTCTCCCCCTCCGGGGTGCTGGACCGCTACCGCAAGATCCGGCTGGTGCCCTTCGGCGAGTACATCCCGCTGCGGCCCCTGCTGGGCTGGATCTCCGGGGTCAGCCGGGCGGCGGGCGAGAACCGGGCGCCCGGCACCGCCTTCCACCTGCTGCCCGTCACCGACCGGTCGGGCGGGCCGCTGCCGGTGGCGGCGCTGGTCTGCTTCGAGTCGGCCTTCCCCGACATGTCGCGCACCGCCGCGCGGGACGGCGCCCGGGTGCTGGTGTACCAGTCCTCGACCTCGACCTTCCAGCACACCTGGGCGCCCGAGCAGCACGTCTCCCTGGCGGCGATCCGGGCCGCCGAGACGGGCCGCCCCGCCGTACAGGCGTCGCTGACCGGGGTGTCGGCCGCCTTCGACGCGCAGGGGCGCGAGCTCGCCCGGCTCGGCACCGGCGACACCGGGGCGCTGACCGTACGGCTGCCGCTCACCGAGCCCGGCACGCTGACCTGGTACGACCGGATCGGCGACGTGGTGCCGATGGGCGCGCTGCTGGTCACGGCGGGCGCGGGGGTGGCGGCCTGGCGCTCGCGCGCCGGCGGCCGGGCCGCTGATCGGGCCGCTGATCGGGCCGCCGCCGCTCAGCCCTCGGCGCCCGCGAGGTAGACGCCGAACGCGGCGCCCTGGCCGTCGCGGAGCACGGCGATGCGCGGACCGTCCGGCACGTCGGTGGCGGGCATCAGGACGTCCGCGCCGAGGCCCGTGGCCCGGCCGACGGTGAGGTCGACGTCGGCGACGCTGAAGTACGGCAGCCAGTGCGGCGGCACCTGCGGCGGGAAGTTCTCGCCCATGACCAGCATCCCGCCGAAGTCCTGGCCGGCCAGGCCCCACTGGGTGTACTGCTCGGAGGGGGCCACCGACCAGCCGAACACCTTCGGGTAGAAGGCGAGGGCGCTCTCCGGCTCGCGGGTGAGCAGTTCGACCCAGCCGAGCGAGCCCGGCTCGTTGAACACCCCGGCGCCGGGGAAGGCGCGGGCCTGCCAGAGGGTGAAGACGGCGCCCGAGGGGTCGGCGGCCACCGCGAAGCGGCCGAGGTCGAACACGTCGGCGGGCCCCATCAGCAGGCGGCCGCCGGCGCCCTCGATGCTCGCGGCGGTGGCGTCGGCCTCGGCGACGGCGAAGGAGACCGTCCAGGCCACGGGCTGCTGCGGGGCGTAGATCGGGGTGATGGCGGCGGCCGGGGCCTCGCCCAGGTGCATCTGGGTGTAGCCGCCGGCCTCGGGGCGGACGTCGGTGACGGCGCGCCAGCCGAACAGTTCGCCGTAGAACGCCTTGGCGGCGGCCGGGTCGGAGGTGCCGAGCTCGACCCAGCAGGGGCCGTTGGTGGTGACGGTGTTCTGCTTCACTGTTCTGCCTCATTCGTCACTGACGTATCGTCAGCATCTTGTGTCTTCAGGAGACTTCGAGGACGACCTTGCCCTGTGGGTGGCCGGACTCGACCAGCGCGACGGCCTCGGCGGCATGGGCGAGCGGGTAGCGGGCGGTGATGTGCGGGTCCAGTTCGCCGGCGGCGACGAGGGCGGCGAGGGCGGCCAGCGTGGCGGGCGTGGTGGAGCGGGTGATGTAGCGGCCGCCGAGGTCGGCGGCGGTGACCGGGTCGACGGTGCTGACCAGGTTGGCGCGGTCGGTGAGGGCCGGGGCCACGGCGCGCAGGGCTTCGCCGCCGACCAGGTCGAGGATGGCGTCGACGCCCTCGGGGGCGGCGGCCGCGAGCCGCTCGGCGACGCCCTCTCCGTAGCGGACGGGCACCGCGCCGAGGGATTCCAGGTACGGGCGGCCCCTCTCGCCGGTGGTGCCGAGGACGGTCAGGCCCTGGCGGCGGGCGAGTTGGGCGGCCGCGCCGCCGACGCCGCCGGAGGCTCCGACGATCAGCAGGGTGCGCCCGGGGGCCAGGCCGAGGTCGCGCAAGGCGTCGTCGGCAGTGGCGGCGGCGACGCCCAGGACGGCGGCCCGGTCGAATCCCACGGCGGACGGCTTGCGGGCGCTCGACTCGGCCCGCAGGAGGGTCTGTTCGGCGAAGGCCCCGGCGGCCACGACGCCGAACACCTCGTCGCCCGGGGCGAAGCCGTCCACTCCGGGGCCGACCCGCTGGACCACGCCGGACGCCTCCTGCCCCATCACGGCGGGCAGTTGCCGCTCACGGCCGAGCAGCCCCCGGCGGACCTTCCAGTCCACCGGGTTCACCCCGGCCGCGCGCACCGTGATCGCGATCCGGCCGGGGCCCGGGGCGAGCTCGGGGCGGTCCAGGAACTCCTGGGTCTCCGGGCCGCCGTAGTCGACGAAGCCGAACGCCTTGGCCATCGGTGATCCCACTCCTCGGATAGCGGCCGCGCCGCCGCGCGCCCTCGCTCTCCCCCGCCCCAGCATGCGGGGCGGGCGGGAGCGGCGACGGGCGCTGGTGGGCCGAACGGGGTGGGCGGACGGATGGCGGGCGGCGGACGGGGAACAGAGAACAGAGAACGGATGACAGCGGACAGATTGCAGAATCTGTCCGCTGTCATCCGTCATCCGTCATCTGTTATCCGTCGACTGTCCGCTGTCAGCTGTCAGCCGCGCGCCGCCCGGGCCACCGGGATCCAGAGCTCGGCCTCGGCGTCGGCCGTCCCCGGCACGAACCGGACCTGGAGGATCTCCGGGCCCTGCCTGGCCTCGTACGGGTTCGACGGGAACCACTGGCTGGCCACGTCCCCCCACATCTCCTGCAGCGCCTGCGGGAACGCCCCTGTGTTGATGAACACCGCCCAGGTGCCGGCCGGGACGGGCAACACCTCCAGGTCGTCCGGAACGACCGCGTCCTCGCGTGCCACCACCGCGTGCCAGTAGTCGAGTTCGGAGCCCTCCTCCCGGTTGGGCGAGAAGTCGTCGCTCACCGTCACGATGCCGACCGGGTCCGACCCGGTCAGGGCCGTGATCCGCTCGACGGTCTCCTTGCCGAGCCCCTTGATGAACTCGGCGATGTGCGGGTTGACGCCCTGGTAGATCAGGGGGACCCGCGCCTTCCGGCCGACGACCCGGAAATCGGGCTTCTCGACGATCCGGTAATCCATGCTGCTGCTTCCCTCCACGACGAGTCGGAAGGACATCCGGGGCTGTGAGGTGAGCACCGCGCCGTCGCGCCGGGCCTCGCCGGGGCCGACCCCGTGCATCGCCCGGAACGCCCGGGCGAACGCCTCGCCCGACGTGTAGCCGTAACGCACCGCGATGTCGAGCAACGTCCGCCCGCCGTCCAGCACTTCGGCTCCCGCGACGGTCAGCCGCCGGCGCCGGACGTACTCCGACAGCGGCATCCCGGCGAGCATCGAGAACAGCCGCCGGAAGTGGTACTCCGACGTCATCGCGATCCGCGCCAGCCCGGCCACGTCGATCTCGCGGTCGAGGTCCTCCTCGATCCGGTCCATCGCCCGGTTCAGGTGCTCCAGCACTTCGCCCCGTCCTTCCCTTGTTGATCTCCACCGTAGGAAGGCCCCACCCTGCCGTACCCGACCATCGGTGCCCGCTCCGGTCGGGTACGGCAGGGTCGGGTGCAGCAGGGTGGGGTGCAGCAGGGTGGGCTCAGGCGTACGGGATCAGACCAGGCCCTGCGCCAGCATCGCGTCGGCGACCAGCTCGAAGCCCGCGATGTTCGCGCCCACCACGTAGTCGCCCGGGTGCCCGTAGCGCTCGGCGGTGGTGAAGCAGGACTCGTGGATGTGCCGCATGATCGAGGCCAGCCGCTCCTCGGTGCGCTCGAAGCTCCAGGAGTCGCGCGAGGCGTTCTGCTGCATCTCCAGCGCGCTGGTCGCCACACCGCCCGCGTTGGCCGCCTTGCCCGGGCCGAAGGCCACGCCCGCCTCCCGCAACACCCGCACGGCCTCCGGGGTGGTGGGCATGTTGGCGCCCTCGGCCACGGCCAGCACGCCGCCGCGCACGAGCGCGATCGCGTCCGCCTCGGTCAGCTCGTTCTGGGTGGCACAGGGCAGCGCGACCTCGCAGGGCACCGCCCACACGCCCGGGCCCTCGACGAACTTCACGTGCGGGCCCCGCAGTTCGGCGTAGTCGGAGACCCGGCCGCGCCGGACCTCCTTGACCTCCTTGAGCAGGGCCAGGTCGATGCCCTTCTCGTCGACCACGTAGCCGGAGGAGTCCGAGCAGGTGAGCACCGTCGCGCCGAGCTGCTGCGCCTTCTCGATCGCGTAGATCGCCACGTTGCCGGAACCGGAGACCACCACCCGGCGGCCGTCCAGGCTCTCGCCCCGGCTGCGCAGCATCTCGGCGGTGAACAGCACGCAGCCGTAGCCGGTGGCCTCGGTGCGTACCCGCGCGCCGCCCCAGCCGAGGCCCTTGCCGGTCAGCACGCCGGCCTCGTAGCGGTTGGTGACGCGCTTGTACTGGCCGAACAGGTAGCCGATCTCCCGGCCGCCGACGCCGATGTCCCCGGCGGGGACGTCGGTGTGCTCGCCGAGGTGGCGGTACAGCTCGGTCATGAAGGACTGGCAGAACCGCATGATCTCGGCGTCCGAGCGGCCCTTGGGGTCGAAGTCCGAGCCGCCCTTGCCGCCGCCGATGGCCAGCCCGGTGAGCGCGTTCTTGAAGATCTGCTCGAAGCCGAGGAACTTGACGATGCCGAGGTTCACCGAGGGGTGGAAGCGCAGCCCGCCCTTGTACGGGCCGAGCGCGCTGCTGAACTCCACCCGGAAGCCGCGGTTGACGTGGATCGCGCCGGAGTCGTCCGTCCACGGCACCCGGAACATCAGCTGCCGCTCGGGCTCGCAGATCCGCTCGACGATCCGGGCGTCGATCAGCTCGGGACGGCGGGCGAGGACCGGGGCGAGGGTCTCCAGGACCTCGTGGACGGCCTGGTGGAACTCCTCCTCGCCGCGGTTGCGGCGGACCACGTCCGCGTAGAGCGACTCGATCGCGCGCTGCTCGGCCTCGAATCCGGACGGGGTGGTGGTGACGGTGGGGCGGCTGGTGGGCATCCGTTGGGGACCCTTCGATGGTCGTCGGGGTTTCGTCGGCGGTCGCGGTCGCTCAGGTGTTCCCGCGCACAGGAAACGGGACGAAGCGGTGCCGTGTCCAGCGAAACGCCCACACCCGTCCACACGCCGGAACATACGGCGAACCCCTCGTGCACCGGTGGCATCCAGTTGTTCAAATTGGAACTAAAGAGTACGGTCGACACCCGATCGACCCGATCCACCCCGAACGACGGAGGCACACCCATGCCGCAGCCCGGTCCCGCCACGGTGCGCTCGCGCGTGCGCATCCCGCTGACCTTCCCGGACGGCTACCGCGCCGAGGCCGAGGCCACCACCTTCCACGGCCTCGAGGACGGTGCGGAGCACCTCGCGCTCGCCTTCGGCACCGTCGCGGAGGGCGCGACGCCCCTGGTGCGGCTGCACTCCGAGTGCCTGACGGGCGACGTCTTCGGTTCGGACCGCTGCGACTGCGGGCCGCAGCTGCGCGAGGCCGTCGAGCGCATCGCCGAGGCCGGCGGGTACCTGCTCTACCTGCGCCAGGAGGGCCGGGGCATCGGGCTCTACAACAAGCTCGACGCGTACGCCCTCCAGAGCGCGTAACCAGACTGCCACCTCCCCGGGTGCGGGTGCGCGCCGCTGACCGGAGAGTGAACATATGGCGCGCACGGCTGGGAGTGAGATCCGCTATCTGGACCTCCTGCTGCGGAAATCCGAGGTGGTGAGAAACACCGCCAAGAAGGACATTCTGTCCCTGAAAGCCCAGGAGACACGGGGCCGAGCCTGGGGTGCGCGAAACGGCTACACGATCCGCCGCATCTTCCGCGAGAACGTGTCTGCGTACAAGACCACCGTGAAGCGCCCCGATTTCGATGAAGCGGTCCACGCCCTTCTCGAAGGCGAGTCGCACTGCCTGTGGGCCTACGACTCATCGCGGTACAGCCGCAGGGGCGCGGGCGACGTACTGAAGATCCTGGACAGCCCCGGCAAGCGGCTCGTCTTCGATATCAACGGGCTCGACACCGAGCGACCCGAGGACCGTCGCCGGATCATTGAGGACGCCGAGCGCGACCGCGAGTACAGCCGTGTCCTGTCCGAGAAAGTACGGGACACCAAGGCAGAGCAGCGCGACGAGGGCAAGTGGCTTGCCACCGTGCCGTACGGACTCAAGGCCACGAAGAAGCGCAAGCTCAAGGGCAACAAGTGGTGGCCGGTAGTCGAGCGGATTCACTACGAAGCCTCGGAAGGGAGATCTCAACGCAAGATCGCGGCCGGCCTCACCGCAGACGGGTTCACCGCGCCCCGAGGCGGCCCCTGGAGGGCGACCACCGTTGGCAAGATCCTCCGAAACCCCGTCTACCTGGGCTGGCAGACGGTGACCGTCAAGGGCGCTCCTGTGATCTACCTCAACTCCAAGGGGAAGAAGGTCCGCGTCTTCGCCAAGGGCTTCAACGGCATCCCCCAAGCTATTTGGGACAAGCATCGCCGTTTGGCCGCCGGGGTCGAGATGCCAGCAGGCTTCGGCCCTCCTCGCACGGAGGACCAGGCTCCTGCCGAGAACAACCCCGTCGCCGGCCTGACCTGGTGCGCTGGTGGCGGCCTTGCCGAGCAGACGGGTCACCGCGCGACCTCTAACGGGAACTCCTTCCGGTGCGCTGCACACCTCGCGGGGATTCCCTGCAAGGACCCATGCACCGCTACGCGCAGTGGCGTCCTTCGCGTCGTCCTGGCTGAGTGGAAGAAGCGCCTAGCGGCAGCAGACCCGCTGGACCCGACGATGCTGGCCGTAAGCGAGCGCTGGGTCGTCCTCTCGCACCCAACGGAGAGCGAGGCGGAAGCCGAGGCTCGGGGCCAGCTCAAGGTCGCGGAAGAGGCGGTCGCCCGGCTCGACCGGCTCAACGCCGCCGGGGCCTACCCCGGCAGGGACGGCGAAGCCACGTTCGTCAAGCAACGGCTGGTAGCGGTGGCTGACGTTGAGAGCGCGCGAGAGGAGTGGGAGAGGCTGGCCCAGCCGCTCGGCGACATCTCGGTCCTCACTGACCCCGACCGCTGCACGGAGTTGTGGGACTCATCCAGCGAGACGTTCCGAGGGCAACTTTTGCGCCTCGCCATCGACAGGGTCTTCATCCGGAAGGCCGACTACTCAGGCCAACGAGTGACCCCCCAACGGCTCGTCATCGAGTGGGCGAAGCCTCGCGACTGGAAGCCCCCGAAGATGGGCGAGCAGTCCGCGCCAGAGGAGTCCTGAAACGCAGAAAAGGCCCCCGGTCAGCACTGTGCGAAACAGTGCCGGCCGGGGGCCTTGGCGTGGGTGGACGGGTGTCACCAGCCGATGGACTCGATGCTGGTGACAAGGTCGAGTGCGGCGTAGTCCGGAAGGGGGACTACCGTTCGGGTGAGCTGTCCGGGTGAGGAGTGCTCGGTCTCGATGACGATCACGCGCTCGCCCGCTGGCGTGCGGGCTTCGTAGGCGCGGGCGGCCTGGTGGACGACAGCATGGACGACGGGCAGGGTCACGCCGCCCCCTTCAGCAGGTAGTTCGCCATGGCGATTTTGGAGGCCACACCAGCGTCCGGGCCGAGCAGTTCGGCGGCGCGCAGGAACGCGCGCTCGCGGTCCGCGGTGCCGGTCTGCGGGAGCATCACGTCCGCGAAGGTGGGCGACTGCGCGGTGCCGGGAATCATTGGCTGCGCGGCGGTGAGCGCGTCGGCCAGGACCGGCTGCGGGAGCGCGGTGGGTGAGGTCGAGCCGCCTGCCGCGAGGTAGGGCTGTCCGGCCTGGCGGGCCTGCTCGGCCTGGCGTGCGGCTTCCATCTCGCCGAGTCGTCGGGCGGCTTCGGCCTCCTCCTGGCGGACGCGTTCGATCTCCTGGGCGGTGGTGCGGGACTGGGCTGCGGCCTGGACGAGGGTGCTGCCCAGGGACTCGGCGACCTCGGGGTTCAGGTAGACGGACGCGGCAGTGTCACCGGAGTGGACCAGCAGGCCGATGTCGCCCTCGGCGTCCACATGGGTGCGGGCGTAGTCGCGGGGGCCGTCGTACTTGCAGGGGAAGCGGTGCTCGTCCAGGTGGACGGTCTGCTGCTCAGGTGCGGTCGTCATCGGTGTTCTCTCCGGTGGTCGCGGTCAGGAATTCGGCGATGCGCAGGACGGCGCTCACCCGGGCGTCGAAGGGCTGGTCCTGGTAGCCCCGGGCGTTGGTGGACATCTGGGTGACGGTCTGCTGGGCGAGGGCCAGGGCCTCGGTGCGGGTCACCGCTTCTCCCAGTGCGAGTCGATGCCGGCCAGGGGTCGGCGCTCGAACGGTGCGTACAGGCCGCGCGGTTCGCTGCGCTTGGGGGCGGAGACGCGTTCTACCTTCTCCGCGCGTTCCAGCTCGGTGGCTTGCCGGTTGAGGTAGGAGGCCAGTTCGCGGCACTGGGAGGCGGTCAGCTTGGCCGGCGGGCCGGTCTCGGAGCCTGCGGTCAGGGCCAGCACCGCGCCCATGCGGTCGGTGCGGACGCCGACAACGGAGCCGTGGCGGACCGTCAGGGTGGCCTTGTGCTCGGTGGTCTCGATCACGGGGTTCTCTCCTCGTCAGGTGAACAGGCCCAGGAATGCCTGGACTTCGCGGGCGGAGTGCCCAGCGTCGTAGCGGACGGTGCGGCCGTCGCGGGTGATCTCCAGGCCGTAGCCGTCGTTGTCGTCGTGGTCGGCGAAGACGCGCAGGGTCGCGCCGCCGCGCAGTTCGTAGGTTCCGACTGGGGATTTCATCGCTCCGGGGCCTCTCCGTGGGGGTTCGCCGGGGTTGAGGCAGCACGGTTAACAGCGGCGGCGTTCACGCGGCGGCCCGCATCTTCTTCAGGGCCCTGGACCAGGTGGCCTTGACGGTGCCGGGGGTCTTTCCCAGGACTTCGGCTATCGCGGTGGCGTCGAGCCGCCCGTCCTCGGTGAGCATCGGGGGCTCGCCGTCGAAGCCGAACGCGCACCGGGCGATGGCCTGTTCGGTCGGGGACATGCGTTCCAGCAGTTCAGCGGCCTTGACCTGGGCGGCGGCGGCGAACCGGGCGCTGGTCTCGGCCTCGGCGTCGCGGTCGATGATCGCTCCGGTGGCGTGCTTGCCGCGCTTGGTGCCGGTGACCTTCACGCCCTTGCAGCGCACGGCGTCGCGGCTGATGGCGATCGGGTTGTGGGCAAGGGAGGGCTGAAGGTCGGTGCACCACCCGGCTGTCGTCTCCCACGCAATGACCGGCCGGCCGCCGATGACGGCCATGTGGGAGCGCTGGGGTCGGGGTGCAGTGCCGAGTGCGGTGTACTCCACCAGGTTGTCCGGGTCCTGCGCGGAGGAGGCTTCAAGTGCGCTGTCCGCCACGGTGGCGATCGGCGCGGGGCGTACGAAGGCGGCGGCGACGTGGTCGGCCCGTTCGGGCGTGAACCTGCGCTTGGCGTCGGGGTGGTTGATCAGTTCCTCCTTCGCGGCCTCGAAGTCTCCGCCGGAGCGGGAGAGAGCACCCATGAAGGCTCCGGCGGCCGAGCGCGGCGCGGCGGGGGCGATCTCGCGGGCGGCGGCCGAGCGGCCGTCGAGCTTGGCCCGCTGGAACGCGTAGCTCGTGAACTCGGCCGTGTTGGGGCCGTCCACGTCCCAGTCGTTGAGGGCGCGCCAGAAGCTGAGGCGCATCTCCTGGGCGATGTCCTGGGCGGCCTGGTGGCTGTCGCCCTCCATCTGCTGGGCGCGCTTGCGGGAGACGGACAGTGCGATGCCTTCCAGCCCGTTCAGGATCTCCTCGGTGGCGACGCGGCCCCGGTCGAGCTTGCCCATGCCGGTGAGGGCGGGCAGGGGCTTGGGGGTCTGAGCCTGGGCGATCAGGGCGGGGGTGATGCAGGGGGAAGACATGGTGGTTCCTTGACATGTACAGAACAACGAGATGGACGTGCGATATCGCCGCGCGGCGAGGCGCAAGAGGGCATGGCGAAGCCCACGGCCGGCGGATCGGCCGCGTCAGGGCATGGAGAAGCCCCGGCGGGCCCGCTGGCCGCGTCGGGGCATGAAGAAGCCCCTGCCGGTTCGGATCAGCCGAAGAGCAGGGGCAGGCGGCAGCCTGACGTCAGGTCAGGCTGCGGAAGATCCCCAGCGGCATCGGCAGGATGCCGATGCTCCGGAGAGGGTGAGACGCCGGGAGAACAGCGCCATGCAGCGGGCAAGGCGCGTGACGGTGGCACGGAGGGCCTGCGTCCTGCGAGAGGGCGGCAGGCTGGTGCGGCGGGCCTTGAGCCCGGCTTGTCGCGCCCTCATCTTCCGGGCGCGAGCGTGGCGAACCCTCGCCGGGGTCCGCTTCTTGGGACTGAAGCGTCTGCTGTTCGGCACGCCAATGGCGCGCCGAACAGCTAACGACGCCTCGGGGGTGATGGTCTGGGCGTACTCCTGGCAAAGGCGGGCAATGCGGGCCACGTGCCACTGCACGCCTGCAAGCCGGGACCACCCCCCTCGCATTGTCACTCCTGGTTACTGGCTGCGCGTCCCTCGGCGCAGCGTGTGATACGAGCTTAAGCAGAGTCTTTTATGTGCTCAAACGGTGAAGAAGATGCGAAACGGGGCCCTTAGTCCCGATCAGGGTCACTACCTGGTCTTTTATTGGCAAAGAGAAGGTAATGTGACCCGTATCTCATTTGCCGTGTTCGCGTAGATATGTCGCTCCTCGGTCGAGCCGGGCGGAGGAGTCCCCGAAGTGCCCCAGAGCACTGTTCTCGCCCCTGCACAACAGTCTTCTGACGGCCTGTCCATGCGGCTTGTCGTGGTCGTGGTCGACCACCAGGCGGTCCCCGACGGCGGCCTTCTGTCCGCAGATCGCGCACCGCCACCGCTGGCGTCGGCCCATCCGCTCGTACTCACTGAGGGTGATGCCGTAGACGCGGCGCAGGCGGGCGTCGCGGCGCTTTCGGATGACGGCCGGGTCCTTGCTGGCCCGGTTGTTCGCCGCCTTCACACAGGCCCGGCAGACGTTCGCCCGCCCGTTGGGGGCGCGTTTGCGCTTGCCGAACTGGCCGAGCGGCTTCTCGTCGTCGCACACCTCGCAGAACTGGGTGTGCTCGCTCTCGGGCTCACGCCGCATAGGCCCACTCCTTCGGCAGGCCGTAGCCGTCCGCCCAGCTCGGCCCGTAGACCTCGGCGTCGGTGTCCAGCGGCACCCCCAGCAGGGTCATCTTCATGGCCTGCGCGCACGCGTGGGCGACCTCCGGGGCCTCCTTCTTCGGGGCGGTGCCCACCACCTCGTCGTGCACCCACATGGTCAGATACGGGGTGAGGCCCTGGTCGTCCATCTTGATCAGCGCCTGGCCCATGGTGTCGCGGGCCGTGGACTGGCACGCGTACGCGACGGACTTGTACAGCTTGTCGCGGTCCAGGTGCATCCGGCGGCCGGTGACCGTGGTCATCGTGCAGCCCTCGGCGAGCGCCGTGCGCTGCATTCTGCGGGCCCACCGCTTGATGCCGGGGAAGGCCCGGCCGTAGCGGGACAGGGTGTCGCGCATGACGTCCACCGGTTGGCCGGTCTGCTTGGCCAGCGTCGCGGCTCCGCCCTGGTAGGCGGTGCCGAGACCGGCGATCTTGGCCAGGGTCCGCTGGGCCTTGGTGAAGTCCGGGCCGAACATCATCTCGGCGGCGAACCCGTGCAGGTCCTTGCCGGCCGCGATGGCCCGCACCATCCGTGACTCCTGCGACAGCGCGGCCAGCACCCGCAGCTCGACCGCCTGCTGGTCCACCGAGAAGTACGCGTGCCCCCGCTCCGCGACGACGCTGCGGCGCACCTCCCACCCGTGGGAGGGAAGCTGTGCCATCGCGGGGTCGGAGTGCGAGGCACGCCCGGTCTGGGCGCCCAGCGGGTTGATCTTCGGGTGGATGCGGCCGAAGGCATCGCGGTTGTTCAGCATCGCCTCGGCGTAGGACGTGGACCACTTGCCCGCCCGCTTCGCGCGAAGGACCGCGTCGGCCAGCGCGTTGGGCTCGCGCATACCGAGCCGGTTCCAGTCCGGATCGAGATCGGCCAGCGGCAGCAGCACCTCCTTGGCCACCGACAGCGCGCCGCTGTCGGTCTTCTCCGTCAGCCGCTCGCCCATCCCGAGCAGCGCGCCGGCCACCTGGTCGGAGGAGTTCACCGACGACACCCCGAAACGCGCCGCCACCGCAGCGAACCGCTCCTTCTCCCGGCCGAGCCGGGTGACCAGGCCCTCGGTGTACTCGGGGTCGATCAGCATGCCCGTGCGCTGGAGCTTGGCGCACACCAGGGCGAGCCGGTGCTCGTAGGGCAGCAGCGCCGAGCGCAGGCCCTCGGCCCTGTACCGCTCCAGCAGCTTCGGCAGCAGCCGCGCGGCGAGCAGGGCGTCGAGCCCGGCGTAGAGCTCGTAGACGGGGTGCGAGAGGCTGATACCCGCCCACCCGGTCGCCTTCGTCAGGCCGAGCCCGTTGAACACGCGCGTCAGGTCGCCCTGCGTGTCGGGCGCGGCCGGGTCGACGTACCAGGCCGACAGCGGCTTGAGACTGAGGCCGACGCCGCCCTCGTAGTCGTGGCGGCTGTCGAGCAGGTGGGCGGGGATACGGGAGTCCTGCGCGCGGGGGTAGAGGTCTTCGAGCCGGATACCGAACTCGGTGTCGACCTTCAGCGCGTCGAACGCGAGATTGTGCGCCACCAGGTTCGGCAGCTTGGCCAGAGCCTCGCGGGCGGCCTCACGGAACGGGCCGCCCAGTTCGACGGGGATCACCCACGCGGTGTGGGTGTCACCGAGCTGGACGAGGCGTATCCGGTCCGTCCACGCCAGGCCGGTGGTCTCGGTGTCGAAGCCCAGCAGGGTGCCGGCGTTGGCGTGGCCGGTCCACCAGGTGCGGAACTCCCGCAGGTCGTCACCGTTCTCGGCGACCTTGATCTCGACCGGCTCTCCGGCCAGTCGGTACGGGTGTACCCGCATGTGCTCTTTTCCTAGTCGTTGGTGGTGTCGAAGACTCCCGGCCCGGCGGGCGGCTGGTCGGCGAAGCGCACGCCCAGCAGCACCCGGCCCTTCGTCATCCGGTGCTGGCGGATACCGCGCTCGTCCAGCGCGGAGATGAATCCGCGGCGGGTCCACGCCTTCTCGCCCTGGGCCTCGCACCAGTCCCGGTACGCGGTGTAGGCGTCCTGCGAGGGGACGTGGCTCTTGTCGCTGTCGACCCGCACCAGGACGTCCGTCAGGAACTCCGCCAGCGCGTCCGAGTTCTCCTTGAAGTTGCTGGTCGCGGTCTTGATGCAGTCGGGCTCCTTCAGGCCCTCCGCGTACCACGCGACCGCGCCGGCCACCGCCCACGCGGCGATGCCCTCGGCCTCCTCGCGCAGCTCGGCGAAGATGCCGTGGTCCCGCTCCTCCGGCCGGAAGTACCGGTCGAACTTGATCAGCTTCACCCGACGCCAGAGACCGGCGTCCTGCGAGCGGAAGGCTGGGGTGTGGTTGGAGGCCAGCCACAGCAGGAAGGTCGGCTGGTAGGTGAAGAAGTTCTCGCGCATGAAGCGGGCAGTCAGCTTGTCGCTGCCGGTCGCGCGCTTCAGCACGGACTCGCTCATCGGCTTCCCGGCCTCGCCCTCGCTCGCCATCACCATCCGGGCCCCGCGCAGCGCGGCCAGGTCGGCGGGGATCGAGCTGCCCCGGTCCTCGAACGTCTCGAAGCGTGTCGTCTCGGACAGCGCGGCGAACACGTACGACAAGGTGTCCAGGAACACCGACTTGCCGTTCGCGCCGACACCGACCAGCACGGCGAACGCCTGCTCCGCCGTGGAGCCGGTGATGCCGTACCCGCACAGGCGGTGGATGTAGGCGGGCATCGACGGCTCGCCAGGGAACACCTCGTCCAGGAACCGCAGCCAACGCGGGGCCTTCGCCTGCGGGTTGTAGTTCCACGGCAGGGACTTGGTCAGCATGTCCTGCGCGTCGTGCGGCTGGAGCCGGCCGGTGCGAAGGTCAACGGTCCCGTTGGCGAAGCTGAGCAGGTGCGGCTGGTTGTCGAAGTCGTCCACCGAGCAGTTCACCCCGCGCACCGACGCCAGCTCGCGCATCAGGTCGTCAATCCGCCTGGCCATGGTGAAGCCCCGTGCGGCCTTCGCCAGCGGGAGCGCCTGCACCTGCTTCTCGTACTCGGCCTCCAGCGCGTCCCCGGCGAGCTTCAGTGCCAGGGCCTCGCGGATGACCGCCTTCTCCCGGGCCAGCGTCTCCACCATCGCCGCCCCAAGGTCGTGGGCGGCCTGGCGCACCAGCACCTCGGACCGCACCCAGTGCGTCCCCGACCAGACATGGAAGCCCACGCCGTCGGCGTAGCGGATGCCGCCCTTGGTGTACTGCACCAACGCGTGGGCGTTGACGATGTCCGAGGCCCCGTAGCGGGACGCCGCCTCGCGGTAGGCGGCCACCGCCTGATCCGGGGGCAGCGTCAGCGCCGCCTTCTCCGGCTCGTAGGGGGTGGTCAGGCTGTCGATGGCGTACGCCGTCATCGCTTCTCTCTCCATACTGCGTAGTCCTTGAAGCCCTCGGGCAGCGTCAACTGCCGGGCGTGCACCTCCCGTTCGTGGAGGGCGGCGAGAATCGTGCGGGTGAACTCCCGGCCGGAGCGGTCGTTGTCGCCGCACACCCGTACATCCCGGCCCGCTAGGCCGACGGCCAGCGCGTCCAGCGTCGCGGGGTCGTTGTTGAGCAGCGCGGCCCCGCGCACCCCCACCGCGTTGTAGCCGTCGGCGACGATCGCCAGCGGGTCCGACAGGCCCTCGGCGATCACCCACGGCGCGGACAGGGCCGGTCCGGGGAACACCCCGAACCGCTGCCACTCGAAGCCCTCGGGGTTGGCCAGCGAGATCCACCGGCCCAGGCAGCGCCCCGTCAGGTCCCGGCCCTGCGCGCCCCTGGCCACTCCCGCGAAGTCGGCCATCGGCACGACGAGGCGGGGATACCGGACGAACGAGCCGGGGACCCACTCGGGGCACGGCTGCGGGCCGGGCCACCAGCGCAGCCCCAGACGGTCCTGCTCGGCCGGGGACAGGCCGAATCGTTTCTGCGCGTAGGCCACGGCCGGGGCGGCATCCTCACCGGCCGGCAGACTGTCCAGCCACACCCGCAGCCCGGCCGTCAGGTACGGCGAGACGGGCTCCGGCCGCGCCTCCGCGACCGCGACCAGGCCCTCGGCGTCCACGTTGAACAGGTGCCGGGGCAGCAGGCCCATCCCGGCGACGATGTCCTCGAAGCGGCACCCGGCGCGGCAGGCCAGGCCCACCATGCCGGACGTCTTCAGGTTGATCCACAGCGACGGCTTGCCGTCGTCGTGGGCCGGGCAGCGGGCGACCCACTCACCAGGCTGGTAGTCCCGCCACTCCTCCAGGCGGTCCAGGATCGCCGACATGCGCACGGCTCTCTCCTCTCTCAGTAACCGGCCTCCCGCAGGGCCTTGACGATCGCTGCGTGTGTGCGGATGGACGTGACGGCGTACCCGTCCTCGGTCTTCGCCCGGGGGCGCTTCACGTACGCGACCCCGAAGGGCTGGCCGGCGTTCTTCGCCTCGGCCTCGGCCTGGCGCACGTACGAGGCGAGGTCGTACGACCGCTCGGCCTTGCACTCGCCGGTGAAGGGGCGCACCCCGAGATCGCCGATGTCCGCCGCGCCCTCCTGGACGTTGCGGCGGACGTTGTCCGGGTCCAGGGGGTCCTTCCAGCGCACGGCGCGGTCACCGTCCTTCCAGTCCGGCCGGTACTGGCCGAGCTGTTCGTTCAGGTAGTCGGCTACCGCCGTCTCCCAGGTGGTGCCTTTGGCTTTGTTGCGGTTGGCCACTAGGCGGTCACCACCGTGACGGCTGCGCCTCGGAAGACGGCGACCGCTGCGGCCTCCCAGTAGCGGGCGAAGTCCGTGCGGTCGCGCGCGTCGTGCAGGAAGAGCAGGGTGTCACCGGGCCCGGCGAGCCGGAGGTCACCGAGGGCCGGGGCGATGCCCGCTCCGATGCGGAAGGTCACGTCTCGCCCTCCCCCTGGCGCGGCTCGCGGAAGTCGACGGTGTGCGCGGCGTCGGATGCCCGCAGCAGCCGGCGGGGGTTCGCGCCTTCGGCGCTCAGGGCCCGTGCTCGGGCGTGCAGGAAGGCCCGGCGCTGCTCGGGCGGGATCTGCCAGAGCGGGGTGGTGTAGTCGCTCAACGCTCAGTCCTTCTCCGGCAGATGGGCCCAGGAGGTCCGGCGGGCGATGTGGCGGCAGGCGCGCTCCGAGATGTCGAACGCCTCGGCGAGGGCGGACAGGCTGGCGCCCAGGTCGGCGGCGCGGCGGATGGCGTAGACCTTGCGCTCGGTGAGCCGGGCCTGCGAGTTGCGGGTGCCGGCCGACGTCGAGCGGGCCGTCACGCGGAACGCGGAGCGCATGATCTCCTGCGCGCGGTCGGTGCCGGACAGGGGGTTGATCAGCCGGGCCGGGATCGGCTCGGCGCTGGTCGGGGTGTGCACGGGGTTCTCTCTCCGGTGAAACGGGAGCGGGACCGGCCTCCGAAGAAGCCGGTCCCGCTGGTGTGTTGGTGGGGTGGAGCGCCGGTTAGAACGGCGGCTCCTCTTCGATCGCGGCCGACCGGCTGTCCGCGATGGCGTCGCCGTACGGCTTGATGACCTTGACTGTGGCCTTCTGGTAGTCGACGTCCCGTCCGGCCTTGCTCGTGTACTGCACCCGCTCGTTGATGAGGTGGGCCAGTGACGGGCCGCCGGAGCGGGCCAGCGCGCCCTTCAGCGCGGGCAGTTCGGGGATCAGCGACCAGCCCGACGACTTGTAGCGGAAGCGGCCCAGCTCCAGGGCGTGGGGCAGGGTGAAGTCGATTTCGAGACTGGGCTTGGGGCCCCGCTCCGCCTTCGCGCGGTCCTTCAGCTCGGCGATGGTGCCGGGGCAGCGGCACGGCACGCCGACGTCCTCCGGCGGCGACAGGAAGGTACGGGTGTCGCAGTGGTGGGCGAGCTTGCCGTTCACCCACTGCTTGAAGTCCAGCTTCACGGCCTCGGGGCCGTCGATGACGATCTCCACCCGGTCGGCGTCGGTCTTGACCGCCATGGCGTCCTCCGCCTCGGTCTCCCGCTCGTACGGGGTGCCGCCCAGCAGCTCGGCCACGGCCTCAGCGGTGACCGGCAGTGCGGTGGTCACCATCCACTGGTGCTGGGCGATCGGGAAGCCGCCGTCGGGGGCCGCCTCGTAGTTGCGGAAGACGCCGGCCAGGTCCGGGCGGGCGGCTGCTTCGGCGCGCTCAGCGCGCTCGGCCAGCTCGGGGTCGCTGGCGAAGATGTTGTCGAGTGCGTCGCTCAAGTGTGGTCCGTTCTGTCGTGGGCGGGGCCGCCGGTCGGTCGGCCCCGTGATGAATGAGGCGGGAGGGTTAACAGCCCGGTCAGGCAGCGCGGCGGGCGGTGCCGGTCAGGTGGCCGGCCTCGTTCTTCCACGCGACGCGGCCGATGATCCCGGCGTCGGAGGCGCGGTCGTCGGCGAAGCGCCTGCGCAGGGTCAGGAACCGCTCGAAGATCTCGCGGTCGATCTTCACCGGTCGGAACTCGGCCCGGTGCGGGGTGATGTGCAGTACCGCCCCGGCGTCGACCTTCGGGAACGCCTGGATCGTGCGGTCCACGGTGATCAGGTCGTCCGCGTGGGCGTAGGCCGCGAGCTGGGCCGCCACCGACAGGTACACGGACTTGGACGTCTTCAGGTCGCCCAGGATCGTCTTCCCGTTGATCCGGACCATGAAGTCGAAGGAACCGGCGTACTCGTGCTCGCGCGACCAGGCCACATCCTCGGCGTACAGCAGCTCGGGCTGGTAGCGGTCGAGCCACGCCTCGATGTGCGGCACGTACGGCTCGACGTCGTGATGGGGGTAGGGCACCTCTTCGCCGCGCAGCCGCAGCTCGAAGTAGTCGTGCACCAGCGAGCCGACGTCGGCTCGGACCTTGGTGTACCTCTTCGCCGCGAACTTCAGGAAGTCGATGGCGGCCTGGCGGTCGCGGGCGGCGATGCGCTGGACCACCTCAAGGTCGGTCACCGCGCACTCGGCCGCCATGCCGGCCGACCAGTCCTGAAGGAAGGGCTTGGCCTCCATCGACAAGATGGACGTCACCGACGGCGCGAGGTCGCCCGACTCCGGGTGGACGTAGTAGCGGGAACCCCGCTGGTGGACAGTGCGGACGCCTTCGGACATGTGGTCTCTTCTCTGTTGCGGGCATGCAAAAGCCCCGACCGTCTCGAAGACAGCCGGGGCTGATGGTTAGTTACTTACTTACTTATTTCACCCATGGTCGGGGGTGCCTACCGCCGCCGGAGCATGGCCCACAGCACCGGGCCCGTCATGCCGACCGTCATGGCCGTGTCCATCGGCCAGCCGAGCTGGTGGTGGAGCGATGCGGCGACCAGGGCCCCGTGACCGTACACGGCGGCGTCCTTCCAGGTGATCGGGCGGTCGCCGCGCGAGGGGGCAGCAGGTGGAGGCTGTGACATGATGGGGTGTTCCCTTCTGTGGATGTCAGTCCGCACGGAACTCGCGGGCCACTCCCATTGCGCGGGGGTGGCCCGTTCCGCTTGACGGCAGCCTACGACCCGTCAGCCCCTATTCCAAATCACGCTTGTTCGGCTACGCATTGAGCCAGCTCAGAGGCCCTAGCGAGGTATTGGGTACCGTGAAAAAGACATCGAGTGCCTTGTCCTCGCCTGGCCGGTCAGCGTGCGAGCGCGCCAGCGCGCCAACACGCTGGCGATCAATCCATTCGAGCAGGTCAGCCGCCTAGTCGACATCCACTCTGCTCATATTGCAATGCAGCACCATAGGCCCACTCATAGAGTTAAGCAATGCGCAGCGGAAGTTATATAACTTTCGCTGAATAGCGTCTAGGCACTAATGCTTCAAGAGCCTTCACTGGGCGCTGCCAGAGAAATCCGACAGCGTCCAAAATAGCAGCTTTTGAATCGTTCGGCGACAGTTATCGGAACAGCGGCAGGGTGTCCGAGTAACCGGGCACCTCTGCCTCGACGCGGGCCGTCGCGGCCTGCTCGTCGGCCTCGCGCTCATCCGCTGTGAGCACGTCCGGCACCGGGTTGTAGATGAACAGCACGCTCTCGATGGCGGTTGCGGTGCGGTCGATCGAGTCGAAGCGGTCGCGCAGGGTCATGTGGTGGCCTCCAAGGCTTGGCGGATGCGATCGGCGAGGTCGGAGAAGGTACCGGTGTTGCGGATGACCAGGTCGGCGCGGCCGGGCCCCAACTGCTCGCTGGAGTGATCGCCGGCCGGGGTGCCTCGGTCGATGAACCAGACCTTGAACCCGGCCGCCCGCAGCGCGCTCAGCTCATTGTCGAAGCGCACGTCCGTCACCACGACGGGGCCGAGCACCAGGCGCGCGTCTTTGAGACAGCGGTCGATCCAGTGGTCCGGATCGACGTGGTGGCGGATGCCCTCGGTGCCGAGCCGCTGGAGGAACCGGCGCGCTTCCGGGAACCGGTCCTTGACCTCCTCCCATCCGTAGCGGTTCACGGCGTCGGCCAGGGTGAGCGGTACCGGAGCGTTGACGCCCAGCAGTTCGTAGCTCACCACCGGGTCGACCGCGTAGGCCATCTCCTTCAGGGGGTCGGCCAGCGCGAGCCGGGTGAACCCGTACTCCCGCAGGATCAAGGCCGTCGTGTCCTTCCCGGACCTAGCCCGGCCAATCAGGGCAATCCCGTTCATCCGCGTTTCCTCTCTCCGTGGTCAACCGGGTTGAGCCGCCCCGGTTAACAACCCGGCCCACGGAGCGCCGAGAACGCGAAAAGGCCCCGCCCTCCCTGGTGGGGAGAGCGGGGCCCGGGGTGCTGGCGTCAGCTGAGTTCATTCTCCAGCGCGAGCAGCGCGGCACGGGTGTTCTGAAGCTCCTCGCGGAGCTGGTCACGGGTCTCGGTGTCCAGGGACGCCAGAGTCTGCGGGGTGAGGGTGTCCAGCGCCAGCCGGAAGCTGCGGACCACCTGTGGACTGCGAGCCGGGGGGATCGCCAAGTCGTCGCCCTCGGCGAAGGCGATTCGGCTGGCCACCTGGAGAGCCCGACGGTTCGCGGAGACGATCTCCTTCTGGGCCTGCGGCACGATCCGGTAGTACGCGAAGATCTCGTCGGCTGACGCCAGTCCTGGGAACCGCTCCTCCCGCTGCACCGGGTCGTCGTCCAAGCTGCGGATGTAGTCGACGCGGACCTGGGACATTGCGGCACGGACGGCCCGCGAAGCCGTATCGCGGTCCTCCTTCAGCTTCTTCCGGTGCTCTGCGGAGTCGCCCGGAACGGGCTTAAGGCCCATGCCGTCCAGGAGGTCTGACATCCACATCCGGGCCGCATAGCTTTCGCGGCGCAGGTCGGGAAGGCCGTCCGCGTTGGTGAAGAGCAACGCAGTCTCGAAGACGACGGTCGCAAGGGGCCCGTACTCGCGCGCTTGCACGGAGCGGGCCAGAGGCAGGGCCCGGTCCATGACCTCTTGGGCTCCGGGGACGTCCTGCCAGCTCGCCTTGGACAGCTTCCTCGCGGCCATGGATTCCTCTCGTCAGTCGGGCGGGACCGTGCTGCAACCAACGGTGCCAGCCTTCCATTCCACCACAGGCCCGTGCAGCAACGAGAAAAGGCCCCGCCCCGTCCGAAGACGAGCCGGGGCCACGGTTCTCACCGCTTGCTCTTCATGCCGTCGCCCTGCGGCGGGGCGGCGGGTTCCTGGTCGGCGTGCGGGCACGGGCAGCACTCGGCGAGCGCTGCCGTACGAGCGGCCTCGGTGCGGGCGGCGTCGGTCTCGTGCGTGACGACCCGCTTACCCGCGGAATGTCCGCCGGCCATCGCGGCGACGGCCAGCAGCAGGCCGATGACGGCTTCGTTGGTCTCGATCCCGGCGAGCCTCGGTACGACGGTGCCCAGCACGGTCAACGCCGCGACGATGGCTGACCGTGCCTTCACCGGGTTCTCGGTGATCCAGGTCTTCAGGTTCTCGATGGTGCTCAGCCCTTCAGTCGTGCGACCACGTCAGTGATCAGTGCGGTGCCTCCGGCGAGTCCGGAGGCGACGACGCCGTAGCGCCAGCGCTCCAGAGCGCGGACGCGGTCCTCGTGGTCCTTGAGCGTCTGCTCCACGGCCTGGCTGCTCTGCGCCAGCGAGCGGACGTCCTCACGGACACCGACAAGCTGGTCGTAGATCTCGCGTGGCCCGATGACCACGCCGCCCAGCCGCTCGTCGTCGGCCATCAGTAGCCCCCTTCATTCCAGGCGATCGACTCGAAACTGCCGTACTTCGCGTTCGCGTAGCGGACTCCGGCGATGATTGAGTCGACCGGGTTGAGGATGTCTCGGTGGCCGGGCAGCGCGTAGGTGTCGAAGGTCGGCCGGATCGTTTGGAGCAGGCCGTAAGTCCCGCCGTACGCCGCCTCGTTGCTGTCCCAGTGGTTCTCGGCGAGCGGGTTGCCGCTGGACTCGGCCATCGCGCGGTGCTCGATCGCGGCGGCGGACGGCACGAGGTCACCGTTCGCGCGCAGGATGTCGCGGGCCTCCTCGATCCATCCGGGGAGGTCGTTCGAGTAGCCGGTGCTCGGGGCGGCCGGTTCGTCGGTGGCCGGTGCCGGGTCGGCCGGTTCCTCGGACGCCGGGGCGGACGGCTCGGGGGTCGGCTCGCTGGCCGTCACCGTGTCCGAGGCGGGAGCCGTCACGGGGCACAGAGCGGGGGCGGGTTCCGTGGCAGCGGCGGGGATCATGAGCTGCTGGCCGGGGAAGATCAGGTCCGGGTTCGCGGCAGTGGCCGGGTTCGCGGCGATCAGGGCTTCCAGGGTGATCCGCTGGGCGGCAGCGATGTCCCAGAGGGTGTCACCGGGGACGACGGTGTAGAGCTGCTGCGCGTCGCCCGGCACCGACGGCTCCGCAGGCGTCGCGGGCTCGGCCGGGGCCGGGTCGCCGCTCGGCTGCGGGGCGGCGGTCGCCGGAGCAGCGGGCGCGGCGGGGACGGTGACCTGCTGGCCCTCGGTGATCCGGTCGGGGTTGCTGATCTGGGGGTTCAGGGAGAGCAGCCCGGCCACGGTGGTGCCGAGCGCCACGGCGATGCCGCCCAGGGTCATGCCCCGGCGGACGGTGAAGGTGCGGGTGGCCGGCGGCTGCGGCGGGTTGCCGTACTCGGTGAGGAGGCGGGCGAGCTGCTTGGGGCCGGGGATGCCGTCGGCGCTGTCGGTGTCACCGAGCTTGAGCTGCCAGGCCCGGAAGGACTCGGTGTCCGCGTTGCCCCAGACGGGGCCGGGGCCCTCCGTGTAGCGGGAGCAGCCCGCGCGGACGAGGGCGCGGCCCATGGCGGTGATGTGCTCGCCGCGTGCACCCGGGCCGTACAGCTTGCCGTTGATGGTGACGGCCTGGCCGCTCGGGGTGCTGGTGCCGCCATTGGTGGTGTAGGCGGGGCGGCCGACGCCGAGCACGACGGAGCGGGGGCGTATCTTGCGGGCGACGTAGCCGCCGGAGCCCTGGCCCGCGCCGTCGCCCCGGGCGGTGTTGCCTTCGACGGTCTTCACGCTCTGGCCGGGGGCGGAGTCCTCCAGCACGATGCCGACGTGGTCAGCGGTCGGGCCGCCGTCCCAGGTGAAGAAGATGACGTCGCCGCGCCGGAACTCCTCGTCGCGGCCGTGCCACTGGCCCTTGTTGCGGAAGTACTGGACGTGCGAGGGGCAGAAGGCGAAGCGGCCGACGGCTGCGGCCTCGCCGCCCTTGTCGGCGCACCAGCTGACGAACATGTCGCAGAAGGGCTCGTGGTTGAAGCCCGGGGCGTACCAGCGGCCGAACACGGTGTCGTAGTACTTGCCGTTCGGGCTCAGGCCGCCCCGGTAGTTCTGGTCAGCCCACTTGGTGGCCTCGGTGATCATTGCTTCGCGGGAGATGAAACGGGTCCTTTCAACAGGGAAGCCCCGCCCGGGAGTTCAGGGCGGGGCTGCTGCGCGGGTTGCAGCTGTGGGTCAGGCGTAGCCGGGTGGGATGGGCACGGGGGTCCAGGTGCCGGCCTCGGTGGCGGCGGGGGCCTGGTTGAGGGGCAGCGCGATGGCCACGCCGGGGTCGACGGTGCCGCCTCCGGTGACGTCGGTCTTGGTCTGGAGGAGGAGGCGCTGCCACTCGCCGGGCTGGCCGCCTCCGGTGGGCAGCAGCCAGTCCAGGCGGACCCATCCGTTGTTCAGCGCGCCGCCGGTGTACTGCCACTCGGCGGTGACGGCGCGGGCCTTGTCGACGTCGAACAGCCGGAGCCAGACGTTCGCGCCCTGCTTGGCGGCCACGCGGCAGTCCAGGCGGATGACGGGGTGGGCGATGCCGGCGGTGGGGATGGTGGCGGCGGCGCGCCACGTGGTGGCGACGTCCAGGCCGGGCCGGTAGGGGGTCATCGGCAGGACAGCGCCGAGCGCGCTGGCGGTGCGCTCCATCGCGGACAGGCGGGTGCCGATGGTCTGGAACTCGTCCGCAAGGGTGGGGCGGCCGTAGACGGTCATGCGGCCATCACGAGGTCTCCCTTCACCCAGTCGTCCACGCGCTCGAAGACGGTGGTCGGGACGAGGGCGAGGGTGGTCTCCTCGCCGTTGCGGGTGACCTTGGTGTTGATCTCCTGGATGACGTACTGGGCGTCGATGCCGGGCCAGCGGGCGGTGCGGGCCCGCACGCGGATCTTGTGGCCGACGCGCAGTTCGGCGGCGGTGTACTCGCCGCCCGGGTGCAGGGTGACCTCGGGGACGATGAGCGGGAACGCGCCGACGGCGGTCATGCGCTCGGCCTGGGCGGTCAGGGTTTCGACGCGGACCACCGAGTTGTTGGTCTCGACGGCGGACAGGCGCGGGATGCGGCGGCCCTCGGTGGTCTCCAGCGGGCCGTTGTACCACCAGCTCTTGAGCTGGCTCCAGCCTTCGCCAGCGCCGTTGACACCGGTCTCGGTGCACATCTTGTCGCCGTCGGCGGTGACGGTGGTGACGGTGCAGTTGGTGCCGTGCTCCAGGACGATGCCGGTGTCCACGCCTCCGGCCGGGTGGAGGAACCGGAAGCGGTTGCGGATCACGCGGGCGTCGATGTCCCAGTCGTGGTCGATGCGGAAGTCGAAGCCCTTGATGACCGCGCCGAGCTGTTCGACGGCCTCGCCGACCGACTTCCACTCGTACCAGGGGTAGGTGCGCTCCCGCTTCATGGTCACCAGGTCGGGGTCGAAGGTGAGCGCGCCGG
The DNA here is from genome assembly GCF_000720635.1 of Streptomyces sp. NRRL WC-3742. Lineage (GTDB taxonomy): Bacteria > Actinomycetota > Actinomycetes > Streptomycetales > Streptomycetaceae > Kitasatospora. Next base: position 95,242 of record NZ_JOCF01000009.1, on the reverse strand, counting down.
GCCCGTTGCTGCCCCAGTAGCCGGGCTGGCCGGGGGCGACCGGCGAGGGGGTGTCGGCGAACTGCTGGATCAGCTCGCGGGCGATGGTGGTCTGCTCGCGCGCCGTGGTGCCGGTGGAGTACCCGAGGTTGACGACGTTGCGGCGGTAGTACTCCCACAGGCCCACGCAGTCGAGCGTCATCTCCTCGGCGGCCAGGTCGACCGACCAGGTGAGCAGAGGGCCGCCCCACAGGACGCGGCTGCCGCGCTGGACGTGGGCGGTGATCCGCCACGGGGAGATCAGTGACCAGTCGAGCCCGGCGAGGGGTTCGGCGGCCAGCGGCACGCTGAAGCTCGCGGAGCCGGGGGCGTTGAGGATGGAGCTGAAGGACAGGCCCGAGACGGGCAGCTCGGCGAGCAGCCGGCCGCCCTTGAACTCGGAGAGGATCACGCGGTACTCGTCTGCCATCAGGCCGCCTGGACGGTGACGGCCTCGGCGTAGGAGGTCCACGCCGCCTTGAGCTTCACGTTGTTGGTCGCGGTGTTGTCGGGGCGGCACGTGGTGCTGACGCTCATCGGCGTCCCGGCGGGGACCCTGATGGTGCCCGATCCGCGCGCGTCGCGGGCATCGCCCGCGCGGACGTACTGCGGTCGCCCGGCGCGGCGGCTCTCCCCGTGCCCGAACACCACGGGAGTGATCCAGCCTTCGCCGAAGTCACCCTGGTAAGTGCACTCGAACCTGATGGTCACCAGGCGCGGGTACGAGGCGGCCGGGGCCGTGAACGTGTGCCAGCCCTCACCTCCCCACGCGTTCTCGGGAGCCTGGTACGAGGCGTCCAGGCGCACGGCTCCGGGCACGACCGGCGCGGTGGTACCAGGGCCGGTGACCTTGTGCAGGGCGGTGCTCACCGAGTCGTAGACCAGGCTGCCAGCCGGGGCACCGACGGCGGCCTGGGCGATGCCCTGGGCCCCGGCGGTGCGGAGCTGGCGCAGCGGGGTGGTGTCGAGCTGCCCGGCGACGACGAAGCGCTGGTCCTCGATGCCGGTGATGCCGGTGGCGGCGATGTTCACCACGGCGAGGCGGATGCAGTTGGACGGCACCGGCCAGTCCTTCGCGCCCGGGGTGGACTCGGCCAGCACGGCGACCGACCAGCCCTTGCCGCCCTCCTTGGTGACCTGGGTGCCGGAGGCCGCCCGGGGGGCGTAGGGGGTGCCGTCGGCGGCGAAGCTCACGGGCTGCATGAAGCGGTCCGCGGTGGTCTTCACGTCCATCAGCAGCGGGCCGGTGGGGGCGGCGTCGGGGTCGGCGAAGGCGACCACCAGGTCTTGGCGGGCGGCCTCGCCGGGCTTGGGGGTGGAGCACTGGAGCTGAATGCTGGCGTCCAGGTTGGCGAAGTGCACCGCGCCCTTGTGGGACACGGCCACGTCGTCGGGCAGCCACACGGAACCGGCCGCGACGGACACGCGGGGGGTGGGGTTGTCGACCTTCTCCACCAGCAGGGCGGCGGGCCCGGCGACGCCGACGTGGGCGCCCCGGGTTCCGCCGATCATCGTGCGCAGGTCGAGTGCGTCGTAGCGGCCCTGCTGGACGAACAGCGGGGCACGGAGTTCAACAGCCAAGAGAAATGGGGTCCTTACATCCAGGCGGAGCGCCATGCGACGTCCGCCGTGACCCCGTCGGGGCCTTCCAGTACATCGAGTTGGATGGTGCTGCCGCCGGGCGGGACGGAGAACCAGAGCGAGGTCGGGTCGACCTGGCCGAAACGGCTCGCGCCGTTGAGGGTGATGCGCCGCCGCCCCATGTCGATCACCAGGGCATCGCCCCGGCCGACGCGCAGTCCCCGGGTGGCGAATCGCTGGCGCACTCCGTTGTGGACGAGGGTCAGCGACGGGTCGCGGATCTCGCCCGTGGCGGGGGTGATCCGGATGACGGGCCAGGTGTCGACCGAGCCCCGGTTGTCGATGTCCGGGACCAGACCGGCGGCGGGGCCGGTGCCCATGTCGAAGGGGAACGTGAGGGGGAAGATCGGCCGGCCGCCTCGGGGGACGGCCACCGCCACACTCGCCCGCGCCTCGTCGGCGGAGTACAGCCTCGGGTCGGTGGCCAGCAGCTCGACCGTGACGCGGCGGCGGCCCGCGTGGAACTCCTTGTCCAGGGTGACGGCGCGCTTGCGCACCCGGGCCATGATCCGGGACCGGCCGCCGGCCACCCCGGGGAACGCGAACTCCAACGGCTGCTCGTCGCCGCCGGGGGCGAACGCGGCCAGCAGGTCCGGGACCTCGGTCTCGTCCAGGGCGAGCATGGTCAGGGTGACCGTGCGCGCGCCCATGTAGTCGGTGCCCGGCATCAGGCCGTCGCGCTGAAGCAGCTCGGCGTCCGAGGTCCGCACGTCGGGTGCGTCCAGGAGGCCGGCCACCTCCTCCAGCACGACGGAGGAGTCCTCACCGAGCAGCAGCCCGCCCCACGACGCGGTCCAGGGCTGGCCGGTGTAGGGGTTGCGGGCGCTGGGCTGCGGGCCGATGTCCGGGCGCTTCGGCGGGGGCAGGTCGGGCAGCGTGCGGAAGGTGACCGCCTCGGACCAGGCGTCCAGGCCGGTGCCGGTGGTGTGGTAGCGGACCCGGTACTCGGTGTCCGGCTCCAGCGGCGGGTCGTCGCCCAGCGGGCCGCCGTCGCCGACCAGGGCGGTGCCCGGCCACGTGGGGTCTTCGGCGTCGTAATGCGCCTTGCCGGTCTTGGTGTTGGTGGTTTCGACGTCCGTCCACGCGCCCGGCGTCTTCGTGTAGAAGACGCGGGCGGTGTGGGCGGTGACGTCGCTGACGAACGGTGGGGGAACAGCCCCGATCTCGCTACCTCCCCGAGGTCTTCAGCTCCCACGCGATGGCCTTGCCGATCTCGTGGGGGTCCGCGTCGGTGCGGGCGTTGACGGTGATGTGCGGCCCGTAGCGGGCCTGGCCTGCGACCTTGGACGCGGGGTCGGGGTGGCGCAGGCCGGCGGCGGCGCGCTGGCCATAGCTGTAGGTGTCCAGCGAGCGCAGCCCGGAGGTGACCGGGCGAAGGGCCTGCTCCAGCGGGCTGGCGAAGGCGGCCGGCATCGGCGCGGCCTTGCGGGAGGCGAGCATGAGCGGCGCGGCCTTCGGCGCGAGCGGCACGGCTGCCATCGGCGGCGGCACGGCCGGGGAGGACGGGGCGCTGGACTTGAACGGGTTGATCGCGTCCACGATCCCCGAGGCGATGCTGCCGACGTTGATCGACTTCATGCCGTTGACCAGCCCCTGGATCGCGGACTTGCCCTTCTCGTACAGCAGCGAGCCCAGGTCGCCGATCGCCGAGACGATCTTGCCCGGCAGGCTGGCGACGTAGCCGACCACGGTCTCGATCCCGGACGACACTCCGCCGGAGATGTCCGACCAGGCCGACCCCACCGCCTCGACGCAGGACCGCCACGCGGTCGACGTCCACGACTGGACGTTGCGCCAGGCCGTGGCGACGGCGGAGCCCGTGGAGCTGGCCGCCGACGACACGGTGGAGGTCACCGACCCCCAGGACGAGGAGGTCCAGGAGGTCACGGACCCCCAGGTGTCGGACGTCCACGAGCGCACGGACGACCAGGCCCCGGCCACGGCCGAGCCCGCCGACGACGTCGCGTCCGAGACCCAGGACGTCACGGACGACCAGGTGTCGGACGTCCACGAACGCACGGACGACCAGGCGGACGAGGTGGCGGAGGTGACTCCGTCCCAGGCTGACTGGACGGCGTGCCAGGCGGCCACGGCCCCCTGGGCCAGCAGGTCCCAGGCTTGCATCGTGACCGAGAAGCTGACCACCAGGGCGCGAAGCCCGAGGTCAACCAGGCGCATCATGGCGGCAGTTGCCTGCGCGTTGTCCTTGAAGACGGCGAAGAACTGGCGCAGCGTGTCCGCGAACCAGCTGATCGACGCGGCGATCTCGGGCGCGAAGGCGACCGCCAGGGAGGCGATCCCCTGAAGGAAGGCGTCGAGCAGACCGACCAACGGGCCCAGAATGAGCTGGAGTTGACCTCCCCCATTGGACAGGGTGAGGAAGAAGTCCCCCAGGGCGGCCCCCAGGGCGACCAGCGCCACCGGCAGCTGCTCGGTGAACGCCTTCATCCCCGGCGAGGTCATCGCCGCCGTCAGCTTGGGGAACAGCGTGTCGGTGAAGTCGGTGACCGACTTCACCATGGGGCGGACGAACTGGGCCCCGGCGTCGAAGAACGCCTTGAACTCGGGCTCGGCCTGGCGGAACCAGCGCGTTACGTCCTTGACCGCACCGCCGAGTTCGTCGCGAATGCGCGCGGTGGCGGGTTGCAGCGCCTCCGAGGCGCTGGTCATCGCTGACTCGGCGGCCTTGCCGAGCTTCTTCATGTTGCCCGCCGCCGCGACGGCGGCCAGGCCCAGCGGCAGGACCGGCAGCGCGGCCAGCGCCAGGACGGCGATCAGCCCGGAGGCGACGACCGTCACCCAGGAGGCGATGGCCGTGACCAGCACCAGCAGCGGCAGCGCGGCAGCGGCAGTCTGGGCGAACCCGGCCGCCATCCCGACGGCCCCTTGGGCTGCCGAGCTGATGCCCGACCCGATGCCCTGAAGAGCGGAGGCCGTCTGCTCGATCGAGAGGGTGAAGAGCCGGCCGAAGTTGCGGCCGATCTCCGCGACCCCCGAACCCAGGGTCGCAAGGCCCGACTTGACCCGCTCGAACCCGCCCCGGGCGAGATGGACGTTGACGCCCAGCCGCCAGCGGCGGCCGGTGAACCGGCGGATCTGCCCGTCCGCCGGGACCGTGTCGACCTCGGCCCGGATGCGGACCGTTCGCTCGCGGGTGAGCGCGGCGATCCTCGCGGCGGCCTCGGCCGTGTCCGCGAAGACATTGACCCGGACACTGCGGTCGTGGGTCAGCTCCCGCAGCCGGGCGTTCACGCCCGTGGTGTCAAGGTCGAGCTTGACCTTCAGCTTGGTGTACTTCTCCAGCATCTCCAGGTACTGCTTCAGGCGCTGGCGGAAGCCGTCCGTGTCCGGCAAGACGCGCACGTGGACGCGCCCGACTTCCTTGCCGCCGGGACCGGCCATCGGCTCACCTCCTACGTGAGTCGGACCGGTGCGGGCCGTACCTGCTCGGCGGAGCGCGCGAGCACGGCCGCCGGTAGGCGGAACGTTTCTGCAAGAGGGGCTGACGCCTCGGCGAGCACCGGGCCCCCACCCTGGCCGACCTCGCGCTGGAGGGCGGCGGCGAAGGGGCTGGTGCCGGAAGGCCGGCGGGTCTTCTGGGCGTAAGGACGCGGGTAGGGCTTCGGCCGCTCCACGCTGCGGGGGTTCTTCGCGGCCTTGGCGACCTGCACGTGGGTGAGCGCCTGGACGGCGTCCACCAGGTCCGCGAGAACGTAGGTGGCCGCGTCCCAGCCCAGGGCCTCACGGCCACCGCGGAGTGCGGCCAGCGTCGCCGAGTCGTCGGGAAAGGTCCCGATCAGGGCGAGGATCAAGCGGGCGGAGTGCCGTCCCCGGAACCAGTCCAGGACGTCCACGCCGCAGTAGCGGCGCAGGTCGGCGGTGATCTCCGCGCCGTGCTCGTCCAGCAGCCTGATCAGGCCGCCGCTTCCCCCGGCGCGGCCTCCTCCATCCACCGCTCGACCACGGTCATGGTCTGCTCCAGCGGCAGCGCGTCCAGAGACTCGCGCATGGCCTTCTTGTCGGAGGCGACCGCGACCAGCAGACCGCTCATGGCGTCGATCCGCTTCTCGTTGCTGACCTTCTTCGACTGCACGACGTCCAGCAGGGCCATCGCGGTCTTCAGGTCGCCGCCGGGCAGAGCCTCGATACGGCGCAGGCGGACCTTCCTGCCGTTCTTGGCGACGAACTTGACGCCCTTGCCGGTGTGCTTGCGCTCGGCCTCGGCGGCGAGAGCGGCGTAGTCCAGGGTGGTGCTCAGGGGGATCTCCAGGGAGTTTGACAGAGGTGACGAATAGTCACGAAACTATTGGTGTGGGTGGGGTTGGCTGCCTCACACATTCAACCGAACTGCTCAGGGCGCAGGGCAAAGCGTTCTGACCCCGCGCATTGCTGTTCGAGAGCCGGTGTTCTCGGTCAGTGGTCGCGGGGGAAGCGATCACCACGGACCGAGAACAACCCCCTTTGGGGGTGCTTGAAGGGTGCTGGTCGGTACTCAGCGCCTCCCCGAGAACCTGCACCGGCAGGTCTCGATTCACTTACCGTTCGCGGTAGGTCGGATCGAGCCTGCCCTTGAACAGGTCGACTCCCGATCTGCTGCCAGATCTGGGGAGTTGTGGTGAACGTTCCTGGCTGGCTGGCACCTGTTGTCTGCGGTGCCGCTGTCCTCCGCTTGGTGCTCCGGCGGTGGATTCCTTCGTTGCTCGAAGATGCGATCGTCTCGGTTCGGGCGCTCCGCAAGTTCAAGGCGGAGCTGCGGAAAGGCCAGGTTCCGGCCCGAAGGGGGCTGCCGGAAAAGGAGGAGCTGCCCGACAGGGAGGATCAGGCGGCCTGAAGCCCGGCGGCCAGGTCGAACACCGGGCTGACCGTGCCCAGCGGAGCGGACTGGTTGAGGGCCACGACGGTGGCCTTCACCGGCATCTCGGTGAGGGCGGCGGGGTCGACCTTCACCGCGTCCGCGCCGATGATGCTGGTCTTCGGGTAGTGCCAGACGACGGCCTTGCCGCCGTCCACGGCGGCGATCAGCAGCGCGCGCGGCTGCGCAGCGGGGCTGCTCGGGATCGAGAACAGGCCCTTGCTGTCCAGGCCCTTGTCGGTGCCGTAGTACAGCTTGTAGGACTCGGCGGTGAAGTCGGACAGGTTGATCGTCACCGCGTAGGTCTTGCTCGGGTCGGTGGTCTTCAGGCTCTTGTTCTGCCAGGACCCCAGCACCTCGGGCTCGTCGCCGTCGGCGCTCATCTCGATGCCGTTGTCCAGCGACGTGTTGCCGATGGACTTCCAGGTCAGGCCGCCGGGGCCCCACTTGGACGAGTCCTTCGGGTCGAAGCCCTTGCTCAGGTCCGGCAGTGCGGTGCCCGGCGGGGCGACGTAGATGTATCCGGTGCCCGGTACCAGGACCGGGGCGTCGTCAGCAGCCAAGCTGACTCCCTTCCGGCCCGTCAGCGGGGCCTTGTAGCGATCATGTAGTTGGCCGAGAACCGGTAGAAGTCCGGCTGGGCCTCGGTCATGGGGTCGGTGGTCATGAACGGCCCCGTGGCCTCGCGGAAGTGCGAGAGGTAGCCCTCGGCGTTGCCGAACTGCTCGAAGGTCAGGCGCACCAGCCCGGCGCGGGCCCGGCGGGCGAGCAGCGAGGCGTCCGCCCGGGTGGTGGCGTAGGTCTGGACGGTGAACATGCCCTCGTCCACGTACCGCTTGTCCTTCATCACCCCGCCCACCCGGCGGGCGATCACCAGGCCGCCGGCCGCTCGCAGCGCGGGCTGCCAGTCGGTGGGCAGGTAGACCGCGCACCGGATGCCCGGCAGGGCGGCGCGCAGGGCGTCCAGGACGATGCGCTCGGAGTCGGGCATCAGGTACGGCTCGCCGCTCACCACAGGGCGGCCTCCATCGCGTGGATGCCGTCCACCTCGCGGTGGGCGCGGTGGTTGAAGCCGCCCCAGTTCTTGTGAGCCGCCAAGGGGTCCTCGTTGACGATGGCGTAGCCCTTGGCGTGCCGCTTGATCTTCAGTCCGGCGATGAACTGGCCGGTGTCGATGTGCAGCGCGGCCTTCGCGGTGACGCGGGCCTTGCGCTCCTCGGCCTCCAGCTTGAGGGCGCCCATCACGCCGGGAAGGGCGGCGATCACGGCGTCCAGGTCAGGACGGGTCTCCGCCACTTTGGCCACCGCCCTCCACGATCACGGTCACGAACCTCATCCGGTCGGAAGCGCCGTGGTGGGCGCGGGGCGGGTCGACCACGGCCCAGCGGGTGCCGGGGTCGCCCTCGTCCTCGAACGTGACGGCGGACCACTTGTCGATCACCGCGTCCGCAGGGAACACGATCTTGCGGCGGATCGGCGGGGACCAGCCGACCTGCGCGCCGACCGGGGCCCGCCAGCCTGCGGCGTCGCCAACCGGCTGGACCCACGCCGCGTAGGTGGCGCTCGGCCCGGGTGCCGGCCGACGGTCGCCGTAGCCGTCATCGACGTAGCGGACCGTGTGGACGCTCACGCGGGTGCGCCCGCGCTCCAGCAGGCTCACACCAGCCCCCAGGAGTCCTCGGGGTCCGGGAACGGGTATCCGGTGCGCAGCCCGCGCGAGACGGCAGAGCGACGGCCCTGGACGGACTTGAGGCCACCGCGGCCTGCCACCCGCTCGATCAGGGCCTGCTCGCCCCGGGTGAGGGCAAGGCCCATCGGGGAGCCGTCCGGCATCCGGTAGGAGACCTCTCCGGCCTGCTCCTGCACGTACCCCTCGGGGTTGCGGAAGCGGCGGTCCGCCACGGCCAGAGCCAGCGAGCGGATCACGGCCGGGTGGCGCTGCGGGGTCCAGGCGGGGTGGCCCTGCGCGGCGATCACCCAGAAGGCGTCTTCGAGCGCGGCGTTGGCTCGCTCCCAGTCCGGGGTGCCGGTGGGGGGAGCGGGCTTGCCCAGGCGTTTGAAGAGGTCGGCGACGTCCAGCGCCACGCTCACCCCTTACTTCGTGGCGGTGGCGGTCGGCTCGCCGGTGAAGGTGACGCGGATGCCCCGGACCTTGACCAGGTTCTTCGGGTCCTGCCAGTTGGTCTCGTTCTTCTTCAGGTCGGTGACCAGGGTCGCGCCCCAGTACGAGCTGAGGAACGAGCGCTCCATGGCCGCGCCGCTGTTGTAGTCCTTGATCCAGCGCAGCGCGAAGCCGTCGGCCGTCTGCCGGCCGCCCTTGGCGGACTCCGGGACCGACGGCGCGCCCGAGACGAGCTGGATCGCGGAGCGGTGGAAGGCGTAGACGCCGAGTGGGGCGAGGACGTCGTTCGTGGACTCCACGATGTCGAAGCCGTACAGGTTGCCGATGGTCGCCTGGCGCAGGGCCGCGCCGTTGTTGGCGGACTCGTTGGCCTTGGTGATGTTCGGGTCGTTCAGCAGGTAGTACGCGGCCTCGGAGCCGACCACGGCGGTGCGGCCCTCGGCGGGGATGTTCTCCTTGTTGAGCTGCACGCGCAGGCGCGCCAGGCTCTTGCGGATCATCTGGCCGGCCTGCTCGTCGCTGGTGGCCTTGGTCAGGTCCACCGGGATCTTCGCGGTGGCGGCGACGTCGGGGAACTCGTTCATCGCGCTGGCGACCTTGTCCTCAAGGCGCTCGGTGATGGAGTCCACCTGCGGGACCATGACCTGCTCGCCGAAGGACAGGAGGTCAAGGGACAGCTCCGCGTCGGAGAGGTCCACCGCGGAGTAGGCGTGGGTGTCGAGCTTGACCGTCAACAGACCCTCGTTCAGGTTCTCCGACTGAATCCACGTGGTCGGGTCGGCGAACTTGCGCTTGGCGTCGATCCGCTCCTCAGCGCCCTTCAGACGGGCGGGGCGGCGGATGTTGATGACCTGGCCGGTGGCGTTGACGAACTCCTCGGCGGCCCGGCGGTCGAACTTGTGGGCCAGCAGGACGGTGTCCTTCAGGTTGGCGATGGCCTGAAGGACCAGCTTGTCCGGGTTCTGGAAAGCGTTGGCACGTGCGGGGTTGAGAGAGATGGCGCTGTTCCTCGGGAAGACGGAAGGCCGCCCCGGGACAGGGCGGCCTCATGTGCGGATGGGGAAGGTCAGATACCGAAGCGGCGCAGGCGCAGCTTCTCGGCCAGGCCCTTGTACGGGTCGGGCTCGGAGTGCGGGGTCAGGCCGCCCGCGCCCAGCAGCGGCTTGGGGGCGGCGACGGCGGCCAGCTGCTCGGCATGCTCGCGGACGGCAGCCTCGTCGGAGCCCTGGACCAGGGCGGCGAGGACCGGCGGCAGGGCGTACTCGGCGGCGATCCGGTCCCGAAGGGCCTGCTCCTGGAGCTGGGCGACCTGGGCGCGCAGCTCGTCCGCCTCGACGCCGGCCTCCTGGCCGCGCTCGCGGGCGGTGTCCAGGTCGGCCTGCATCTTCTCGTACAGCGCCTTGTAGTCCGGCTCCCCCGGCTTCGGGACGATCGGCTCGCTCGAGTTTTCCTGAGCATCCGTCAGCTCAACCGGAACGGGAGCTGCGGGCGGGGTGGCCGGGTTCACCACGCCGCCGGGGATCGCCTCGGCCGGGGTCGGCGTCTCGGGCGTGAGGGTCTCGGGCACGTCTCTCCTAGGTCTTGGTGTAGTGGGTGCGCCAGTCGGCCAGCGAGCCGCCCCCGAACTCGCGCCACATCCGGGCGAACATCTCGTTCTCGGCCGGCAGGCGGTAGCGGCGGGAGAAGATCGGGACGGCCTGGCAGTGGCAGTGCGGGTGAGCGCCGAACGCGGCCGTGCGCTTGGACTTGTAGACCGCGCCTCGGGCGGCCATGAGCGCGCAGAAGTAGCAGGGCGAGCTGTCGGTCTTGCGGTAGTAGCCGATCGCCCCGGGGTCGTCCTGCAGGGCGGTGTGGATCATGGTCCGGCCGGCGTCCTGGACGAGCATCCCGCCCGCTCCGGTGCTGCCGGTCTTCAGCGAGTCCAGGAACTCGCGCTCCCAGGCGATCAGCTCCGGGTCGTCCAGTGCGGCCGAGCCCTGGCGGCCGGCGCGTTCGCGCTCGTGCTTCTCGACACGGGCGGTGACCTCCTGGCGGAACGTTTCTTCAACCCTGCGGGCTTCGCGCGCCAGGTCGGCGGCGGGGAAGGGGTTGCGGGTGTCCACGGGCAGCACCTCGCGCGGGCCGGAGCCGGTCCGCTTGCCGGTGGCCTGGTTGAAGTCGGCCCACAGGGAGCCGAGCGAGGAGTTCGGGCGGTAGCCGGGGCCGCCGATCACGCGGCCGGTCTCCAGCGCCCGGACCAGCCGGTAGAAGGCGGCCGACAGCGCGTGGGAGGCCGCCGCGGATTCGCGGATCGCCGCCGACCACTCGGCTTCCAGCTCGGTCAGCGACGCGGCGACCTGGCGGGCCTCGACGGCGGCCAGCACCTCGGCCCAGCGGGCGGCGAACTCACCGGCCAGCGCTTCCTGCGCGAGCTGGTACGCGGCCACCGCCCGCAGGATCTCGGCGGTTCTGGGAGTCCACGCCACTGCTCGCCTCCTTCTGCTGCTTCAGTGCCTCGGCCTCGGCGGCCTCCGCCTTGCGGGCGGCCTCCTCGGCGGCCTTCACCGCCTCGTCAATGTCGGCCTGGCTGAAGCCCGGCACCTTGCGCAGAGCGACGCTGAGCGGGACGCCCTGCTGCATGAGCTTGACCATCGCGTCGGCGGCCTGGGCCAGCGAGCGCGTTGCCTTCTCGGCCCACTCGACCTGGCTTTCGTCCTGCTCGATCTCGCCCCGGCCGGCCGCGACGGCGCACAGCCGGAACACCGACTCCCACGACTCGCCCAGCGAGTCCTGGAGCGTGGACAGGAACCGCTTGAACGAGGTCTCGGCTGCGGCCAGCGCGTCCGCGCTCAGGTTCACCAGGTTCGACCCGGCGAGGTAGTGCGGCGGCACGTCGGCCAGGCCCATCATCTCTTCGATGGTCTGGCGGCGGGAGGCCAGCAGATCCGAGGTGGGCATCGCCGGGAGCTGCCCGAACTTCGCGTCGCTGTTGGGCGCCATCAGGAGGGTGGACGGGTCCAGCGAGGGCACGTCGTAGACCGGTTCGCCGGTCTCCGGGTCGCGCAGCGGATCGCCGGTCTCCGGGTCCAGGCGCTCGCTCGGGGCGAGGCCGGTGGCGAAGCGGATCGCGTGGGCGCCCCAGTGCTCGGTCAGCAGCAGCGACAGCGAGTGCTGGTTGAGCCGGTCCTGCGGGGTGATCAGCGGTTCCACCAGGCCCCGGGTGCGGCCCCGAAGGTCCACCGCCGGGGAGAACCGCACCACCGGGCAGACGTTCATGCCGTGCGGCTCCGAGGTGAGCACCGCCGAGTCCGGTTCGGCGTCCAGATCGACGGTGTACTTCGCCACGTCGTCCCACAGGTACGCGAGCGTGCGGTCCTCGTCGGGCTGCTGCTCGGGCACGTGCAGCGCGTACACCGGGTGCTCGTCCCACGCCGGATCGGCGTAGACGGCAACGGTGTTGATCGCGTCGTAGGCGCGGATCACCGGCTCCTTGCGGCCCTTGCGCGGGTCCGGGGTGACGACGACGTACGCGGCCCCCGAGGTGAGGGCGGCGCGGTGGACGGCGTTCTGCCGCTCGTCCAGCCGGTTCTTCTGCCAGTACCGCCACTCGTAGGCGTTCTCACCGCTGCCCGGCTTGCGGAAGCCCTGCACCCGCAGGGCGTTCAGCGGGGCCTCCACCGCCAGGCCGGAGACGTTCACGATCGAGCGCTTCACCAGGTCCTTGAACTCGGCGTTCGCCTTGGCCGGCATCCACGGGGCGCGGTGCAGGCCACGGGCGTACCGATCGACCAGGTTGAGCCGGTCGTAATCGCGGTCGATCAGCGACTTCGCGTGGCGGGCACGCTTGATCACGACGGGGAGGGACATCAGAACCCTCCTCGGGTCTGTAGCGTTCCGGGCTGCTTCGGGGGCTTGAGCTTGCCGCTCTCGGTCAGGCGGCGGTGGGCGATCCAGGCCAGCACCATGGCGGCGTAGAGGTCCACCTTCAGCTTCGACTCGCGGCTCTCCTTGCCGAAGGAGAAGCCGTACTGGTTCGGGCGCTTGCGGGCGTTGAGGGCGTGGCGGGTGAGCGAGTAGTCCCGCACGTGCGGCAGGGCCACCGTCTCGATCGCCCCGACCAGCGCCATGTGCTCGGTGGTGATCTCGCGCTGGTTGGCGCGCATGTCGAACCCCACCGAGGACTTGCCGGACGCCTTGATCAGCAGGTGCTTGCCGTACTTCTCCGACCAGTCGGCGACGTAGGACTCCCACCCGGCGACGTCGGCGAAGAACGCCACGACGGTGTACTTCTGGAAGACGTGGCCGACCATATCGTTGACCTCCTGGCCGTCCACTTCCCAGTGCTTGCCGGCCGGGCCGTCGGGCTTCTCCCACAGCGCGAGCTTCTGGACCAGCTTGTCCCGAACGCGCATGGCCAGCAGGCCGGTTGAGTCGTCGGTCTTGCCGCCGTCGAAGGCGAGCACGATCCGCTCGCCCGGCTTGATGCCGTCGGCGGGCTCGACCGTGGCCAGGTCCCAGGTGTCGCGCTCCACCAGCGCGTCATCGTGGCTGGAGAGCTGGTTGAGGTACTTGCGGCGGGACTCGTCCTCGGACGTGGATGCGGACCAGATGTCCTTCATCACGCGGTCCGGGTTGATCCACACCGAGTCACCCCGGGCGCACAGGATCGCGGCGCGGAGCTGCTGCTCGTCGGCGAGATCGACCCCGGGCGGGGCCTCCACCGAGTCGTAGTAGATACCGGCGTCCCTGTTCACGCCGTCGCGCTGCTTCTCCCAGGCGTACCAGGTGCCTTCGGCGACCGACTCTTCGCCGATGACCGGGGCGTTGGTGATCTCCATCGTCCGCCCGCCGACCTTGGTGGCGTTGGGTCGGATGGTGGCTGCGAGGCGTGGGCCTCCGGTGGCGGCCACCCAGTGCCACGTCTCGTTGAGCAGTGAAAACGATGGGCGCCCGCCCTCCGCAGCGCGGAAGGAACTGGCCTTCGCCTCCAGGCGGCACTGCCTTCCGTCGGTGTCGGTCTGCGAGGCGTAGCAGACCTCCTGGCCGAGCTTGATCGCGTACCGGTCGACGGCGGCCTGGCTGAAGATCGTGGAGAAAGCCGACATCGTGTTGACGTTCTGGCCGGCGGCCGTCGCGAAGATCTGCACCCAGCTCTCCGCCGGTGGGCCGCCGATCGGCGAGCCGTCGGCACGGAAGCCAACCAGGCGGCACGGGCCGACGAACTCCAGCGCGCAGACCGAGGCCATGGCGGGGTCCTTGCCCCAGCCCTTGAGGCGGCGCAGGGTGCCGGACTCGTAGCGGAAGGCCCGGCCCCAGGTCTCGGGGTCGTTCGGGTCCTCGGGCACGGCGTCGTCGCGCAGCTCGTACCAGCGCGCGAGGATGCGGCACTGCTCCGGGGTGTACTTCCAGTCCGGCCGGAATGCGTGGGCGCTCCAGCGCAGCAGTTCGCCCGCGAGCGTTCTGTTGCGGTCGGGGACGGTGTCCGCGATGGTGCGGACCGGCTCGTAGGTGAGCAGCGCGCCACCTCCGAGTCCAGTAGCATCACGGGTCGGTAGCCCGCATGGCGGGGATCACCAGCACGCGAAGGCGGCCGGATGTCGGTCGGGCCTCATCCCCCGCAGTGCGGGAATCCTGGTGGGCTCCCCCAAGCGGGGAGCCCACCGCGCGGCTGATCAGCTGCTGGCTTCCCGGCGGGCGCGCTCCTCCAGCAGCCGGGCAGCGTCCACGGAGACGTGCGCACCGGCTGCGAAGGGCAAGTTCATGTCGTGGGCCCACAGTTCGCGGGCGACGGCGTGCGGGACCTCGCGGTCAAGACACGCTTCGTAGTAGACGATCGTCCGGGCGATGCGCAGGGACTCGTCTGAGGGCCCGGCGGCCCGGGTCTTGCGGCGCGCCACGGCGGCCCCCTTCTCAGACTCGGTTGCCCCAGCGGGCGGCAATGGCGTCGCGGGCGTTGTGGCCGCGCTTGGCGCCCTCGCCCTCACCGCGGATCTTGGCGAGGTAGCTGGCTGCGCTGGCCCGGTTGGTCTGGGCCTGCGCGATGCCGGGGTGGAGGACGAACATGCCGGCGCGGTTGCCGCCGGGGATCATCTGGCCCTCGCGCTTCACCACGGCGTCGAGCTGGGCGGCGCGGGCGAGCATCGGTGCGGCGATGTCGATCAGCGCGAGGTCGGTCGGCTCAAGGTCGAGTTCGGTCTCGTACAGCTCGATGAGCGCGGTGCGGATCATCGTCGGGTTCTTCTCGGTCGGATCGACGTTCAACGGACCTCCCCGGGGTGCGGTCGGCGGGTTCGGGCTGGCTGCCAGCGCTGGGCGGCGGCCCGTCGGCGGGCTCGGCCGGCGTCGGCCGCGTCCTTGCGAAGGACGTGCCAGTCGCATAGGGCTCGGAGGTTGGCGGGGTCGTCGGAGCCGCCTTCGGAGGCCGGGACGATGTGGTCGCAGTGGCGGGCGGGTTCGCCGCACAGCTCGCCCGTGTCGTAGCGGACGTGCTGGCAGCGCCAGGCGTCGCGGTTCATCACCGCCCGGCGAAGGCGGGCCCAGTGCGGGGGAAGTGGGACTGTCCGGCGCGAACTCGCCGACACGGCAGCCTCCTTGAACGCTGGGCCCCGCCAGGTGCTCGACCACGACCGGGGAGAGAGGGCCAGTCGGGGAGCGTTGCCCTGGCGGGGCGATCGGGAGGCCGGCCGGGGTGCCGCAGCAACGGGTGCGCGCACGCGCGCGAGCCGCCTCCACATGTATTTAGGCCGCCCGGTTAACACCGCCGACACCCGCGGCCTCACCCTCCGCAATCAGTGCGTGGCGATGAGTGCATATCTGCTGGTCACGTTGCGTTATTGATCCGGAAGAAGGGGTCGGCCGGCGTTCGTATCGGATCTCGGCTGCTATGACGCTCCGGGCAATAAAGGAACGCGCGCGGGAGGCACCCCCCGGGCACCCCGCGACGCGCGCCAAACGGCCGCGACCGAGCCCGCCAAACCCCTTGTGCAGCAAGCGCTTTCGCGCTGCTTCGCGTACGCGCGCGTCTTCCGATCTCGCGAGATTGAGCGCCCAATCAGCATGTGATGGGCATCACGCAAAATGCGTTTGACTCGGGCGCATCTCGACCCGCAGTGTTGGTCCTGCAAGCGACGGACCGACCGAAACGAGATCACGATGCGTAACCACGTCACCCCCGCCGCCCTGGGGCTGGCCATGCTGCTCGCTGGGTCGCCCTGGCAGACCCACAACTGGGGCGGGGGGCTCGCGGCGGCCCTGCTGACCGGCCTTCTCGCCCACGGAGTCCGGCAGGTGCCCGCCCTGGTCAAGCGGGCCGTACAGGGCCCGGCGCAGGCCGACGAACCGGAACCCGTGGCCGACGCTCCCGCCCCGGTCAACGCCTACGACCGCGACCGCGCCGAGATCCCCACCCGCCGCCGCAACCGCCGCCGCTGACCGCCCCACCTCACTCCCGGAGACACCCCGATGCGAATCCGCGTCGCCCTGGCCGCGCTCACCCTGTCCGCCGCAACCGCGTTCGGCGGGTGGCTGGTCGGCCACACGACCGCTCAACCGGCCACGCCCGAATCTGTCCAGGTCCAAGCGTTCAACGACGGGTGGACCGACGGCATGGCCGACGCCTGCGACCAGGGCAGCGCCTACGCCTGTAAGTGGCTCACCACCACCCGCTGACCACCTCCCGCACCACTGCAAGGAACGCACCATGAACGCCATGCTCGCCCCCGAACTCGCCGACGCCGTAGACAAGTTCGGCGCGCGGTACGACACCGCACAGAACCTCATCAGCGAGTGCGCCGCCCACGACTGGGCCCGGATAGCCCTAGTGATGGACGTCTCGGGGTTCCTGGAGGACGGGGACCACTGGTACGCCACCGAGGCGGAACAGGTGCTCGCAGCGTCCAACTACGAAGCGGCTAAGCGGATGTTCACGGAGGAGTGCGGGCCGATCGGCGGCGCGTGGGACGACACGGGGTGGCTCATGTACGACGCGGACAACCCGAGCGCCGTGGCGGTGGCCGAGCGCATCACGGGCGCGCTGCACGGATACCCGATCTTGGACGAGGAAGACCACAGCGAGCGCGAGCACGCCGCCATGATCGAAGAGATCGAAGGCTCACCCCTCACCCTGCCGGACGGGGTCGGCGGTGAGGACGTGCTGAGCGCGCTCGACTTCCCCCAACTCGGCTGCATCACGATGGACATGGTGGAAGAGGCCCTGTCCGGCATGGGGTACGTGGCCTGCTCCGACTGTGAGGAGTGGTTGACCCCGATGGACTCCCGGCGCGGTGAGCCGCTGTGCCGTGAATGCGCACTCGAAGAGTCGCGCCCGGTTGAGACGTCGGTGGTCCCGATCCCCGGCGGGCAGCCGTGGCAGGCCCGGACCGTGTACGAGCACGGCGAACCGCTGACGGCCGTCCTGACGCCGTACCTGGACGGCTACGCCGCCAAGCAGGGGGCCGCGTACCGCGAAGACGTGCGCGCCATCGTCCGGGGCTCCGCGCAGGGCTACCGCGCCGTGTACGGCCGGGCCGCGTAGGCACCAGGCCCCACCCCCCTCCAACTCCCGCACCACAGAACGGAAGCACCACCATGACCCGCGCCGACATGATCCGCCTGTCCGGCTACTGGCCCAACCTGGCCAAGCTCGGCATGGACCACCCGGACGACGTGCACGCGATGTTCGACGCCTTCCGCGACATGCGCGCCGAAGGGGAGACCGGCCTAGACCTCCTGCTGGATGAGCTGTTCGCCGACCCACACACCGTCTGACACCAGGCCCCACCCGCCCCCTGCACCTACCCGAGAGAGACCCCACCGTGAGCCGCACCGCCGAGTACCTGACCGAGCTTGCCGAAGACGCCGGAATCGTCGCCGAGTTGGAAGCCCTCACCGACTACGCCGCGTACGTGGGCAGCGCCGAGTATGCCGTCGAGTCCTTCGAAGACGCCTACGCGGGCGAGTGGGACAGCCTGGAGGACTTCGCCCATGACCAGCTCATGGAGACGGACGACGAGTACCGCGCGGCGTTCGAGAGCTGCCGGGGATGGACTCCCCAACTCGACATGATCGCGTGGCAGTGCGACTACTTCCACACCAGCAGCGGGCACGTCTTCCGCTCCGTCTGAGCTGTGCCCCTTTGGTGAGGGCCCAGCGCCCCCGCCGGGCCCCCGCCATGGGTGCACAGACACCAGGCCCCACCCCCTCACCCCAACCGCGACCACGGAGGCACAGCCATGCCCGAGAACGCCCCCAAGCCCACCCCCGCCGAGACCGCCGAGCAGTTCGCCGCGATCGTCGCGGACCTGCCGGACCACGAAGTTGCAGCCAGCGCAGACGAGTTCGGCTGTGAAGACTGCGGCGGAGTGCTGGAAGCGGCAGCGCCCCTGTGGTTCGAGGTCTACCGCCGCGCCGACGGTACCCCGGGCCTCTACGCCCACGGCGTCGGCGTTGAAGCAGCCACCGTCAGTTGCAAGGACTGCGGCCGGGACGCCGGGGACCACCTGGACCGGCTGATCACCGACGCCATGGAGCCGTGGGACAACGCGCTCTCCGGCTTGGAGGTCTGAGCCGCCTCGGTGGCGGCCGGACTCTCCGGCCCCTGCCGTGGCCGCTCTGGCACCAGGCCCCACCCCCTCACCCCGAACGCAAGGAACAGCGCCATGCCCACCATCACCTACGCCCTTGACCTGTTGGAGCCCGCCGGAGACTGGGCCGGGTTCATGAGGTCCGGCCGCAACACCGTTCACCCCGCCGCACGCGGTGCCGCGTGGGACGTCCTGGAGGAACTGGAGGGCACCGGCCGCGCCGCCGTGGTCTACACCCTGGCCCGGGACCTCACCACCACCCCCTACGCCCTGGTTGCGTGGCAGGACGGCGAACCGGTCGCGCTGGTGACCGACACGGCCAACGGCGGGGCGTACGTGGTCGCGTGGGAGGACACGGACAACGGCCGCCGGTACTGCCGGAGCTACCCGCACCCCCGCGACGCCATGGGAGCCGTTGACTCCGCCCGGAGCTACGTCAACGTCCGGTTGGTCGGCTACAGCCCGAACCTGGACGAGCTGGAGTGGCGGCGGTGACCGCCCCCGCGCCCGCTGACACCAGGCCCCACCCCTACCCCCACGCAAGGAACAGCGTCATGTCCGCCGCACATCTCCAGACCCTCGTTGACCGCGTCCGCCGCCACGAACGCGACTGGGAAGCCACCTTCCGCGAGAACATCCCGACGTACGACCCCGACCACCCCGACCAGCCCGCCGAAGACCGCTACATGGGCGACTACGACGAGATGGACGACTCCCGGGCGTACGACAGCCGGGACCTGCTGCTCGACCTCACCGCCGAACTCGAAGCGCTGATCCGCGAAATGGAGGGCCGCCGGTGATCAGCGCCCAGGACTTCGCGCTTCTCTCGCACTGGTCGTTCTGCGACCGGATCGGGGCCGACGTCGCCGACCCCGACGGCACCGAGACGGCCCGGCTCGCAGCGGCCGGATACCTCACCTCCGGGGCCCTGGCCGGGTACTGGCGCGTCACCCGGGCCGGACAAGCCGCCCGCGCCGAGTACACCAGGGCCCACCCCGTCGGGCGGCGCGTCGGCGGCATCCCGCTCGGTGACCGCCTCCGGCTCGACTGAGCCGCCCCGCCCGGGGGGACACCAGGCCCCACCCCGGGCGGCTGGCACCAGGCCACCCCCTCCCCAGAGAACAGAGCACTGATGAACACCCGCGACCAGTACGACGCACTTGCGGCCCAGCTCCGCGAGCACGCCAGCACTCACGGCGTGAAGGCGTACGCCACCGCCGACGATTCGCCGTCCACCCCGCCGGACACCCTGGCCCAGCGGCTCGCGCGCCACGCCACCCACCACGGCGCGACCCTGACCCCCGGCCCCGGCGGAGCCGTCACCGTCGAATGGCCTCGCCCCGGCCGCGTGGTGCGGGTGGTGTGGTTGCCGGTCGTCCAAGCCGCGTGGGTCAGTGACCCTGACGACCTGCCCGAGTGGACCCCGGACAGCCGGGCCTACGGCAAGGGGGCCGAAGACGCGAGCCGGATGCGCGGCTGGCGGCTCAGCCGGGACGGCTACCGGGCCTGGGCCGAAGCGGTCGACCTGAGCGGCGACGACGGCGAGTGGTTCGCCTACGAGACCGGCCACACCGACTGGTGGATCTCCTACGAGGGCCGCTGACACCAGGCCCCACCCCCGGCCGGCCGAAGGGCGGCCCTTCGGCCGGCACCCGCCCCGACTCGCGCCACCCGCAGGAGACCGCAGTGCCCCGCTACACCGTCCGCATCGACTTCACCGAGACCTACGAGTACGAGGTCGAAGCCGACACGCCCGACCAGGCCGAGGCCGAAGCGCTGGACATCTTCGACAGCGACGCCCGCGAAGACGGCTACAGCCACGGCCACGAGCCGGAAGTCCGCGACGCCGAGCTGGTCACCGCGCACGCCCTCGCCGCGTGACCACCCGCCGCTGACACCAGGCCCCACCCCCGCCCAGCACCGCCCGCAGGAGACACCAGTGCCCACCCCCGCCGCCCTGACCACCACGCTCCGACTGCCCGGCGAGGACGGACACGAGACCGTCACCGTCACCACCCCAGCCGGTCGCGGCGCTCAGAACAAGCACACCAAGGCCGTACAGACCGCGCTGGACCTGCCGACCGTCAGCAGCCCCGGCCGCGCCGTGAAGATCGGCCCCGGGCCCCGACTCGCCACCAAGCCCAGCAGCAAGCGAAGCGCGGGAGCCGGGTGGCAGCGCTGGACCGAGTCCGACGGCACCGTGCGCTACGGCGTCGTCAGCGACACCCACCCCAGCGTGCTCGACCTCGTCTGCCCGCCCGTGCGCCCGGAAGTCGTACGCGCCCGGTTCCGCGTGGTCATCCCCGCCGACGGCGGCGAGCCGTTCGCCATCGCCACAGCCCCCGGCCACCCGTGGATGCGCGACCGCGACACCGAGATGATCCCCGCGTTGCTCCAGGACTGCCTGCCCGGCCTGCTCATCCGCAGCACCGAACTCGCGGCCTGACCCGCCCCGGTGCGGCCCGGACCACCCTCCGGACCGTGCCGAGGCCCGGCCAGACCCCAGGCCCCACCCCCCGAGCACCGCGCAGGAGACACCAGTGCCCACCCCCGACTGCAAGATGACCACCCTTCGCACCGCCCTGCTGTCCCTCGCGGAAGGGCTCGCCCAGGCCCTGGGCACCGACGAGTGGACCGTCGAACCGCGCCGGATACCCGACTGGACCCCGGCCGTCGAACTGATCCGCACCGAAGACCAGGCCCGGGTGCTGATCCAACAGCACTTCCGCAGTCACGATCGCTGGCGGGTGCACGGCGTCCTCCCCGACGCCAGCACCTACTACTACCGCAACGACATCGAAGCCGGGGACATCACCGTCACCGGGGCCAAGACCCCGGCCCAGGTCGCCCAGGACGTCCAGCGGCGACTGCTGCCCGTCCTCAACGCGGCAGTAGCCGAGATGAGCCGCAGGCAGCACCAGCACCTCACCGACGTCCACGAGGTGACCACCGTGGCCCGCCGGTTGAAGGCCCTGCCGCTCACCACCGGCCAGCCGCCCGGCGAGTACAACCGGCGCAACGGCGAGGACACCACCCGCACCCTGCGCTGGAACCAGGGCCCCGGGACCTCCTGGACGTCGCCGCACGCCGAGGTCAAGGTCAGCCGCGCCCGCTTCAGCGGCATCGAGATCACGTGCTCCCACCTGACCCCCGACATGGCCGAGGCCGTGCTGCTCGCCCTGACCGCCTCGCTGCCGGCCGCCGCACCCGCGAAGGCCGCGTAGGCACCAGGCCCCGCCTCTCGCCGGCGGCCGACCACCAGCGCTGGCACCAGACCCCACCCTCGGAGACATCAATGCCCGCCACCCGCTACACACTCACCTGCCCGCAAACCCGCCCCGGGCAGCCCCCCATGGCCGTCAGCTTCATCCTGTCCCCCGACGCCAAGGGCACCTGGACCGTCGAGCGGCAGCCGTACGGAGCGTGCGGCCGGATGCTCACCGGGGACAGCCCCCGCCGCTACTTCGGAGACGAAGCCCAGGCCCGAGCGGAAGCCGCCTACCGGGGGGCTCGTCGTCCGTGAGTGCCTGCACGTCGCGCGGATGCTCGGCCTGGAACTGGAGCCCCGCGACGTCCGCTTCCGCGACGGCTGCCCGACCCTCGACGGGATGGACGCCAGCCAGTGGCTCGAAGCCGTCGGAGCGAGCTGACCGGCCCCAGCTGGCACCAGTCCCCACCCCCGCCCACCGCACCACCCGCAGGAGAACCACGCCTTGACGCCCCGCACCACCGGCCGCCGCCCCCGCGTCCTCGACCTCTTCTGCTGCGCCGGGGGCGCGGGCATGGGCTACTCGCGCGCTGGCTTCGACGTGGTCGGCGTGGACATCGTGCCCCGGCCGAACTACCCGTTCGCGTTCATCGAAGGCGACGCGCTCGACGCGATGAGGGAGCAGTGCCAGGACTTCGACCTGGTCCACGCCTCCCCGCCGTGCCAGGCCAGTTGCACCCTGACCAAGGGCACCAACAAGGGCCGCCGCACGTACGTCGACCTGATCCCTGAGATGCGCGAGCTGTGCCGCTGGTACGGGGTGCCGTGGGTGATCGAGAACGTTCCCGGCTCCAGCATCCGACGGGACCTCAGCCTGTGCGGGGAGAGCTTCGGACTCGGGGTCATCCGCCACCGCTACTTCGAGATCGAGTGGTGGGGCAACGAGCCGAAGCAGATGCCCCACCCCAAGCACCGGGGCCCCGTCCGGGGGATACGCCACGGAGTCTGGCGGGACGGCCCGTACATAGCCGCCTACGGCAAGGGCGGGGGCAAAGGGACCGTCACCGAGATGCAGGCCGCCATGGGCATTCACTGGACCGACGTGCACGAGGAACTGACCGAGGCGATTCCGCCGGCCTACACCGAGTACATCGGCCAAGCCTTCATGGCCGAGTGGGGCGCGGCCCTCCGGGGCGAGCCCGACACCATGCCCATCCCCGAGATCATGCGCCCCTACCTCACCCACGACGACGCCGGCCGCCTGCGCTACATCCCCGCCGCCTGAAGCACGCCCTGGCACCAGGCCCCACCCCGGCCGTGTCGAAGTGCCGAGTGCCGGAACCCGAATCGGGTTGAACCCACCATCAGAGCCTATGTCTCTATGTTTTTTATAAATGTCAATAAAAAAGACATTATGACATAGGCCCCTACGCCGAGTAACCAGCCCACTCACCCTGAGCAACCACTCCCGCACCACCCACAGGAGAGACACCAGTGCCCACCACCCCCGACCGCGCCCTGTGGGTACCCTGCGCCGGGACCGTCCTGGAGTGGGGGCTGCGCAACCCCTGCCCCGTCGCGGTCAGCGCCCACACCCACCCCCGGGGCCGCTGGTGGACCGTCTGGTGCCTCACCTGCGGCGACCCCTACACCGGGTACCCCGCCGAGATCGGCGACCGCCACCACCACGAGGACGACGCCCAGCACGCCGCCCGCCTCCACGCCGACGACCACGAAGGCGAGATCCGCCGCTTCCTCGCCTCCGCGCGCCACGCCGAGACCCGCGAGAAGTCCGGGTGGACCACCCGCCTCTACACCCTCGTCGCAGCGGCCAGCGGCGAGGACCCCGACGCCGTGGTGTGGCGCGCCGGCACCGGCTACCGCTTCATCCCCGCCGGGGCCCGCTTCGGGGCCAAGGGCCGCCGCATGCGCCGCAAGGTGGTGGAACTGGCCATCGCCGCCGGGTTCCTCTTGGAACAGGCGGACGGCGACGTCGTTGCCACCGCCGACGGCCGCGCCATGCTCGCCATCTGGTGGCACCACCGCGCCGACCTCGCCGAGCCCTGGCCCGCCCGCCACGAGCCCGAAGCCCTGCCCCCGCTGCCCGGCGGCCAGGAGGCCGCCCGCCGCCGCGAGGCTGCCCGCCAGCGCGCCGTCGAGCTGGAACGCCAGGCTACCCAGAGTCGGACCGAGTTCCTGCGCCGCCGCGAGGAGGCCGAGCAGCGGCACCAGGCCGAGCTGGCGGCCAAGCGGCAGCGCCTCGCGGACGAGCAGGCCGAGCGCGAGCGTGCCGAGCGGGTCCGCGCTGGGGCAGACATCGACCTCACGTGGTCCGCGGTGGGTGCCGGCCGCTGGACCGTCACCGGCTCCGGCCACGACCGCCACCTCGAAGTCACCCTCAACACCACCGACTTCGCGGCCGACATGTACGAGATCCGGGAGAACGGACACTTCATCTCCCGCCACCCGTACCGCCACCAGGCCGACGCCGCCGTGAGGCAGATGCTCGCGGACGGAGTCGAGATCGGCGAACGGAAACCAGAGCCCATCCCGGCCCCGCACACCGCCACGCCCGCCTCCCACCGCTGCGCCACGAGCCCCGCCGGCCGATGGCACCAGGCCCCACCCCGACCCACCAGCCTGAGAGCTCAGGGCTGGGGCACTGCGCTCAGGATTGCGCCTGCTCGATCACTTCGAAGATGTCTGCATCGGTCTCCTGCTGCCAGGTCGGCAGGTCGTCCCAGTCAGCGACGTAGCCCGGTTTCGGGTTCTCAATGTGCTTGTAGATCTGCGCGATCCAGCACGTTGCTACGAAACGGCCCTTCTGTTCGCGGGTCAGCTTGGACGTGTTACCACTGCTTACGTTGACGAAGTCGCGGACTTGGCCGAACACACTGGCGGCACACTCGCGTTCCCACTCGGGGGTCTCGTCCCACGGAGCGATGTAGCCAGCCTTTGGTGTGCCCGGGTAGTGCTTGAGCACTCCCGCGATCCACGCTTCGCGAAAGATTCGGCCGTCAGTCGACATGCGTGACTCCTTCATCAGACAGCACTTTCAAGCGCCGTGATCTGTTGGTGTAGTGCGGAAGCGCGACTATCGGCCAGGAGCGGAACGAGACGACTCTTGACGCCTTCCAGCTTTCTGCCGATATAGCCCGAACCAGTCTGATCTGCCAGAGCCAGAGCGGCGCGGGTGTAGTGACCTGCTTGATCGAGATCACGACGCTCGGCACCGAGGGCTGCCAACTCCGCAAGCACCGCTCCCCGACGGCGAGTCGAGAGCTGCTGCGAGAGTGCAGCGGTTAGTGCCTCCTCCGCCAGATCAGGACGGCCGAGTGCGAGGTAGCAGGTTCCACGTTCCTCTGCGAGGCGGGAGCCGTCGAAACGGAGCCATCCGCCGTTGTGAGGCTTACCAGAGAGATCGTGGACCTGCTCTGCGGTGTCGAGCGCATGCTTGGTCGCATCAAGGTCACCAAGACCTGCGTGTACCTCTGCCTGAACGGCAGCCACCCAGTGCCTAGTCGAGAGCTGACGGTCACCCCGCTCGGCGACCTGAGAAGCCGCTGCCAGGATCGGAGCCGCCACGGAGAGACGCCGCTCGTAGAGTTCCACGAAGGCATGCCGCGTCAGTGCGCAAGCCCACATGTCGAAAGCGCCGGCTTCCTTGCTAGCGCTGGCAGCCAGGGTGTAGCAATGTGCCGCGTCGGTGTACCGATTGGCGTCGAAGAAGATCTCGCCGGCAAGCTGATATAGGTCTCCAACTAGCATACAGAGCTGCCGGCGAGAGGCATCGCTCTGTCCTTCTCCTAGCCCCTTGGCCAGGAGCCCGAGTTGGTGTCGGACCATCGGGTAGACAGCCTGTTTGGAGTCCGAGAGGCCGAAAACCCTCCAGAGATGCGAGTTCAATTCCGGCCCGGTTTCCGCCAGTCCCACAGCTACCCCGCAGCGTGTCGAGGGCGAGCCGGTACCAGGTAGGGCGATGAGCGCCCCAGTCACGGCGAGAAGGCTCAGTACATCGCGGCGCTTCATGTCGTCAGTATCACCAGGGGGTGGGGCAGCAGCGTAGACCACCGAACGGTCAGGGAGATTCACCTCTGGTGCGAGGAGGTCCGCCAGCTCTTCAGGGGTGACCCTGAGGAGCTTCGCCATCTTGGGGTGCACGTACCCCTGGGGGTCGGTCGTACCGGCCTCCCAACGGGTGACTGTGGAGACCGCCACTCCCAGCTCAGTGGCGAACGACTCCTGACTGTAGCCCAGCGCCTTACGACGCTCCGCGAAGCGTGTCCTTCTCGGAGCCACGGGCTGCCTCCGCTCGGATCGAGGCCCCAGGTCAGGCCGGACAGTGCGTTGATTATGCCTGACATGTGCTCACCTTCTGCTCTGGTTTCGCCAACTCTGGGGCCGTTCACTGGAAGCAGCCACTCCGAGTGACGAAGGAGGACAGAGCGATGGCGAGACGCGCCCCGAAACGTGAGTACCGCGAGGTCGCGGCCGGCCCGAGCAAGTACGAGCTGCTCCGGCTGCCCCCCGGCTGGAGCCCGCTGGACGATTACCGGGCGGCCAAGGCGGCTGGGCAGGCCGCGACGGTGAGCACGCAGCTCCAGATCGACGCCGTGCGCGCCACCTGCCCCTGCCCGAACTGCACGGCCTCCCGCTCTGGCCTCTCGGCCTGAACCGCGACCAGCACCACCACATCGCACGCCCCGACCCGATGGAGAGGCGCAACTGTGAACAGTGTGATCCAGGGAGACCCGGTCCGGCACCGCACCGGCGGATGGACGGGCACCGTTGCCGAGACCCCGAGCAAGCTCGCCAACCACGTCTGGGTGAACCCGGACGGCTCCAGCGACCCCTACCCGCAGATGGTCCCGCTGGAGGACTTGGAGGCTGCGGAGTGAGCCGCCCCTCGCTGCCTGTACGAGGGAGCACCCCGCCGCCGCTACCCGTCCGCCTCCCGGCTGAGGGATTCATCGCGGACAGGCCCGATGGCTACCGCGCGGGAACCTGCTGGGTCTGTCGTCGGGACACGCTGGTGTGTGCTGGCAGTTCGCTCCAGGCCCCCGGCGACGCTCGGAGCACCTGCCACCTGATCTGTGAGGACTGCATCACCCGCGCCCGAAGCCCCCAGCGCCTCGCCGCGCTGCGGGCCGCGCTCGACAAGCGCCCGGCGTAGACCTGGCGCGGGCAACCGCGCTGCCACCACTCCCGTCCTGGCACCGGGCGTGCCGCTCTGCCGTGCCAGGACGGGGCACCACCCCTGTCAATAAGGGGCACCAATACCGTCAAGGCAGCTAGGAGGAACACCTTGTCCATACCGGAGTTCGAGTTCTCGACCGTCGCATGCCGGGACAAGAGGGTGAACAACTGCCCGCAGGTGGCCACTAATGTGGTCGGCGTAGTCGCTGTCCGAGACAGCGAGCGCCCCAACGAGGTGGTCACCATGAGCCCCGAAGGGTGGACGGACCTGATTCGCGCCGAGTCCCAGCGCCTCGGCCTCGCCTCATGAGGTAGCCCATGGATTGCCCAATTTGCAAGCACCCTATCGCTTTCGATCCGGAAAGCGATCTTGGCTATTGCTTTCAATGCGGGCAATGGGTGAATTCGGCCGGCCCCGCCCCTTGTGAGGGGGTGCGTCCCGACCGCGCGCGGTCCTCCCGCGCCACCAACCAGCCCCGGCAGCACCATGGAGAGCCACCAGAGGAGGCCCCTGCTTCTGCACGTTAGGAGACAGGGGCTTCTGGCCTGCCATTCCACCTCTGCTTTGACACCAGAGCAGAGGATATAGCTATGCCGAAAAACTAGCGACACTGGCGGAAAAAGTTTTCCCCTGAAAGGCGAGGGAAACTCTTCAATTGATCTCCGGTGCCAGCTACATTGATTTTCGGATTCAGGGAGCCGGCGCAGATCTCCCGGGAAGTTCCTTGATGACACCACGCATTTCCGATGGCACATTCACCTGAAAGGGGAAACCTATGTCCTCGATCGACGCCCCCGCCGCCCCGGCGGCCTCCGTCGCGTCCCTGACCCGCCGCCTGGACCACTCGGTCCCGGACGGCGACTTCGTCCCGGCGGCCTCCGTCGCGTCCCTGACCCGCCGCCTGGACCACTCGGTCCCGGACGGCGACTTCGCCCCGGTGAGCACCGAGGTCTGACCTCCGGCACCGAAGTGAAGCCGTCTGGCTGACGGCACGGCGGGTCGACTCGGCAGCACCCTGGGTCGGCCCGCCATCCCCTGATCCACCCATCTGCACGTTTCGACCAAGGAGAGTCCATCGTGTCGACCACGATCGCCACCCGCGTCCCCGCCGGCTCCTTCTTCGACCTCGACCGTAAGGACCCGGCGCTGACCCGGCTCCGGGAGGAGGGTGCTAGCTTGGCCCTCCCGTTCGCACTGATGGAGACCCTGGTGAAGTCGGGTACTCCTTACGCGGATCACGCCCGGTCGCTCCGCGCCGAGTCCGTGACCGTGGCCGGCGCGCGCTTCGACTGGTTTGACGCCGAGCTTCCCAGTGGGATCGCCAACGAGATCAACCTGACGGACTACGAGATCGTCAAGCACACCGACGAGCGGCGAACGGCTCTGTCTGCGGCCCTGGACCGCTTGTCGCTGGTCCACCCCGAGGGGTTCGCCCGCGTCGCCGAGTTCGTCCGTGGGCTGCTGTGGGTCGGCCTCAAGCCCGGTGTCCGCAGCTCGTCGTTGACCAGCTCCAGCGACCCCGCACTCCCGTACGTCATCGTGTTCTCCGAGAAGGCCAGGCACCACATCCCGCCGAACACCGTCAGCCCGGAGGCGTCCGCTCTCTTCCTGGCAGAGAACCTGCTGCACGAAGCTGTCCACCAGTCGGTCAGCTTCCACGTGATCCAGAACCAGGTCTTCGCCGACGGCTACTCGTCCCAGAAGTCCCCCAAGATCGAGATCAAGTGGCGGGCCGGACAGGGCAGCGCGCGCAACCAGTTCTGGGAGGTGGACAGGGCATTCCACGCGACCTGCGTGTACAACCAGCTACTGCGGTTCCGCCAGACGGAGCTCGACCGCCACGACCTGACCGCCAACGAGCGTGACTGCATCCAGACGGCCTACGACGAGGGGCTGCCGGCCGTCCGCTACCTGACGCGCGAACTCGAACTCCTGAGTGACCAGTTCTCCCCGCACGGGGTTGAGCTGCTGGCCGACCTGCGCCACCAGACCGACCAGCTGTAGTACCCGCTGAGCAGAACCGAACGAGGGAAGGTCCAGTGCTCCAGCACCTCATCACTCAGGACGATCACCTGCGGATGGTCCCCACCGACCGGGTCGCGCTGACCGCTGCGGTCGGCGAACTTCACGAGGAACTACGCAAGTTGCCGGAGGGGACCGACCCCGCTCGCGCCCGGGTCCTGACCCGCTGGATCGGCATCGGCCAGCTGAGCCTGGGCTACTACGACGAGGCCCGGACGGTCCTGCGGCAGTCGCTCGACCTGGCTGCCGCGATCGGAAACAGCCGTGCCGTCGTCGCCACCGGGCTCAACCTCGGCGACGCACACCGCTACGCCGGGGACATGCAGGCGGCGGATGCGCTCTACCGCAGCGCGTTGGACACCGCACGGAACCAGCATCCGGAACTCGTGGACTTCGCGCTCCAGCACACCGGCAAGCACCTCCTGGAGCTTGGTGACCTCGCAGGGGCCCAGGCCCACCTGCGAGAAGCGCTGCGGCTGCGGACCGCCAAGGACGACAGCGAGCTGGTCAAGTCGACACAAGACGCGCTCGATCGGGTCGAGCTGCTGATCAGCCAAGCCAGGTCGAAGGCGGCACCCGGCCGGGTGGTGGCCGACTGGAGCAGCAAGTGGACCACGTGGCTCCAGTCGCGCAGCTCGGCCCGAGTGCCGGCCCGGTGGGCGGAGGACTTCCCCGGCCTGCGCGACGCAGTCCGAGCGCTCACCGCACATCAGCGAGTGCACCCACGCCACCTACGTCACCAGCGTGATCAGTCGCTTCCCGACGGGCTGATCGCTGCCATGGCGGAGGAGGCCGAGAAGGCAGTTGCCTCAAGCGGATACCTCCACAACGGCAAGTGGAACGCGGCTGCTGGCGAGGCGGCGGAGCACTTCGCCGGACAGATCGACCTCGCCTCTGTGGTGGCCAGGTCCACGGGCCTGGACGTCGAGCAGCCGCACACCGCCGTTTACATTGCGTACACGGAGGAAGGGCAGTTCCTCAACTTCCACCTGGACGAGCTGGGCTTCGGTGAGGCGAACCTGATCCTTTGCCTACGGCACGAGTACCCCAGCGGGGCGCCCCAGGTCAGCACGACCGTCTTCATCGCCGCCGACGGCTACCTCGAATGCGGCCTCGAAGCAGGCGACTGCGTTGTGTTCGACGGCGCGCTCACGCCGCACGGCCGGACGCCCCTCGGTGCCGGCGAGCGCGTCACCCTTATCAGCTTCGGCTTCCGAGCGCGGGATGAAGCTCTGCGCACTCCCACGAACCTCCCGTCGACCCCTCACTAGTCGGGGGCACTTAGCCAACTCGGCCCGCCTGCCCACCCCTGCACAACCGGAGCACCCCATGGAACGCGCCGCTTTGATCCTCGTCCTTGTCGTCTACATGGTGACCGGCGTCAGGTACTACCGAACGCCCCTGGCCGAGAGCGATCCTGGCAAGCTCGTGTACGCCCGCATCACCGAGCGCCGAACCGTGGAGATCTGGCGGCGCGGCCTCTCCCTCGACGTCCGCGTGATCGACACGCACTGACCATCTCGCACCCCTGCTGCCTTCACCCCCAGCAGCGGGCCTGGTCCCGTTCCGTGACTGACCCATTGTCCCGCAACGGGGCCTTCTCGGCGTCGTGTCGCCAGAAGTCGATCACCGGATAGGCTCCCCCGCGTGACGTCTACGAAGCAGCGGGGCCTGATGGGGCTCGAAGTCGAGATAAGCCACGGCGGGCCTGAGGCCCCACGGGTGGTCTATCTGCCGTCTGAGGAACTGGCCGGAGCCGAGTTGACCATGGCCCGCCTGCGCGCCTACTCGGACAAGATCCGGCGCGAAGCAGTAAGCAAGGAGAGCACGACCGTGTAGACAGGTACATAGCCATCCACCTCCCGCCGTTTCCGCAGGTTGGGAACAAGGTGGAGGGGTGTACCGTTACCCCAGGACTCGGGCCTCGACACGTACGAGGCCAACGCTGCCCTGGGCCTGCCCGAGGACGGCCGGGACTACACCGCCGCCGCCCAGATGCTCGCCGCCCTCGGCGCGACGGACGTCGACCTGCTGAGCAACAACCCCGACAAGGCCGAGCAGTTGGCCGGACTCGGCGTCACCGTGCACCGCCGGGTGCCGACCGGCGTGCACCTGTCGCCGAGCAACGTGCGCTACCTGACCGCGAAGGTGGAGCGGACGGGGCACTCGATCGAGCTGCCGCGCCTGGTCGGCTGAGGGCCGCGAACGGATCACGGATCACGGATCACGGGTCACGGATCACGGGTCACAGATCACGGGTCACAGATCACAGGTGACGGCGAACGGATGACAGCGGACGGATGACAGATGACAGCTGGCAGATTTCATCATCTGTCCGCTGTCATCTGTCATCTGTCATCCGTCCGCCGTCAGTCCCCCACCTCCGGCCACCGCATCGTCCGCAGCACCCCGTACCCCGCGAGCGGCAGGGCGATCAGCAGGGCCGCCCAGAACGCGGCGTGCCCCCACCACTCGGCGATACCGCCGAACCACCCCTGGAGCACCGGGATCCGCAGGGCCTCGATCGGGCCGAGCGCGCGGGGCCAGGCGCCCAGGAACAGGGTGCCGAGGATCCAGGCGCCGAACAGCACCCGCGCGGTGACCGGCGTGCCGAAGGTGCAGGCCAGCGAGGCCACGGCCAGCAGGATCACGAATCCCGCCTGGTAGGCCGCGCCGGTCTGGCCGGTGCCCCAGGAGTGGGCGGTCGGGTGGTGTCCGGTGACGGCGAGCCGCACCTCGAC
The DNA here is from genome assembly GCF_000720635.1 of Streptomyces sp. NRRL WC-3742. Taxonomy (GTDB): domain Bacteria; phylum Actinomycetota; class Actinomycetes; order Streptomycetales; family Streptomycetaceae; genus Kitasatospora. The sequence goes on along the minus strand of NZ_JOCF01000009.1, from coordinate 63,881 downwards.
CGCCGCCCACAGCAGCAGGACCAGCACCCCGGTGGCGACGAGCGCGAACCGCAGCCGGTCACGGGTGCCCGCGCCGCCCGGGCGCCACTGCTTCTGCCTCTGCTTGCGCTCGCCGGCCGACGCCACCTTGCGGCCCGCCGGGCCCGCGCCGCCGCCCGACCGTCGCTCCAGCTGCCGCCAGGCCGCCCGCACCAGCCGCCGCGCCTCGTGCGCGGGCTTCAGGAAGCGCCGGGCCGCCCGGTCGATCAGCGCCAGGGACAGCACCACCGCCACCACCGCGATGATGCCGGCCCAACTGCCCATCCCTCCCTCGAACATGACCACCCGGTCCGCCACCGGCCCCGGCGCCTCCACCACGAGCAGCGGCGGCCCGAGCCGCAGGTAGCCGATGGCGAAGGCCCCGGCGCCGGTCAGGAAGGCGGTGCCGACCCCCACCCGCGCCGGGAAGAACGCCAGCAGCACGGCCGCCGTGAACGCCGCCCCCAGCTGCCCGACCACCTGCCGCGCCGCCTGTTCGCCCGCCGTGCGCAGCGGCCCGCCGAAGGCCCCGTTCGGCAGGATCTTCAGCTGCTCGCCCGCTTCGACGGGGTGGCGGATCACCGCCCCCGCCCACAGCAGCAGCCCGAACCCGAGCAGGAGCAGCAGCGCGGCCACCGCCCGCCGGGGCAGCGCCCGCCGCGCGTGCGGCCACCAGGCGCGCACCCGGCCGCGCAGGTCCACGGGCGGTCGCCGCCGGTCCTGCCACCAGCGGGCGACGCGCCCGGGCCGGCCCGTACCGGCCACGCCCTCGGTCCGGCCGGCGGACTCCTCCCGCGCCCTGGAGCGGGGGCGAAGCGTTTCGGCGGCGATCAGCGCCGCCCGCCCGCCGGCCTCGGCGGGGTCGGCGCCCAGGGCCCGCCGTCGCAGGGCGGACCAGCGCCGGCGCACCTCCGGGCGGGCTTCGGCGCCCTCCGCTTGCACCGGTCGGCGGGCCGCCGCGCGCACCGCCGTCCGGGTCCTGGCTCCGGCGGCGAGGGCCGCGTCCACCACGGCCGAGGCGACGACGGCCGCGATCTCCGAGGCCCGTACGGGCAGCGGCAACCGGTGGAGGGCGGCGGGCAGTGGGGAGAGCCGGCCGAGGACGCGCTCGCGTTCCCGGGGCCGCAGGCTCAGCCAGACGGCGAGGCGCCGCGCCTCCTCGCGCTCGCCGGGGCTGAGGCCGTCCCCGCCGCGCCGCCCGCCGCCGACCGTCCGCGCGGCCCGTTCGACCTCGACCATGACCTGTGGCAGCGCGGCCAGTGCGAGCAGCCTCGAGCAGTGGTCCCCGGCGCACTCGGGGTGGAAGCAGTCGTAGCGGGCGGCGACGGAGGCCGCCCCGCAGGCCACCAGCTGTTCGATGAACGCGTAGCCGTCCGTCGCGGTCTCGGCGGCGATGTGTTCCAGCCCGGTGGTGTCGACCTGCCGGCCCAGGTACTGCGGGGTGGCGGCCTGGAGGAAGGCGACGCCGAGGGCCAGGACGGCGACGCCCGCGCGTTCGGTGCGCAGGGCGCCGGGCGCCTGGACGACCTCGGTGAGGTAGTGCAGGTCGAAGACGGTGTCGCGGACGTCCTCGCTCAGCCAGGTGCGCAGCCGCTGCGCTCCCCCGGTGGCCAGCCACTCGGCCGAGGCGAGGGAGTCGCGCAGCAGCACCTCGACGAGGCGGGCCGGGTCGCTGTACGAGGCGCCGTGGTAGCTGATCGGCCGGTGGGACTGCGGGCGGCGGCGCACCACCGGCGGGCTGGCGCCCTCCAGCCAGGAGCGGACCTCGGCCGCCGTCCAGCGGTCGTCCGGCTGCCTGGTGAACAGCCCTTGCAGGAGGAGGAGTTGGCGCGGGTCGGTGACGGCGCTGAGGTCGGCCTCCTCGCCGACGACGAGTTCGAGCTCCATCTCGCGGTCCGGCGCCGCCCGGCCGTCGGCGCCGACGAACCGGGGGCGGCCGACGAAGAGTTCGTAGAGCACGTTGCCGAGCGCCCACCAGGGCCCGGCGCGGTGGTTGTTGCCGGCGAGCTGCTCGGGCGCCATGTAGGCGATGGTGACGGTCATCTGGGAGGTGAAGCGGCGGCTGGCGGTGAGCCGGTCGACGCCGCCGAAGTCGGCGATCACGAACTGGCCGGGGCCCGAGCCCTCACCGGGGCGCACGAGGATGTTGGCGGGCTTGAAGTCCAGGGGGTTGCGCTCGATGGAGCGCTGCCAGAAGTCGAGCAGGGAGACGAGTTCACGGACGATCTGCTCGGTGAGCCAGCGGTCGGTGTGGTGGCCGCCGCGCCGCAGGGCGGCGAAGTGCGCGGAGAGGGTGACGGGCAGGTACTCCATCGCCACCCAGTCGACCTCGGCGCCGTTGTGGCGGACCTTGCCGTAGTCGATCAGGTGCGGGACGTGCCGCCGGAACCGGTCGTTGCCCAGGTGGGCGAGGAGGGTGGCGTCCATCGGGTGTCCGGCGGCCGAGACCTTGACTGCGGCCTCGCCCCCAGCGGCGCGCCGCACCCGCCAGACGGTGCCCTCGGAGCCGGAGCCGGCGCGTTCCAGCGGGGCGAAGCGGCCGCGCAGCGCGTCCGGGAAGCTCCCCTCGAACGGCCGGCCCTTGGGCGGCTGCTCGGTGAACGGCTGCTCGTCGAACGGCCGGCCCGGGGCGGGGGCCTCCGGCGCGGTGTCGGCCCGGTGCGGCCCGGGGCCCATGCCGGCGGCCCAGCGGGGCGGCGGAAGGACGGTGGTCGCCGCCTCCGGGTCCGCGCGGTCGCCCGGGCGCCGGATGGTGGTGGCGTCGGGGTCGACCCTGGTCGCCGGGTCGGGGCGGCGGCCGAGCCGGGACGGGCGGTCGGTGCCGGCCGGGTCGGGCCCGTGGCCCTCGCCGGGGACGTCCCGGCGCCACCACGGCCGCCGGTCCACCCTGGTCCTCGCCGTCTCCCGAGGCCCCGGCCCGTCGTCCCCCGGTGTGCGCATGAAAGGCGTTCCCTCCCGTTCCCCGGGGCCGGTGCGGGGCGGTGGTCGTCCTCGCGCGCACGGGAGCCGGGTCGTGATCCAGACGCGCCATCATGCCGCAGACGGGGCAGCGTGTCGGCCCTTTCCGGGAACCGGGACGGAACCCGGACGGACACCCGCCGCACGGCCTCCGGGCAGGGCGCGGCGCCCGCCTCGGCCCGCCGCTCGGCCCCGTCCCTCAGCCCCGCTCCTCAGCCTCGCTCCCGCCCCCGCCGACCGGCCGCCCCTGCGGCTCCTCGACGATGCGCCGTGCGATCTCCGCCGGCCGCACGGGCCGGCCGAAGTGCCAGCCCTGCGCCCAGTCGCAGCCGATGGTGCGCAGCCGCTCGGCGTCCTTGCGGGTCTCCACGCCCTCGGCGGTGACGGTCAGTCCGAGCGTGTGCGCCATCGACACCAGGCCGCTGACGATCCGCCAGCCCGTGGACTCGTCCTTGGCGGGGTCGTGCAGGTCCCCGACGAAGGAGCCGGCGACCTTGAGCCCGGAGACGGGCAGGTCACGCAGGTAGGCGAGGTTGGACCAGCCGGTGCCGAAGTCGTCCACGGCCAGCGACACGCCGAGGTCGACCAGCCCGTGCAGGGTGCGCAGCGCCTCGTCCTCGGGCCCGACGACCGTGGACTCGGTGATCTCCAGCTGGAGCCGGGCCGGGTCGAGCCCCGTGCCGTCGAGGATGCGGGCGAGGTCGGTGACCAGCGCGGCGCTGCGGGCCTGGCGCACGGCCAGGTTGACGTTGAGCTGCGGGGCCGCGTCGCCGTAGCGCTTGACCCATTCGGCGGCCTGGCCGCACGCCTGTTCCAGCACCCAGCGGCCGAGCGGCATGATCAGCCCGGTCTCCTCGGCGGTGGTGACGAACTCGTCGGGGCCGAGGACGCCGAGCTGCGGGTGGCGCCAGCGCACCAGCGCCTCCACGGCGGCCATCCGGCCGTCGGCGAGCCTGTAGAGCGGCTGGTAGTCGATGAAGAACTCGCCGCGGTCGAGGGCGGCGGGCATCCGCACGGAGACGGCGTAGCGGCTGACGGCGCGGGCGTTCTCCTTGGGGTCGAACAGGGTCCAGCGGCCGCGGCCGGCCTCCTTGGCGCGGTAGAGGGTGAGGTCGGCGGCGCGGACGGCGGCGCCCGGGGTGGTGGTGGAGACCCGCCGTTCCAGGACGCCGACGCTGGCGCCGACCGCGAGCTTGTGGTCGCCGATCAGCACCGGCCCGGCCAGGGCCTTGAGCACCGTCTTGGCGGCGGCGACGGCCTCCTGTTCGCCCCGGCACTTCTCCAGCAGGACGACGAACTCGTCCCCGCCGAGCCGGGCGACGAGGTGGCCGAGCGGGGTGAGGGCGGCCTGGAGGCGGTCGGCGACGGCGGAGAGCAGTTCGTCGCCCATGTCGTGGCCGAGGCTGTCGTTGACGACCTTGAAGCCGTCGAGGTCGACGTAGCAGAGGCCGAAGCGGGCGCCGGGCTCCGGGTCCTCGAAGACCTTCTCCAGGCGTTCGAAGAAGGCCGCGCGGTTGGGCAGGCCCGTCAGCGGGTCGTGGGTGGCCTGGTGGCGCAGCCGCTCCTGGAGGCGGTAGCGGTCGGTGATGTCCTCCAGCATGGCGACCTGGTAGACCGGGGCGCCGTCGTCGTCGCGGATGAGCGAGACGGTCAGGTGGGTCCAGACGATCTCGCCGTCCTGGCGGTAGTACGGCTTGTCGACCTGGAAGTACTCGCGTTTGCCGCTGATCAGCTCCTCGTACGCCTCCCAGACGCCCGGGGTGTCCTCGGGGTGGACGAGGTCGCCGACCCGGCGGCCGATCATGTCGGCCGGGCCGGCGCCGAACAGGTCCTGGAGGGCCTTGTTCACGGCGAGGATGTTGCCGTCGGTGTCGCCGATGCCGATGCCGATGGCGGCGCTCTCGAACAGGGCGCGGAAGCGGGCCTCGGAGGCGCGCAGCGCCCGTTCGGCCTCCTTGCGGGCGGCGTCGGCGGCGGTGCGGATGGCCTCCTGCTCGCTGAGGGTGCGCTCGCGCAGGGCGGCGGCCCAGCCGGCGGCGAAGGCGCCGGTGAGGGCGGGGCCGCGCTCGTCGGCGGCGGTCTGGGCCTGGAGCAGTTCGACGGCGCGGGCGAGCAGGTCGGGGTCGGTGAAGTGGGCGTCGACCAGTTCCGCGCCGGCCCGGGAGGCGAGGCGGGGGTCGAAGGGCTCGCCCCGCTGGGCGCGGTGGAGCAGGTCCGCGGTGCGGGCCGTGAGGCGGCCGAGCAGGTCGGGGCGTACGGCGATGCCGTGGTCCGCGGAGAGCAGCCGGGACCAGTCCTCGTGGAACCGCTCGGCGCTGCCCGGCACCGAGGGGGTGCTCATGCGGGCGCTCCGGTCACGCTCGCGCGGGGGCCGTTCGCGCGGGGGCCGTTCAAGGGAGCAGCCCCACGCCCGCCACCCCGGTCATCCGCTCGGGGTGCTCGCCGACCGACTCGGGCTGGTCGGGGCGCCACTGCGGCAGGTAGACGACGCCTGGCTCGAGGAGCTCGAAGCCCTCGAACATGGCGGTGATCTGCTCGTGGTTGCGCATGGTGAGCGGGGTCGGGGTCATGCGGTAGAGGCGCTGGTGGTCCTCGGCCTGGTCGGGGCGGCCCTCGAGGGAGGCGTGGGAGAGGACGAGGGCGCTGCCGGGCGGGAGGGCGTCACGGACGGTGGCGATGAGCTTCCACGGGTCCTCCTCGTCGGTGACGAAGTGCGCGACGGCGACCAGCAGGACGGCGACGGGCTCGCCGGCGGCGAGGATCTCGACGACCTCGGGGCGGGCGAGCAGGTCCTCGACGTGGCGCAGGTCGGCCTGGACGACGGCGCAGCCGTCGTCCTCGGCGAGCAGCAGGCGGCTGTGGGCGACGGCGACGGGGTCGCGGTCCACGTAGACGACCCTGGCCTCGGGCCGGACGGTGCGGGCGATCTCGTGGACGGCGCCGAAGGTCGGGATGCCGGAGCCGATGTCGAGGAAGCGGGAGATGCCTCGTTCGGCGAGGTGGACGACGGCGCGGCGCAGGAAGGCCCGGTTGGAGCGCATGATCTGCGGGAGTTCGGGCCACAGGGCCAGGGCCTTGCGGGCCATCTCGCGGTCGACCTCGAAGTTGTGGGAGCCCCCGAGGTAGTAGTCGTAGACCCTCGCGGCGTTCGGTTTGTCCAGGTCCGTGCCCTCCGGTACCCAGCTCGGTCGCCGCATGCCTGTGACTCCTTCACTCCGGTTACGGGGGCGCAGTGCCTGATGACTACCGCTGTGACAGATGAGACTACAAGCACACAAGATGCTCCCTCGCCCCCCGAACGGCTGCAAGCGGAATGCCCTGCTCCCGACGGTTCACCATCACGGGGTGTTCACCCGCCGTCCCTCCGCTTTCCGGGGCGGCGCATGGACGGCTCCCAGCCGGGGCAGGGGGAGCACGTGGACCCCAATCACTACCGCTTCCGCGGCCTCTGGCACCTCCCCGCGCCCCCTCCCGCGGTGTACGCGGCACTGGAGGACGTGGCCGGTTACCCGCACTGGTGGCCGGAGGTGCGCGAGGTGCGGCAGACCGGGCCGGACACCGGGGACGTGGTGATACGCGCGGTGCTGCCGTACCGGCTGGTGATCGCCCTGGCGACACGCCGCCGCGACCCGGCGGCCGGGGTGCTGGAGGTGGCCATGAGTGGCGACCTCGCCGGCTGGACGCGGTTCACCGTCACCCCGGACGGGCCCGGCGGCGGGGGGAGCCGGGTGCTGTTCGAGGAGGACGCCCGGCCGGGCAAAGCCCTGCTGCGCCGCCTCGCACTGCCGCTGCACCCCGTGTTCCGCGCCAACCACGCGGTGATGATGTGGCGTGGGCGGCGCGGGCTCGCGGCGCACCTCGCGGGCGGCGCGATTCCGGCGCAGCGGGACGGGTCACGGGCGGCGGATCGCGGCCTGCGGCGGACGACCGGCGGATGACGGCGCGCAGATGACGGTCCACAGATGACAGCGGACAGACGACAGTGGACAGATGACGGCGGACAGATCACAGTCGACGGACGACAGATGTCAGATGACGGATAACAGCGAACAGATGTCAGCGGACGAATTTCCACCTCTGTTCGCCGCCCCCTTCGACCGCTCCGGCACCGGCAGCGCCAAGTGGGCCCGCGCCACCGCCCCCGGGGTGATCCCCCTCGGGCTCGCGGACATGGACCTGCCCGGCCCGCCCGCCGTCGCCGAGGCCCTCCACCGCCGGGCCCGCCACCGCGCGTACGGCTACACCGTCTGCGACCCGGCCGGGCGCGAGCTGGTCGCCCACTGGTACCGCACCCGCCACGGCGCCGAGGTGGACCCGGACTGGGTGGTCCTGCTGCCCTGCGGCCCCCGCACCGCGCTGCGCGTCCTGCTGGAGACCGTACGGCCGCAGGCGCCGCTCGCCTTCCCCACCCCCGAGTGGGGCGGCTTCGCCCAGCTGTGCCGCGCCGCCCGCCTCCCGTACCGCGAACTGCCGCTCCCCCTGGGCCCGGACGGCTACCACCTGCCCAACGGCCCCCTCCCGGGCCCCACTTCGGCCGTACTGCTGAGCAGCCCGCACAACCCCTCCGCCCGCGTCTGGCCCGCCGAGGAGCTGCGCGCCCTTTCCCAACGGGCCGCGGAGGCGGGCGCGTTGCTGGTCTCCGACGAGGTGCACGGCGACCTCACCCACCCCGGCCACACCCACCCCGTGGCCGTCACCACCGTCGATCCGGCGCTGCGCCCGCACACCGTCACCCTCAACTCCGTCGGCAAGACCTTCAACTGCTCCGGCCTCCCCAGCGCCTTCGCCCTCGTCCCGGACCCCGCGCTGCGTGCCCGCTTCACCGAGGAGCTCGCCGGCTACGGCCTCTGGGAGGGCGGGCTGCTGGAGCAGACCGTCCAGCGGGCCGCGCTGAGCGAGGGCGGCCCCTGGCTGGACGCCCTGCTCGCCCACCTGAGCGCCGCCCGCGACCGGCTGACCCGCCTGCTCGGCCCGGCCGTGCGCTCCGCGCCGCAGTCCTCCTACCTGCTGTGGCTGGACGCCGCCGCCCTGGGCCTGCCGCCCGGGGGCGCCGAGCGGGCGCTGCTGGAGCGCTGCGCCCTGGAGGCCACCGCCGGGGACGTGTTCGGCCCCGGCGGCGCGGGCTTCCTGCGCCTCAACTACGCCCTCCCCGAGCCCCTGCTGGAGACCGTCCTGGAACGGCTCGCCCGGTTGGGAAGGAGCTGAGGGCGCCCTTCGCGCCCCGCGCACGGAACCCTTCCGAAAGCCGCCCGAAAGGCGACCGAAAGCGCCCCGCGATCCCCTGAGTCACCCGTTCGCACCATCTCTGACCTGCACAGACGAACGTCTACGCGATTTTTGCGGAGCGTCTTCGCATGCTCCGTAGCAGACTGGGCAAGGTAGTCCGGGCCCGCAATTCGTGATCCCGAGGATGGTGAGTCCGGTGATACCCGTCTCCCGCACCACACCCCCCGACCGGCCCAGCGCGCCGCCGCCCCAGAGCGGAGTGACTCCCCTGACGGAGTCCGGCGCGCGGAGCCACGTGTCGGGGGTCTGCTTCAAGATCGGACCGCCCAGGCTGGTGGGCGTCGAGGTCGAGTGGTTCGTCCACGACGACCGATGTCCGGAGCGACCCGTACCTCCGGAACTGATCCACTCCGCACTGGAGTCGCTGCCCCTGGGCGGCCCCGACGGCACTTCCCTCCCCTCCGGTTCGCGGCTCACGCTCGAACCCGGCGGACAGGTCGAGCTCAGCTCCCCGCCCGCCACGGGCCTGATGGCCTGCGTCGAGGACACCCGACGCGATCTGACCGCCCTGCGCGCCGCCTTCGCGGCCCGGGGCCTGCGCCTCACCGGAACCGGGACCGACCCGTTGGCCCGTCCGCGCCAGCTGGTGCTGGACCATCCGCGCTACGTAGCGATGGAACGTTTCTTCGACTCCGCCGGCCCCTGGGGCCGGATCATGATGACGGGCACCGCCTCCGTACAGGTCTGCGTGGACGCCGGCGACGCGGACGGCCCGCAGGCCGTCGCCCGGCGCTGGCGGCTGGTCCACCGGCTCGGCCCGGTGCTGGTCGCCGCCTTCGCCAACTCCCCCGTCCTGGACGGCAAGGCGACCGGCCACCGCTCCACCCGGCAGACCGTCTGGTCCCGGATGGACCCGACCCGCACGCTCGCCCCCGCCCCCGACCACGGCGATCCGGGCGAGGCGTGGGCGCAGTACGTGCTGGACGCCCAAGTGCTGTGTGTACGAAGGCCGGAGGGCCTCCCGTGGACGGCACCGCCCGGCCTCACCTTCCGTGACTGGATCCGCGGCGGCGGCGAACGCCCGCCCACCCTGGCCGACCTGGACTACCACCGCACCACGCTCTTCCCGCCCGTGCGCCCGCACGGCTACCTCGAGCTGCGGATGATCGACGCCCAGCCCGGCGACGGCTGGGTGGTGCCCGCCGCCCTCGTCACCGCGCTGCTGGACGACCCCCTGGCCGCCGAGGCCGCGCTCGCCGCCCTGGAACCGCTCGAGCGCCTGGAGCGCCGAGGGCACCCGGAGCGCCCCGACGGCCGGGAGCACCCGGCCGCCCGCGCCCCGCGCAGCGAAGCCTGGCGCCGCGCCGCCACGCTGGCCGTCGCCGACCCCGAGTTGCGCCGCGCCACCCTGGCCTGCTTCGCCGCCGCCGACGCCGCGCTGGGCCGCCTGCCCGGCGCCGAGCGACTGCGCGCCACCGTCGCCGCATTCGCCGAGCGCTACCCCGCGCGCGGCCGCTGCCCGGCCGACGACCAGCTGGACGCCCTGCGCGCCGGCACCCGACGCACTCCCCCCGAGGAGCCCGCACCATGACCGACGTCAGCCCCCGCACCGACCTCTCCCAGGGCCGTCCCGACGGCCTCCCCGAGAGCACCGAGGCGCTGCGCGACACCATCGCCGCCGAGCTGCTGGCCGCCCGCGCCCGCACCGCCGCCCTCACCGACTGCGTCGACGACCGCGACCTGACGGCCCAGCACTCGCCGCTGATGTCCCCGCTGGTCTGGGACCTCGCGCACATCGGCAACCAGGAGGAACTCTGGCTGCTGCGCAACGTCGGCGGCCGCGACCCGATGCACCCGGAGATCGACCCGCTCTACGACGCCTTCCAGCACCCCCGCGCCGAGCGCCCCACCCTGCCGCTGCTGCCGCCCGCCGAGGCCCGCCGCTACGCGGAGGACGTGCGCGGCCGGGTCCTGGACCTGCTCGCCGCCAGCCCGCTGGAGGGCGCGCCGCTGCTGACCGCGGGCTTCGCCTTCGGGATGATCGCCCAGCACGAGCAGCAGCACGACGAGACGATGCTGATCACCCACCAGCTGCGCCGCGGCGAGCCCGCCCTGGCCGCTCCCCCGCCCCCGCCGGCCCCGGCCGACGCGGTCACCCTGCCCGCCGAAGTCCTCGTCCCCGCAGGCCCGTTCACCATGGGCACGGACACCGAGCCGTGGGCGCTGGACAACGAACGCCCGGCGCACACCGTCGAACTGCCCGCCTACTTCCTGGACACCACCCCCGTCACCAACGCCGCCTACCAGCGCTTCATCGAGGACGGCGGCTACGAGGACCCCCGCTGGTGGACGCCCGAGGGCTGGGAGCACCGCCTGCGCGCCGACCTGAGCGCCCCGCTGTTCTGGCGCCGCGAGGACGGGCAGTGGCTGCGCCGGCGCTTCGGCACCGTCGAGCCCGTACCGGCCGACGAGCCGGTGCTGCACGTCAGTTGGTACGAGGCCGACGCGTACGCCCGCTGGGCGGGGCGCCGCCTGCCGACCGAGGCCGAGTGGGAGAAGGCCGCCAGACACGACCCGGCGACCGGCCGCTCCCGCCGCTACCCCTGGGGCGACGCGGCCCCCGGCCCCGAGCACGCCAACCTCGGCCAGCGCCACCTGCGCCCGGCCCCGGCCGGCAGCTATCCCGAGGGCCAGTCCCCGTACGGCGCACGGCAGTTGATGGGCGACGTGTGGGAGTGGACGGCCAGCGACCTCGACCCCTACCCGGGGTTCAGGGCCTGGCCGTACAAGGAGTACTCGGAGGTGTTCTTCGGGCCCGAGTACAAGGTGCTGCGCGGCGGCTGCTTCGCCGTGGCGCCGGTCGCCTGCCGGGGCACCTTCCGCAACTGGGACTACCCGATCCGGCGGCAGATCTTCTCGGGATTCCGCACCGCCCGCGACGCGGAGCGAGCCTGATGTGCCGTCACCTCGCCTATCTGGGCGAGCCGTTGGCACCTCAGGACCTGCTGGTGACACCGTCGCACGCGCTGTACCGGCAGTCCTGGGCGCCCCGGGAACAGCGGCACGGCACGGTGAACGCGGACGGCTTCGGCCTGGGCTGGTACGCGGACGGCGACGAGGTGCCCGCCCGCTACCGCCGCGCCGGGCCGATCTGGGCGGACGCCGCCTTCGCCGACCTCGCCCGGGTGCTGCGCACCCGGGCACTGGTGGCGGCCGTCCGCTCCGCCACCGCGGGCTGCGCGGCGGGCGAGGCGGCGGCGGCGCCGTTCGCGGCCGGACGCTGGCTGTTCAGCCACAACGGCGCGGTGGCCGACTGGCCCGGCGACCTGGGCGCGCTCGCCGCGCTGCTGCCGCCGGAGGAACTGCTGGCACTGGAGGCGCGCAGCGACTCGGCGCTCCTGTGGGGGCTGACCCTGCACCGGCTGCGCGCGGGCGCCACGCCCGGCGAGGCACTGGCGGGCACCGTGGCGGACGTCGCCGCGCACACCACCGCCCGGCTGAACCTGCTGCTCACCGACGGCCGCTCGATCGCCGCGACCGCCTGGGGCGACACCCTGTACCACCGCACCCTGCCGGGCCTCGGCACCGTGGTGGCCTCCGAGCCGTACGACGACGAGCCGCCCGACGACGAGCTGTACGACGACGGCCCTCGCGCCGACCAGCCGCCCGACGACGAGCTGTACGACGACGGCCCTCGCGCCGACCAGCCGCCCGACCAGCCGCGCGCCGACGGACCGCAGGACGGCGAGCCACAGAACGGCGAGCCACGGGCCGGCGGCCCGCGCTGGCAGCGCACCCCGGACCGCTCGCTGCTGCTGGTGGACTCCGGCGGCGTCACCGTCCGCCCGCTCCCCGGCCGCGACTGATCCCCCCGTTACCTGCCACCCCCCTTCAACCTTCACTTCCTGAACAGAGGACCGCCCCGCCATGGACACGTTCGATCTCATCCGACTGCTGCCCGCCGACCACTTCACCACCGCCCTGCACCACGACGTGCGCCAGGGCCTGAGCGCCGCCCCCAAGTGGCTGCCGCCGAAGTGGTTCTACGACGCCCGGGGCAGCGAGCTGTTCGAGGAGATCACCCGGCTGCCGGAGTACTACCCGACCCGCGCCGAACGGGCCATCCTGACCGCCCGGGCCGACGAGATCGCCGCCGCCACCCACGCCCGCACCCTCGTCGAGCTGGGCTCCGGCTCCTCCGAGAAGACCCGGCTGCTGCTCGACGCCCTGCGCGGGCTCGGCACCCTGGAGACGTACGTCCCGGTGGACGTCAGCGAGAGCGCGCTGACGGCGGCCGGCCTCGCCCTCGCCACCGAGTACCCGGGCCTGGCCGTACACGGCGTGCTGGCCGACTTCACCTCACGCCTCGGCGTGCCGCCCGGCGGCGGCCCGCGCCTGGTCGCCTTCCTCGGCGGGACCCTGGGCAACCTGCTGCCCGCCGAGCGCGCGGAGTTCCTGCGCGGCCTGCGCGCCTCCCTCGAGCCGGGTGACGCCCTGCTGCTGGGCACCGACCTGGTCAAGGACCCGGCCGTACTGGTCGCCGCCTACGACGACTCCGCCGGGGTGACGGCCGCGTTCAACCTCAACGTGCTCAACGTCCTCAACCGGGAGCTGGGCGCCGACTTCGACCCGGACGCCTTCGAGCACGTCGCGCTCTGGGACGCCGAACAGGAGTGGATCGAGATGCGGCTGCGCTCGCTGCGCGCCCAGACGGTGAAGATCCCGGCGCTGGACCTGCCGCTGCACTTCGACCGGGGCGAGGAGCTGCGCACCGAGGTGTCGGCCAAGTTCCGCCGGGAGCGGGTGGCCTCGGAGCTGGCCGCCGCGGGACTGCGGCTGGACCACTGGTGGACGGACGAGGAGGGCCGCTTCGGCCTCTCGCTCGCCTCCCCGGCGTAATTTGCTTGTTCACCTTACGAATTCTCGGAGCGGAAATCGACGAACTGACTTACAAGGGTTGAACGATTAGGGGTTACGATCTCCGCTATCCCGCTCAGCGTTGAGTACAGGAGCAGAGATCGTGAGTGTCAGCCAGCAGCCCTCCGGGGCGGTCGAGGCCCCCGCGCCCGGCCGCCTCGGATTCGTCGTCTTCATCACCGCCGCCGCGGCCCTCGGCGGCTTCCTGTTCGGCTACGACAGCTCGGTGATCAACGGCGCCGTCTCCGGGATCCAGCACAGATTCGGGGTCGGCGACGGCGTGACCGGCCTGATCGTCTCCTCCGCCCTGCTCGGCTCGGCGATCGGCGCGGCGCTGGCCGGCCGCTTCGCCGACCGGTACGGCCGCATCAAGGTGATGAAGGCGGGGGCGCTGCTGTTCGCCGTCAGCGCCGTCGGCTCGATGCTGCCGTTCTCCGCCTGGGACCTCGCCCTGTGGCGCGTCCTCGGCGGCGCCGCCATCGGCATCGCCTCGGTGATCGCCCCGACGTACATCGCCGAGGTCGCGCCGACCCGCTACCGGGGCCGCCTGGCCTCCTTCCAGCAGGCCGCGATCGTGCTCGGCATCGCGATATCCCAGCTGGTCAACTGGCTGCTGGCGCAGTCCGCCGGCGGCGACACCCGCGGCCACCTGCTCGGCCTCGAAGCCTGGCAGTGGATGCTCGGCGTCTGCGTCGTGCCGGCCGCCGTCTACTTCGTGCTCGCCTCGGTCATCCCCGAGTCGCCGCGCTACCTGATCCAGGCCGAACGCCTCGACGAGGCCCGCAAGGTGCTCGCCGACGTGGAGGGCGAGGGCGTGGACGCCGACGCGCGGATCGCCGAGATCCAGGGCCTGATCGCCTCCGACCACCGACCGCGCTTCCGCGACCTGCTCGGCGGGCGCTTCGGCCTGCTGCCGATCGTCTGGGTCGGCATCGGCCTGTCGGTCTTCCAGCAGCTGGTCGGCATCAACGTGATCTTCTACTACTCGTCGATCCTGTGGCAGTCCGTCGGCATCGACCAGAACAACTCGCTGCTGATCAGCTTCATCGGCTCGGTCATCAACATCCTCGGCACCGTGATCGCGATCCTGCTCGTCGACCGGATCGGCCGCAAGCCCCTCGCGCTGATCGGCTCGGCCGGCATGGCCGTCTCGCTGGGCGCGGCCGGCTGGGCGTTCTCCTCCGCCACCGGCAGCGGCGGCGACGTGACCCTTCCCGACCTCCAGGGCACCGTCGCGCTGATCGCCGCCAACGCCTTCGTGCTGTTCTTCGCCATGTCCTGGGGCGTGGTGGTCTGGGTGATGCTCGGCGAGATGTTCCCCAACCGGATCCGCGCCGCCGCGCTCTCCGTCGCCGCCTCGGCGCAGTGGATCGCCAACTGGGCGATCACCGTGTCGTTCCCGTCGATGTCGCGGTGGAACCTGTCGGCGACGTACCTGGTCTACGCAGCCTTCGCGGCCCTGTCCATCGTCTTCGTGGCGAAGTTCATGAAGGAGACCAAGGGCATCCGCCTGGAGGACATGGGCTGATCCGACAGTCCGACCGGCCCCGCACCCTAGCGCGATCCGCGCGGGTGCGGGGCCGAATCGTTCACTCTCTGCGGCGGCCCGGACACCTGGGGTACTCCTGTTCGCCAGGAGGGATGAGTCCTTGATCTTCGACCGGCTTCGCACCCGCAGACCCGCCGCCCCCACTGCCCCCACCGGCGGCTGCCCGTACGCCCACGCCCACCCGAGCGCGCCACCCCCGTTCAGCGAGCCCGAGCCGCGGAGCGTCCCGGAGCCCGCGCCCGCAGCGCCGCCGTTCACCGACCCCGAGCAGGCTTCCGAGTTCGTCCGGCGCTTCCACCGGGAGCAGCCCGCCGCCGGAGCACCCGAGGAGCGGCTGCACGCCGTCCTGGACGAGATCGGGCGCACCGGCACCTACGTCCACACCCCCGCCGAACTCGCCTACGGCGCCAGGCTCGCCTGGCGCAACGCCGCCCGCTGCATCGGCCGGCTGTACTGGCGCAGCCTGGTGGTGCGCGACCTGCGCCACCTCTCCTCCGCCGACGACCTGGCCGCCGAGTGCTTCGAGCACCTGCGGCTCGCGGGCAACGGCGGGCGGATCCGCCCGGTGATCTCGGTGTTCGCCCCGGACCGCCCGGGCCGCCCGGCCCCGCGCATCCTCAACCAGCAGCTCGTCCGCTACGCCGGCCACCACGTCGACGGCGCCGTGGTCGGCGACCCGGCGGGCGCCGCGCTCGCGGCCCGCGCCCGCGACCTGGGCTGGAAGTGCGCCGAGGACCGCTTCGAGGTGCTGCCGCTGCTGGTCCAGGAGCGCCCGGGCGAGCGCCCGTCCTGGTACGAGCTGCCGGACGACGCCGCGCTGGAGGTGCCGCTCACCCACCCCGAGCACGCCTGGTTCGCCGAGCTGGGCCTGCGCTGGTACGCGGTGCCCGCGATCAGCGACATGGCGCTGGAGATCGGCGGCGTGCGCTACCCGACCGCGCCCTTCAACGGCTGGTACATGGGCACCGAGATCGGCGCCCGCAACCTCGCCGACGCCGACCGCTACGACATGCTCGCCACCGTCGCCGAGCGCCTGGGCCTGGACACCTCCCACGACCGCACGCTCTGGCGCGACCGGGCGCTCGTGGAGCTCAACCTCGCGGTGCTGCACTCCTTCCAGGAGGCCGGGGTGACGGTGGCCGACCACCACACCGAGTCGCACCGCTTCCTCAAGCACGTCGCCCAGGAGGCGCGGCTGGGGCGGCCCACCCCGGCGGACTGGAGCTGGATCGTTCCTCCGGTCTCGGGCGGGCTGACGCCGGTCTACCACCGCTACTACGACCCGGTGGACCCGTCGCTGCGGCCGGCCTTCGTGGCCCGCGAGCCATGGTGAGTCAGCTGTGCGGGCGGGCGGCGAGGCGCTCGTAGCGCAGCGTCAGCCCGTCCAGCAGCGCCTCCAGTCCGGTCTCGAAGGCGCCCTCGTCGACCGCCCCCCGGTGCCCGGCCAGCCGGTGGGCCTCGCCCAGGTGCGGGTAGTCGGCGGCGTCGTACACCTCGGCGTCGGCGGGGAAGCCGGCCGCGAAGGAGGCGAGCGCGGAGCCGGTGACGAAGTAGCGCATCAGGGCGCCGATCCGGGTGGCCTGGCCGCGCGGCCACCCGGCGCCGACCAGGTGGCCGAAGACCGCGTCGGCCAGGCGCAGCGCGTTCGGCCGGCGCCCGGGGCCCTGGGCGAGGACCGGGACGATGTTGGGGTGGGCGGCCAGTGCGGCGCGGTAGGAGCGGGCCCAGTCGCGCAGCGCCTGCGCCCAGTCCTCGGGCTGCGGGGCGGGCTCGCCGAACATCGACAGGTCGACTTCCCCGATGACGCTGTCCACGACGGCGTCGAGGAGTTCGTCCTTGGTCGCGAAGTGGTTGTAGAGCGAGGGCCCGGTCACCGACAGCTCGGTGGCGAGGCGGCGGGTGGAGAGGGCGGCGAGGCCCTCCTCGTCGATCAGCCGCAGGGCGGCCGTGACGATGCGCTCGCGGTTGAGCAGCGGGGTGCGCGGGCGGGCCATCGAGAGGTTCCTCCGGTCGGGTGGGGTGGGGCCGATTCTGGCAGGTGCCCCCTTCCGCGCGGGGGCCGCCGGGGCTACAGTCACCGTAAAACTTGCAGCGCTAGTTTATCGACCGTCGAGCCGATCGAGGTGGCCCCGCCGTGAACCTGGAGTTGACCGAGGAGCAGAGCGCCGTCCGGGACGTGGCCGCCGCGTTCGTCGACCGCGAGATCGCTCCGTACGCCGGCGCCTGGGACCGCGCCGAGTCCGTGGACCGGGCGGTCGTCGGCAAGCTCGCGAAGCTCGGCTTCCTCGGCCTGACCCTCCCCGAGGAGTACGGCGGCAGCGGTGGTGACCACCTCGCGTACTGCCTGGTGCTGGAGGAGCTGGGGCGCGGCGACTCGGCGGTGCGCGGGATCGTCTCCGTCACCCTCGGACTCGTCGCCAAGTCGATCAATTCCCACGGCACCGGGGAGCAGAAGCGCCACTGGCTGCCCCGGCTCACCTCCGGCGAGGCGCTCGGCTGCTTCGCCCTCACCGAACCCGGCACCGGCTCCGACGCCGCCAACCTCACCACCCGGGCCGAGCGCGACGGCGACCACTGGCTGATCAGCGGCGCCAAGACGTTCATCACCAACGGCACCTGGGCCGACGTCGCCCTGGTCTTCGCCCGCACCGGCGGCGCCGACCCCGCGCTCAGCGGCCACCGGGGCATCACCGCCTTCCTCGTGCCCACCGACCTGCCCGGCTTCGGCCGCACCGAGATCCACGGCAAGCTCGGCCTGCGCGGCCAGGCCACCGCCGAACTCGCCCTCGACCGCGTCCGGGTGCCCGACTCCGCCCGGCTCGGCGAGGTCGGCAAGGGCTTCTCGGTGGCGATGGGCGCCCTGGCCAAGGGCCGGATGTCGGTGGCCGCCGGCTGCGTGGGCATCGCCCGCGCCTGCCTGGAGGCCGCCGTCCGCTACGCCGGGGAGCGCGAGCAGTTCGGAAAGCCCATCGCCGCGCACCAGCTCGTCCAGGAGCTGCTCGCCGGGATCGCCGTCGACGTGGAGGCGGCCCGGCTGCTCACCTGGAAGGTCGCCGACCACATCGAGCGGGGCCTGCCCTTCGCCACCGAGTCCTCGATGGCCAAGCTGTACGCGAGCGAGGCCGCCGTACGGGCCGCGAACAACGCGCTGCAGGTGTTCGGCGGGTACGGCTTCATCGACGAGTACCCCGTCGGCAAGTACCTGCGCGACGCGCGGGTGATGACCCTCTACGAGGGCACCAGCCAGATCCACCAACTGCTCATCGGGCGCGGGCTCACCGGCGTCAGCGCCTTCTGACCCCGTCCCTCCCCGCCTCTCATCGTCTCTCTTCGTCTCTTCGCCTCTCCGACTCTCCGACTCTCTTCGCTTTCGATTAGGAGCACGACGTGCGTCCTGTCTACTTCGCCGCAGCCCGCCGCACACCCATCGGCCGGCTGCGGGGAGCGCTCGCCACCGTCCGGCCGGACGACCTCTCGGCCACCGTGCTGCGCGCCCTGCTCGCCGACCTCCCCGCCCTGGACCCGGCCCGCATCGACGACGTCTACTGGGGCGCCGCCAACCAGGCCGGCGAGGACAACCGCAACGCCGCCCGGATGGCCGTCCTGCTGGCGGGCCTGCCCGAGACCGTCCCGGGCGCCACCGTCAACCGCCTCTGCGCCTCCGGCCTGGAGGCCGTCACCCTCGCTGCCAGGGCCATCGGCTCCGGCGAGGCCGACGTGGTGCTCGCCGGCGGCTGCGAGTCCATGACCCGCGCCCCGTTCGTGCTGCCCCGCCCGGACGAGGCGCTGCCGCACCGCATCGAGACCTACGACACCAGGCTCGGCTGGCGGCTCACCAACCCGAGGATGGCCGAACTGCACGGCGTCCTCAGCATGGGCGAGACCGCCGAGGAGGTGGCCCGCCGCCACGGCATCACCCGCGAACGGCAGGACGCCTTCGCGCTGCGCAGCCACCAGCGGGCCGCCGCCGCCCGCAAGGACGGGCACTTCGACGCCGAGCTGATCCCGGTCGAGCGCCCGGACGGCGTCACCGTCACGCGGGACGAGGGCATCCGGGAGGACACCAGCCTCGCCAAGCTCGCCTCGCTCAAGCCCGCCTTCCGCGCAGGCGGCACCGTCACCGCAGGCAACGCCTCGCCGATGAACGACGGCGCGGCCGGGCTCGTCCTGGTGAGCGAGGAGGCGCTGAACGACCTCGGGCTCCGGCCGCTCGGACGGTACGTGGCCGGCGCCTCGGCCGGGGTGCACCCGGACGTCATGGGGATCGGGCCCGTCCCGGCGACCCGCAAGGTGCTCGGGCGGGCCGGCTGGTCCTTGGCCGACCTGGACAGCGCCGAGCTAAACGAGGCGTTCGCGGCCCAGGCACTGGCCTCGGCGGACGGCATCGGGTTCAGCCCGGAGCAGGCCGAGGAGCTGGTCAACCCCAGCGGCGGGGCGATCGCCCTGGGCCACCCGCTCGGCGGCTCGGGCGCGCGCATCCTCACCACCCTGCTGCACCGGATGAACCGCACCGGCGCGCGGCGCGGGCTGGCCACGATGTGCGTCGGGGTCGGGCAGGGTACGGCCGTGCTGGTCGAGGGCGTCTGAACACCTGACGGCCCGACGGTGGTCCGAGGGACTCGGCAGTGACGGGCATCGCAGTGATCGAGGAAGCAGTGATCGGAGGAAGTGGCATGGCACGTTTCGAGGGCAGGGTCGCCGTGGTGACCGGCGCCGCGCAGGGGATCGGGGCGGCCACCGCCCGCCGGCTCGCCGAGGAGGGGGCGACGGTCGCCGTCCTCGACCTCACCGCCGAGCGGGCGGCGGGGACGGTCGCCGAGATCACGGCCAAGGGCGGCGCCGCGCGCGCCTACGGCTGCGACGTGGCGGACTACGACGAGGTGGAGCGGGTGTTCGCGCAGGTCGCGCAGGACCTCGGCGGGCTGCACATCCTGGTGAACAACGCCGGGATCACCCGGGACAACCTGTTCTTCAGGATGCCCAAGGCCGACTGGGACGCGGTGCTGACGGTCAACCTGACCAGCGCGTACAACTGCAGCCACGTCGCGCAGAAGTACATGGTGGCGCAGAAGTTCGGGAAGATCGTCTCGCTCAGCTCGCGCTCGGCCCTCGGCAACCGGGGCCAGGCCAACTACGCCGCAGCCAAGGCGGGCATCCAGGGGCTCACCGCGACCCTGGCGATCGAGCTGGGGCCGTTCAACGTCAACGTCAACGCGGTGGCGCCCGGGTACATCGCCACCGCGATGACGGCGGCCACCGCCGAGCGGGTCGGCGCCACGGCCGAGGACCACCAGAGCGAGGTCTCGGCCCGTACGCCGCTGCGGCGGGTCGGGCAGCCGGAGGAGATCGCCTCGGTGGTCGCGTTCCTGGCGAGCGAGGACGCCTCGTACGTCAGCGGGCAGACGCTGTACGTCAACGGGGGCGCGCGCTAGTCGTCCGCGCCGGTCGTCCGCACTGGGATCCTGCGCCGGTCGTCCCCGCCCGTCGTCCGCGTCGGCTGGTGTGTCGACCGGAGCAATATTACTGACGTGTCATCATATGGCCGTCCCTCGCGAGCGGTTACCTTCGCGTGGGGCGGCCTTTACCTTTTCGCGTGGCCGAACATGACCATGGTGCTGATCGAACGACCACACCGAATGACTATGGCATGATCATGCGGCGCTCGATGGGATGGCCCAACCGACCCGACCGACCCCGGTCGGGCCCTGCGTCCCAAGGAGTCCCATGGGCAGCCCCGCCACCCTTCGCCGCGCCCTGGCTCTGCTCGCCGTAGGGGCCACCGCCCTCACGGCCGGCACCGTCGCCGTCCCCGCGGCCGGTATCGCGACCGCCGCCCCCACCACGCACGACTACTCGGGCGTCCACGTGCGCCCGGCCTCCTTCGGCCACCACGACGCCCAGGGGCGCGTCGCCCCGCTGAGCACCACCGAGTGCGTCAGCAAGATCGGCATCCACTGCTACTCGCCGCTGCAGTACCGCACCGCCTACAACCTGAACCCCCTCTACAAGGAGGGCGTGACGGGCAAGGGCCGCACGATCGTCATCGTCGACTCCTTCGGCTCGCCGACCATCCAGCACGACCTGGAGGTCTTCGACAAGCAGTGGGGCATCCAGGACACCCAGGTCGAGGTCGTCAAGTGGGGCAACGTCCCCGTCTTCGACCCGAAGAACCCCGACCACACCGGCTGGGCCGGCGAGACCACGCTGGACGTCGAGTACGCCCACGCCATCGCCCCCGACGCCCACATCGTCCTGGTCGAGACCGGTGTCGCCGAGACCGAGGGCACCACGGGCCTGCCCGAGATGATGGACGCCGAGAAGGACCTCATCAAGAAGGGCCGCGGCGACGTCATCTCGCAGAGCTTCGGCGCCACCGAGAACACCTTCCCGGGTTACGACAAGGGCGACTTCAAGTCGCTGACCGACCTGCGCTACGCCTTCAGGGCCGCCGCCGACCGCGGCGTGACCGTGCTCGCCGCCTCCGGCGACAACGGCGCCACCGACGCGCAGTCCAACGGGTCCGACCTGTACCCGTTCAAGGTCAACTCCTGGCCGTCCTCCGACCCGCTGGTCACCTCCATCGGCGGCACCCAGCTCACCCTGGACGACAGCGGCAAGCGCACCGCGGCCGACAAGGTGTGGCACGACAAGTCGGGTGCGGGCGGCGGCGGCGTCTCCGGCATCTTCTCCCGCCCGTGGTACCAGACCGGCGTCGCCAACGTCACCGGCAACCACCGCGGCACGCCCGACATCAGCATGAGCGCGGCCGTCGACGGCGCCGCCTGGACGTACGAGTCCTACGACCCGACCGCGGTCGGCTGGCACCTCACCGGCGGCACCAGCGAGGCCACCCCGCTGTTCTCGGGCATCGTCGCCCTCGCCGACCAGCTCGCCGGCCACCGCATCGGCCAGATCAACGGTCGCCTGTACGGCCTGAGCATGCTCCCGAGCAAGTGGAGCGGCATCGTGGACGTCAAGGAGGGCGACAACGGCTGGAACGGCGTCACCGGCTACAACGCCACCGCGGGCTACGACCTCGCCAGCGGCCTCGGCACCATCGACGGCACCACCTTCGTCCACGCGCTCGCGGGCGACATCCAGGGTGACGAGAACGAGCAGTAGGCCGCAGCCCGTCGGCTCGATGACGGGTAACGCCTGACAGCGAACGGATGACAGATTTCACCATCTGTCATCCGTTCGCTGTTTGCTGTCTTCTGTCTTCTGTTATTCGTTCGCCGACTTTCGTCCGCTGTTACTTGCCCGCCGCCGGGGTGGCGACCAGCTGGGCGAGGTAGCGCTCGGCGGCGCGCAGCTTGCGGCCGTCGGGGCCCGGGAGGTGGGCGCGCAGTTCGATGATCTCGGGGGCGATGCGGACGGCCTCGTCCCGGTCGGTGATCTTGCGCCAGCAGGCTTCGGCGTTGGTCGCCGCCTGCTGGGTCTCCGGGCTGTCGGCGCCGCGCGAGCGCAGCATGGTCAGCGCCACCTCGCGGTAGATGATCGCGGCCTCGCCGAGGCGGCCCGCCAGGCGGCTCACATGGGCCCGGACCTGACGCACCTGCAGGACGGGTTCGGAGACGGCGCCGTGTTCGGCGATCGCCTCCAGCTCGAGGGCGAAGGCGAGGTCGGTGGCGGCCGCGTGGTCGCCGGCGTCGGCGCTGCGGACGATCCGTCCGATCACCTCGCGGTAGTCCTCGCGCGGCTCGGCAGCCGCCGGGGCGGGTGCCTCCTCGGCAGGCGTCTCGTCAGCGGGGACCTCGTCGGAGGGCACCTCGTCAGCGGGCGTCTCGTCAGCGGGGACGGCGTCCGACGGCTCCGGCACGGCATCGGCGGGGACGGCGTCCTGCGGCGCCGGCTCCTCCGGAACCTCGAGCTCCGCCTCCATCTCGGGTGCGGGCTCCGGGAGTTCGGGCTGCTCCTCCGGTTCGGGGCCCGGCTTCGCGAGGGTGACGCCGGCCGTGGGCGCGGCGTCCTCGGGGATCGCGTCGGCCGGGACGGGCTTGTCCAGGGACACCGACTCCGGCGCCCGCACGTCCTCCACCGGGCCCGCCTTCGCGAGGCTGACCGGACGCGACGGCCGGGGCGGGGTCGGCGGCACATGCGCCTTGACCAGGCTCAC
Organism: Streptomyces sp. NRRL WC-3742; assembly: GCF_000720635.1. GTDB lineage: Bacteria > Actinomycetota > Actinomycetes > Streptomycetales > Streptomycetaceae > Kitasatospora. The sequence goes on along the minus strand of NZ_JOCF01000009.1, from coordinate 41,097 downwards.
CGCTTCACCCACAACGCGCGGCCGGGGCGGCAGTGCGACCGGGGCAGGAGCCGAAGCCGGAACGGGTTCAACGACCGCGTCCCGGGGCTCCTCCTGACGTGGCGCCGGGAACGGCGGGGGCGTGAAGGGGACGGGCGCGGGCACCGGCGCCGGGACGGCGTCCGCCACCGGGGCGTCCGCCCGCCGGGCGGTGTTGCGGAACACCGGCCGGTCCTTGGCGTGGGTGGCGAGGATGACCACGTCCGGCCGCAGCACCGAGTACACCTGCTGGCGAAGCTCCTCCGGCGCCAGCACCTCCCCCGCGCCCGGGCGTCCGCCGTGCAGGGCCTCGATCAGGGCCCGGGTGAAGGTGCCGATCTGCTCCGGGTCCGGGCTGACGACCGCCCACAGCGGGATGCCCTCGCTCAACGGCGAGACGGTGCCCTGGAGGTAGGGCCAGGCGTTCTGGTCGGCGCTCAGGTCGGCGATGACGAGGGTCTGCCAGTCGGCGGGTCGGCCGCTCAGCTCGGCGGCGATCGCCTGCCAGGGCAGGCCCTCCTGCCGGGCGTCGCGCAGGGTGAGCTGGAGCTGTCCGCCGCGCTTGTCGGCGACGACGTGCCCGCCCAGGTGCACCAGCAGCGGCCCGGGGTGCAGGGCGGCGGCGCGCAGGTGGGCGAGGACGGTCTGCGGGTCGACGGCGCCGGGCAGGTGGACGGCGTCCACCCCGTCCGCGGCGAGCAGCACCTGCGGGGAGACGGCCGCCAGCATCGCCGACAGCACCGGCGCGTGACCGGCGCCGCCGCGCCCGCCCCAGGTCCGGCGGCCGGAGACGCCGTAGCCGCCCTCGACCACCAGCACGCGCCCGCGCGGCGCGGCCCCGAACCCGCCCGTCACCGTGGCGGTGGGAATCGGCGCGGGGGCCGGGCCCGCGGCGGGCATCCCCGTGAGGGTCCACCCGGTGGGCGGGGCGGTGGGCGGAACGGGGAGCGCGGGCGGCGGCTCGTACAGGGCAGCGGGCCCGGGCGGGTGCTCCTCGGCGAAGGGCGGCGGTACGGCGTCCCAGGGGCCCGAGTCCGAAGCCGGGTCGGGACCTCCGGAAACAGCAGTCGTCTCCGCCATTTTCTGGTCACCGCCCCGCCCCGCCGCTGTCGCGGCGTCTGATGCCCTTGCTGCGTGGTGCCTGCCACCACATTCCCGTTCTCGCCACCCTACGAGATCCCGGCGCGGGGGTTCCAGGCCGGGTGGCCGATCGGCGCGCCGCGCCGCGCTATCGTGCCGTCATGTCCGCCGCCGACGAGCCACTGCTGTTCCTCGACGTCGACGGCCCCCTGATCCCCTTCGGCCCGCCCCCGCCGGGCGGCCGCCCCGACTACCGGGGAGCGCACGGACGTCGGCCGCAGCCGGATGACAACCCCCTGCTCTCGCGGGCGAATCCGGCGCTCGGGCCCCGACTGCTGGGCCTGCCCTGCACCCTGGTCTGGGCGACCACCTGGGAGGACGAGGCCAACGACCGCCTCGCGCCCTGGCTGGGGCTGCCCCGACTGCCCTTCGTCGCCTGGCCGGTGGAGGACGAGGAGGGCCCTGCGGACCTGCACTGGAAGACCCGCCCGCTGCTCGCGTGGGCGGCCGGCCGGCCCTTCGTCTGGGTGGACGACGAGATCACGGACGCCGACCGGCGCTGGGTCCGCGCCCACTCCCCCGCCCGGGCACTGCTCCACCGCGTCGACCCCCAACGCGGCCTCGGGGATGCCGACTTCGCCGACATCGAGGCGTGGCTGCGCTGACCGGGGCCGCCGGTGTCAGTGGTACGGGTGATACTCGGGCGGCGGCGCCGCAGGGGTGTCGCGATACGAGCGGTACGAGGGGAGCGACATGGCCGAGGTGCTGGTCTTCCACCACGCGTACGGGCTGACCGAGGGCGTCCGCGGGTTCGCCGGGCGGCTGCGCGCGGCCGGGCACACCGTGCACACGCCCGACCTGTTCGAGGGGCGGGTGTTCGACGGCCTGGAGGAGGGCGTCGGCTACGCCCAGCAGGCCGGGTTCGCCACGATCGTCGAGCGCGGGAGCGCCGCCGCCCGGGAGTTGCCCGCAGGGCTCGTCTATCTGGGCTTCTCCCTCGGCGTCCTCCCGGCGCAGAAGCTGGCCCAGACCCGGCCCGGCGCCAGGGGCGCGCTGCTGCTCGAAGCCTGCCTCCCCGTCGCGGAGTTCGGCTCGGAGTTCGGTCCGGAACTCGGCGCCTCCTGGCCCGTGGGCGTCCCGGTCCAGGTCCACGGCATGGACGCGGACCCGTTCTTCGCCGGTGAGGGCGACCTGGACGCGGCCCGCGCGCTCGTCGAGGCGGCGCCCGCCGCCGAACTGTTCCTCTACCCGGGCGACCGGCACCTGTTCACCGACCCCGGCCTCCCCTCCTACGAGGAGCGGGCCGCGGCGCAGGTGACCGAGCGGGTGCTCGACTTCCTCGACCGCCTCGATCAGGTCGGGTAGTCGGGCACCCGCCCGGCTCAGGAGCCGGCGAGCAGGTCGCGCAGGAGGGCCACCGTGTCGGCGTCGAGCTCGCGGCCCGTGCGGCGGCTCAGTGCGTCCAGGCGGTTGACGGCGCGCAGGAGTTGGTCCCGCGCGCCGGCCGAGGCGTAGGCGTAGAACAGGTCGCGGTGCAGCAGTTCGACGTCCGGGGCCACGGCCAGGCCCCGGAAGACGGCGGCCTCGGCGCTGCGGTGGTCGCCGTACTGCAGGCGGCGGGCGGCCAGTTCGTGCGCGGTGTCGACGATCGCCGCGATCATGTCCTGGCGCTCCGACTCCGCCCAGCCGTACGCGGCGGGCGGGGCCTCGGCGAACGGGGCGCCGCGCACCAGGGCCAGGGCGTGGGCGAGGGCCGCGTCGGCGGTGGCGCTGGTGCTGCGCATGCCGCGCCGGTAGAGGCTGCGGAACTCGTCCCAGTCGCAGGTGACGGCCGGGCTGAAGGCGTAGCCCTCGGTGGAGTCCATCGGCAGGAAGGGCAGGCCCTCGGGCGAGGTGCCGAACCAGCCTGCCAGGTCGGCGAGTTTGGCCGGCAGCGGGCTTCCGGCCCCCGCGACGGTGGTGGGGTGCGGGTCGAGGTGGGCGGCGCCGGGGTGGAGGTCGTGGTCCAGGCCGACGTGGTCGGCGCCGGGGCGCAGCGCCAGGTAGACGGCGAGTTCGGTGAGCGAGAGGAGCGCTCCCGGCTCGGCGCTGCCCCGCAGGCCGGACACGTCGACGGGGCCGAGCAGGCGGATGCGCGGGGCGTTGCGGGTGGCGTGCGCCTCCGGGGAGCGGAGTATGGCCAGCAGGTCGTCGCTGTCGCTGCGTCCGGGGGTGGTGCGGGCGACGGGGGCGACGGCGGCAGGGCCGGGCTCCGGGCCGAGCTCCGGACCGGGCTCCGGTTCGAGGGAAGGGGAGACGGCGGGAACGGGCTCGGCGGGCCGCACCGGCTGAACGACGGGCACGGCCGCCGGGGCAGCGGCGGCGACGGGCTCCTCGACCGGGGACTCGACCGCCTCCGCCGCCTCGGGCGCCGACGGGGCCTCGGGCAGCCGCAGGCCCAGGGTGGTCTCGTCGGCCTCCGTCGCGGCCTGGCGGCCCTGGCCGTTGACGGCGTAGCGGGCGGGCCCGGCGGGAGTCGCCTCGGGCGCCGGCGGCGCGGGCACTCCCACAGCTGCTCCGGGAACCCCAGGTGCACCGGCCGCGCCAGGCGCCCCGCCCACTCCGGGCACCCCGGCCGCCCCGGGCGCGACCTGCGTGGACGCCTTCGTCAGCACCGGGGCGGGCGCGAGCGGGTCGGTGCCGGCGAACGGGCTGGCGCCGGTGCCGATGACCCGGGCGAGCATCCTCGGCCCGGCGGCCGGGCCCGACTCCCCGTCGATCGCCGAGACCGCCGCACCGGCCGGGCCCGCCCCGACGGCCGCCAGCACCGGTACGGCCCGTGGCAGTTCGGCGGTGTCGGTGTCCTGGTCGAGCCCTGGTCCGTCCAGGGTCCAGGCCGGGGCCGGGTACTGGGTGGTGTCCTCGGCGACCCTGAGCAGCTCGGCGACCTGCTCGTACTGGTGCCCGTCGAGCCGCTGGAGCTCGACGGTCAGGTGCAGTCCGGGGATGGTGGCCTGGCCGGTGGTCGGCAGGGTCCAGCGGGCGACCGGACCCGTGCCGCGCTCGGGGGCGCGGGTGATGACGGCCACGCAGGTGCGCGGGCGGGCGTCGAGGAGGCGGCCGAGCTCGGCGGGCAGCTCGCCGCCGGGCTGGTGGGCGCACAGGACGATCTCCGGCGTCCACGCCTCGTCGGCCTGGCCCCGACTGCGGGCCTCGCGCGGGCTTGCGGCGTCGGCGGCGACGAGGGTCGCCCGGGCCTTGGCGGTGCGCGGGCCGAGGGCGGCGAGCGCGGCCTCCAGGGTGGGGTGGCGGTGGACGCGTTCGGCGGCGGGGCCGCTGATCGGCACCTCCTCGGCGAGGTCGACGAGATGCAGGTGCAGCCGGTCGGCGAGCGGGCTGTGGGCCAGCTCGATGGCGAGGGTGCGCAGCACGTCCCGGGCGTCGTCGGGGTGGCCGGACAGGTGGAGCAGGCGGACGGCCTCCAGGTCGGCGAGCACCACCGAGCCGTCCGGCGCGGCGCCGAGGGTGACCAGCGCGGGGTAGGGCGCGGCGGTCTTGCGGGCCTGGGCGGCGCTGAGCAGGTCGGGCGCGTCGTCGCCGCACCACCAGACGTTGGCGGCGTGGGCGGCGCGGAACGGCGCGATGGGGGTGGCGGGGCCGGACAGGTGCAGTTCGACGGTGCCGGCGGGGGTGATCCGGGCGGCGACGATGGCGGGCAGGCGCTTGCCGCCGCGCACGGTGTTGCGGGCGAGGGTGCGCAGGGCGCGGTCGAGGAGGTCGAGGCTGACGCCGTCCTGGCGGGCACGCAGCTCGTTCTCGAAGGCGGCGGCCTCGGCCTCGGGCATGGCGATCCGGTGCCGGGGGCGGCGGGCGCGCAGCTGGGTGCCGCGCTTGTAGGCGACGGTGCCGATCATCATGGCGGCCAGCAGCACGCCGACGGTGGAGGCGGCGAGGGCGACGGTGTAGTCGTCGCTGGGCGCGGTCTCGGCGTGCGCGGCGGGCGCGGGGGCGGGCTTGTGCGCCGGTGCGGGCTGGGCGGGCGCGGCCTGCGAGGGCGCGGGGGCCGGGGCCTGCGTGGCGGGCGGCTGGGGCGCCTGCTGTTCCTGCGACGGCGCGGGCGCGGGCGTGGCCGGAGGCGCGGGCGCGGGCGTGGCCGGAGGCGCGGGCGTCGCCGGAGGGGCTGGCGTGGCGGCCCCCGGGACGGCGAGCACCATGCCCGGCGCCAGCACGTCCGGGTCGGTGAGCCGTTCCCCATCGGGCGCCTGCACGCCCTTGTTGGCCTCGTACAGCTTCGGCCACGCCTCCGCGTCCCCCAACTCCCGCTGGGCGATGGCGGAGAGGCTGTCGCCCTCCCGGACGGTCACCGTGGCGTGCCCGGCCGCCGCACCGCCCTCCGAGGGCGCGGGGGCCTGGGCGGGCGCGGGGGCCTGAGCGGGGTCGGCGGGCGCGGGCTGCGCGGGTGCTGGTGCCTTCGCCGCGTCCGGCTTGGCGTCCGCCGGCATCAGCAGCTCCCAGCCGGGCTGGATCGGCCGGTCCGCGTCGAAGCGGATTCCCGAACCGTCCATCACCCGGCCGTCGTTGAGCTTGGCGATCTCCACCCACCGCTCGCCCGAGCCGAGTTGGTGCTCGGCGATGGACCAGAGGCTGTCGGCGGGCCGGCTGTCGCGCACGGTGTAGGTGGGCTGCTGCTCGGCGGCGGGCGCCAGCGCGGGCGCCGAGTGGACGGCGGCGGGCAGTGCGGCGCGCGGCGCGGAGGCCGTCAACTGGGCCGGGGCGGCGGCGGAGTGGCCGAGCTCGGGGACGGCGGCGAACGCGGAGCCGGCCACCGGCAGCAGGGCGAGCACGGAGCCGACCAGCCCGGCGGCGATCCGCTGGCTCCAGCCGAAGGCGGGAATCCGCCGGGCGATCCGGCCGCGCAGCTGGGCGGGGATCTCCAGCAGGACGGACAGCGCGAAGCAGGCCCAGGCGAGCCAGCCGACGCCGACCAGCACCCACAGGAACAGCTGCCCGTCGTCGGCGCTGGTGAGCGCCTGGCCGACGCCGTTCGGCGCGACCTCGCCCATCCCGGCGACGGCCTGGGTGCCGTAGACCAGGAGTGCGGGCAGCCCGATCAGCAGGGCGAGCAGGGCGACCAGCGCGGCGAGCGCCGTCACCACCCCGGCGCCGCGCCCGCCGCCCGCCCGGCCCCGGCGGGCACCGCGATGGCCGGCGGGCGCCGCGGGCCCGCCCCTCGCGGTCCGGGCCCGGTCGTTGACACGCTGGTCGTCGACGCGCCGGTCATCGACGCGCTGGTCGTTGGCACGCCGGTCCCTGGCGCGCTGGTCCTTGGCACGTGGCGCGGCCATCAGTCGGTCTCCGCTTTCTCGACTCCGTGGACGAGGGTCGCACTGCCCTTGCCCGTTACCATCCGCTTTCCGAGCCCGGCCAGCAGCACCGGCTGGAAGGGCGCCTGCACCGTGACGGTGACGATCCTGCCGTCGTCCGAGAACGCGATGTCCCCGGCGCTGAGGCCCCCGCACACCGTCAGATAGGCGTTGGCCGCCTGGCGTACGTACTCCTGCTTGACCTTGACGCCCCGGCCCTGCAGCACCGCGGCCTGGTCCAGCTGTTGGCCGCCGACGCGGGCGGCCTCCTGGGCGCAGGCGTCCGTCCGTTCGGCGACGCGCAGCCGGCCGCCGACGTCGATCACCAGGGCGATGACGACCACCAGGCCGCCGGCGCACAGCGCCACGAACAGGGACACCGCGCCCCGGTCGCCCCGGCGGCGCCGCCGCAGCCGGGCGCGTGGGCGCCCCGCGCCGATCCCCACGGTCATCATGGTCATCCCGTCGACCCCATCCCGATCCCGCCCGCCACACCACGCCGTACCGTCCCACCGGCCCCCGCCGGCCCCCGCCGCGCGCCGCCCGGCACCGTTCCCGCCGTCCCCCGGGCGCTCTCCGCTTGCGTCTCCCCCGCCCGGGCGGTCCCCAATCCCCCCGCGCGGCCCGCGATCCGTCGCTCCACCGACGCCCCGCGCACCGTCACTGCCCCCGGTAGCGGTCCACCACGGAGGTGAACCGGCCCTCGAGGCGCTTGGTCACGCCCAGCCCGGTCGGCCCGCCGAGCAGATCGCTCAGTTCGACCTCGCACACCACGGTGACCGTCACCGTCGTGACGTTCCCGCCCGGCAGCACCAACTCACCGGTGGTGTAGTGCACTTCGCTGCTGCTGCACACCACGCCCTGCTGACTCAGCGTCGCCAGGGCCGACTCCCGGGCCGGCTTCTCCCGCGCCGCCGGGTCGCGCTGCAGCGAGGCCGTACGGGCGCCGGAGCGGGCCGCCGCCTCGACGGTGCCGGCCGCGGTCTGCACCCGCCCGGCGGCGACGGCCACCAGCACGAGGGCGACCACGCTCGGCGCGATCAGCGCGGCCTCGATCGCCAGCCCGCCGCCGTCCCTGCGCCTCAGCCGCCACCGGGGACGCCGCAGCCCCAGCCGCAGCCCCAGCCTCAGCCGCGCCCACCGCCCGCTCATCGCGTCACCACCGGAGGGATGAACCGCTCGCGCGGCGCCTCGGCGTACTGCCGGATGGTGGGCGCGTGCAGCCCGGGCAGCAGCAGCGGCGGGGTGACCTCCACCGTGACGCGGATGGTGTCGGGCGAACTGCCGTCCGTGAGCACGGAGTAGGAGTGGGCGCCCTGGCGCTCCAGGAAGTCCCCGGCCTGCCGGCGCGCCGCCTCGTTCTTGGCCTCGTCCGTCGCGTTCCCCTGCACCCGCCCGGCGTCCACGCCCTCGCGGGCGGCCGTCAGCGCCAACTGCCGTTCGTACCACCACAGGGACGCCTGGACGATCAGCAGCAGGAGGAAGAGGACGATCGGGAAGACGAAGGCCAGGCTCAGGCTCATCGACCCCCGGTCGCCGCGGCGGCGAGGACGGCGGATCACGACTTGGCGCCGCCTGCTGCGCCGCCCGCGGCGGCGCCACCGCCGCCGGGCATGTTCGGGTCCTGCTCGACCTTCTTGACCACCTTGTCCTTGAGCAGGTAGAGCGCGGCCGCGACGGCGCCCGCCACGAACACCAACGCGATGATGGCGAGGGCGAGTTCGATGCTGATGGCGCCGCGGTCGCCGCGCGCACGGGCGGCGCGCAGCCGGCCGAGGCGGAAGGTGAACAGCAGCAGCGCGAACTGCACCGGCAGCAGCAGCGGCCACAGGACGCTGCGCAGCGTCCTGGCGGCGGCCTGGTGGACGGTTCGGACGGTCATCGGGTCACTCCGGGGTCAGTTGAGCATCTGGTGGAGGGCGGGGAAGACGATCAGCACGGTCATCAGCAGGGTCAGCGCGGCCCCGGGGGCCACCATCCGCTCGCTGTCGGCGTTGGCCCGGGCGAGGTCCTCGGCGAGGAGTTCGCCGCGCAGCCCCTTGGCGCGGGCGCGCAGGGTGTCGTAGACGGCGGCGCCGTCGGTGCCGGAGATCCGCATGATGTCGGCCACGTCCTGGAGCGGGCTGAGCCCCAACTCCTCGGCGAGGGCGTCGAGTCCGGCCCAGGGAGGGAGGCGGTCGGTGGCCGCGCGCTCCAGGGCGTCGCGGATGCGCAGGAACACCACGCCCCGCCCGACGGAGGCCGCGCGGCGCAGCGCCTCGGCCGGTCCGCAGTCGGCGGCCCGTTCCATGGCGACGAGTTCGAGGTAGGCGGCGATGCCGTGCAGGTACTCGGTGCGCGCCTGCTTGGCCTCGCCGCGCACGATGGCGTCGGGGACGAACCAGAGCAGCCCGGCCAGCAGCGGGCCGACGACCAGCGGCAGGGCGAGGGAGAGGCCGAAGTCCATCATCGCGCCCAGCGCGCCCAGGTAGGCGGGCAGCACCAGGCCGAGGGCGGCGAACAGCAGCTTGTGCACCATGAACCGGGAGGGGCTGCGGCCGATCAGGGCGAGTTCGCGGCGCGGGACGCTGATCCCGCGGACCTCGAGGGTGCGCTCGCCGATCCGGTCGTACCAGCTCGGGCGGGCGTCCGGGTCCTCCGGCCGGTCGGCGGGGGTGCGGTGCAGCCGGTCCATGGCCTGGCGCAGGTCCGGTGGCGCGGGCCGCAGTTCGGAGATGAGCAGGGCGAGGCCCCCGGCGGCGACGGCGCCGGCCAGTACGGACCAGGGCGAGATCACCGGGCCTCCTCCATGTGCTCGGCGCCGTCCCCGGTGCGCACGCGCAGGCGGCGTCCGCTCTTGCTGCGGCGGTCCGGTACGAGCAGCCGGGGCACGGGCGGGTGGGAGGCCAGCGCCCGCATCCAGGCGATGATCGCGACGAACAGGGCGGCGACGACGGCGAGCACGACCTGGCCGAGGAAGGTGCCGTAGGGCCGGGTGTACTCGGTGTTGAACGAGCCGACCGTGACGACCAGCACGATGATGCCCACCAGCCAGCGGATGGTGGTGCGGTGCTTGGCCCGGTCGGCCTCGATGGCGCGGCGCTGGCGGACCTCCTCGCGCACCGAGTCGGCCATGTCGGACAGCGCCCGCGCCAGGCCGGGGCCGCTGTCCCCTGCGCGCAGCACGAGGGCGGCGAGCACCTTGTCGGCGGTGGCGTCGGCGACGCCGTCCGCGAAGGCGCGCAGCGCCTCCTCGGGCCGCCAGCGGGCCTGGAGGCGGGAGGCGAGTTCGCCGATCTCCTCCTCCAGGGCGGCGGGGGCGGTGCGGCGGCTGGTGACGATGGCCTGGTTGAGGCCGACGCCGAGCAGCAGCACGTCGGCGATGCGCTGGGTCCACTCGGACAGCGCCTCGAGACGCTCGATGCGGTGGGTGTCCGGGCGGGTGGTGTCGAAGAGCCAGGGCAGGCCGAAGACGCCGAGCGGCACCAGCAGCGCGGTCAGCGGGATGCCGGTGAACAGCCAGGCCAGCGGGGCGCCGACGAGGGCGACCGGCAGCTGGAGGCGGCGCAGCCGCACCATCCTGGGGTTGGCCGCGCCGGGGGCGCCGTACCAGAGGACGTGCAGGCGGGTCGCGAGCGGGTTGCGGTCCTCCTGCTCCTCGGGGACGGGCTCGCTGCCGCGGGCCCAGACGACGAGCGCGACGATCCCGGCCGTGACGGCGAGCCCGCACAGGGCGTAGAGCAGCATCATCGGGGGCCACCGCCGATCCGCAGCTGCAGCGGGGCGGCCCAACTGCCGTACCGGGAGCCGAGGAGCGAGGCGTCGAAGCCGGCGCGGCGCAGGTCGTCCAGGCACTGCGGCGGGGTGTGCGGGACGGCCCGGGGCTCGCCGTACTCGGGCCTGGGGCCGAAGACGGTGTTCAGCGCGGGGCGGCCGCTCTCGCCGAGGCCCGTGACCTCGAGGACGTGGGAGACGAAGCGGTGGCGACGGCCGCCTACGGCGGTCTCGTCGACCATGGTGACGTGCACGATGAGGTCCAGGGCGTTGGCGGTGAGCCGGTAGGCGAGGGCGTCGGTCATGTGCGAGCCGTACTCCAGGCAGAGTTCGGCGATGCGGTCGACGACCATGTGCGGCCCGCGGGCGTGCAGGGTGCACATCGAGCCGCCCTCGCCGTTGGTCATGACGCGCAGCATGGGGACGACCTCGCCGGAGCGGACCTCTCCGACGATGATCCGCGAGAGCGTCATCCGCAGGGCGGCGGGGATGAGGTCGCCGAGCGTCAACTCCCCTGCCAGGCGCCCGTCGACGCGTTCGCCGTTGCCCTCGCGGGCCTCCATGGGGACGACCTGGCGCAGGTGGCCGAGGGTGTGCAGCCAGAGCTCGAACTCCGACTCGAGGGTGCCGATCCGCTCGTCCGGCGGGATCTCGGCGGCCATGGCGCGCAGCAGGCTGGTCTTGCCGACGCCCTGGGTGCCGGTGATCATGACGTTCTTGCGGGCCCGGATGGCGGAGGCCAGGAAGGCGGCCAACGTGGCGTCCAGGGTGCCGAGTTCGACCATCTCGGGCAGGGTCGCGGAGGCGACCCGGTGGCGGCGGATGGCCACGTACGGGCGGGGCGTGACCTCGGTGAGCGCCTGGAGGCGCATGCCGCCCTCGAGGCGCAGGGCGAGGGTGGGGCTGGCGGTGGACAGGCTGCGTTCGCCGCCGCCGTGCTGGCGGGCGAGGTCCTGGAGGAGCTCGACGAGTTCGGCGTCGCTGTCGGCCACCGGCGGGACCTGGCGCAGGGGTTGGTGGACCTTGGAGACCCAGACGTCGTCGCAGCCGTTGATGAGGATGTTCTCGATCTCCGGGTCGTCCAGGTAGGGCTGGAGGCGGCCGGCCCGGAAGAGCAGGTCGAAGACGGCCTCGGAGAGGGCGCGGTCCTGGTCGCGGGTGGGCGGGATGCCGTGGGTCTGCGCGTAGGCGTCGGACCAGCGGGCGACGGCCTCCTCGATGAGGGCGCGGCCGCGCTGGCGGCGGGTGGCGCGGTCGGGTTCGGAGCCGGAGGCGGTGGTCAACCGGGCGATTTGCTGGTGGAGTTCGGCGGCGACCTGGCGCTTCAGCTCGCGGGCGACCTGCGGGTCGACGGCCGGTCGGGTGCCGGCGCCGCGCAGGTCGAGCGAGGGCAGCTGGGAGGGGACGGCCTCGGGTCGGCCCACGGCGGACGGGCTCACGGCCTGCTGGTTCACGGCCTGCTGGTTCACGACGGGCTGCGGCGCGGCGGGCTGCGGAGCCACCGGGCCCGGCCGGTACGGCTGTTGCGCGGCGGGCGCGGGCGCGGCGGCCGAGGCGGGCGCCGCCCAGGGCAGCGCGGCCGGGTCGGCGGAGGGGTGCTGGTGCAGGGGGCTACCGCGCACGGAGCACCTCCTCGGGGTCGTACGGCGGGTACTGCCCGTTCACGGAGTCCTGACGGCTCGTCACGACTGGTTGCTGGAACGGGTCGCGGCCCTCGGGGCCGCCCTGACCGGACTGGACGTGCGCCGGGAACGGCGCGGGCGCGGCCGGCTGCGGGGCCAGCCCGGCGAGTGGCGCCACCGGGCCGGTGGTGATCACCGGCGGGGTGTAGGAGGGCGGGCCGTAGGAATGCTGGGCGTAGGAGGGCTGGGCATAGGAGGGCGGTTCAGCCTGGCCGCCCGTCCCGTACGGCGACACCGGACCCGGCACGGGCACCGGCGACACAGGCATGGGCGAGGGCGGCGCGGGGGCGGGCGGCACGGGCATCGGCGCGGCGACCGGCCCGGGTATCGGCCCCGGCGCGGGGGCGGGGGCGGGGGCGGTGGCGGGCGAGCCCGCCGGCAGCGCCGCCGCGGTGGGCGCGAGCCGCTGGCGCCGACGGCGCACGAGCAGGTGCACCTCGTCCGCCGCCGAGCGAGCGGTGCGCATCAGCTCCGAGCGGACGAAGCGCCGGTCGGCGGTGTCCCCGCCGTCCGAGAGCACCCGGGCCGTCCGGACGGCGTGCGGCAGCACCCCGAGCACCGGCAGTCCGAACTCGCGGGAGACCTCCGCCCCCGGGTAGGGCCCCTCGGCGACCAGCAGCAGCCCGAGCGCGTCCGCCCCGGTGCCTCCCGCGGCGAGGTCCTCGGCGAGGGCGGCGAGCCGGGGCCGGGCCGAGCTGAGCCCGCGCAGGGTGGTACGCACGACGGCCGCCACCGCGTCGGCGCGGCGGGCCAGGACGGCGCTCGCCCCGGTGGTGCCGGAGCGCCCGAGGTCGACGATGACGTCGTAGCCCTGCGCCTCCAGCCCGTGCAGCAGTTCGGCGAGCGGCTCCCAGGTGTAGGCGAGGCCGGGGGCCTGGGCGGGGTCGGTGAGGCCGGGCAGCAGCAGGCGCCGGGCGTCGCCCTCGGGCGAGAGGTCGATCAGCTGCTCCCAGATGGTCTGGGCGAGCAGTCCGCGCCGGTCGGCGACGGCGAGGTTGCGCAGCCCGTACACGGCCTCGACGCGGCCCTCGAGGGCGCCGGCGAGCACCGCGCCGCCGTCCGGGTCGGCCTCGACCAGCAGGACGCGGCGGCCGGGCGGGAGCGGCCAGGCCAGCAGCAGGGCCAGGGCGGTGGTGGTCGCCCCGGGGGCGCCCGGGCCGCCGGCCACCGCGATCACGGCCATCAGGGGCCGCCCGTCGCGGCCGGGGGCTTCTGGGTCGCGGACGTCCCGGGCGCGGCGGTGCCGGTCGGGGCGGCACCGGTCGGGGCGGTGCCCGTGGGCGCAGCGGCAGGAGCGGTGGCGGCCCCGGTGGCGGCCGCGTCGCCCGTACCGGCCGCGCCCGCCCCGCCGGCCGTGGTGGCGCGCGGGGCCAGCAGCACCTGGATGCGTCCGGCGGCGACCCACTGGGCCAGCCGGGGCCCGTCCGCCGTGCCGACCGCGACGTCGATCACCTGGCTGCCGTCGGTGTCCACCCGCCCGACCGTGATGATCGTGGCGGGCAGCGAGTCGGCCCGCCCGGCGTCCGGGGTGTAGACCACGACGACCTGCATGCCGGGCTGGAGCCGGCCGGCGGGCAGCTGGGTGCGCTTGGCGGAGACGCCGACCACGATCTGCCCGGGCTGCACGCTGAGCCCCTGGGCGAGGTCGGCGCCGGTGAGCATGGCGCCGCGCTTGAGGTCGGTGGCCGCGCGCATGCCGACCACCCGGCCGCGGTCCTGGGCGGACAGCGGGTGCAGGGCCGGGTCCCCGGCGATGCGGGCGACCACCAGGTCGTCCTCGCTGATCACCTGCCCCCAGGGCACGTCCCGGGCGAGCGCGAGCACGGCCACGCGCTGGCCGGTGCTGTTGTAGAGGGCCGCGCCGCCGAGCCCGCCGGCGGCTATCAGCGCCACGGCCATCGCCAGCACCGCCGGTCGCCTGCGCCGGGCGCCCATCGCCCGGCCGGGGGCGTGGGGCGCGGTGCGGCCCTTGCGCCCACTGCCCTGCTCCTGCTGCTCGGGCACGGCCACGGACGCCGCGGCGCCCGCGGGTGCGCCGGTTCCCGGCGTCGCGAACGTACGGTTCTCCACCGGGTTCCGCCCCCTTCTTTCGTCGTCGCTGTTCGTCGTCGTTCGTCGTCGCTGGTCATCGCTGCTGGTCATCGCAGCTGGTTGATCGTCTGGTCCGGGTCGTCGCGGCCGCCTCCGGGCGGTCGTGGTCGAACCGCCCGGGCCGCCGGGTCAGTTGAGGACCTGCACCTCGGCCACCCTGAAGGTGAAGGCCCCGCTGTCCCGGTACAGGCCCCCGATGGTGAACTTCCTGGCCCCGGGCCCGGAGACGACCACGTCGGCCACCCAGGAGGTCCGCACCGAGGCGGCGAAGACCCCGTTCTTCCGGGCCCCCGAGCCGGTCTTGAACTCGGTCGGGCAGTCGGGGGACTTGGAGGCGCCGTACTTCGGGTCGTACGGCGTGCCGACGCCGTCGCACTCGACCTTCTGCCCGTCGAAGTCCCAGGTGACCTTCGCCAGGCGGGGCGTGACGGTGACGGAGGAGGCCCCGGCGCTGGCGGTCTTCGGCGCGGGCGTGCCCGAGTTCTCGACCCAGAGCCAGACCGGGCTGTTCACCACGGCCGTCTCCTTGGGCGCGAGGCCGGGGACGGGGTCGGGGAAGTGGATCTTGTGATAGACGAGGTCGCGGGCGACGTCCTCCGGGGAGACGACCTTCGGCGCCTTGGCCGCGTCCACGAACCTGACCGCCGGGTCCTGGTAGCCGCCGTTCTCGCCGAGGCAGATGACGGTGTAGACCGAGCCGTCGGCGTTGGTGTGCCCGTCCCAGACCCGGTCGCTCGGCGACGGCTGGGTGTCCAGCACCCGGTAGTAGCAGCCGTCGCCGCTGTCGAACCAGCCCCGTTCGGGGTCGTGGCACGGCCACTCGACGTTGTGGTAGCTGCACACCGGCACGCCGCCGCCCCCTCCCCCTCCGCCGCCACCCGGCTGGGTGGAGCCGGGGCCCGGGGTCCTGGTGCCGCCGTCGGCCCATTCGCAGATCAGATTCGGAAAGCACCTGTCGGCGCCGGCGTCCCCCGGGTCGTCCGCCATCGCCGGGACCGCCTGGGAGATCAGCAGTCCGGCGGACAGCGATGCGACGACCACCAACCGTGCGCCGGGTTTGCGTGAATTCAGCATGTCCGGCCCGCCTCTCGCTTGAAGTCGTAGATCAGCCAGTGCTCCTGGAACCTGTGCAGGGACGCCGTCGCGACGTACCGGCGCAGCGCTCCACTCGGTTCCCGTACGGCCTTGCTCGCGGCGTCGACCCGATGCCAGCCCGAAACGTCGACGCAGTCCTCGATCACGGCGGTCTGCGGATCGGATTTCAGGTCGACGGAGGTGACCACCGGGGAATTGCGCGGCGTTCCGGTCATGACCATTTTGGCGTCGCGGAGTTGACGCAGTCCCACCAGTGTGTCCGTCAGCGCCCGTCCGGAGGAGTACGCCTCCAGGGCGATCCCGTCCGAATCCGTGCTGCCGAAGGCGTCGGCCTGAGCCTTCCACCAGTCCTGATAGGTGCTCAGGGCAAGTCTGGACATGGCGCCTTCCGGACCGTCGGTGGGCGCCGTGGTGCCGGGCCGCGAACCACCCGAAGGAGTGAGCGGGTTCACGCCCGCAACGGTCGGCGCACCCGTCCCGAGACGATCGGCCGACCCTTCGGAACCACCGCTCGCGCACGCACCGAGCAGTAACACCAGAATCGCCCCACCGACCCCAATCGCCCCAGGGCGCAACACATTTCCGCGCTGCCGCATCGCCCCACCTCGTCGCGACCGAACCGATCCGTGAGTCACGGCCGCCTCAGGAATTCCGTCGTCCCGCCGGAGTTTCCGCCGGGGATCGATTCTTCGCCAACCCACCCCGACACGGCAACACCTCAGGCCCCCTGACCTTACGCGGAAGGCGGTTCGGTCGGGGCACTTTCCCGCCACAGGACGGCCAACAGTTCTTCGGAAAGCGACAATCCGGCCAATGCGCCCCGAACGGCGGCCCGATTGCGCATCAACAGGCGCCCGCCGTGCGGCGGAACGAGCAGGCGTGCGCCGGGCGCGGCGGAGGGCCGGGAGCCGTCGAGCAGGGCGGCCACGGCGGGCTGGAGGTCCAGCGGGGCGACGGCGGCGGGGGCGCCCGGGACGCCGTGGCGAAGGACGGTGGCCAGGGAGTGGCTGAACGAGCCCTCGTCGCCCGGGAGTACGGCGTCCCGGCCGCGTCTGCCGGGGGTGAAGCGGCCGACTCTGCCCCACAGCGGCACCCTCGGGTAGCTGAGCAGTTCGCCCGCGCCGTCCTCACCGCCGCCGCGTTCCAGCGCCGCCCAGGTGTCCTTGTCGACGACGGCGTCGACGATCAGCAGCGTCTCCTCGTGGTCGCCGTGCACCATCGCGCTGACCACCCAGTCCCAGGCCAGGCCCCGCCGGTAGGCGTTGTCGCCGGTGCTGCCGGCGGTGACGAGGGCGAGGCGGCGCCCGCGCGGGTCGGCGACCAACTGCCCGACCAGGCACACCACCAGCCAGCGGCCGGGGTGTTGGGCGGTGTCGCGCACGGCGGTGAGCATCGCGTTGGCGTCCGCGTCGGGCGCGACGGTGCCGACGCGGCAGCCGGCCGCGCCGGTGTCGAAGAACATCCCGGGCAGCACCTCGGCGAGCTGCCGCGCGCCCTGCGGCGCGTGCGCCGAGCCCCCGAAGGCCCGGTCGGGCCCGCCGTCCGCCCCGATCACCACCAGATCGACCCCGCCCGCCATGCGTCCGCCCCCTCCTGCTCGTGCTCCGTACCGCGCCGGCTGCGCGGCCCCGGGGCCCGTACGTCCGCCGCCGGGCAGGCTACCGCCCACGGGCCCGGTCCGGGCGGCCGCCGGCGGGGCTCACGGCCCTTCCGCTCAGGGACCATGGGCCCTATCGGCGCGCCCGCCGCCCGGAGGACGATCGGACGCATGGAGCGTGAGGACCGCGTGGAGACCCTGAGCGAGGCGGAGTGCCTGCGGCTGCTCAGCACCGTGCCCGTAGGGCGCGTGGTGTACACCGAGCACGCGCTGCCGGCCGTGCTGCCGGTCTCGTTCGAGGTGCTGGACGGGCGGCTGGTGCTGGCCCTGCGCCGGGACTGCGGCACCGCGCGGGGCCTGGACGGCACGGTGGTGGCCTTCCAGGCCGACCTGCTGGACCCGGTCACCCGGACGGGCTGGAGCGTGCTGGTGCACGGGCGCGCCGACGTGCTGCGGGGCGCCGAGCAGGTGGAGCGGGTGCGGCGCAGCGGGCTGCGGCCGTGGGTGGGCGGGTCTTCGCCGGTGTTCGTCTCCCTGGTGCCGGAACTGGTCAGCGGCCGGCGGCTGTTCCCGGCCGGGCGCGGCGCCTCGGGGTGGACCGCGCTGCGGCCCTGAGCTGTCGCCCTGAACTGCGGCCCTGAGCTGCCGTTTTCCGTCCGCTCCTGACAGATACCGGCGGGTAGGCATACGCTTCCGGCGTCCTGGCCCCGCCCCGGGGCCCCTCCCCCTCCAGGAGCGCACCGTGACGAGCTTCGCCTCCCTCGCCGAGCTGACCGCCGCCGTCGGCACCGAACTGGGCACCAGCCGGTGGCACACGATCGAGCAGCGGCAGATCGACCTGTTCGCCGAGGCCACCGGGGACCACCAGTGGATCCACGTGGACCCCGAGCGGGCGAAGGAGAGCACCTTCGGCTCGACCATCGCGCACGGCTACCTGACCCAGTCGATGATCCCGGTGCTGGCGAAGGAGTGCTACAGCGTCGAGGGCGTGCGGATGGCGCTGAACTACGGCTCGGACAAGGTGCGCTTCCCCTCGCCGGTGCCGGTGGGCACGGCGATCCGGGCCACGGCCGAGCTGGTGTCGGCCACCGAGGTGCCGGGCGGGGTCCAGGCGGTGGTGCGCTTCACCATCACCAGCGAGGCGGGGGCCAAGCCGCACTGCGTCGCGGAGACGATCACCCGGTTCTACGCCTGAGCGCCTGAACTCCTGAGCGCCTGAGCTCCTCCTGCGGGCCCGCGTACGCCGTTCGGCCCGCGCCCGGGCCTCCACCGGGTCCGAACGGCGCACGGCGAGTAACCTCCGACGAGATGGTTGTCGTACCGCAGTGACCCGCTGGTCACCGCGGTACGCGCCCCGGCACGCCCGGTAGCCGTGACCGTCCTTGGAGGAGCCGTGCCCCGCCCCGCCCCCTGGTTCTCCCGCCTCGCCGGTCTGTCCGCCCTCTTCGTCCCCCCGGCCACCCCCGCCGCCGCCCGCGCCGTCCCCGGCCTCGCCGGACTGCCCCGCGCGGCCTGGCACCGCGTGCGCACCGACGCCTTCGGCGCCGAGCCCCGGGGCGAGCGACTGGCCCGCATCCGCCGCTCCCCCCAGTTTGCCGACGGCGCCTTCCGCAACCCGCTGCCCACCCGGCGCCTCGTGTACGAGCGCAGCCCGCTGGAGATCACCCGGGCCCAGCTGACCGGCGACAAGACCCGCCGCTCGCCCGCCGCCGCCGTGCCGGTGCACCGCCTCCTGCCCGCCGACCTCGCCGCCCCGCCCGCCTCCGGCCTGCGGCTGACCTGGCTCGGCCACGCCACCGTCCTCGCCGAGATCGGCGGGCGGCGGGTGCTGATCGACCCGGTCTGGGGCGAGCGCTGCTCCCCGTTCTCCTGGACGGGCCCCAAGCGGCTGCACCCGGTACCGCTGCCGCTGTCCGAACTCGGGCCGGTGGACGTGGTGGTGGTCTCCCACGACCACTACGACCACCTCGACATGGCGACGGTGAGGGCCCTGACCGCGACGGAGGCGGTGTTCGCCGTGCCGCTGGGGGTCGGGGCGCACCTGGAGCACTGGGGGGTGCCGGCCTCGCGGATCGTCGAGCTGGACTGGTGGGAGAGCGCCGAGGTCGCCGGGCTGACCCTCACCGCCACCCCGGCCCGCCACTACTGCTCGCGCGGGCCCCGCACCAGCCCGCTGTTCCTGTGGGCCTCCTGGGTGGTGGCCGGCGGCGGGCACCGGATCTTCCACAGCGGGGACACCGGGTACTTCCCCGGGTTCGCCGAGATCGGGCGGCGGCTGGGCCCCTTCGACGCGACGATGATGCAGGTCGGCGCGTACAGCCGGTTCTGGCCCGAGGTGCACATGACCCCGGAGGAGGGCGTCCGGGCCCACCTGGACGTGGGCGGCGACCTCCTGATGCCCATCCACTGGTGCACCTTCAACCTCGCCATGCACCCCTGGGAGGAGCCCGCGGAACGCGTGGTCGCCGCCGCCCAGGCGCTCGGCGCCCGCCTCGCCGTGCCCCGCCCCGGCAAGCCCTTCGAACCCGCCGCCCCGCCGGCCCTGCGCCTCTGGTGGCGCTCCGTCGCGGCGGCCGCCCCGGGCGGCGCCACGCCGGAGCCCGTGGCGGGCGGACAACAAACAGACGTCAGCGAACAGATTTCATCCTCTGCCCACTGACATCTGTTCGGTGTCTTCTGTTCGCTGGTTTCTGTTCGCTGGTTTCTGTTTGCTGTTATCTGTTCGCTGAACCCCGTCAGCTGTCCCCGAGGACGTCCCGGAGCGTACGGGCCGCCTTGACCGTCCGGCTGGAGCCCGCGCGGGCGGCGAGGGCCGTCACCTGCGCGATCGGCTCGCGGTCGGGGGTGCGGCGGGCGGTGTCGGCGGCGACGGCGAGGAGGTCGCCGAGGCCCCGGGGCGCCGGGTCGGCCGAGGCGAGCACGGCGGCAAGCTGGACGGGGAGGAACGCGGCGAGGACCGACCAGACCGTGCGGTGGGCCCCGGTCTCGGCGGCCAGGGCGAGGGAGACCGCGAGCCGGTTGGTCTTGACCGTCCCCAGCGCCGTCAGCTCGCCCAGTTCCCTCCCGAGCAGGCCCGCGTCCAGGTCCCCGCGGGCGGCGAGGACCAGCAGGGCGTCGACGGCGCCGGTGCGGTCCTCGGCCGTGGCCGAGCCCAGGCAGTACGCCAGCGCCAGGTGCACGGCCAGCCCGGCCGGGCCGCCCGCCTCGGCGAGCTGCGGCAGCAGCCGGCCGGGGCCGCGCTCGTCGCGGTCGGCTGCCGCGGCGAAGTGGTCGAGCCAACGGGCCGCCAGCTCCTCCCGGTGCCAGGGCAGCATCGCGGCCCAGTGGGCGACGGGCCGCCACGCCCAGTCGTAGTTCCGCTTGGCCCGGGCGACGCTGGGTTCGGTGGCCGCGAGCAGCTCCCGGAACTCGGCGGCGAGGCGCTTGGCCGCGCCCGCGCCGATCCCGGGCTGGGCGACGGCCACCCGCCGTACGTCCTCGAACCAGTGCTCGCCCGGGCGCAGGCTGCGCCCGGCCGCCCTGGCCGGCTCGAACAGCACCCGCTCGGACGGCTGGGCGGGCAGGCCCCCGCCGCGCAGCCACTGCGCGAGCTCCTGCCCGGCCGGGGAGGTGAGCGCCCCGGCCGCCCGCAGCACGGCCTCGTCGGCCGGCAGCGGACCGACCCTCAGCAGGGCGGCGCTCAGGTCGGCATGGCCCGGCGCCATGCCCGCCGACTCGTACCCGGCGAGCCGGGCGACCAGCGCGGCGGGGTCGAGCGCCCCGGAGGCGTCGGTCGGGGTGGCGAGCAGGTAGGGCGGCCGGGTGGCCGTGACCTGCCAGGCAGCCTCCTCCAGCCGGGCCGCCAGCGCGCTGCCGTGCACGGTGGCGTACGCCGTGCGCAGCGGGGAGCGCTTCCTGCCGCGCAGGGCGTCCCAGAGCCGGTGCGGCGGCGTCTCCCCCGCGATCGAGGCGACGACGTACAGCACGTCGCGGGGCGTGCAGTCGCCCCAGTGGCCGCCGCCGTTCCACGGGTGGGCGCGGCGGACGGGCTCCAGCGCGGCGAGCAGCCCCTCCCGGTCCAGGTGGGTCCGGCGGATCAGCCCGTCCAGCACCCGCTCGAAGACGGCCACCTCCGGCCGCTCCAGCGCGAGCAGTGCGGACAGCTCCTCGGCGAGCTCGGCCGCCGAGGCGACGGGCTCCCCGAGCGGGAGCGGCACGGGGACGGGCGGGAGCACCTCCTCGGTGTCCGCCGCGACGCCGCCGCCGACCGGGGCGCCGAACAGCTCGCCGGCCCGCGCGTGGTACGCGGGGCCGAGCAGTTCGGCGGCCTGCCGCAGCTCGGGCAGCACCGCCTCGCCGGCCGCCCTGAGCAGGCGGGCGACCAGGTTGAGCGCCCGCTCCTGCACACCCGCGTCCGGGTGCCCGAAGGCTTCGGCCGCGGCCAGCGCCGCGGGCCCGGCCCGTTCGGGCGAGCGCCGGGCGGCCTTCTCCAGCCAGCCCAGCTGGGCGCGCACCAGCTTCTTCTCCGTGCGGAACAGCACCACGGCGGAGGCTTCGACCAGCGCCTCGGGCTCGATCAGCCCGGCCTCGTCCAGCCCGATCAGCACCTCCTGGGCGTGCCCGGCGAGCACCGAGGGCCCGTCCAGCAGCGCCAGGACGTCCCGCACCCGCGCCGCGTACTCCTCGGGCGTGGGGGCGAGCGCGCTCAGCACGTCCAGGAACGCCTTCTGGTCGGGCGTCTTCCCGCCGCGCAGCAGCCGGGCCAGGCAGCGGTCGATCAGGGCGGCGCGGTCCAGGTCACCGCCGGCGGCCAGGCCGGCGATCGCCGTCGCCCAGGAGTCGCCCGGGCCCCCGTTCCGGTTGCGGGACAACTCGTGGGAGACGTCGGAGAGTTCGAACAGCTGCGGGACGAGGACCGGGGTGTACGGGTCGGCCCGCAGCCGCTCCGCGAGCGCCGTGCCCCGGCGGCACTCCTGGAAGCCCTGCTCCAGCCAGGCGCGGACGAAGGTCTCGCTCGTCGGCACCGGGCAGCCGGTGCGCTTCACCACGGAGTCGACGAGCGGGTAGTAGAGCCACCAGCCCCAGCGCGGGGAGGGCCGCTCGGCGAGCCGGGTGGCCACCTCGATCTGCCACTCGACGGGCTGCGCCTCCACCAGTTGCGCCAGCTCGCGGCTGCGCGCCCAGTCGCGGCCCGTGAAGTCGCTGCCGGACATCCAGGTGGCGGCGCCCGCCGGGCCGGTGTGGCAGCCGGCGCCGGCCACCAGCAGCGCGCCCGGGACGGCGATGTCCTCGCGGGACCACTGGTCGCGCAGTTCCTTGCGCAGCGCCTTGAGCCCGGGCAGGGCGGCGCGGCGCTGGGCCGCGTCCATCTTGCCGACCAGGACGGGTATCCAGGATGTCCGCCCGGCCCTGACGGCCGCGAGCAGCCGCTCGGCGCCCTCCTCGGCCTCCATCACGGACAGCACCGCCCCCGTCTCCCTGCCACCGCTCATGCCCGTGCGCCCTGCCCGTTCTTCTCGCTCTGCCCGATCGTGCCGTGCACGTTCTTCTCGTCCTGCCGCACCATCGCGACCGCCAGCGCGTGCTTGCACGGCCCGCGCCCGCCGCGGTACTTGGCCCACCACAGGCAGGTGCAGCCCACCCGCCCGTCCGCGCCCGTGCGCACCCGCTGGATGTGGTCGTCCACGGTGACCACGGCCGTGGCCCCGCCGTCCTCGAGGCGCACCGCGCCCGCCTCGACCAGGGCCCGGGCGGCCCGCAGCCGGGGGTTGGCCGCCTCGGCCCGCCCGGCCTCGTAGGGGAGCCGGCGGTGGAAGTAGGCGGCCTCGGCGGTGTCGTAGCCGATCTGCCCGGCGGTGCCGAGCCGGGTGAGGGCGGCCCGCACCCGGTCGACGCCGATCCCGCACTGCTCGGCGAGTTCGGCGATCTCGATCCTCGGCTCCCAGGCGAGCAGCACCGCGACCAGCTCGGCGTCCTGCTCGACGGTGTCCTTCGCCAGTGCGCCGAGCACCCCGCCCTCGCCGGAGAAGCCGCGGGAGGCGTCCGGGGAGAGGGTCAGGGTGAGCCGCATCCCGGGCAGCACCACCTCCCAGGCCGAGGCGGCGGGTGCGGAGGAGGCCGCCGGCCCGTACACCCGCAGGGCGAGCGCGTGCCGCAGCACCCGTTGCAGCGCCACCAGCCGCTCCGGGCCGGGCAGGCAGACGGCGCCGGGCACCGGGCGGGTGGTGGGCCGCAGCGTCCGCCCGGCCGGGACGACCCAGCTCGCGCCGGCCCGCCCGCCGCGCGGCAGCGAGCGCAGGAAGCGCACGGCCTCGGCGGCGGGCAGTTCGGCGCGCAGGTCGAAGCCGGAGGCGATCACCTGCGTCTCGGCGAAGCCGCGCAGCCAGCGCTCGGGCAGCGGCACCTTCTTCTCGACCAGCGGCCCGTCGAAGGTGGAGACCTCCAGCGCGTCCGGCCCGACGGCCAGGTGCAGGGGGTCGGAGGGGCCGATCCTGGTCAGCGCCTCGCGCAGCGGGTTGTTGACGTCCACGTTGGTGGTGCCGTGGCCGATCTCGTCGCCGTCGAGGCCCGCCCGGAGGACGTCGAGGCGGGCGTAGACGCCGCAGCAGCCGGAGAAGGACTCGAAGCGCAGCCGGTCCCCGTTGGCGGTGACCACCGGGTCGAGCGAGGCGCGCAGCTGCGGCTGGTAGTACCGGGCGGCGGCGACGTCCGCGACCGCGAGCAGCGCGGCCGCCGCCGGCGCGGGGTCGGCCAGGAAGCCCGCGAAGAACCGCGGATTGGCCGCCGCCCCGAGGGGGGTGGCGCCACCGGAGGTGGCCAGGTCGAGCCGCCGGCCGCCGGCGCCGTCCAGGACGGCCGACGGGCGCAGGTAGGCGTACGCGTGTGCGGATTGCGTCATGGCGAGCACGTTAGGTGAGGGGGCCGACATCCCACCCTGCCGACCCTTCGACTGAAACAGGTTCTACCGTCCGGAGGTGCCCCGATCGTTACCCAGGTCACACCGCCCCGCCGCCCCCTTCTGTCACTATGAGCGGGTGACCGACCTGACCCACGACGGCATCCGGACCGCCGGCCCCACCGGATCGTTCGCCGGGCTGCTGGAGATCGAGCCGCTGGACAAGAACACGTTCCGGGGCCGCTGCCACGCCGGCGCCCCGATGCGGGCCTTCGGCGGCCAGGTCGCCGCGCAGGCCCTCACCGCCGCCGGGCGCACCTGCGGCGGGGACCGCGCCGTCCACTCCCTGCACGGCTACTTCCTGCTGCCCGGCGACCCGACCCAGCCGATCGACTACGAGGTCGAGCGCGTGCGCGAGGGCCTCTCGTACACCACCCGGCGCGTCACCGCAGTGCAGAACGGCGCGGCGATCTTCACCCTCTCCGCCTCATTCAAGCGCCCCGAGACGGCCGACGACCGCCACCGCGAGATGCCGGAGCTGCCCGGGCCCGAGAGCCTGCCCGACGCCTTCGCCCCCCTGGACGAGGGGCTGCGCGCCGCGATCACCGGCAGTGGGTTCCGTGACCTCGAGCTGCGCTTCGTCCCGTCGGACGCCCCGGGCGTGCCGCCCGCCGTGCCGGGGATGCCGCAGCAGTTCGTCTGGCTGCGCATCGCCTCCCCGCTGCCCGCGGGCGACCCTCTGTTGCACGTCTGCGCCCTCACCTACCTCTCCGACCTCACCCTCGCCTCCACCGCCGGGCTGCACCGCCAACCGAACTTCTTCCAGCGCACCGAGCCGCCCCGGCTGCTGATGGCCTCCCTGGACCACGCGATGTGGTTCCACCGCCCGTTCCGGGCGGACGAGTGGCTGTTGTTCGCCCAGCGCAGCCCCTCCGCCTCCGACGGCCGGGGCCTGTCCCTGGGCGAGTTCTACGACCGCGAGGGCCGGCTGGTCGCCTCCGCCGTCCAGGAGGCACTGATCCGCGAGCGGCGGTAGCGGCTGGCGGCAGCGGGCGAGGCAGCGGGCGGCAGCCAGCCGGCGGTACCGGCCGCCGGACACCGGTGACGGCCGTACGAACGGAAGGAGGCCGGTCGGCGTCATACTCCTGAGCGGCCCCGGCCCGTATCATGGTGCGGGTGACCAAGGTTGACCTGTCACCACGGCCGGTGGAGGCGATGTCTCCGCGCCAGCTCGAACGCCGCGACAGTCTCATCGCGGCCGCGCTCGCCCTGGTGAACGAGATCGGCGTCGAGCGGCTGCAGATGAAGCAGGTCTGCGAGCGCTCCGGAGTCGCCCTGGGGACGGCGTACCGCTACTTCTCCTCCAAGGACCACCTCCTGGCCGCGGCGATCGCCGAATGGCACCGGCTGCTGCTGGCGGACCTGGTGGCCGAGCTGCGCGGCCCGCGCGCCGGGCTCGGCGCCACCGACCGGGCGGTGCGGTTCGTCCGCGGAGGGATGCGCGCCTACCAGCGCCAACCCGAGCTCGCCCGGCTCCGGGTGGCCGTCGCCGCCTCCACCGACCCCTTCGCCAGCGAGGCCCTCCAGGGCATGGCCAGAGCCGACAGCGCCGCCCTCCAGGCGGTGACGGCCGAGGTGCCCGCGGCCGCCAGCGACCTGGTGCGGCACATCGTCGCGCACGCCTGGCAGGGGGAGCTGACGGCCTGGGTGACCGGCCGCACCACCCTGGGCGACGCCCGGCGCAGACTCGAGGACGTGGTGCGGCTGGTGCTGAACCCGTACGAGACGCCGTACCCGGCGCCGTACGACATCCAGCCGGCCCGCCCGTAGCACGGAAGGCGGGGGCGGCGGGGGCGACGGGACGTAAGTCCTCACCCGCCGCCTCTCCGGCGCGCCCTCCCGCCGCTCCCGGGAGGAACTGGACATAGTGCGACATGCCCTCTGAAAGCCCGCATGTCGAGAGGTCCGTCCGATGAGCAGCCAGCCCCCGCAGACCGAGCAGCGCGCGAAGGAGCCCGACGAACCCGCCGAGACCCTCCCGACCGACCGGTGGGTGTTCGGCGTCAGCGCCGTGCTGGTGCTCGGGGTCGTCGCCTGGGGCGTCTTCGCCCAGGACTCGCTCGGCAGCGCCTCCGGCACCGCGCTGGGCTGGGTGCTGCACAACTTCGGCTGGCTGTTCGTCGTCGCCGCCG
The DNA here is from genome assembly GCF_000720635.1 of Streptomyces sp. NRRL WC-3742. GTDB lineage: Bacteria > Actinomycetota > Actinomycetes > Streptomycetales > Streptomycetaceae > Kitasatospora. The sequence goes on along the minus strand of NZ_JOCF01000009.1, from coordinate 15,373 downwards.
ACGTGTTCCTCGTCGTCACCGTGCTGCTCGCCTTCAGCCGCTTCGGCCGCATCCGCCTCGGGCGCGACGACGACGAGCCGGAGTTCTCCACCCTCGCCTGGGTCGCCATGATGTTCAGCGCCGGCATGGGCATCGGCCTGATGTTCTACGGCGTGGGCGAACCGCTCCAGCTCTTCGCGGCCCCGCAGCCCGGCTCCGGCCTCGAGCCGCAGAGCGCGGCGGCCGCCCAGCAGGCGCTGGAGTTCTCCCTCTTCCACTGGACGCTGCACCCGTGGGCGATCTACGCCGTCGGGGGCCTGGCGCTGGCCTACACCACCTTCCGCAAGGGCCGCGGCAACCGGATCTCCGCCGCGTTCGTGCCCCTGCTCGGGCAGCGCGGCGCGGACGGCTGGCCGGGGCGGGCCATCGACCTGCTGGCCGTCTTCGCCACCGTCTTCGGCTCCGCGACCAGCCTCGGCCTCGGCGCGCTGCAGGTCGCCGACGGGCTCGGCTACATCTCCTCCGTCCGCAGCACCCAGAACGTCCAGATGGTCATCATCGGGTCACTCACGGCCGCGTTCGTGCTCTCCGCCTTCTCCGGCGTCCACAAGGGCGTCAAGTGGCTCTCCACGGCGAACGTCGTCCTCGCCTCGCTGATCATGCTGTTCGTCTTCGTCTTCGGGCCCAGTGTCTTCGTGCTGGACTCCGTCCCCGCCACCGTCGGCGGCTACCTCTCCGACCTGCTCGCCATGTCCACCCAGACCGGGGCGCTGACCGACGAGAACTGGCTCGGCTCCTGGACGATCTTCTACTGGGCCTGGTGGCTCTCCTGGGCCCCCTTCGTCGGCACCTTCATCGCCCGCATCTCCCGAGGCCGCACCATCCGCCAGTTCCTGCTCGGCGTGCTGCTGGTGCCCAGCGGAGCCACCGTCATCTGGTTCTGCGTCATGGGCGGCACCGCCATCCGGCTCGTCACCACCGGCACCGCCGACCTCGTCGCCACCATCCCCCGGGGCGCGGAGGCGTCGCTGTTCGAGATGCTGGACGCGCTGCCGCTCGGCTCGTTCACCAGCGTCGTCGCGGTGCTGCTCGTCATGACCTTCTTCATCACCAGCGCCGACTCCGCCTCCCTGGTGCTCGGCTCCCTCTCCAGCCGGGGCTCCCTGCACCCGCGCACCTGGCTGGTGGTCGTCTGGGGCGTGCTGATGGGCGGGGTCGCCGCCGCCCTCCTGCTCGCCGGAGGGCTCACCGCACTGCAGAACGCCACGATCCTGGTCGCACTGCCCTTCGTCGTGGTGATGCTGCTGCTGTGCGTGTCCCTGGTCAAGGAACTGCGGGAGGACCCGGCCGCCGGCCCCTCCCGGTTCCACCCCGCGCACGGCCTGCGCGACGCCGTACGGGTGGCCGTCGGCGAGGCCCTCGCCGAGCGCCGGAGCCGCCCCTGACCTGCGTGTACGCCCCGCCCGGCACCGGGTTGGGGCGTACGCGGCCAACCGACGCCCAACCCCCGTCCGGACTTCACCCGCGCGTACCGACCGTTCACACCGCCCTGGAACCCTCCCTGACATGACCGCCAACCCTCCGGCGCCCTACGAGGAACAGCGCTTCCCGCTCCCCCAGCGCCACCGCCGCCTGCTCGCCTGCTCCGCCGTGCTCGCCTCGATCCTTCTGGGCACGCTCGGCGTCGGCGCCACCGTGGAGACCGTCCAGCACGGGATCACCACGACCGCCACCGGCAGCACGGGCAAGTAGGACCCCAGTACCGTCTTCAAGCACCGCTGGCCCCGACGGGGCGGCGGTGCTTTCGCCTTTCCCCGGGTGCTTCAGGCGTGGGGGCGGGAGTGGCGGCCGTTGCCGGGGGCGGGGCGGAGGTCGGGGGCCGGGGCGTAGCGGGCGGCCGGGGGGCGCAGGCGCCAGGTGGTGCGGGGGGTGGGGGTGATCAGGCCCAGGCGGTGGAGGAGGTCCAGGGCGTCGCGGCGCAGGGCGGTGCGGTCGGCGAGGTAGCGGGCCGGGAGGGCGTGGTCGTCGGCGATGTCCCCGAGGACGCCGTCTATCAGCGCGTCGGCGACGGGCACGTCCCCCTCCACCGCCTCCCCGGGCAGCGGCCGGACCTCCTCGACCAGGCGCTCCACCAGCAGCAGCGCCGCCCGGGCCAGGGTGCCGGTGCCGGGCAGGGCGAGGTCGGTGAGCTCCTCGGCGGGGTCGAGCAGTGCGACGCCCTCGGCCCGCAGTTCGGTCTCCAGGCCCAGGAACTCGGCCAGCGCCGCCGGTCCGCTCAGCCGGTGCTCGTGCAGCCAGGTGCGGCGGTCCTCGGGCAGGTCGGCGGCGAGCACGGCGGGGGTCTCGGCGAGCAACCGCCGTACGGCGGTGGCTGGTTCGGCCTCGCAGGCGCGGCGGATGAGGTCGGCGGGGCCGTCCGCGAGGGCGGGCGGACCGGCGGGCACGGCGCGGGCGAGTTCGCGGTCGACGGTGAGGACGAAGGCGCCGTCCGCCGGGTCCTCGGGCAGGTCGCCGAGGACCTGCCAGCTGGAGAGCGCGGCCAACGCCGCCGTGGTGTCGGCGGGCGCGGCCGCGAGTTCGGGGGCGGCGGCGCGCATCGCGTCGAGCAGGCGCCGGTAGGGCAGTTGCTCGGGCGCGTCCACCAACAGGGCCAGGGCGAGGGCGAGTTGGCCGTACGCGGCCGGGGTGAACGGCGTGCCGGTGGCGGGGTTCTCGAGGCGGCGGGCGCCGCCGGGCCCCAGGCCCGCCTTGCACAGGCGGGCGTGCCAGGGGCCGACGACCAGCCGGTAGCCGAGCAGGGTGTCGAACCGCTCGGTGAGCCAGTCGCGGTGACGGCGGATCAGCGGGAAACCGTCCGCGTGCGGGCCGGAGGCGGTGACGAGCGGGTGGGCGAGCAGCAGCCGCGCGGCGATCCGCCGTTCGGCCCCCGGAAGCTCGGCGGCGTTCTGGGCGACCCCCTCGGGGACGGAACGGTCCTGCGCGAGGCGCACGCCCGGCTGCGCCCGTTCGGGCCGGCGGTGCCGACCGGGGCGGCCCGGCTTGGCGCCCGAGCGGACGACGGGCAGCGCCGCCTCGTCGAGCCGGGCCCGCCTCAGGGCGCCCTCGCCCCGGGAGTCCTGGGCCTCACGGGTGCGGCGGCTGGCGCTGGCGTGGGCCGTCGGGCCGTGCCACCAGCTGACGTCGGGATCGGCGGGCGCTCCGGCGGCCGGGTCCGCCGGGGCCCCGAAGTGCCGGGCCGGGTACAGCCCGAAGGAGGCGGCGCACAGGTCGTCGGCGGTGCCGGGCGTGGCGGCGGCGAACCAGTGGGCCAGGCGCAGCAGGCCCGGGTCCGGCGAGAGCTCGGGGTCCAGGGCCTGCCCGGCGTCAGCGCGGGTCGGGGGCACGGCATCGGGTGCACCGTCAGCGGCGCCGCCCGGGCGGGCCGCTTCGCGTACGGCGACGGCGGCGTCGGTGGCCCCCACCCCGCCCTTGCGCCCGTCCGTCCGGCCGGCGGCCACCCGGGTGGCGCCGATCGCGTACTCCTGCTGCTCCATGTCGGGGACCAGACTAGACGCTGCCCGCGTCACCCGGTGGCACCAACGGAGGCCGTGGCGAAATGCGCACCCGGCCCTCACCGCCCGCCCCGGGCCACGCCGGGGTTACGCACCGGTAACCCCGGCTTTCGGCGGCCGGATCCGCTCCCCTAGGCTTTCGTTCCTCCCCCACCGTCCGGACTCGAAGGCGACCCGCATGACTCCTCGCACGACCACCCGTGCCGTCCTCGGCGCGCGGCTCCGTTCGGCCTCAAGCCTGCTGGGCGGGTACGCCGCCGCCTCCGCGACGCACCTGGGCGCGATCCTGTCCGGGTCCTCCGTGCTGCGCAACGCGACCAAGCCCGCCCTGATGCCGCTGCTGGCCGCGCACAGCGTGACGGCCGCCGCCCAGGAGGGGCGCAAGGCGCCGGAACTGCTGGCTCCGGCGCTGCTGCTGAGCGCGGGCGGGGACGTGCTGCTCCAGCTCAAGGACGACACCGCGTTCCTGGCCGGAATGGGCTCCTTCGCGGCGGCGCACGTCTGCTACGTGGCGATGTTCGTGCGGCGCGGCGCGCTGACGGACCGCCGCCGGGCGTTCGTGGTGGCGGCCGCGTACGCGACGGCCTGGGCGGCCGTGGTCGGGCGGCTGTGGCCGGATCTGGGGGACCTGCGCGTGCCGGTGGCCGGTTACAGCCTGCTGCTGGCCTCGACGGCGGTCGCCTCGGCCGGCCTGGGCCGGCGTACGGGCCTGGGCGGGGCGCTGTTCCTGCTCTCCGACACGCTGATCGCCACTCAGCTGGCGAAGTGGCGGGAGCTGCCGGGGCATCAGTTCTGGATCATGGCGACGTACGTGCTGGCGCAGTACCTGCTGGCCACCGGCATCCTGCGCCACGACGAGGAGGCGTCCGCGTAGGAGCGCCCGCACAGCGTCCGCCGCGCCGCCGGAGCCCGTGAGGGGACCGGCAGCGCGGCGGATGCGGCGCGGCGGGGGCGTCGGGCATCAGGCACCGCGCCGCCGGAGCAGCCAGAAGCCGCCGACGCCGCCCGCCACCAGGGCGAGCCCTCCGGCCAGCTCCGCCGGGTCCGCTGCGACGGAGCCGCCGAGGCCCGTCTGGACGGCGCCGTGCGGGGCGACCTGCTGGCTCCCGGCGCCGGACTGGCCGAGCGAGCCGGCCCACTCCCCGGCCGCCTTGCCCCAGTCGCCCAGGCCCTTGTCGCCCAGCCCCTTGTCGGGCGAGGAGAGGCTGCTGACCGTGACGGTGACGCTGGTCGAGAAGGCGCCGCCGTCCGGGCAGGTCCCGTCCACCTTGCTGTCCCCGGCGTGCTCGCCGGCCAGCCGGGCGGAGCCGGTGTGCTTGCCGTCCGCGCCGAGGGTGAGGGTGGCGGGGCCGCCCTCGAAGGCGGCGGAGCGGGCGGTGATGGTCTTGGCGTCGGGCTTGTCCGACTTCTCGCAGGAGACCGTGACCGTCACGGTCTGGCCCGGTGCGGCCTGGGACGGGCTGACCGAGGCCGAGCCGTCCCTGGCCGATGCGAGGGGGGCCGTCAGACCGGTCAGCACCGCGGCGCCGATCAGAGCGGCGGCGGCCGTACGCGTGGGGCGCATGCCGGAACCTCCGGGATTCTCGGGCACGGCCGGGGACTCCCATGTCTCCGTAGTCGAACAACCGTGCCCGGTCACTCCCTGAAGGTAGGCAGCCACCGGGGGTGCGGCCACCGCTCAGGACCGTTCGGGTTACCGCCCGTCACCCCGCGTGACATCGGGGCCCGCGGCTCACAGGTCCAGGTCGACGACGACCGGAGCGTGGTCCGAGGTGCCCTTGCCCTTGCGCGCCTCCCGGTCGACGTAGCTGTCGGTGACGGCGTCGGCGAAGGGCTTGTTGGCGTAGGTGAGGTCGATCCTTATCCCGCGGTTCTTGGGGAAGGCCAGCTGGCGGTAGTCCCAGTACGTGTACGGGTGGTCGTACTTGAGCGGGCGGGGCATCACGTCGTGCAGACCGATCCCGTCCAGGGCGGCCAGGGCGGCGCGCTCGACCGGGGTAACGTGGGTGAGGCCCTCGAAGGCGGCCACGTCGTAGACGTCCTCGTCGGTGGGGGCGATGTTGAAGTCCCCGAGGACGGCGAAGGGCCGCTCCCCCGCCGCGTCCTCGACGCTCGCCGCGCGCAGGGCCTCCAGCCACTCCAGCTTGTAGTGGTAGTGCGCGTGGTCGACCTCGCGGCCGTTGGGCACGTAGACCGACCAGACCCGCACCGGGCCGCAGGTGGCGGCGATGGCGCGGGGCTCGACGTCGGGCAGCAGGGCGCCGTCCGCGAGGTACCCGGGCTGGCCGGGCAGGCCGCGCACGACGTCCTCGAGGCCCAGCCGGGAGACGATGGCCACGCCGTTCCACCGGCCGGTGCCGTGCGCGGCCGTCTCGTACCCGAGGGCGCGCACCTCCTCGTACGGGAAGGCGTCGGCCGCGCACTTGAGCTCCTGGAGGCAGAGCACGTCGGGCTTGGCGCTCTCCAGCCACTCCAGGAGCTTGGGCAGCCGTGCGGTGACGGAGTTGATGTTCCAGGTGGCAATGCGGACGGTCACTGCGGGCGGCCTTCCCGGTGGTTCGACGCGGACGGGGTGGGCCTCCCCTGCGGGAGGACCACCCCGAACATACCGCCCAGGACCGACAGGTCCGGCGGCCCCGGCGATCCGGTCCGGGAATCCAGCGGCGCTCGGCCGGCGCTCGGGGGCGCGGGCGGCCGTCAGCGCGCGGGCGTGACCACCGCCGCGGAGCCGCCCCCGCGCCGCACCGGCTCGGCGGCGGCGACCCAGCGGCCGTCCGGCAGCCGCTCGACGCCGGTGGCGGCGCCGATCTCGGGCGTGGAGGCGAACGTGTGCCCCAACGCCTCCAGCCGGGCCCGCTCGGGCAACGCCAGGAAGCCCGGCTCGGCCTGGGTGGCCGCACTGTTGCGCTGGCTGGCGCGCGGCGCGGCGATGGCCTGCTCCAGGCTCAGCCCCCGGTCGAGGCGGCCCAGCAGCACCTGCAGGGTGGTGGTGATGATGGTCGCGCCGCCCGGGCTGCCGGTGGCGAGCAGCGGCTCGCCGTCGCGCAGCACGACGGTCGGCGACATCGAGGAGCGCGGCCGCTTGCCGGGGCCGGGCAGGTTGGGGTCGGGGACGCCGGGGGCGAGCGGGGCGAAGTCGAAGTCGGTGAGCTCGTTGTTGAGCAGGAAGCCGCGGCCGGGGACGGTGATGCCGCTGCCGCCGGTCTGCTCGATGGTGAGGGTGTACGAGACGACGTTGCCCCAGCGGTCGGCGACCGTCAGGTGGGTGGTGTTGGGGCCCTCGTACGGCTCGGGGACGGCCTGGCCGGTGTCGGCGCAGTCGGCGGGGTGGCGTGGGTCCCCGGGGGCGAGCGGGCTGGTGAGGGCGCGGTCGGGGCTGATCAGGCAGGCCCGGGAGGCGGCGTAGCGCTCGGAGAGCAGTTCCCTGGTCGGGACGTCGTTGAAGGCCGGGTCGCCGACCCAGCGGTTGCGGTCGGCGAAGGAGATCCGGGACGCCTCGAGGAAGTGGTGGTAGTACTGCGTGGCGCTGTAGTCCGACAGTTCGCCGTCCTCCAGGATGTGCAGCGCCTCGCCGACGGTGGTGCCGCCGGAGCTGGAGGGGGCCATCGAGTAGACGTCGTAGTCGCGGTAGGCGACGTGGGTCGGGGCCTGGCGGCGCACCTGGTAGGCGGCGAGGTCGGCGGCGTCCACCTTGCCGGGGCGGGCCTTGCGGCCCGAGGCCGGGTCGACCGGCGGGTGCTGCACGGTGGCGGCGATGTCCTCGGCCAACTGGCCCCGGTAGAAGGCGTTCACGCCGTCCTTGCCGAGCAGCCGGTAGGTGGCGGCGAGGTCGGGGTTGCGCAGGAGGCTGCCGGTCTCGGGGGGCTTGCCGCCGGGGAGGAAGAGCTTGGCGGTGGCGGGGAAGTCCTTGAACCGGGCGAGGTTGTCGGCGGTCTGGCCGCGGAAGGTGTCGTCGACGACGAAGCCGTTGTCGGCGATCCGCTCGGCGGGGCGCAGGTTGTCGGCGAGCGAGCGCCTGCCCCACTGGCGCAGCGCCGCGTCCCAGGTGGCGGGGGTGCCGGGGACTCCGACGGACAGGCCGCTGGTGACGGCGTCGGCGAAGGGCAGCGGCTTGCCGTCCTCCAGGAACAGCCCGGAGTCGGCGGTGCGGCCGGCGACCTCGCGGCCGTCGATGGTGTGCACCCGGCCGGTGGCGTGGTCGTAGTAGACGAAGTACCCGCCGCCGCCGATGCCGGAGGAGTACGGCTCGGTGACCCCGAGGGCGGCGGCCGCGGCCACCGCCGCGTCCACGGCGTTGCCGCCCTGGCGCAGCACCTCGATGCCGGCGGCCGTGGCGTCCGCGTCGACGGTGGACACCGCGCCGCCCCAGCCCACCGCCTCGGGGGCCTTGGGCGGTGGCGAGGCCGCGCCGGCGGGGCCGGTGGTGGCCCAGACCAGGGCCGTGGCGGCTAACAACGACGGTACGAGACGGGCCAGAGCCCTCATGCGAGTCCTCCTGAGTCGACGTCACCTCCGTTGTTACCCCGGGTCCGTCGATGCGACAAGCGCCTCGTGTGACGAACAGATGACAGTGGACCGGAAACAGATGTCAGCGAACAGATGTCGGCGAACAGAGAACGTTCTCTGTTCGCCGACATCTGACATCTGTCCGCTGACATCTGTCCGCCGTCGTCCGAAATCCGTCCGCCGCCGCCCGGCCCGCGCCCTACAGCGCGCTGCGCTCCACCCGCCGCCGCTTGATGGTGCGGAAGCGCCGCGCGACCTGCCGGGCGAGGTCGGCCGCGCCGACCAGACCCGCCTCGTTGCCGAGGGCCGCGTGGACGATCGTCGCCTCCGGCCGGAAGCCGCGCCCGGTGAGGGTGCGGCGGAAGGTGTCGCGCGCCGGGCCGAGCAGCAGGTCGCCGGCGTCGGAGACACCGCCGCCGATGACGAAGCGGCCCGGGTCGAGGGCGGCGGCCAGGTTGGCGATGCCGACGCCCAGCCAGGTGCCGACCTCGTAGAGCAGCTCGGTCGCCGTCGGGTCGCCGTCCTGCGCGGCCTCGGTGACCAGCGGGCCGGTGATGCCCTCGACCGTCCCGCCCGCCCGGGCGAGCAGCGGCTGCACCACCGGGGACTCCTCGGCGACCAGCTCCCGGGCGTCGCGCACCAGCGCGTTGCCCGAGGAGTACTGCTCCCAGCAGCCGCGGTTGCCGCAGGGGCAGCGGTGGCCGCCGGGCAGCACCTGCATGTGCCCGAACTCCCCCGCCAGGCCGTACTTACCCCGGTCGACGTACCCGTCGCGCACGACGGCGCCGCCGATGCCGGTGCCGAGGGTGAGCATCACCATGTGGTCCTCGCCCCGGCCGGCGCCGAAGCGCCATTCGGCCCAGGCGGCAGCGTTGGCGTCGTTCTCGACGATCACCGGGAAGCGCAGCCGCTCGCTGAGGGCCTGCTGGAGCGGCTCGTTGCGCCAGTTGAGGTGCGGGGCGAAGAGTACCCGGGAGCGGTCGGCGTCGACCCAGCCGGCCGCGCCGATGCCCACGGCGTGGACGTCGTGGCGGTCGGCGAGCTGGAGCACCAGCTCGACGATGACGTCCTCGACGACCCTGGCGCTCTTGCTCTTGTGGGGGGTGTCGGTGCGCAGCTTCTCCAGCACCTTGCCCTCCCCGTCCACGACCCCGGCGACGACCTTGGTGCCGCCGATGTCGACGCCGATGGTGGGCAGGCGCAGTATCCCGGCGGGCAGGGCGCGGCGGCGGCGCTCGGCGCGCGGGCCGAGGCCCAGCAGGGTGGGCAGGACGGGCGGCCGGGTGCCGCCGTGGGCGCTGGTCACGGCTGCGGACGCTCCTCACGGGGGTCGGTGGCAGAGGGTCGGGCCAGCTCGTGGGAGAGCTCGGCGAGGTCGGAGCCGCCGGCCATCTCGGTGGTGAGCTGTTCGAGGCCGATCTCGGCGCGGGGGTGGCTGCCGGCCATCCTTCCCCGCTTGAGCAGGGTGAAGTGGTCGCCGACCAGGTAGGCGTGGTGCGGGTTGTGGGTGATCAGGACGACCCCGAGCCCGGCGTCGCGGGCGGCGGTGACGTACTTGAGGACCACTCCGGACTGCTTGACGCCCAGCGCCGCCGTCGGCTCGTCGAGGACGAGCACCTTGGCGCCGAAGTGGACGGCCCGGGCGATGGCCACGCACTGGCGCTGCCCGCCGGAGAGGGTGCCGATCGGGCGGTCGACGTCGTGCAGGTCGATGCCCATGGCGGCGAGCGCCTCGCGGGTGGTGGCGCGCATGCCGTCGGCGTCCAGGCGCAGCCCGCCCCAGCGGCGCAGGCCGCGTTCGGAGCCGAGGAAGAAGTTGCGCCACACCGGCATCAGGGGGACGACGGCGAGGTCCTGGTAGACGGTGGCGATGCCGAGGTCCAGGGCCTGGCGCGGGGAGTCGAGGCGGACCTCCTGCCCGGCGACGGTGTAGACGCCCTCGTCGTGCCGGTGCAGCCCCGCGATGATCTTGATCAGGGTGGACTTGCCGGCGCCGTTGTCGCCGAGCACGCAGCTGATCTCGCCGGCGTTCAGGGTCAGCGAGACGTCCTGGAGGGCGCGCACCGTCCCGTAGGACTTGCCGACGCCCTGGAGGGAGAGCAGTTCGGTGCTCATCGCGGCCCCCGTTCGGCCTGGCGCTTGACGAAGGCGTTGAGCAGCGCGGCCAGCAGCAGCATCGCGCCGAGGAAGAACTTGAACCAGTCCGGGTTCCACTGGGCGTAGATGATGCCCTTGCTGGCCATGCCGAAGATCAGCGCGCCGAGCGCGGAGCCCGCCACCGAGCCGTAGCCGCCGGTGATCAGGCAGCCGCCGATGACGGCCGCGACGATGTAGATCAGCTCGTTGCCGACGCCCTCGCCGGACTGCACGGTGTCGAAGGAGAACAGCAGGTGCTGCCCGAGCACCCAGGCGCCGAAGCCGACGCCGAGGTAGAGGACGGTCTTCGTCCGGGCGACGGGCACGCCGACGGCGCGGGCGGCCTCGGCGTCGCCGCCGACGGCGAAGACCCAGTTGCCGAAGCGGGTGCGCAGCAGCACCCAGCTGCCGACGGCGAGCAGGCCCAGCCACCACCAGACGGTGGCCTTGATCGCGAGCCCGCCGATGTTGACCTCGGAGGCGAAGAGCCGGCGGCAGGTCTCGAAGCCCTGCATGTCGGCGATGGACTTGGTGGAGACGGTGCCCGAGATCGCCTTGGTGACGCCGAGGTTGGCGCCGGTGAGCATCAGGAAGGTGCCCAGCGTGACGATGAAGCTGGGCAGCCTGGTGCGGCCGAGCATCCAGCCGTTGAACCAGCCGAACGCCAGGGTGACGGCCAGTGAGACCAGGACGCCGACCCAGGTGACCGCGGTGAACTGGTAGGAGACCATCGAGGAGGTCAGCGCGGCGGTGGTGACCAGCACGCCGGCCGACAGGTCGAACTCGCCGCCGATCATCAGCAGGGCGACGGGCACGGCCATGATGCCGATGGTGGAGGCCGCGTAGAGCACGGTGCCCAGTGAGGAGAGCCGCAGGAAGGGCTCGGCCACGGCGGCGAAGACCGTGAACACCGCGACGGCGGCGATCAGCGAGCCCAGCTCGGGGCGGGCGAGGAGGCGGCGCAGGGCGGCCGGGCGGTCCTGGACGAGCAGGTCGGGGGCGGCGGTGCTCACCTGGTCCCCCTCGCGACGTACTCGGCGAGCTTGTCGGCGTCGTCCTTGGTGAGGATCTGCGGGCCGGTCTCGACGGGCTTGCCGCCGCCGAGCATGTCCAGGTTGGAGCGGTAGAGCCAGAGCAGGTCGACGCCCTCGTAGCCCTGGAGGTAGGGCTGCTGGTCGACGGCGAAGCCGACGGCGCCGGACTTGAGTCCGGAGACGACCTGCGGCCCCAGGTCGAAGGTGTCCAGCTCGACACTGCGGTGGGCGTCCTGGATGGCCTGCAGACCGGTGGCGGCCATGGGGCCGGAGAGGGTGAGGACGGTGTCGAGGGACGGGTCGGCCTGGAGCTTGGCGGAGATCGCGGCCCGCGCGTCGGGCATGTTGACGCCGTTGACGTAGAGCGTCTGGAAGCCGGTGCCGGCCTTGGCCTGGGCCCCGCCGCAGCGCTGCTCCTGGCCGACGTTGCCCTGCTCGTGGATGACGCACAGCACGTTCTTGCGCCCGCGCGCGGCCAGCTGGGTGCCGGCGGCCTGGCCGGCGGTGGACTCGTCCTGGCCGATGTGGGTCAGCGCGCCGAACTTCTGGGAGAACTCCTGGCCGGAGTTCACGGTGATCACGGGGATGCCCGCGGCCCTGGCCTTGCCGAGGACCTCGGCCATGGCGTCGCCCTTGGCGAGGGTGACCAGCAGGCCGTCGACCTTCTGGTCGATGGCGGCCTGGACGAGCTGGACCTGGTTCTGGGTCTGCGCGTCGTTGGAGTACAGGAAGGTGATGTTGTCCTTGGCGGCGGCCTGCTCGGCGCCCTTGCGCACGCTGTCCCAGAAGGCGTCGCCGGCTCCGGCGTGGGTCACCATGGCGACCTTCCAGCGCGGGGTGGTCACGGCGCTGCCGCCGGCGGCCGCGGCCTTGGCGCGGGCCTCCTCGGCGCGTCTGCCTCCGGTACTGCTGCAACCGGCCGCGGTGACCGCGAGGGCCAGGACGGCGCACACGGGCCAGAAGCGGCGGGACGGGCGAAAGCGGGTTGTGCTCATCCCCATAGTCTCTCTGCCCGGGCCGCGCGGGCTCGCACCGCCTCGCCCGGTGGCGCGCGACGCGCCCGGGGTAGGGTTCTCCGGGGACCGATTCTGGAAGTTCGCTGGGCATCCGGTCCGGGCGGCGTCCGTCCGGGTGGCAGACTATGGGCCGACCCGAAAGGGGGACAGCACGGTCACGTGATGTTCCTCTCAGGTTCCGCACAGATTCGGACGGCAACCGATCACCGGTTTCTCACCGTCTGATGAATTGGAGTGCGTTCGGGCGAGTGGGGCCCGGGCGGCCAGCTACCCGGATACGAGAACTTGATGCAACTCACAGGTACGCCATTCTTCATCCTCACCGTCATCCTCGTGCCGGTGTCCATCGCGGTGGCGCTGCTGTACTGGGGCAAGGTCCGCGGCCCGAATCCGGTGCGTATCCTCTCCCGCCTGGTCATGATCATGTTCTGCCAGGTGACCGCCGTGCTGATGGTCTTCGTGATGGTGAACAACGCGAACCTGATCTACGGCAACTGGGACGACCTGCTCGGCACCGGCGACCACGTCCGGGCCGTGCCGTCGGTGGCCCCGCTGGACCCGAACGGGCGCCCGGTCGGCGGCGGCGACGCCAAGCAGCCGAAGGTGACCCAGAAGTTCAGCTCGGTCGACGACCGGCTGGTGCCCAAGGACGTCCAGAAGACCGACCTCAAGGGCCAGGTCTCCGGCGTCGACGGCGAGGTGCTGGTCTGGCTGCCGCCGCAGTACGACGACCCGGCGTTCAAGGACAAGAAGTTCCCGGTCGTCGAGCTGATCCCCGGCTTCCCCGGCTCCTCCTCCACCTGGTACGGCAGCCTCAAGGTCTCCGAGCAGCTCAAGCCGCTGATGCAGCAGGGCAAGGTCGCCCCCTTCATCCTCGTCACCCCGCGCACCGTGCTCCTGGGCAGCAGCCAGGACGCCGGCTGCACCGACATCGCCGGCAAGATCAACGCCGACGCCTGGGTCACCCGGGACGTGCCGCAGATGGTGCTGGACAACTTCCGCGCCGACCCGAACCCGGACCGCTGGGGCATCGCCGGCTACTCCGCGGGCGCCCACTGCGCGCTCAAGCTGGCGGTTGCCCACCCCAACCGCTACCGCGCCGCGATCTCGCTGTCCGGCTACAACGACCCGGCCAACGAGCCGGACTCCCTCGTCGGCAAGGACCCCAAGCTGCGCGAGGCCAACAACCCGGTCAACATCCTCAAGACCGCCCAGACCCCGCCGAAGGTCTCGCTGCTGATCACCGGCAAGAAGGGCGACGGCCTGGAGGACGCCCAGGCGGTCGCCGCGGCGGCCAAGGACCCGACGAAGGTGCAGATCCAGGAGACCAACGGCCCGCACACCACCGACATGTGGAAGACGATGGTGCCGGGCGTCTTCGAGTGGCTGACCGGGGTCATCCCGCCGCAGTAGCGACGGCCGTACGGGAACGGCGACCGTACGGGAACAGGGCCCGCCGCGAGCGATCGCGGCGGGCCCTGCTGCGTGGCGCGCCGTGGGTCAGGCCAGTTCGAGGGCCAGGTAGAAGTCCACCCGGTCCTCCAGCCGGGACAGGTCCCGGCCGGTCAGCTCCTCGATCCGCCCGATGCGGTAGCGCAGCGTGTTGACGTGGACGTGCAGCTGCGCGGCGCAGCGCGTCCAGGAGCCGTCCGAGCGCAGGAACGCCTCGAGGGTGCGCACCAGGTCCGCCTGGTGCTCCAGGTCGTAGGCGATCACCGTGTCCAGCAGCCGGGCGCGGAAGGCCCGGCGGACCTCGTCCGGTACGGCGGCCAGCAGCAGGACGTGCGAGGCCAGTTCCTCGGGGCCGGCCACGCAGACCCGGCCGATCCGGGCGGCGGCGATGCGGCGGGCGTGGCGGGCCTCCTCCAGGGCGCCGCGCAGGCCCCCGGCCTCGGCGGCGGGCGCGGAGACGCCCAGGGTGATGCGGCCCTCGGAGCCGAGCCCGGCCTCCAGCGGGGCGAGCAGGGCGCGCAGCGCGTCGGCGGGCACCGGGCCCTCCGCGGCGGGCAGCACCACGACGGCGCCGCTGCCCGTACCGGCGACCAGGGCGCGGTCGGTGGTGCCGCCGAGCGCCTCCTCCAGGACGGCCCGCACCGTGCCCTCGGGCAGGCCCGTGCCCTCGGCGCTGAGGACCAGCCAGGGGCCCTCCCCCTCGGGGGACTTGGGATCGGCGGCCTCGTAGCGGGCGGCCATCGCGGAGGAGGCGTACAGGGCGCGGCCGATCTCGGCCGGGTCGGCGTCGCGGCGCAGCAGGGCGAGCAGCTCGTCGGCGATGCGGCGGCGCAGCCGGCGGCCCTCGTCGCGGCGGTGGCGCTCGGCGGCGACGAGCCGGGCGAGGTTCTCGGCGAGCTGCTGGCGCTTGGGCGTCCACTCGGTGACGTCGCCGGCGACGACGAGCATCCAGTCCGCCAGCGGGCAGTCGACCGGCGGCCGCTCGTGGTCGGCCGGGGCGGGGGCGGGCAGCAGCGAGTAGAAGCCGTCGGCGAGGCGGGCGCGGTGCGGGGGCCGGCCGCGCCGGCGCTGGGCGCCGAGGTGGGCGCGCACCAGCTGGTCGCGGTCGGCCTCGCTCAGCCGTTCGGCGGGGCCGGCGATGACGGCGCCGGTGGGGGTGAGCACCCAGCAGTCGAGGTCGAGGTCGCCGCCGAGGAGGTCGAGGACGGCGTCGAGCCCGCCGCCCCCGGCGGCGGAGACCAGCTGGCGGTGGCGGTCGACCAGGGCGGCGAGGTCGGCGGCGCGGTCGGCGGAGACCTGGCGGCCGATGAACTCGGTGACGGTGCCGAAGGCGATGTCGTCGGGGACGGCGAGCAGCGGCATCCGGTGGCGGCGGCAGGCGTCGACCAGGTCCTCGGGGACGGGGCCGACCTCGGCCTCCCCGGCGGCGAGGGCGACGGCGCCGCCCGCCGCGAGGGTGCGCACGAAGCGCTCGGAGTCGGCGGGGCCGGTGCGCCAGAGCATGCCGGTGAGCACCAGTTCGCCGCCGTGCAGGTAGCGGCCCGGGTCCTGGAGGTCCGTGGTCATCACGCCGCCGACCTGCCGGTCCAGCTCCTCCTCGGCCGCGAGCAGGCGCAGTCGGGGGGCGCCGGGGGCGAGCAGGTCACGGACGCGCATCCGCGGACTCCTTAGGGACGGGCTGGGGGGTGGGGGTGGGGTG
>NZ_JOCF01000008.1 GCF_000720635.1 Streptomyces sp. NRRL WC-3742 | reverse complement strand
GATGTTCCTCTACCCCCTCCCCAGCATCATCGCCGCCATCGGCTGGCTCACCGTGTACGGCTACGCCGACAAGGCCAACCCCGACATCCACCCCATCGAATGGTCCCTCGCCTGGGTCGCCCTCGGCGGGGTTGTCTTCCTCATCTGGTCCCGCGTCGAGAAGGTTTGGCCCTTCGGTCCCAAGGAGGTCCGCGAGCAGTACCTCACCGAACAGAAGGACGTCGAGCACGCCGGCACCGCCGCGTGAACCACCATCAACCCGCGGGCCCCGAACGGTCGTTCCTTCCCCGACGACCGGCCGGGTCCGCGCCCCATCCGGTCCGACGGTCCCGAGCTGGCCGTACGTCCTGATCACCCGGCCCGGGTGCGGCCTGCACGCCGCCCCGGGCCGGGCCGCTGCCGGTTGCGGCCGGTCAGGCCCACTCGGCGGGCAGGTTGAAGCGCTGGACGTGCTCCGCGCCCAGGAACGAGGTGAGCGCCTCGACGAGTGGCCGACGCCGCCCAGGGCTGAGCCCGGCCTACCTGGGCCCGGCCTACCCGCGGACGGGCCGACCGGCCGCAGCGGCTCCCCGGGGCGTCCGGTCGGTCCGTCCGGTCGGCTCGGGGCCGTTGAGGGCGAGCCGCAGGGACGGTCCGACGTGGCGGACGATTTCATCAGGGGTCATCGAGGCCACCGGTTCCAGCCGGACCAGGTAGCGCGTGGTGATCACCCCGGCGACCACCACGCCGAACGCCGCCGCCCGTCGCTGCGCGCCGGGGCCGTCGAGCCGGGCCGCCACCCGCTCCACGATCTCGCGTTGCATGACCTCCCGTACCAGCGCCGCATGCCCCTCGTCCTGCACCACGTTGCGCAGCATGGCCAGCAGCGGGGGACCGGACGCGGGGTTGTCCCAGACGGCGATCAGGGTGCGCAGCAGGCGCTGCGGCAGGGTGGCCGGATCGCCCGCCAGGGCCTGCTCGATCGCCTCGGCGGGGTTGACCGTCAGCGCCATCGCGGCGCCGAACAGGCCCCGCTTGGAACGGAAGTAGTAGCTGATCAGCGCCATGTCGACGCCCGCCTCCGCCGCCACCGAGCGCAGGGTGACGGCCTGGTAGCCCTCGGTCAGGAAGCGGCGGCGGGCGATCTCCAGGATGGCGGCCCGGGTGTCCGGGCTGCCGGGGCGACGACCTCGTGGCACGGACCGTTCCTCCTCGGCTCGCGGATTAATTCATCAGCGTTGAAATGGTAGCCCGCGCGGCGCCACCGTGGTGCTCGTCCCACTCACTCGAATCCTGGGGAGGCCGAGCACCGTGCACGCTGTCCAGCCACCGCTCGCCACCGCGTCACCCGCCGGCGCCGCCGCGCCCGCCCGCCACACCGCCGTCCTGGTGATCACCTGCCTCGCGCTGGCCACCGTGGTCGCCGCGATGTCCTCACTGAACGTGGCCCTCCCGGCGATCGCCCGCGAGACCCACGCCGACCAGTCCCAGCTGTCCTGGATCATCGACGCCTACAGCCTGGTCTTCGCCGCTCTGCTGCTTCCCGCCGGTGCGCTCGGCGACCGGTTCGGCCGCCGCCGCGCGCTGCTCGTCGGCCTGGCGGTCTTCGGCAGCGGATCCGCGCTGGCGATGACCACCACCTCGCCGGACGCCCTGATAGCCGTCCGGGCGCTGCTCGGGGTCGGCGCGGCGCTGGTCATGCCCGCGACCCTCGCCACCATCACCAGCACCTTCCCGCGCGAGCGGCGGGCCGGCGCGGTCAGCGTCTGGGCGGCCGTCGCGGGGGCGTCCGCCGTGGTCGGGGTGCTGGTCTCGGGTTCCCTTCTGCAGGAGTGGAGTTGGCGCTCGGTCTTCCTGCTGAACGTGGTGCTCGCGGTGCTCGCCGTGGTCGGGGTGGTGGCCCGGGTGCCGGAGTCGGCCGCGCCGCAGCAGCCGCCACTCGACGTGGTCGGTGCGGTGCTGGTCGCCGCCGGTCTCGGCGTGCTCGTCTACAGCATCATCGAGGCGCCGCAGCACGGTTGGACCAGCCCGGCCACCCTGGGCGGCACGGGCCTCGGGCTGCTGGTCCTGATCGGCTTCCTCGCATGGGAGTTGAGGACACCTCACCCTCTGCTCGATCCGAGGCTGTTCCGCAACCGCAGGTTCGCGGCCGGCACGCTGTCGATCGCGCTGCAGTTCTTCGCCTTCTTCGGCTTCCTCTTCGTCCTGATGCAGTACCTGCAACTGGTGCGCGGCAACAGCGCGTTGACGGCCGCGGTCAGCATGCTGCCGATGGCGGCGACCCTGGTCCCCGGCTCCCGGCTGAGCCCGCTGCTCGGCGCCCGGCTCGGCGTCCGGCGCCCGTGGGTGGCCGGTCTGGTGCTGGCGGCCACGGGCCTCGGCCTCTTCTCCCGGGTGGACGGCGGCACCCCGTACTGGCAGCTCGCGGGAACCCTGGTGGTGCTCGGGGCCGGCCTCGGACTGGCGATGCCGCCCGCCACCACCGCCATCACCGACGCCCTGCCGGTCACCCAGCAGGCCGTGGGCTCGGCGATGAACTACCTGGCACGGGAGCTCGGCGGCGCACTGGGCATCGCGGTCCTCGGCAGCATCCTGACCGCGGGCTACCGCAGCCACCTGATCCTCCCGGACATGCCCGCGCACGCCGCCGACGCCGCCCGCTCCTCCCTCGGCGCGGCGGCCGCCATGGGCGGCCCGGTGCTCGCCCACGCCCGTACGGCCTTCGTCGCCGGGCTGCAGGAGGCGTTGCTCGGCGGCGCGGCGGCGGTGCTGCTCGCGGCGGTCGCGGTGGCGCTGCTCCTGCGGCGGAGCACCGCCGAGCGGTGACAGCACCGGCGAAAGAGCGAGGGCCCGCACCACGAGGTGCGGGCCCTCGCCGTCATGCGGTGCCGGCAAGGCGTCAGTCCGCTGCGCCGTACCGGAGTCCGCCGAGGATGAGGTCGAGGAGGCGTTCGGCCTGTTCGCGCTGTTCAGGCTTTCCCGAGGTGAGGGCGACGCCGGTGAGGGCGGCGAACATGTCGGGTGGGCTGATGTCCGATCGGATGCTCCCGGCGGCGCTCGCGGCATCCAGGAGCGAGGTGAGGGCGGTCATCATCAACTCCCGGCTGTGGGCGTAGGGGTCGACGCCGGAGTCGACGACGGCACGGAGGGCATCGGCCATCCCCAGTTTCGCGGTGGCGTAGTCGATGAAGCGCCCCATCCAGGCGCGGAGCGCCTCGAGGGGCGGGACAGCCGCCAGGAGTTCGGGGGCGGCCTCGCACAGTCGGCTCAGTTCGTTGCGGTAGGCGGCCTCGATCAGGAGTTCCCGGGTGGGGAAGTTGCGGTAGAGAGTGCCGGTCCCGACGCCCGCCTCCTTGGCGATGTGCTCCAGGTGTGCGTCCAGTCCCCGCTCCGCGAAGACGCGCGCCGCGGTGGACAGGATCTTCTCCCGGTTGCGCCGTGCGTCGGCCCGCAGCGGCCGGCCGGTCTCTGAGGTCATCGGAGCGCTCTTTCCTCGAGTGTTGCTAAGTGGAGGCTCCTCCGCTTACTGTCCTGGACGTGGAAGTGGCGGCGCCTCCACTTATGAGTCTAGGGCACACGCCGCCGTCGTCGTCCGCACCGTGCGGGCCAGCACATCAAAGGGGAACACCATGAACCTCCCGCTCGAGGGCAAGGTCGCCGTGGTCACCGGTGGCGCGTCCGGCGTCGGCCTGGGGATCGCCCAGGAGTTCGTGGAGCAGGGCGCCCGCGTGGTCATCACCGACCTCCGGCAGGAGCAGCTGGACGAGGCGGTCGCCAGGATCGGCCCGAACTCCTCGGGCATCGTGGCCGACGTCGTCAAGCTCGCCGACATGGAAGCGGCGTACCAGGAGGTCATCGCACGCCACGGACAGCTCGACGCGGTCGTGGCCAATGCCGGCATCGGCGCGCACGCCCCGCTCGGCGCGATCACCGAGGAGCAGTTCGACCGGACGTTCGACGTCAACGCCAAGGGCGTCCTGTTCACGGTCCAGCCGGCGATCGCGCTGCTGCCGCCCGGCGGCACGGTCGTCGTCATCGGATCGACCGCGTCCATCCAGCCCCCGGCGGGCATGGGCCTGTACGGCGGCTCCAAGGCCGCGGTGCGCGCCTTCATCCGGTCCTGGATCCAGGACATCAAGGGCACCGGCATCCGCATGAACATCCTCAGCCCCGGCGCCGTGGACACCGACTCCCTGCGCAGCGCCCTGGGCATGGCGCAGGGCGCCGACGCCGTTGCCGCCGCGGTCCGGAGGATGGGAGAAGGCAACCCGACCGGGCGGATCGCCGACCCTCGCGAGATCGGCAAGGCCGTGGCGTTCCTCTCCAGCGACGCCTCCAGCTTCGTCACCGGCGTCGAGCTCTTCGCCGACGGCGGCATGGCGCAGGTCTGAGCGGCCGAGCCGGCGCGTGTCGCCGTGATCACCAGCTGAGCGCGGCCGTCACCGGCCGGTGGTCGCTGCCGTTGGCCGCGAGCACCCGCGAACTGCGCGGCTCGACGCCGCGGACCATGATCTGGTCGATCCGCACCATCGGGAACGCGGCCGGCCAGGTGAAGCCGAAGCCGTCCCCGGCCGCGTCCTGGGCCGAGCGCAGTTGTGTGCTGAGGCCGGAGAGTGCGCGGTCGTCCAGGGTGCCGTTCAGGTCGCCGAGCAGCACCACCCGCGGGCTCGGATCGGCGGCGACGGCCCTGCCGAGGGCCTGCGCGCCGAGGTTCCGCGAGTCCGTCCAGAAGCCCTTCGCGGGGAGCACCCGTACGGAGCCGAGGTGCGCCACGAACACGGTCAGCGGCCCGCGGTCGGTGGTCACCGTGGTGCGCAGCGCCCGGTTGACGGCCAGCTTGGCGTCGGACGGTTTGGTGGCCCCCAGCGGCCCGTAGTCGACGACGTCGATCGGGCGGGTGTCCGACAGGGGGAACCTGCTCCACAACCCGACCGTGCCCTGCACCGTGTGGAACGGGTACGTCCTCGCCAGGCCCTGCTCGTACACCGGCGTGGCCTGCGGGGTCAGCGCCACCAGGGCCAGGACGTCCGCGCCGTGGGCGGCCAGGTCGCGTGCGGTACCGGCCGGGTCGGTGTTCTCGGCGTAGACGTTCTGCTCGGCCACGGTGAGGTCCCCGCCCGCCTGCGACCGGTCGCCGAGCAGCCCGCCGAAGAGGTTCAGCCACACCACGACCGGGAGCAGCAGCGCGGCCGTCGCGGAGGCGGAGCGGCGCCACAGCGCGGCGGCCAGCAGCAGCGGGACGAACAGGCCGAACCAGGGAAGGAGGCTCTCCACCAGGCTGCCGAGGTTGCCGAGCCCCCGGTTCGGAATCCGCGCGTGCAGCAGCATGGTCAGCCCGAGCAGCAGCGCCAGGGCGGCGAGTACGAGGCCGCGCCTCCAGGACTCGGGCCGGGAGGCGGCGTGTACGGCCCGGCGGATGCGCGCGCGCCACGCCGCGGCAACGCTCGTCCGTCCGTCCGTGGTCTGCGCCGGGGGCAGGGTCTGGGTCATGCCCGGCAGTCAAGGCGGCGCGGTGTCGCCGGCACGTATGGGGATTTCGATACGCGGACGATATGCGCCGACTCGTAGCATGACGGGCATGCGCGTGCTGATCGTCGAGGACGAACGACTTCTGGCGGAAGCCATCCGCGACGGGCTGCGGCTGGAGGCCATCGCGGCCGACATCGCGGGTGACGGCGACACCGCGCTGGAACTGCTGAGCGTCAACGCCTACGACATCGCCGTCCTGGACCGTGACATCCCCGGGCCGTCCGGGGACGAGATCGCCAGGCGCATCGTCGCCTCCGGCAGCGGCATGCCGATCCTCATGCTCACCGCGGCCGACCGGCTCGACGACAAGGCATCCGGGTTCGAACTGGGCGCCGACGACTACCTCACCAAGCCCTTCGAACTCCGGGAACTCGCGCTCAGGCTCCGGGCACTCGACCGCAGGCGTGCCCACAACCGGCCACCCGTCCGGGAGATCGCGGGCCTGCGGCTGGACCCGTTCCGGCGCGAGGTCTACCGGGACGGCCGCTACGTCG
This sequence comes from Streptomyces sp. NRRL WC-3742, assembly GCF_000720635.1. Taxonomy (GTDB): domain Bacteria; phylum Actinomycetota; class Actinomycetes; order Streptomycetales; family Streptomycetaceae; genus Kitasatospora. The sequence continues at coordinate 141,692 of NZ_JOCF01000008.1, read as the reverse complement.
CGCTCACCCGCAAGCAGTTCGCCGTGCTCGAGGTCCTGGTCGAGGCCGAAGGCGGTGTGGTCAGCGCCGAGGACCTCCTGGAACGCGCCTGGGACGCGAACGCCGACCCGTTCACCAACGCCGTGCGCATCACCGTGTCCGCCCTGCGCAAGCGTCTCGGCGAACCCTGGATCATCGCCACCGTGCCGGGCGCCGGTTACCGCATGGACGTGCGGCCGGGGGCCGGGCGTGGGGGAGACGAGCGTGGATAGGACACCGGGGTTGAGCGTCCGCCTCAAACTCACCCTCAGCTACGCCGGCTTCCTCATGCTGGCCGGCGCCCTGCTGCTCGCGGCGGTGTGGTGGTTCCTCCTGAAGTACGTCCCCAGCCGCGCGCTCATCATCCCCGGCTCCACCGACCTCACCCAGGGCGTCTTCCCCGTCCGCGCCAACCTCCTGCGCGTCTTCGCTCCGAGGGCGGCCGCGGTGCTGGCGTTCCTGCTGCTGTTCGGCCTCGCGGGAGGGTGGTTCCTCGCCGGCCGGATGCTCGCCCCGCTGACCCGCATCACCGACGCCACCCGGCTGGCCTCGGGCGGATCGCTCTCGCACCGGATCGGGCTGCCGGGCCGCAGGGACGAGTTCCGTGAACTCGCCGACGCCTTCGACACGATGCTGGCCCGCCTCGAGGCGCAGGTCGACGAACAACGGAGGTTCGCGGCCAACGCCTCGCACGAGCTGCGCACCCCGCTGGCGGTCTCCAAGGCGCTTCTCGATGTGGCCCGCGCGGATCCGGGCCACGACGCCGGTGAACTCGTCGACCGCCTCCACACCGTCAACACCCGGGCGATCGCCCTCACCGAGGCCCTGCTCCTGCTCAGCCGCGCCGAGCAGCGGACCTTCGCCCGGGAACGCGTCGACCTGTCGCTCATCGCGGAGGAGGCCGCCGAGATGCTCCTGCCCCTCGCGGAGAGCCACGGCGTCACCGTCGAGACCCGCGGCGACGTCACCCCCGTGACCGGATCGCACGCGCTGCTGCTGCAACTGGCCGTGAACCTGGTGCAGAACGCGATCGTCCACAACCTGCCCGACCAGGGCACGGTGTGGGTGACGACCGGCGTCCGGCCCGACGGCGTCGTGCTCACCGTCGAGAACACCGGCGAGTGGGTCACGCCGGAGCTGGCCGCGACCCTCACCGAACCGTTCCAGCGCGGCACCGAGCGCATCCGCACCGACCACGCGGGCGTCGGCCTCGGCCTGGCCATCGTCAGGACCATCACCCACGCACACGACGGAACGCTCACCCTCACCCCGCGCCCCGCGGGCGGCCTCCGCATCACCGTGGAACTGCCTGCAGGACCAGGGGCTGCGTGACCGAGGGAAGGCGCCCGGTCCGGAAAAAGGATTTGAGCGGCGCGGCGCGACGCTGCTAGCGTTCGCGGCGGATCGTGAAGTCGTCGTAGGGAGGTGAGACCCGTGAACACAGTCACCCATGGGTGCTCCCTCACTCCGCCACGGTCCAGCGGCTGACGTTCGGTGTCGCCGGGAGCGCCTGAGATCGAGGCACTCCCGAAGGAGACTCCGATGAACACGACACCTTTCACCTCAGGCCCGAGCGAGTACGCGGTGAGGATCACGCGCGTCGCGGACGGGCAATGGCACGCACTGGACGACGACCTGGTGGTCGGCAGCGGGTATGCGGCGGACCGGCCTGACGGCCGCCTGTTCGTCAGCATCGACGCCTGGCACGAGGCCGCCTTCGACCGGCTCGCCGAGGCGATGCTCGCGGACCTGCCGTCGCCGCTGTACACGGTGGTCGACGAGGCCGACGTCGAGCTGACGGCCCGCTGGCAGCGGGCCGGTTTCACGACCCGGCGCCGCGAATGGGAGTACGACGTACCGACCGACCCTCAGGTCACCGGGCTCGCGGGCGTCCTGCCGCCCTCGGGCGTGACGATCGTGCCGGTCGGCCAGGCGGACGAGGGTCTGCTGCGGGCTGTGGACCGCGCGATCCGGGACGAGGTCGAGGCGACCGCCGGGTGGTGGCAGTCGATGCCGACGGAGGTCTACCACGGTCCCGAGGGCGACACCGTCGTCGACCCGTCGAAGTACGCGGTGGCCTCCGCGCCGGACGGCTACCTGGGTCTGATCCGGGTGGTGGTGACGCTGCACCGGCCTCGCGTCGGGCTGGTCGCGGTCCGGGCCGGTGAACAGCGCCGGGGCATCGCGCGGGCGCTGCTCGCCGACACGCTGGGCACGCTGCACCGCGCCGGGTACGCCGAGGCCCGGGCCGAGGTCCACGAGTCCAACAGGGCAGCCACGGCGCTGTTCGAGGGCGTCGGTGCCCGGCCGGTCAGCAGCAACCTGGAGCTGGTGCGATGACCAAGGACAGGAGCGTCATCGAGGCCGAGGGCCGGGTCGTCGAGTGCCTGCGCAGCGCCATGTTCACCGTGGAGCTCGAGAACGGCCACCGGGTGCTCGCGCACATCAGCGGGAAGATGCGCAAGCACTACATCAGGATCTATCTGGAGGACCGGGTGCGGGTGGAGCTCCCGCCGTACGACCTGATGCGCGGCCGGATCGTGTTCCGGTACCGGAACTGACCGGAACCAGCCGCGGTCGGCACCTTCCGGTTCTGTGACAGCCGATCCCGGGGCCCCGGTCACGAGGATTTCGTGACCGGGGCCCCGTCCTTGGATGTGGCGGTCCGTCAGCTTCGGGCTGGTCCGCCGGGGCGCCGGGCCTCGGGGCGACGGCCCGGTGAAGCTCGCGAACGGCCCTCGGTCTGTGTCAAACTTGCTCATTGGCGCGTGAAACTGCGTGATTTACGGTCCATGCAATCAGATACGAGCAACTGGTGGGCGTCGCATGTCGATCCTTCGAAGATTCCGCGACTCCGGCCCCCGCCTGCGGCCGGAGCTCGACGACGTGGAACTCGGCCATGTACGAAGACAACTGGGTTCCCGCGCCGTCCCGGGACACGACGGCATGCGAATCGAGCAGATCGAGCGGCTGCTGCGCGAGGCGGGCACCGACTGGGACCGTCGTACGCACCGGCTGGCCGTGATCGCCGAGGCCGCCGCGCCCTGGGAACTCGCCCGCGCCTGGCGGATGCGCAGCCCGCGCGACGCCGACGGGCTGGTCCTGGAGGCATGGGTCGGCCTGGTCCGTGGACGGCACGCGGGCCGGATGGACGATGCCCGGGCCGCCGTCGAGTACTGTCACCGCGCCGCAGAGGCCGTCCCCGCCGACCCCACCGCCTGGGTGGCACTGCTCGGAATCCTGCGCCTGGTCCGCGCCGACTCGCGAGAGCTGTTCGCCGTCTGGGACGAAGTCGTCTCGCGCGATCCGTGGAACCGCGAGGCGTTTCTGCAGATGCTGCGGTACCTGTCGCCGGAGGAGTGCGGTTCGAGCAGGAACCAGATGGACTTCGTGGAGTCGCTCCGAGCCTCCATGCCGTCGAATGCGCCCGCGGCGGGTGTCGAACTGACCGCGGTGATCGACGCGTACACCCGCAAGACCACCAGGCCCGGGGTCGAGGCGCTGCTCGCGCGTCACCACTGGACGACCCCCTGGGCCGTACGAGCGGTGAACGCGGCCCTGGCAGAGTGGCTCCGACCGGGTCACCTGCGGCACGCCGCCGCCCTCGCGGATCTGAACCTGCTCGCCTTCGCCCTCGTCCGGGCCGGGCGAGTGCCCGAAAGCGCCGGGGTCTTCCGGCTGCTCGGCGGCACGGTCACCGAGTGGCCGTGGACGCTCGACGGGGACCCGCTCGAGCGATTCGGCTACTGGCAGGCCAAGGCCATGGCCACGGCCTGATGCCCGGTCAATGTCCCAGACGGTTGGCGTGATGCGGAATTCGGAAGGGGCGGCGGCGGGTGCGGCCGGGGAGGCCGCCCGTTCGCGTTCGGGCGGTCTCCCCGGCCACAGCCGGCACTAGCTGGTCAGGGTGACCTTGTTGAGCCCGACCGGCCGGTCCGGGTCGACGCCCCGGAACTTCGCCGTCGCGAGCGCGAGTTGCTGGCCCCGCACGGTGGCGAGCAGGCATTCGCCGAGGCCGCCGGTGGCCGGCCAGGACAGGTCGGCGTGCGGAGCGGTGCCTGCCAGCAGAACGGGGGCGCGGCGCTCGGCCAGGGCGAGGCCGAGGTCGAGCGTGTCCTGGTCCGCCGGTCCGGAGCCGGCCAGCAGGAGGGCGGGAGCCGTGGGCCCGCAGACCGCGATCGGGCCGTGCCGGAAGTCCGCGGTGGAGAAGCCGTGCGCCATCAGGCCGGTGGTCTCCTGGAGCTTCAACGCGCCTTCCAGCGCCGACGGGTAGCAGGCACCGCGCCCGACGACTGCGACCCGGTCGTGCGCGGCCAGCAACTCGGCCGCCCGGCTCGGTGCTTCCGTGTCGCCGAGCACCTGCTCCACCGCACCGGACAGTGCGGCGGCCTGAGTTCGGGTCAGGCCGCCGGGGCCGAGACCTGCCGCGACGGCCAGGACGGCCAGCATCTGGGCCGTGACGGTCTTCGTGGCCGGCACCGCCAGCTCAGGGCCTGCGCCCAGGGCGATGGACAGGGCGGCGGCGCGTGCGAGTTCGGATTCGACGTCGTTGGTCACCGCGACCACCCGGGCGCCGGCATCGGCGTAGCGATGGGCCAGGTCGACGATCTCCGGGGTGCGGCCGGACTGGGAGAGCGCTACCAGTAGCCAGCCGGCGAAGCCCTTCGGCTCCCGCTGGTAGGCGGTGGCGACGCTCGGCGCGACCAGACAGGTGGGCAGGCCGGTCTGCAGTTCGACCGCGTAGCGGCCGAGGAGAGCGGCGTGGTCGGAGGAGCCGCGTGCGAGGAACGCCACACCGAACGGTGCCGCGCCCTGGACCAGAGCGGCGACCCGCGTGGTCAGCTCCGGCCACTGGTCGGCGAGCGATGCCAGGACGGCGGGCTGTTCGCGCATCTCGGAGGACATCCGGGCGCCGGGGGCGGTGGCGGGGCCGGTGGCGGGCGACGGGGCGGCCATCAGTGCTCTCCCAGGTCGTAGTCGAAGTCGGGGCCGATGACCGGCGCGGGCCGGCTGTCCATCGCGAGGACGATCGCACCGTAGAGGGAGGCGTCCTGGCGGAACCGGGCGACCCGGAGCTCGGTCGGGAACGGCAGGGCGGCGGCGAGCAGGCGTTCGAGCTGGGGGAGGATCAGATCGGCGACGGACATCAGGCCGCCGCCGAGGACGATGCGCGAGGGGTCGACGAGAACGGCCATGTTGGCCAGCGCGGTCGCGAGCGCGGTGAGTGTCTGTCCGGCCAGCTCCTGGGCGGCGGGGTCGGTGCTGCGGAAGAGGTCGCCGCCGGTGGCCGACTCGCCCAGCAGCGCCCTGGCGCGGTCGGTGAGGTTCTTGCCACCGAGGATCTCCTCCAACGGGGCTCGCCCGGCGGAGACGGCGTCCAGCGGAGCGTTGCCCGGGTTGGCGTACGCGATCTCGCCGGCTGCCTGGTTGGCGCCGTACACGACGTTCCCGCCGACGGTGAGGGCGGCGGCGAGACCCGTGCCGAGGTTGACGTAGAGGCCGGGCTCGGCTCCTCGCAGCTCGCCGAGGCGCAGTTCCGCGAGTGCCCCGGCCCGGACGTCGTTGGCGACGGGGACGGTCGGCACACCGAACTCGTCGGCGAGCCGCGCGGAGAGGGCGAGACCCTCCCAGCCGGGCAGGTTGGGGGTGAGCAGGATGCGCTCGGGCTGGATGATGCCCGGTGCGACGGCCGCGTGGGCGGCGACGGGGGCGTCGAAGCGCGTCTCGGACTCGGCGGCCAGCTGTCGTACGGCCTTGGCGGCGCGTGCGATGGCCTGGTCGGGGCCCCGCTCGGCCATGGTCGCCAGCCGCTTGCGGACCAGGATGGCCCCGTGCGGGTCGGCGAGAGCGAGTTCTGTCTTGGTGCCGCCGAAGTCGACGCCGATGACCGTGTGGGTGGGACTGTCGTCGGTGGTGTCGGGCGCAAGGTCGGGGCTCCTGTGCGCGTGGGAGAGCAGAGGAGTGTCTGTGATCATCGGCGGGTTCTCTCGTGTGCGGGCCCGACCGGCACTGGGAGGACCGTCCGGACTTGCTGTCGGTAGGAGTCGAAAAGAAGGCGCCGGCCCGTTCGGCCGGCGCGAATAAAGTTAAATTCCTTTACTCTTCCTCGTCAAGACTACTAGCCCGCAGGACATGAACCAGAGGACGGGAGACGGGCGTCAGGGCCGCTTCTGAACGGGTACGCGCAACAGGAACCGGGACCCGCCCCGGCTGCTGGTCGTGACCTTGAGCGAACCACCGTGGGCGTGGGCCACCCAGGCGGCGATCGAGAGGCCGAGACCGCTGGAACCGCTGCCGCTGTGGAAGCGTTCGAACAGGGACCGGGCCTGCTCGGGCGGGATGCCGGGCCCGGCGTCGTCCACCGTGACGGTGCCGTCCGACGCGACCGTGATCTCGATGTCGGCCGTCCCGCCCGGGGTCCGGCCATGGACCAGAGCGTTGCCCAACAGGTTGGCGACGGCTCGGCGCAGCAGCCCCGCGTCCGCGAGGACGACCACGGGCTCGGCCCGTACGCTCACCCGGTGCCCGTCCGTCGGGGTGTCGGCGACGAGGGTGTCGACGAGCTGGTCCAGCCGCAGTGGCTCCCGGTTCAGTGGTACGGCGCCGGCCATGAGACGGGCGCGGGTCAGCAGATCGTCGACCAGTTCGCTCATCCTGGTCGACTGACGGAGCGTGCGGCGCATGACCTCCGCGCTCTCCGCCTCGCCGCGCAGTCCGGTCTCCGCGAGCACGCGCAGCGAGGCGACGGGCGTGCGGAGGTCGTGGGCGGCGTCCGCGAAGAATGCCTCCTGCTGGTCGAGCGCCGTGAGCGCCGGCCGCACGGCTCTGCCTGCGAGCCAGTGCCCTGCCAGCGCGGAGCCGGCCACCAGGACGGTGCAGGCGATGGTGATCAGGAGCGTCAGCCGGTCGTGGGCGGCGAGAACCTCGGTGATGTCGTCCGCCGCGACCACCACCGTGCCGTTCTCCTCCCCTCCCGGCCCGGGGTACGGCTGGGCGAACAGGCGCAGCCTGCGGCCGTTCGCCGCGGTCGTGGTGCCCGTGGCCACGTCCCCGGTCCGCGCGGCCTTCGCGGCCATCGCCTCGAGTGCGGGAGTCGGCACGACCTGGCAGGGGCGGTACGGGACGGCGGAGGCGTCGAGGTGATCGCCGCTGCGGGTGAACACCGTCACCGGCGGGCAGTCGTACCCGCCCTCCACGGGGTCGGGGAGCAGGAGGTCGCCGTCCTCGTCGTAGCGCAGATCGGTGGCGAACTCGCTGCTCCGGAGCCTGAGATCGGCTTCGACCTGGAAGTGCCAGGAGGCGTTGTCCCCGTGCACGGCGATCGTCGCCATGCCGACCAGCCCCAGGCCGCTGACGAGGGCGAACAGTACGGCGATGCGTCGGCGGAGACGGCGGATTCGCCCCGCCGGGGTCGGCGGGCCGGGGCGGCGCAGCCACCCGGCCAGAGCCGGAGGCGTCACGCCCGGGACTCCGGCTCGAGCACGGCGAACTCCTCGGCGGTGAGCATCGGGTCGGTCACGACGGACGGTGTCGTGCGGCGGCGTTGCCATGGCTCGGGATCAACGTGTTCTCTTCGTCGCTCGAAGGGGTTGCTCGGGATCGCTCGGCCCGTGGCTCCGGCGGCCGTGCACCTCACCGGGTGTCCGGGGGGACGAGACCCCTGGTGAGGTGCACAGCCACGTGCCGGTTCGCGTTCACCGCCATGACAGCGAACAGGCGTTCGTCGACGACCGCCTCCCCTCCGTGGGGCGGCCGGGAAGGCGCCGCCGCCGACCGGCCGATCATCGCAGCAGGAACCTGAGGATTCGATGAATCGCCCCGCTGCCCACTGTGGAGGTGCCGGCTCTCGGCGGGGACGACCTGCCCCCCGAGCCGGGTGACGGTCCGGGAGCCGAGGGGTCGACGGTTGCGCCAGGGATGACTGCCGCGTGTGAATATGCGCAAAGATGCTCAATGAGTGCGCGGTATTGCTTGGAGATGGCTCTCAGGGCTATACATGGAGCAACTTCGAGCAAGGTGCTTCACAGCGCCCAAGGAGGCTTCCATGAGTCACGTCCAGCGGGAGATCGCCAGCCAGCCCGAGTGCTGGAGCCGCGCCCTGGAGACCGGCGCGGAGGGACTGCCCCGGACCGGAGAGCGCGTCGCCGTGATCGGCTGCGGTACCTCGCTCTACATCGCCCAGGCGTACGCCTCGATGCGCGAGGCAGCCGGGCTGGGGGAGACCGACGCCTTCGCGGCCTCCGAGTACCCGGCCGCCCGCACGTACGACCGTCTGCTCGCGATCACGCGGTCCGGCACCACCACCGAGGTGCTCGACGCGCTCGGACGCGCGGAGCACCTGCCGACCGTCGCGATCACCGGTGACCTCTCCACGCCGATCAGTGCGGCCGCGAAGACCCTGGTGGACCTGGAGTTCGCGGACGAGAAGTCCGTCGTGCAGACCCGGTTCGCCACCACGGCGCTCGCCCTCCTGCGCGGCCACCTCGGCCTGGCCCCCGCCGACCTGCCGGAGCAGGCGAGGCGGGCGCTGTCCGAGCCGCTGCCCGAGGGCGCCGTCGAGGCGAAGCAGATCACCTTCCTCGGGGCGGGCTGGACCGTCGGCGTGGCCAACGAGGCCGCGCTCAAACTCCGTGAGGCGGCCATCAGTTGGACCGAGTCCTACCCCGGCATGGAGTACCGGCACGGCCCGATCAGCATCTCCGGGCCGGACACCCTGGTCTGGTTCTTCGGCGAGCCTCCGACCGGGCTCGTGGAGCAGGTCCTGGCCGTCGGCGCCCAGGTGTCGGTCAGCGACCTGGACCCCATGGCCGACCTGATCCGTGCCCAGCGCCTCGCCGTCGCGCGCGCCGAACTGGGCGGCATGGACCCGGACCGGCCGCGCAACCTCACCCGCTCGATCGTGCTGAACCAGCCGTGACCGGACCCGGCAGAGGTGGCCCGGTGATCGCGCTCGGGCCCGAGGCCGCCTGCCGGGGTGCGGCGGTGCTCGCCGAGGAACTGCTGCGGGAGGTGGTCCTGCTGTGATCCTCACCGTCACGCTCAACGCGGCGCTGGATGTCACGTACCGCGTGGACCGGCTCCGTCCGCAGGCGAGCAACCGCGTCCGGTCGGTGACCGAGCGCGCCGGGGGCAAGGGCGTCAACGTGTCGCGGGTCCTGCACGCGCTCGGCGAGCGCACGGCCGTCACCGGGCTGGCGGGCGGTGCGACCGGTGTGCTGCTGCGTGGGGAACTGGCCTCGGCCGGGCTGACCGACGAGCTGGTGCCGATCTCGGGCGAGAGCCGGCGGACGACGGCGGTCGTCGACGAGTCGGCGGGGGACACCACGGTCCTGCTCGAACCCGGGCCGGTGGTACGCCCGGAGGAATGGGACCGCATCCTCGACCGGATCGACGCGCTGCTGCCCGGGGCCATGGCGGTGGTGTTCTCCGGGAGCCTCCCCCAGGGCGTTCCGGCCGACGCCTATGCCGAGTTGGTCCGCCTGGCCCGCAGCCACGGGGTGCCCGCCGTGGTGGACGCGGACGGACCGGCCCTGCGGGCGGCGCTGGCGGGGATGCCGACGCTGGTCAAACCCAACGCGGACGAACTCGCGGCCGTGACGGGGCTGAGCGACCCCGTCGCCGCCGCAGAATCACTGCGCGGTGCCGGCGCCCGGTCCGTGGTGGCCTCGCTCGGCGCCGAGGGCCTCATCGCCGTCACGGCGTACGGGAGTTGGCGCGCCCGGCAGCCTGAACGACTGTCCGGCAACCCGACCGGCGCCGGGGACGCGGCGGTGGCCGCGCTCGCCCTCGGCCTCGTGGACGGGACGCCCTGGCCCGATCGGCTGGCCGAGGCCGTCGCACTCTCCGCCGCCGCCGTCGCCGCGCCTCTGGCCGGCGACTTCGACTCCGCCGTCCACGCGCGCCTGCGTCCGCTCGTGGAGGTCCGACCCCTGAGGAGCCCGCAATGCCCCTGACCCCGACCGGTGCCATCATCCGTGAGGCGGCCTCCGCCGCACAGGGTGTCGGCGCGTTCAACGTCATCCAGCTCGAGCACGCCGAGGCCATCGTCACCGGCGCGGAGACGGCCGGCTGCCCGGTGGTCCTCCAACTGAGCGAGAACGCCGTCCGCTACCACGGCGCCCTGGCCCCGATCGGCGCCGCGGTCCTGGCCGTGGCCCGGGCGGCCGGTGTCCCGGTCGCCGTCCACCTGGACCACGCGACCACGTCGGCACTGGTCGAGGAGGCCGTCGAACTCGGCTTCACCTCCGTGATGTTCGACGCCTCCGTGCTGGAGTACGAGGAGAACGTCCGGGCCACGGCGGCCGTGGTCGCGCACTGCCACACGGCGGGCGTCTGGGTGGAGGCGGAGCTCGGCGAGGTCGGCGGCAAGGATGGCGTGCACGCCCCGGGCGCGCGGACCGACCCCGCCGAGGCGGCCGCGTTCGTGGCGGCCACCGGCATCGACGCGCTCGCGGTGGCGGTCGGCACCTCGCACGCGATGACCACCCGCGACGCCGAACTCGACTTCGACCTGATAGCGGAGCTGCGCGCCGCCGTTCCCGTGCCGCTGGTGCTGCACGGTTCCTCCGGCGTCGCCGACGAGCACCTGACGCTCGCCGTCGAGCGGGGCATGACGAAGATCAACATCGCCACCCACCTCAACCAGGTCTTCACCGCCGCCGTCCGGCAGAGCCTGGACGGTGACCGCGCCCTGGTCGACACCCGCCGCTACCTCGGCCCCGGCCGCGCCGCGACGGCCGCCGAGGTGGCCCGGCTCCTCGGCGTCCTGAAGTCCCCGGTGCTGGCCGGGTGAGCCTGCGGAGCGCACCCACCTCCCGGCTCAAGGCCGATCGCGCCGCCCGCATCCTGACGCACGTCACCGAGGCCGGGAGCGCGGACGTGCACGCACTCTGCGCCCTGCTCGGGGTGTCGGGCGCCACGGTCCGCCGGGACCTGAAGGAACTGCACGACCAGGGCCTGATCCACCGCACCCGCGGCGGCGCGATCACCGGGCCGGTGAACACCGAACTGCCGCTGCGGCACCGGAGCAAGCGGAGGCAGGAGGAGAAGGCACGGATCGCCCGGGCGGCGGCCGAGCTGGTCCCCGACGGGGCGGTGGTCGGCCTGACCGGAGGCACCACGACCACCGAGCTGGCGAGGGTTCTCGCCGACCGTCGCGGGATCACCGTGGTCACCAACGCCGTGAACATCGCCGCCGAGCTGACGGGTCGTCCGGAGGTGCGCCTGGCGGTCACCGGCGGCCTCGCCCGCTCGGCGAGCTACGCGCTGGTCGGACCGGACGCGGAGCGCATGCTCGCGCACTACCACCTCGACGTGGCCTTCACCGGGGTGGACGGCCTCACCGCCCAGGAGGGCTGCACCACGCACGACGAGATGGAGGCCCAGACCGACCGGGCCTTCCTCCGCAGCAGCCGCCGGGCGGTCGTCCTGGCGGACAGCTCGAAGATCGGCCGGGTGACCTTCGCCTCGATCTGCCCGCTGTCAGAGGTTCACGACCTGGTCACGGACGACGACCTCGCCCGCGACCAGGAGCAGGCGATCGCGGACCGCGGCGTGCGCGTCGGCCGCGCCTGACCGGCACCGGCCCAGGTGCCGGACGAGGTGCCGGACGAGGTGCCGGCCCAGGTGTCGGTCCGCTCAGCGGTGGGCGGCGACCGGGAGTACGAGGACGAACACGAGACCGCCGCCCGGGTTGTCCTCGACGGTGAGGCGGCCGCCTTCGGGGGGAGTCCAGCGTTGGCCCGGGATCGTGTCGTGCTGCCCCGGGAACATCCCGTACTTCGCCTCGCCGGTCAGGCTCAGCCCCCGGTCCGCCACGCGGACCTGTATCTCGCCCGGATCGCCATGGCGCCCCTGGACCGCCTCCGCCCGTACCAGTACCCGCCCGCCGGGCGGGGTGCGCAGCAGGGCGGACTCCACCATCGCCGCCACCACCGGGCGCAGCTGCTCAGGGGTGACGGTAACCGGCGGGAGCCGGGCCGGGAGGCTGAGCTCGACGGAGCCCTTCGGTGCCCCGGTCACGGCCCACCGGAGGGAGCGGGCGACGGTGCCGCACTCGCCCGGGGGCAGGGCGAGGGCCGGGTTCCGCGCGGCCGGCGCCCGCCCCCGGGGCCGGCCGTCGTGCCCGGCAACGGCAAGGCACGCGATCCGGCGGGCCGCGAGGAGGATGCGGCGGGGGCTGGGAGCGGTCACGACGGTCCTTCTCCCTGCGGGGGCTACGGGGGGCCTGCTCAGCGGGTCAGCAGGTCGACGAAGTGGTCGGCGAGCTCGGGACCGAAGAAGACCGTCACAGCCAGGACGATGACCACCGCCACCGGGCCGACGAGCCGGTTCAATCCGCTAGATCCGCTCGATCCGGTCGATCCGGCAGGACGGCGGCCGTGCCGGGAGGCCCCCTTCGAGGTGGCCGACGGTGTGCTCCGCAGTGTCGTCGACATGTCGGGGCCTTTCGATCGGATGTTCGCTGTCAGCCGATGATGCCGTGCGGAACCTGAGATTCCGATGAGGCTCAGGACCGCACGGGGCTGGTGGAGGTGGACGGAAGCGATCATGGACAGCGTCAGAAGACCTCGGGCGCGAATCCCGCGGTCGCACCACCGATGACGGCCACTGCCGTCACCAGCCACCCCCGGCCTCCGCGCAGCGGCGACTCCTCCTGACGGATCATCCAGGCGAGCGCCTTACCGGCAACCGCGGGGAGCCAGACCCCGAGCACGGCAAGGCTCAGAAGATCGGGCACGGGGTGGCGGGAGAAGGCCCAACCGATACCCAGGCTCAGCGCCGCCGAGGCGAGGAGTTCCCCCGTGGGCTGCAAGACCCCGTACCCGGGACGGACGGCTCCGGCGATCCGGTACCTCGTCCGACGCCGAACCGTGAAGAGCATCCGGATGAGGCCCGCGACGACCAACAGGCTCTCACCCGTGACCATGACCTTCGCGGCGATCATGCGCCACCGCGCCGACGGCCGCTACGAGCAGGCGGCCTGACGAGTGCCACCGTCGCCGCCAGGAGGATTCCCGCCAGCAGCCCGGACGCGCCTCGCGCGAAGACGCTCGTCGCTGTACCGGGTGCCAACAGCAGTACCGCGGCCGCCAGGACGACCACCACCCGGCAGAGCACACGCCACCAGGGCGAGGGGGCGCCGGCCGCCCGCCGGCCGAAGACCAGGAACTCCAGTCCTGCGCCGAGGAGAACGCCTCCGATCGGTACGAGGGATTCCAGGCTCATCACTTGCCGTACCCGTCGGACTCGTAGGGGCGGTCCTGCGGAACAACGCCCCCTGATGTCACGGCAGTTCACCGCCGCACGTGTGTCCGCCGCGACCGGGGGGAGAGGGGAGGGAGTCCGGCCCGGGACGCTGACGTGGGGTCAGTGTGTAGGAGGAAGGCTGAGATTAACGTGAGGAGATCCCGCCGGCCCGAGGGTCGTGCCGCCCGGGCGGGTGGGCCGGATCAGTCCTTGCGTCCCGTCGCGGCGACGGTGACGCCGAGCCCGATCATGGTGAGCCCGCCGATCCCGCCGACCAGGGAGAGCCTCTGCGGCGAGCGCGCGAACCAGTCCCGGGCGGTGGCGGCGGCCAGGCCCCACACGATGTCGGACATCACGGCGATCATGCTGAAGACCAGGCCCAGGAGCAGCATCTGCACCGGGACACGTCCCTGATCGCGGTCGACGAACTGCGGGAGGACGGCGGCGAAGAACACGATGGTCTTGGGATTGGTCGCGCCGACGGTGAACCCCTCCCCGAACGTCCGCAGAGCGCTCTTCGTGCCTCCCGCCCCGGTGACGGCCGCATGCAAGGACCCACGCTCACGCCACGCCTTGACGCCGAGGAACACCAGGTAGGCGGCGCCCGCCAGCTTGAGCGCCGTGAAGACGAGAACCGAGCGCTCCACGACCGTCCCGAGGCCGAACGCCACGGCCATGATCAATGCGTAGGCGCCGAGCGTGTTCCCCGCGACCGTGGTCAGGGCGGCACGGCGTCCCTGCGCCAGTGCCCGGCCGATCACGAAGAGCACGCTGGGGCCGGGAACGATGATCAGCAGGAATGACATGGCCGCGAAGGCGAGCAATCGGTCGGCGGACACCATGCGACCCATACAAGCACGGGGAAGCAGCACCCATCCAGGGGTCGGTACCGTCGCTCGGCTGCTCGGCCCCCGGCCATGCGGGGAAGCGCCCGCCGCTGTGAGGACGGGCTCGCGCGGGGCCGGAGACCTCGGCGGAGGTTCAACCCGCCGGCTGGTCCGGCTGTTCGGGCCCCAGTGCGGTGACGGTGTGGCGGAGGAGCAGGCGGTGCTCGGCGGTCGCTTCGGCGTGCAGGAGGACGCCGGTGGTCGGGTCGACGGTGAAGCGGCAGGTCAGGGTCTCGTCCGGGGCCCAGGCGCTGAAGGGGAAGGTGCGGAACGGACGCACCGTGGCGCTCACGGAGTTCGGTGACGCGGCGGTGACCCGGGCCAGGTGGGAGACGATGCGGGCGGGGGCGAGGAGTTCGGCGAGGCGGGCGGCCGCCGGGCTGGTCCGGTCGGGTTCGTAGTCGCCCGTGACCGTCAGGCGTGCGCTGTCGCAGGAGACGGTCCAGGAGCGGGCGGAGGGCAGGGGCGCGAGGAAGAGGTCGTCGCAGGGGTCGGCGTCGATGTGGATCAGCGCGGTCAGGCGGGCCGGCTCCAGGAGGGTCCGGGCCATGCGGGCGAGGACGGTGCCCGCCGGGTTCGGGTCGGACACCTGGAGGAGGTCCAGTTCGACGACCCGGGCGGTGGCGACCGGACCCAGGTCGTCGAGGAGCGTGGCGGAGTGGAGGAAGCCTGTGGCGGGGTCGAGTTGGACGGTCAGGCTCTGAGCGCCGGGCGGCAGCCACGGGTCGGTGGGGGAGGCGAACATCGGGTGCGGGATGAGGCCGAGTTCGAGCCACGGCCCTCTCCACCGCGCCTCGTTGACCGCTCCGATGCCCCGGATCAGGCGTGCCGGGTCGAGGAGCGCGGCCCACGGCTCCTCGCTGTCCTCGTCCCGGAGCCGCTGGGAGGAGATGCCTTCGAGATGGAAGCGCAGTCGAGGTACCTGGTGTCGGCTCGTCGTCCTGCCCAGTGGGTGCGCGTGGAAGCGGCCGCCGAGGTTCGGCTCGGTGGCGCGCGCCGGCCGGTCGAGGTCGATGACGGCGTTCACGTGCGCGTCCTCCGCGGCCGCGGCCGCGATCCGGGAGAGCGCCCAGGCGGCCAGCCGGTCCGGTTCGGTTGGCGGACCGTCAGGCCGGGTGCGAGCTGCCATGAGGTGGGGGTCTCCTCGGAACGCTGTCGATCACCTATCTGGTAATGGAATTTAACTATTCCGGATGGGAAGGGCAACGGGTTGACGGCATCGGGGTTGGTCACGACTCGGCAACGGCAGGGCCTGCGGGGCTACGAACTCTCCGTGAACTCGGCGGCGTGGTCGGCCGCCCACCGGTGGAACGTGCGCGGCGCCGTCCCGAGGATGTCGGCCACCGTGGTCGTGACGTACGCGGGCTGTCCGACCGCCGCGCTCCATGCGGCGAGCAGCATGTCGACGACCGGGGCGGGCGCCGAGCCCTCCGACAGGCTCCGGAACTCGTCCGGTGTCATCTCCTCGAAGGCGATCCGGCGCCCCAGGGCGTCGCCGACAGCCTTCACCTGTGCGGCCTGGGTCAGCGACTCGGGTCCGGTGAGGACGTAGTCACCTCCGACGTGTCCGTCGTGATGGAGGGTCCGCGCCGCGACGGCGGCGACGTCCCGGTCGTCGACCGGCGCGGTCTCGGCGGCGCCGTGCGGCCACCGGACGACCTCTCCCGCCCGGATCGCGGGCGCCCACCAGGCGAGCGAGTTCGATGCGAACATCCCCGGCCGGAGGATGGTCGACTCGAGTCGGGTGGCCGCGATGAGCCGCTCGATCTCCGCGTGCATCGCCGCCACGGGATTGGGCTGTTGGAAGAACGGGTGCGGCGTCCGGTGCGGGGAGGAGAGGAAGACGACGCGCCGCACGTGGGCCGCCAGTCGCCCGACGACCGCCGCGGCCGTCCGGGGCGGGGCAGTCCAGACAAGAAAGGCGGCGCCGGCGCCGTTCAGTGCGGGGTCGAGCGACTCGGGCACGGTGAGGTCGCCGGTGAAGACCTCGACGTCCGCCGGCAGTGTCGCCGCCGCCTCGTGGCGGCGGACGAGGGCGCGGACCGGCACGCCCGCATCGAGGAGTCGGTCGATGACGACGCGGCCGACCCGGCCCGTCGCGCCGGTGACGAGCACGGGAGGAGTGTTTCGCTGGTTCATGCCGTCCATGAAAGCGTTACCAGGTTAAAAAGGCAACTTGGTAAAGGATAATGGTGGCCACAGGGGGACGGCGCTCCGGGGCCGGGCTGCGGACGTCGCATCACCCACGGGCTCTGCGGAGGTGGGCGAGGCCCTCGTCGACGGCGGCCTTGACCTGCGGGTCCTTGTGCCGCTGCGCGATCCTCAGGTGGCGTTCGCCGGTCGCGTGGTCGCCGGCGTCGATCGCGAGCAGTCCGAGGTGGCAGTGGGCACGGGCCGCGCCGGGCTCGTAGTGGGAGTTCGAGGCGAAGGTGAAGACCTCGAGGGCGTCGGCGGTCTCGCCCGCCTCCATGAGCAGGACGCCCAGGGCCAGGGCTCCCTTCGCGGAGAACTCCGGGTCGCTGGAGCGGGCGGCGGCGGCGAGGTGGGTGCGGGCTTCCTCCGTTTCCCCGCGGCCGCGCAGGAGGTCGCCGAGGTGGAAGGAAGCCTGTGCGGCGGTCCGGGGGACGGTGGTGCGGGTCGCCTCGCGGTAGAGGAAGGCCGCGAGGTCCTGGTCGCCGATGCGGTCGGCCATCAGCGCCTGCATGAGCTGGGCGGGACCGACGACCTCCTCGAATCCGGTGGCGACGGCGGTGGCGAGGGTCTCGAAGGCGTCCTGGTCCCAGTCCTGGGTCTCGCGGGCGAGCATCCCGCCCATCGCGAGCGCGGCGCGGCCGAAGGTGCGGGGGCGGCCGGAGTCGGCGACCAGCGCGTACTGGCGGCTCGCGTCCCGGTGGTTCCCCCTGCCCTCCAGGACGAGGCCCCGGACGTAGGCCACCTCGGCCGCGACGTCCGGGTCGGCGGCGCCCGCGACCTTCGCGGCCTTCCCGGCCGCGGACCAGGCCCGGCGGAATCGGCCCCGGCTCATGTGCACCACGGCGGTCACCAGGTGCCCCGCTGCCTGGAGCTTGGCCCCGGGCGAGGCGAGAGCAGTGGAGGCCACGGCCTCGGCCGCGGCGATCTCGTCGCGGTTGGCGTAGCCGAGGCCGAGCTCGAAGGCGAGGTCGAAGTCGAACCACGGGATGCCGGGCTTCAGGCCCAGTGGCACCGTGTGCGGTGCGGCCAGCAAGCCTGCGAGGTCCTTGGCGAACTGCTCGTCCGAGGTGGTGCGGTCCGGCACGGTCTTCCCTCCCGAAGTGCGACGACGGCGCTCGCCGAACGCCCCGGGGCGCGAGGGTAGTTGGTGAACCCACCCGTTCGGCGAGGTCGTAGCCTAACCCGCCCCGCCGACCGTGGGCGGGTGCTTGATTCACGAGGTCGGTACCGATAGGCACGTTCGCGACACTGTTGGTGACATCCGGAGGTTTCGGCCGTGGGCGTGACGAATCGGTACAGGGATGCCTGGGAGGGCTTCTGGCGCGACGCGCCCGAGGAGCCGGGATCGGTGATCTGGGACGCCGAGGCCGGGCTCAGCGCACAGCGCCATCTCGCCCTGCTCGAACCGTATCTGATGGACAGTCAACTCCCGGTCGTGGACCTGGGATGCGGGAACGGCACCCAGACCCGCTTCCTCGCCGACCGGTTCCCGCGCGCCATCGGCGTCGACCTGTCCGCCCGGGCCGTCGAGCTGGCCCGGCGCGGGGACGGCGCGCACCGGGCCGAGTTCGCCCGGCTGGACGCGACCGACGCCGAGGCCGTCCGGGCCCTGCACGAGGAACTGGGTGACGCCAACGTGTACGTGCGCGGGCTGATCCACCAGAGCGAGCCGGCCGACCGCCGCCCGGTGGTCGAGGCCGTCGCCACGCTGCTCGGCGCCCGCGGCCGGGCCTTCGTCTTCGAACTGGCCGAGTCCGCCAAGGGCGTGCTGGCCGGGCTGGCGAAGGGCCCGTCCGGGCCGCCCCCGAAGCTGCGCCCGGTCCTCACCCACGGCCTGACTCCCGCGGAGGTCGCCGACGCGGCCTTCGCCGACCTGTTCCGCGCGGCGGGCCTGGACATCCTCGCCGCCGGTGAACTGCCGCTGGCCACCACGGAGTTCGCCCCGGACGGTGAGCGGATCGAGCTGCCGGCCCACTGGGTGGTGCTCGGCCCTGTCGTCACACATGGTGAGCGCGAAGGCGGCTGAAAGCGGGTGGCCAGCGGATGCGGTGCGGGTCGCGAAGGGCGATGCTGGGGCTACCACCTGACAACCAGACTCCAAGGAGCGCCACGATGTCGGTGATGGACAAGCTCAAGCAGATGCTGAAAGGCCACGAGGACCAGGCCGAGAAGGGCATCGACAAGACCGGGGACTTCGTCGACGAGAAGTCCCAGGGCAAGTACAGCAGCCAGGTCGACACCGCTCAGGACAAGCTCAAGGAGCAGCTCGGCCACGACCAGGACCAGCCGCCCCAGTAGTGGCGGGCAGCCGTGCGGTGGGCGTCAGGAGCTGACGCCCACCGCGTGGCGGTAGGTGGCCTCGTCGGAGACCAGGTCGAGCATGGCCCGGGCGACGTCGGCCCGGGGGATGCTCGCGCCGGCCGGTCCGGCCTCGACGGCGTGGCGGTAGCGGCCCAGCCCGGGGCGGTCGGTCAGGCGCGGGGGCCGTACGGCCGTCCAGTCCACCTCGCTCGCCCGCAGGATGCGCTCCATCGCCTCGAGGTCGGTGTAGAGCTCGTTGAGGAATGCCCACAGCAGCGGGCCGAACACCTTGGTGGAGACGAAGTTCTGGCCCGTTCCGGCGCGGTTGAGCGGGCCCGCGCTCACCGTGAGCAGACGGCGCACGCCGGTGGCGCGCATGGCCTCCAGTACCGCGCGGGCGGAGGTGGAGGCGGGCTTGAGGGCGTCGTGGCGGCCGGCCTGGCCGATGCCCGAGAGAACGGCGTCGGCGCCCTCGAGCAGCGGCTTCAGGGAGGCGGCGTCGAGGGCGTCCGCCCGGGCGACGGTGAGGCGGTCGTGGCGGACGGCCAGCCGGGCCGGGTCGCGGACGGCGGCCGTGACCAGGTGGCCGTCGGCGAGCGCGTGGGTGACCAGGTGGCGGCCGACGCCGCCGGTGGCACCGAGGACGACGAGTTTCATGACCCCTCCCAGGGGCGGGCAGGTGCGTGGACGAGGGGGTGGGTGAGTACTCACCCTCCTCTGCTTCGATGGTGAGTGAGTGCTCACCCACCTGTCAAGGTAGGCTGGCGCCCATGACGCACGAGGGGCACGTGGAGACCGAGGCGCTGACCGGTGGGGCGCGCACCCGGGCACGGGTGCTGGACGCCGCCGCCCGACTGATCGGCACCGTGGGGATCGTCCGGGCCACGACCAAGGAGATCGCCCGGGAGGCCGGCTGCTCCGAGGCGGCGCTGTACAAGCACTTCCGCGACAAGGAGGAGATCTTCGTCCGCGTCCTGCGCGAGCGCGCGCCGCGCCTGGCCGCCGCCGTCGCCGAACTGCCCGGCCGCGCGGGGGAGGACACGGTCCGCGAGCAGCTCGAGGCGGTGGTCCGGATCGCCGTGCCGTTCTACCGGCGGTCGTTCCCGATGGCCGGCTCGCTGTTCGCCAGCCCCGACCTGCTCGCCGCCCACCGCAGGAAGCTCGGCGACGCCGGGCCGCACCACGTCTCCTCCCACCTCGCCGACTACCTGCGCGCCGAGCAGCGGCTCGGCCGGGTCTCCTCCACGATCGACCCGGACGCCGCCGCGATGCTGCTGATCGGCGCCTGCTTCCATCGCGCCTTCCTGGAGCTCTTCTACGCGGACGAGGCGCCGGACGGGGCGCTGCGCCCGGCCGGTGCCGAGGAGTTCGCGGCCGGGACGGTCCGGGCGCTGCTGGACGGGGTCCTGGCGCCGGGCGCCTGAGGGGGCGCGCCGCCACGCCGCAGCGGCCGGTGAGCGCCGGGACCGGCGCGCTGCGCCCCGGCCTGTGCCCCGGCGAATGATCGGGTGACCGCAGTGGCGCTCGACCTCGACGCCCTCGCCCTGGCCGTCTCCACCGAACCCGCCGGGCTACGGCCGGGCACCCCGGGATCCCCCTGCCCGGCATTCGCGAGCTGTGCCCCATGAGGCCCTCGCTCTCCTTCTCCTCCAGCTGATACCCCACAGCCGATACCCCCATGGGGTAGTCCGACGTGAGGCCATGTCAGCACCGGGGCTTGTGCTGGATACCCCCTGGGGGTAAGTTTCCTGACGTCAAGGAGATACCCCTCCCAGGTATTGGAGCCGGTCGTGTCGGACCTCAGTGCACCCCCCTCACCGCGCCGCTGGACGGCGCTCGGCCTGATCGCGCTCGCCCAGTTCATGGTGATCATGGACACCTCGATCATCGGCGTGGCGCTGCCGAAGATGCAGACCGCGCTCGGCTTCTCGCCGGAGAACCTGTCCTGGGTCTTCAACGCGTACGTCGTCGCCTTCGGCGGGCTGCTGCTCCTCGGCGGCCGCCTCTCCGACCTCCTCGGCGCCAAGCGGCTGTTCGCGGCCGGCTGGACCGTCCTCGGGATCGGCTCGCTGGTGGCCGGGCTCGCGGGCACCGCGTGGGTCGAACTGGCCGGCCGCGCCCTCCAGGGCGCCGGCTCCGCGCTGATCGCGCCCTCCGCGCTCACCCTGCTGATGATGCTCTTCGGCGGCAGGCCGCAGGAGTTGGGCAAGGCGCTCGCCCTGTACGGCGCCGCGGCCCCCGCGGGCGGTACGGCCGGGGTGTTCCTCGGCGGCGTCATCACCCAGTACCTCAGCTGGGAGTGGGTCTTCTTCGTCAACATCCCGGTCGCGGTGGCCGTGTTGGCCGTCGCACCCGGCGTCATGCCCGCGGCCGCCGCCCGCCGCGGCTCGGTCGACTGGCTCGGCGCGATCACCGTCACCGCGGGCCTGGCCACCTCCGTCTACGCCATCGTCCGCGCCCCGGAGACCGGTTGGGGTTCGGCGAGCACCTGGCTCGTCCTCGCGGCCGGCGTGCTGCTGATCGGCGCGTTCGTCGCCATCCAGGCCAAGCGCCGCGAGCCGCTGATGCGTCTGGGCATCTGGCGCAGCCCCAACCTGGCCGGTGCCAACCTCGCGCAGTTCCTGATGGCCGCGGCCTGGATCCCGATGTGGTTCTTCCTCAACCTCTACCTGCAGCAGGTGCTCGGCCTGAAGGCGTTCGCCTCCGGGGCGGCGCTGCTGCCGATGACCGCCGCGATCATGGTGATGATGATCGTGCTGGCGCCGAGGCTCATCGCCCGCTTCGGCCCCAAGGCGCTCATCGTCGCCGGACTGGCCGCCCTCGCCGGCGGGATGCTCTGGCTCTCCTTCGCCCGCCCGGACGGCAGCTTCCTGGTCGACGTCCTGCCCGCCTCGCTGCTCGCGGCGGTCGGCATGTCGCTGGCCTTCATCCCCTCGCTCGGCACCGCGCTCTCCAGCGCCCGCCCGGAGGAGGGCGGCCTCGCCTCCGGCATCGTCAACACCGGCTACCAGGTCGGCTCCGCGCTCGGCCTCGCCGCGATGACCGCCGTCGCCGCCGCCCACGGCTCCCGTGAGACCGGCGACGCGACCGCCCTCACCAACGGCTTCTCCGCCGCCTTCCTCGGAGCCGCCGCCATCGCCCTCGTCGGCGCCCTCGCCGCCGTGGTCACCATCCGCTCGGCCAGGCCCGCCGGGGCCGCCGCCTCCGACGCCCCGGCCCAGGAGCCCGCCGGCGTCTGAGCGGGGCCGGGGGCCCGTACGACCCCCGGAACTACGGAAGTAGTGCCACTACGCGAGTAGTGGCACTACTTCCGTAGTGGCCGCCGGGCCACTCCTCCCGGCGAGATCAGCCGGAGGCGCCCGGCGTCAGGACTCGCTCCCGGCGAGGAATCGGGCCAGACACTCCGTCACCAGCTGGTGGTCCTCCAGCTGCGGCAGCCCGGAGACGGTGACCGTCCCCACCGGGCCCGTGCCGCGAACCAGCAGCGGGAAGGACCCGCCGTGCGCGGCATAGCGCGTCGGGTCGAGGTCGAAGGCCCGCCCCTCGGCCCGGTAGCGCTCGCCGACCAGGTACGAGGCTTCGCCGAAGCGCCGCACCACAGCCGACTTGCGGCGGATCCAGTCGTCGTTGTCCGGGCTCGTGCCCGGCAGGGAGGCGTGGAACGCCTGCTGCTCGCCGTGGCGGATGTCGACGGCCACCGCGAGGCCGCGCTCGCGGGCCACGGTGACGATCAGCAGGCCCAGCCGCCAGGCGTCGTCCAGGTCGAAGGACGGGAACCGCAACAACTCCTGCTGGCGCTCCAGCTCGGCGATGGCCGGGGTCACAGCGCCACCGTCTCTCCGGTACGGGCGGAGCGCTGGGCCGCCTCCAGGACGCGCAGGGCCTCGACGGCGTCGTGGGGGTCGACCGGGACGGGGCCCTCACCGCGCAGGGCCTGCACCAGGCCCGCGTAGTAGTCCTGGTACGTGCCGGGCAGCGTCTCCACCGGCTCGGCGGTCTCCCCGGCGCGCAGCTCGCCCCAGTGGTCACGGGGGGAGAGGCCCCAGTCCGGGTCGGCGGGAGTGCGGCCCGCGCGCAGCGCGTCCTCCTGGCCGTCCAGACCGTGGGTGACGTAGGCGCCCCGGGAGCCCAGGACCCGGAAGCGCGGGCCCGGATCGCCGGCGGTGGCGCTCATCCACAGGTGGGAGCGGGTGCCGTCGGCGTGGGTGAGGGCGACGAAGCTGTCGTCGTCCGCCTCGGAGCCGTCGCGGCGCAGGTCCAGCTCGGCGTAGACCCGCGTGGCCGGGCCGAAGAGGACGAGCGCCTGGTCGACCAGGTGCGCGCCGAGGTCGTAGAGCACGCCGCCGGCCTCCGCCGGGTCGCCCAGCTCGCGCCAGGTGCCCTTCAGCTGCGGGCGCCAGCGCTCGAAGCGGGACTCGAACCGGTTGACCCGGCCGAGCCGGCCCTCGCCCACCAGCTTGCGGACGGTGCGGAAGTCCCCGTCCCAGCGCCGGTTCTGGAACACGCTGAACAGCAGCCCCTCGCTCGCGGCGAGGTCGGCCAGCCGCTCGCCCTCGGCGGCGGTGGCGGCCAGCGGCTTGTCGACCACGACCGGCAGGCCCGCGCCCAGGGCGGCGGTGGCGAGCGGGACGTGGGTGCGATTGGGGGAGGCGACCACGATCAGGTCCAGTCCGAGGCCCGGCGCGGCGGCCCACAGGGCGTCCGCGTCCGCGAGCAGCGCCGCCTGCGGGTGCTGCCCGGCCGCCTGCGCCCGGCGCGCGGGGTCGGACGTGACGATCGCCGCGAGGCGCAGGCCCGGCGTGGTGCTGATCAGGGGAGCGTGGAAGACCGCGCCGGCGATGCCGTAGCCGATGAGGCCCACGTTGAGCTGCGGAAGGTTCATGCGACCTAGTTAAACAACAGCGTGGATTAACTCGCAAGCCCCTCGACGGGGGGCTGATAATCGAGCGGTGACGACCGATCCCGCCCTGCACCCCGTCCGCAACCTCTCGCTTCTGCGCGACCGCAACGACGCCGCCGTGCTGAGCGCCGTCCGCGCCCACGCCGGGACCGGCATCAGCCGGGTCGAGCTCGCCGAGCGGACGCGGCTCACCGCCCAGGCGATCAGCAAGATCACGGGACGGCTGCTCGAGGACGGCCTGCTCACGGAAGCCGGGCGCGAGCGCGTCGCCGGGCAGACGGGCAAGCCGCGCACGCTGCTGCGGCTCGTGCCCCGGGCACGGTTCGCGTTCGGCGCCCAGCTCGGGCGCGGTGAGCTGCGGCTGATCCAGGTGGACCTCACCGGCGCCGTCACCGCCGAGGCCGAGACGGCCGTCGACCCCGACGCCGAACCGGGCGCCGTCCTGGACCGGCTCGCGGCCATGGTCCACGAGCTGATCGCCGGCTCCGGCGACGAACGCGTCCTCGGGCTGGGAGTCGCCTGCCCGGGACCCCTCGACGCGCGGGACGGAGTGCTCCACCAGGTCACCGGGATGCCCCGCTGGCACGGGCTGCGCCTGCGCGAGGAGATGGAACGCCGCACCGACCTGCCCGTGATCGTGGAGAAGAACACCACCGCGGGCGTCCTGAGAAGCCCCGGGCCGGACGATCGGGCGTTCGTCTACGTCGGCGACGGCGTCGGAGCGGGCCTGGTCCTCGGCGGACGCGTCCACCGGGGCGCCCGCACCAACGCGGGTGAGTTCGGCCACCAGTGCATCGACCCCGCCGGCCCGCGCTGCGCCTGCGGCGCGCGCGGCTGCCTGGAAGCGGTCTGCCTGGCGGCCCTGCGGGACGGCCGTACGGACGAGGCCGCCCGGGCACTGGGCATCGCCGTCGCCAACCTGGCGCGCCTGCTCGACGTCGAGGAGATCAGCCTCGGCGGCGCGGCACTGCTCGACGACCCCGAGCCGTTCGAGGCCGCCATCCGCGAGGAACTCGCCACCCGCATCCCCGACCCGCACTGGCAGGCCGTCACCCTCACCCGCGCCTCCCGCCTGGCGATCCCCAGGGGTGCGGCGGCCCTCGCCCTCGGCAGGCTGTTCCTGTGAGGCGCCGCCGGATTCCGGCTTCGTGACGCACGAACGGCCCGGCGCCCACGGGGGTGGGCGCCGGGCCGGGTGGTGCGGGCCGGGTGAGGGTGCGGGGACGGTCAGCGGGTGGCGGTCTTGCGGGTGCGGCGGGAGACGGAGTCCAGGACGACGGCGGCGAGGAGGACGGCGCCGGTGATCATGTACTGGATGGCCTGGCTGACGTGGACCATGTCCAGGCCCGTGGTGATGCTCTGGATCACCAGGATGCCCAGCAGGGCGGACCAGGTCTTGCCGCGGCCGCCGAAGAGGCTGGTGCCGCCGATGACGG
Organism: Streptomyces sp. NRRL WC-3742; assembly: GCF_000720635.1. Lineage (GTDB taxonomy): Bacteria > Actinomycetota > Actinomycetes > Streptomycetales > Streptomycetaceae > Kitasatospora. The sequence continues at coordinate 116,709 of NZ_JOCF01000008.1, read as the reverse complement.
CCGCCGCGATGGAGTTCATCAGGACGTTGCCGCCGCCGAGGATCTTGTCGGCGGAGCCCTGCTGGGAGGCGTAGAAGAGGCCGCCCAGGGCCGCCATCCCGGCGGAGATCATGAAGACGGAGATGCGGACCCAGGCGACGTTGATGCCCGCGCGGCGGGCCGCCTCCACGCCGCCGCCGACCGCGAAGATCTGCCGGCCGTAGCCGGTGCGGCGCAGCACGAAGTCCGTGACGACCACGACGGCCAGGAAGATGAGCAGGGGCAGCGGCAGGCCGCTGTCCTGGTTGAGCATGTAGGCGGCGGTCAGCGCGATGACGGCCAGGACGCCGGTGCGCAGGGCGATCTCGCCCATGGGCCGCGCGGCGAGGCCGGCGGCGCCGCGGCGGCGGGCGTCGAGGATCTGCCCGGCGGCGTACAGCGCGGTGCTGAGGATGGCGAGGCCCCAGGTGTAGGCGATGTCGCCGTCGCCGAGGAAGTACGAGTCGAGGTTGGCCAGGACGCCGTCGTGCACGACGTTGGCGGTGCCCTTGTCGCCGAGGACGAACTGCTGCAGGCCGCTCCAGGCGAGCAGGCCCGCGAGGGTGACGACGAAGGCGGGGACGCCGATCTTGGCGAAGAAGAAGCCGTGCAGGGCGCCGATGGCTACGGCGGCGCCGATCGCGATGAGGCAGGAGAGCCACTCGTTGTAGCCGGAGCGCGCGGACAGGCTCGCGGCGATCGCGGCGGAGGCGCCGGCGACGGAGCCGAGGGAGAGGTCGATCTCCCCGAGGAGGAGCACGAAGACGACGCCGACGGCGATCAGTCCGGGGCCGGCGATCCACTGGGTGATGTGGGTGATGTTGTCGGCGTTGAGGAAGTCGCCGGTGACGCCCTGGAAGATGGCGCCGATGAGGATCAGGCCGAGGACCACGGGCACGGAGCCGAGGTCGCCGTTCCTCATCTTCCGCTTGAACTCGGCGACGTAGCCGGCCATGCCGGACTCGCGGACGAGGAGGCGGGGGTCGACCGCCTGGGCGGGCGGGGTGCTCTGGTCGGTGGTCACTTCGCGTCCTCCGCGAGTCGGGCCTGGCGCCGGGTGACGGCGTTCTCGGTGGCGCCGGTGATGGCGGAGATGATCTCCTCGTGCGAGGTGGCGGCCACCTCGAAGACGCCGTTGTTGCGGCCCAGGCGCAGGACCGCGACGGTGTCGGCGACGGCCTTGACGTCGGCCATGTTGTGGCTGATCAGGATGACGCCGAGGCCCCGCTCGCGCAGGCGCTCGACGAGGTCGAGGACCTGGGCGGTCTGCTCGACGCCGAGGGCGGCCGTGGGCTCGTCCAGGATGACGATCTTCGGGTCGCCGACGAGGGCGCGGGCGATGGCCACCACCTGGCGCTGGCCGCCGGAGAGGGCGGCGATGGGGATGCGCACGCTCGGGATGCGGATGGAGAGGGTGTCGAGCAGTTCGCGGGCGCGCTTCTCCATGGCGACCTCGTCGAGCGTGCCGAAGGTCTTCAGCTCGCGCCCGAGGAAGAGGTTGCCGACCACGTCGAGGTTGTCGCACAGGGCGAGGTCCTGGTACACGGTCGCGACACCGAGGGCCTGGGCGTCGTGGGGGCGGCCGATGGAGACCGCCCTGCCCTCCCACTCGATGGTGCCCTCGTCGATGGGGTGGACACCGGCGATGGTCTTCACCAGCGTCGACTTGCCGGCGCCGTTGTCGCCCACCAGGGCCACCACCTCGCCTGCGTGTACCTCCAGGTGTACGTCCGTCAGTGCCTGGACGGCGCCGAAGCGCTTGGAGATCCCGCGCAACGCCAGTACGGGTGCGCCTGTCACGTGAACCAGCTCCTTCTTCCCGGGTGCGCCGTGATGGTGGGGTGGCGCCCGGGTCCGCCCGCGCGCCGGGCGGGGCGGGCGGGTGTCTGTCGAAAAGGGTGTGCGTCGAAAAGGGTGTGAGGGCGGGGCGGTGCCTCCCCGGGGGCCGGGGAGCGCCGCCCGCGCGCGCTACTTGAGGCCGAGGGCGCCGCAGCCGGCGGCGTAGTCGGCGGTGCAGATGTCGGACGCCTTGTAGAGGCCGTCGGCGACGACGGTGTCCTTGATGTTGTCCTTGGTGACGATCTTGGGGTCGAGGAGCTTGGCCGGGATGCCCTTGTCGGTGGCGCTGTCGGCGCTGGCGGTGGCCACGGACTTGACGTCCTTGCCCTGCAGCAGGTCGACGGCCAGCTCGGCGGCGTTGTCGGCCAGCGGGCGGTACGCCTTGTAGATGGTGTACGCCTGGTCGCCGTTGACGATCCGCTGGACGGCGTCGAGGCCCGCGTCCTGGCCGCCGACCGGGACCTTGACGCCCGCGCCCTGGAGCTGGGTGATGATCGCGCCGGCCATGCCGTCGTTGGCGGAGTAGACGGCCTGGAAGCCGTCCTTGCCGAGCTGGGTGATCGCGGCGCCGATCTTCTGGCCGGCCACGGTGGGCTTCCACTCGCCGGACTGCTCGTAGACGACCTTCTTGACCTTGCCGTCGAGGACCTTGTGCGCACCGGCCTTGAACTGGCCGGCGTTCGGGTCCGCGTCGTCGCCGTTGATCATGACGACGTTGGCGTCGGACGCCTTGGCGCCGAGGGCGTCGACCAGGGCCTGGCCCTGGAGTTCGCCGACCTTCTCGTTGTCGAACGAGACGTAGGCGGCGACCGGGCCGGTGGCCAGGCGGTCGTAGGCGACGACCTTGACGCCCTTGGCGGCGGCCTCCTTGACCCAGGACTGGGTGGAGGTCGCGTCGAAGGCGTCCAGGACGATCACCTTCACGCCCTGGGCGATCAGGGTGTCGAACTGCTGCTTCTGCTTGGCGGCGCTGCCCTCGGCGTTGTTGTAGAGCACCTTGCAGTCGGCGCACAGGCTCTTGACCTTGGCCTCGATGAACGGGCGGTCGAACGACTCGTAGCGCGAGGAGGACGCGTTCTCGGGCAGCAGCAGGCCGATGGACTTGGTGTCGCCGGAGGCGGCGGAGTCCTTCTTGTCGCTGCCGGCCTTGCCGCACGCGGCCATGGACAGGGCCATCGAGACGGCCGCGGTGGCGATAACGGCGCGACGCATCGTTGCGTTCATGTTGGGGGTGCCTCCCTGACGTCGCCGCGACGGTGCGGCGGAGTGGAAGGGAGTCAACCTGCATCCGCCTGATGCAGTCAAGAAGTAAATTCAATGAGAGATCATCTCGGACTCATTCGTTATATTCCTGAAGCCAAGGGCGTACTCCTGTGAACGCACGAGGATGATGGTGCAGGTCACAGGACTGAAGGATTCAAGTCCTGTCGGGATCCACAAACGGAAGGCCGTCCTCCTCGGAAGACACGGCTTCCGGGGAGGACGGCCTTGAGGGGCGCGCCCGGGCTAGTAGACGCTCACCCTGTACTTGGCGAGGGCCGCGTTGACGGGCTGGAAGAAGGTCGTGCCGCCCACCGTGCAGTCGCCGCTGCCGCCGGAGGTGAGGCCGATGGCCTTGGAGCCGTCGTACAGCGGGCCGCCGGAGTCGCCGGGCTCGGCGCAGACGTTGGTCTGGATCAGACCGCGGACGGTGCCGCCGCCGGAGTAGCGGACGGTGGCGTTGAGGCCGGTGACGGTGCCGGAGTGGGTGCCGGAGGTGGAGCCGGTGCGGGTGACGGACTCGCCGACGTAGGCGTTGGGCGCGGAGGTGAAGCCGCCCGGGTGGGAGACGGCGGCGTTGTCGTAGCGGACCAGGGCGTAGTCGGTGCCCGGGAAGCTGGAGTTGACGGTGGCGCCGATCAGCGTGCTGTGGGCCTTGTCGGTGTACCAGGTGCTCGCGACGTTGCCGCAGTGCCCGGCGGTGAGGAAGTAGTGGGTGCTGCCGCTCACCACGTTGAACCCCAGCGAGCAGCGGTAGCTGCCGCCGTAGATGGCGTTGCCGGCGGCGAGCAGCGGGGTGAAGCGGCCGGGGGCGTGACGGATGGTGAGCTTGGGCGCGGCGGTGCCGGCGGCGCGGACGATCCCGGTGACGGCGGACGGGCTCACGGTGCTGTCCACCGTCACCACGACGCGGCCGGTGGCCTGGTCGACGTACCACGCGGTGCCGTCGACCTGGGCGTTGAGGACGGCGTTGTCCACCGCCGTCAACTGCTCGGCGGCGGACGGGCTTTCGGGTGCGGCCGCGGCGCCCGGCGCGGCGACCGCGGTGGCGGACAGCAGGCCGAGCGTGACGGCGAGCAGACGGATGCGTCGGGAGTGGGGGGTCGGGCGCTTGGTCCTCACCGGTCTCCTCCTGGGAGTGAGAAGGCCCCCTGAGCGTCGGGGGGCCGTGAGGCGCGGTCAGGCGGTGCGTCGCGGGGCACCCGCCGACGCCGTCGGGGAGGCGGTGGCAGGTGTTCTGCTCCTGACAGGCGCTGTCCGGAAGTATGAGGAGACCGACCGTGCGGTACAAGACTTCTGACGAAATGTCGGAAAATCGATCGGTACGCACGGTCGGTGCGCGAACGGCACCGCCCGGGATGAGGGCCGGTGCGTGAGGGGCCAGGGTGCGACGGGCCGGTGTGTGGCAGGTCAGGGTGTGACAGGTCAGTGTGCGACGGGTCAGCGCGCGAGGGTCAGTGCGCGCCGACGGAGGGGAGCCGCTCCAGGATGCGCTCCATGCCACTGGTCCAGTTGGCCTCCAGCGCCGTGACGGCCTGCTCCACGTCCCCCTCCAGGAGGCACTGGGCGATCCGCTCGTGCTCCTCGGCGGCCCGCGCCAGGATCTCGTGGTCGCCCACGACCACCCGCTCGTAGCGGTGCAGGGTGAGCTTGAGCGAGTCGATCATGTCGCGCAGCCGGGCGTTGGCGCAGCCCGAGAGCAGCAGCGCGTGCCAGGCGTCGTCGGAGCGCTCTATCGTCTCGTGCGGCGCCTGCGGGGCGGAGAAGGCGCGGGCCTCGGCGAGCAGCCGGGGCGCGATCGCGGACAGGTGCGTCGGGTCGGAGGTGCGCAGCGCCAGCGACTCCAGGGCGATCACGATCGCCGTGAGGTCGCGGAACTCCTGCTTGCCGGTGGGCGCGAACCGGAAGCCCTTGCCGCGCTCGCTGGTGATGATGCCCTCGCGCTCCAGGCTGATCAGCGCCTCGCGCAGCGGAGTACGGCTGACGCCCAGTTCCTCCGCGAGCTGCACCTCGTTGATCGACTCGCCGGGGGTGAACCGGCCACGGCCGAGCTGCTCCAGGAGCTCGTCCTTCACCTGCTCGCGCAGCGGACGCCGCTCGATCGCCATCGGAACATCCCTCTTTCTTCCTCGGTCCGAAAGCCTACCGGCCGGGGCGCCGCGCCTTGGTGACCGGGCGCCCCGGGTGGGTGTCAGGCGGTGCCGGCGCCGTCCACGGGGATGACCGCCCCGCTGACGAAGGCGGCGGCGTCACTGGCGAGGAAGGCGACGGTCTGCGCGATGTCTCGCGGGCGGCCGATCCTGCCGAGCGGTCGGTCGGCGGCGTCGGCGTAGAAGGCGTCCGGGCTCTCGCCGAGTTGGCGGGCCTCCTCGGCGAGCATACCGGTGTCGGTGTCGCCCGGGCAGACGCAGTTGACGCGGATGTTGTCGGGCCCGTGGTCGATGGCCATCGCCCTGGTCATGTTGACGACGGCGCCCTTGGAGGCGCAGTACGAGACGGCCCGGCCGCCGCCCTTGATGCCCCAGCCGGAGCCCGTGTTGACGATGCTGCCCCCGCCGGCGGCGGCCATCAGCGGCACCACCAGGCCGCTCATCAGCATGATCGAGCGGACGTTGACGGCCATCACCAGGTCCCAGTCCTCGTCGGTGATCTCGGTGACGGTGGAGCGGCGGATGATCCCGGCGTTGTTGAACAGCACGTCCACGCCGCCGAAGTGGTCGACGGCGCTGCGCACCGCCTGCTCGCAGTCGGGGCGCCGGGAGACGTCGCAGCGGGCGAAGACGCCGCCGACCTCCTTGGCGGCCTGCTCGCCGCGCTCGGCGTCGAGGTCGGCGAGCAGGACGGACGCGCCGAGTTCGGCCAGCAGGGCGGCGGTGGCCCGGCCGATGCCGGAGGCGGCGCCGGTGACGATGGCGCGCTTGCCGGTGAGGTCGATCATGGGGGACTCCTCTGCGGAAGGGGTGGCAGGTGGTACGGCTCGGGCGGTACGGCTCAGTCGGTGAGGCGGTAGACGGCGCTCGCGTGGCGGCCGGTGATGACCCGGGTGTGCCCGGAGAGGGCACGGTCCAGGGCGGGGTCGCCGGTGTCCAGCAGCAGCGGGCGACCGGCGAGGGCGGCGAGTTTGGCCTCGGTGGCGAGGACGAGGAGGCGCTCGGGGCCTGCGGCGCGCAGCAGTTCGGGGGAGAGCTGCTGGTTGCCGCGGCCGAGGAGGAATCCCTGGCCGCCGACGGGGGAGAGGGCGATCCAGGGGGTGTGCGGCAGGGCGAGCAGTTGGTCGGCGCGGGCGTCGCGCAGGTCGAGGCGGGCGGTGCCGTCGCCGTTGACGCGCAGCACGTCGACGCCGGTCAGGCTGGCGTCGGGCACGCCGAGGGCGGCGGCGACGGCGTGGGTGGTGGTGCCGGGGCCGAGCACGAGCAGGGCGCCGGGGCCGACCCGGTCGGCGATCTCGGCGGCGATCCCGGCGATCCCGGCGAGTGAAGCAGGGTCGGCCGTCGAGCTTCCGGTCTTGCGCTGCTGAACGCGGGAGGGCAGCACCGGGACGGTGAGGTGCCCGTACAGGCGGGCGCCGACCCGTCCGGCCCGCAGCGCCTCCTCGTCCCGGTCGACCACCTCGGCGGTGGCCAGCCGAACTCCCGCCCCCCGCGCCCAGGCGGCGGCGACCTCGGCGGCGGCGCGGGGGTGCACGGCGAAGACGGCGGAGTGCATCTTCACCCCGGCGGGGATGCCGAGGACGGGAACGGCGGACGCGGGGCCGACCGCGTCCAGGACGTCGCGGGCGGTGCCGTCGCCGCCGCAGAACAGGAGCAGCTGCGCGCCCGCCTCGACGAGCACCCGCACCGCCGCCCGGGTGTCGGCCGCGCTCGTGGGCTCCCCGTGCGGCCGGTGCACCACCCGGCCGACACCCTCGACACCCATCGGACCGCCGACCGTCAACAGCTCCACCTCGGGGACGAGCACCAAGAGTTGACGGACCATCAGTTCGGCGCGATGGGGAGCCGACGGCCGAGCACCGAGCTCGCGCGCCCGCCGCTGGGCCTCGGCGCCGTCGCTGCCCTTGAGCCCGACCCGGCCGCCGAGCCCGGCGACCGGGTTGACCACCAGCCCGACGCGGGGCCGCGGTGTCACGGCCGCTCGCCGAGGACCTTGCGGCGGTAGGCGCGCCAGCTGACCGCCCACACCTGCGGATCGTCCAGCGGTTCGTGCCGGATGCGGTGCACCGTCGAGTTATGCGGCGCGGTGCGGACGGTCTGCGGCTCCTCGTACGCCTCGCGGGCGACCTCGGCGAGGATCGCGGCGTACTCGTCGAGGTCGGCGCGGGAGTAGGACTCGGTGGGCTCCAGCGTCATCGGCTCGGGCACCACGTACGGGTGGTGGCTCGTCCAGTAGTGGGTGCCGAAGTCGGCGGCCCGGTACCCGAGGTCCTCGCTGTGCAGCCCGGTGTCCTCGTTGAGCCGCTCCCAGCTGTAGCGCACCTGCTCCACGCGCGGGCGGCCCTCGGCGTAGGGGACGGAGACGCCCCGGATCTGCCGCACCTTGTGCAGCAGGTAGTTGTTGTTGAGGACGGCGGTCTCGGCGACCTCGCGCAGGCCCTCGGCGCCCAGCGCCATGATCCAGGCGTAGGCGCGGACCAGGTTCGGCACCACGCCCAGGTAGGGGCGGATCTTGCCGACGGACTGCGGCCCGCCCTCGTCCAGGCGGTAGCGCTCGCCGTCGAACTCGACGGTGGGGCGCGGCAGGTAGGGCGCCAGCTCGGCCGTGACGCCGCAGGCGCCGGCGGCCGGACCGCCGCAGGCGTGCGGGGTGGAGAAGGTCTTGTGCAGGTTGAAGTGGCACAGGTCGAATCCGGCCTCGCGGGCCCGGGTGATGCCGAGGATGCCGTTGGCGTTCGCCTGGTCGTAGGCGCACAACCCGCCCGCGCGGTGCACGAGTTCGACGAACTCGCCGATGCGCGGGTTGTAGATGCCGGTGTCCTCCGGGTTGGTGATGAGCAGCGCGGCGGTGCGTGGGCCGACGGCGGCGCGCAGCGCCTCGATGTCGGGGTAGCCGTCCGCGTCGGGGTGCAGGGTGATGACCTTGAACCCGGCGGTCTTGGCGCAGGCGGCGTTGGAGGGGTGGGAGAAGGCGGTGGTGATGATCTCGTCGCGCTGTTCCAGTTCGCCGCGCGCCGCGTGGTGGGCGCGGATGACGGAGACGTTGGTCCAGATCGCGGCGGAACCGGCCCCGGGCTGGAGGCTCACCCGGTCCATGCCCGAGATCTCCTTGAGCATCTGCTCGAGGCGGTGGGCGAGTTCGAGCACCCCCTGCACGGTGGAGGCGTCCTGCGCGGGGTGCAGGGAGGCGATCCGGCGGTCGCGGACGAAGGTGTCGTTGACCTTGGGGCTGTACTTCATGGTGCAGGTGCCCTGGCCGACGTCCACGTTGAGGTCGGCGCCCAGGTTCTCCTGGGACAGGCGCAGGTAGTGGCGCAGCACCTGCTGCTGGCCGAGTTCGGGCAGGCCGGGCGCGGTGCTGCGGCGCAGGGCGGCCGGGAGCCGGTCGGCGGGGGAGCCGACGGCGGCGGTGACGGCCAGGTCGGGCAGCGGCGGCAGGATGCCGCGCTCGCCGGGGGCGCCCAGCTCGAAGATCAGCTTCTCGTCCCAGCGGGCCTGGTGGAAGCGGCGCAGCGGCGGCTTCGCGGCGATCCTCGGGTCGACGGGGTCCGCGCCAGCAGTCTGATGGTTCGTCACTTCACGATCTCCTCAAGAGCGGTGGCGAGGTTCTCGATGTCGGCCCGGGTGTGCAGCTCGGTGACGCAGTAGCGGCCCTCGCGCTCGTCGGTCCGCCCCTGGCCCGCCGGGGTGCCGGCGTGCAGGCCCCGTTCCAGCAGGGCGGCGCTGATCTCGGCGGCGGTGAGGGCGCCGGTGTAGCGCAGGGTGAAGTCCGCGAAGTGGACGGCCTCGGGGTCGGCGAGCTCCACACCGGGCACCTCGGCGAGGCGGGCGCGGGCGTAGGCGGTGTTCGCGAGGATCGTCTCGCCGATCTCGCGCATGCCGTGCGGGCCCATCAGCGCGAGGTAGACCCCGGCGGCGATGCCGTGCAGGGCGGCGGCGGTGCCGACCCACTCCTTGCCCTCCTCGCGCAGGGCGAAGGAGGTGCGCTCGTACGCGACGTCGCCGAAGCCGTACTCGCCGGGCACCTCGGTGGGCGCCAGGCCGAACAGGCGGCTCGGGTACTCGGCGACCAGGCGCGGGTCGTCGTGGCTCGCGATGAAGCCCGCGTTGCCGCCGCCGAAGCTCGGGTGGATGCCGAGCGGCTGGAGGTCCCCGCAGGTGAGGTCGGCGCCGAGGGAGGCGGGCGGGGCGAGCACGCCGAGGCTGATCGGGTTGACGTGGACCACGGCCAACGCCCCCGCCTCGTGGGCGAGTTCGACGTAGGCGGGCAGCTGCGGGTCCACCCGGCCGCTGTGGTCGGTCAGCTGCGCGTACACGGCGGCCACGTCACCGCCCGCCAGCGCCGCCCGGACGGCCTGCGGTTCGGCGGGCAGCCGCTCCGGGTCGTGGACGCCGCGCACGTAGTCGCCGATGCGGGAGAGCCGGTCCGGGTCGATGTCCCCGACCAGCAGCAGCCGGCGTCGGCCCGTCGCCCGTCCGGCCATCCGCAGCGCGGTGGCGGCCGCCTGGAAGCCGTCGTAGGTGGGCACGTTGACCACCTCGACGTCCAGCAGCTCGGCCATCAGCGACTGGTACTCCCACAGCGCCTGGAAGCGCCCGTGGTCCTCGTACGGCTCACCCGCGTAGGCGGTCAGGAACTCGCTGCGGTTGACGACCTCGTCCACCACGGCGGGCACGTGGTGGCGGTAGCAGCCCGCGCCGAGGAAGCTGCGCCCGGGCGGCACCGCCGTGTTGCGGGAGAGCAACTCCTCCAGGTGGGCGGCCAGTTCGGCCTCCGAGTGCAGCGGCTCGGGCAGGTCCAGCGGCCGGTCCAGCCTGAGCCCGGCGGGGATGTCGGCGTAGAACTCCTCGACGCTGCCCGCGCCGACCTCGGCGAGCATCGCCTTCCTCACCTCGGGCGCGGAGTTGGGGACGTACGGATGGGTTCGGGGGACGCGTGCGCTCATCGGGCACCTTCCGCGATTTCAGTCGTAGACCTTGACGGCGCTGTGCATGCTGAGTTCTGTATACAGCATTCGGCATTCACTCGTCGGGAGGCAAGATGTCAGCGAAAACCCGGCTCGGAAATCTCCCCCGCACCCACGGGCCGTCCCCCACCCGGCGCAGCCTGCTCACCGCCGGACTCGCAGGCGGCGCCCTGCTGTTGACCGGCTGCGCCACCGGCGGCAGCGGCGGCGCCGACGCCAGGAAACTCGGCGGGAGCGCGAGCGCCACCCTCGCCGGGAAGATCAGCATCTGGTCCTGGGACGTCGCCGCCAAGGCCATGAAGCGCCTGGGCAGGACCTTCGAACAGGCTCACCCCGGCACCACGATCGAGGTCGTGGACATCGGCTACGAGAACGCCTACGACAAGATCACCGTCGGCCTCGGCGCCGGCAGCGGCCTGCCCGACGTCCTCACCCTCGAAGCGCACAAGGTGCCCGGCTACATCGGCAACTTCCCCGGCGCCCTCGTCGACCTCACCGGCCGCGCCGACGGACTCAAGGACAAGTACCCCCAGTCCATCTGGCGGTCCGTCAGTGATTTCAAGGGCCGCGTCTTCGCCCTGCCCTGGGACAGCGGCCCCTGCGCCCTCTTCTACCGCCGCGACCACTTCCAGCAGGCGGGCGTCGACCCCGCCACCCTCGCCACCTGGGACGACTACGTCACCGCCGGCGCCAAGCTCAAGGCCGCCACCGGCAAGAAGCTGCTCATCCTGGACTCCAAGAAGGACAGCACCTTCTCCCTCCTGCTCCAACAGCTCGGCCAGGGCTGGTTCGTCGACGGCAAGGTCGCCGTCGCCACCCCCGCCGCCGAACGCGCCCTCACCCTCCTCAGACAGCTCGTCGACCACGACCTCGTCGACTTCGAGGACGGCTGGGACGGCCTCGTCTCCGCCACCCACGACGGCAAGGCGTCCACCACCCCCACCGCCGCCTGGTGGGACGGCACCCTCAGCGGCGACCTCGCCGACCTCAGCGGCAAGTACGGCGTCGTCCCCCTGCCCGCCTTCACCCCCGGCGGCTGCCGCACCTCCAACAGCGGCGGCTCCACCCTGTGCGTGCCCTCCCAGACCAAGAACCCCGAACTGGCCTGGGCCTTCCTCGAGTTCCTCCTCGCCGACAAGGCCAACCAGGTCTCGATGATGAAGAACGAAGGACTCTTCCCCGCCTACCTCCCCGCCCTCGACGACCCCTACTTCCAACAGCCCGCGCCCTACTACGCCGACCAGCCCGCCATGAAGCTCTTCGCCGAACTCGCCCGCTCCATCCCCGTCATCGAGCGCACCACCGACGACACCAAGGCCGGCGACATCGTCACCACCGCCGTCAACACCGTCCTGCACAACGGCGCCGACCCCGGCACCGCGCTGCGCTCCGCCGCCCGCCAGATCGCCACCGCGACCGGCCGCCAGACGGCCGCGTAGGCGAGCGACGTGACCAGCCCACCAGCCTCCCTGCGCAAGCCCGCCGCCACCCGCACCCGTGCCACCGCACCCGCCCGGCGACGGCGCACCCCGAACACCGCAGCCTGGATCTTCGCCGGCCCGGCCGCCGCCCTGTTCACCGCCTTCTTCGCCTATCCGCTGGTCGCCAGCCTCTACCAGAGCTTCACCGCCCGCCGCGACGGCGCCGACGTCTTCGTCGGCCTCGACCAGTACCGGCGCCTGCTCGAGGACCCGGCCTTCCTGCACTCCCTCGTCAACACCGGACTCATCCTTGCCGTCCAGGTACCGGTGATGATCGGCCTCGCCCTCGTCCTCGCCGTCCTGCTCAACCAGTCCTGGCTGCGCTTCCGCGCCACCTGGCGGGCCGTGTTCTTCCTGCCCGCCGTCACCACCCTCGTCGCCTACGCCGTCGTCTTCCAGGTCCTGCTGCGCACCGACGGCGGCCTCGCCAACCAGCTGCTGCACGCCCTCGGCCTCGGCGGCGTCGACTGGCTCAACTCGCCCACCTGGGCCCGGATCTCCGTCGTCGGCTCGGTCACCTGGCGCTGGACCGGTTACAACGCCGTCATCCTGCTCGCCGGACTCCAGGCCATCGGCCGCGACCAGTACGAGGCCGCCGCCCTCGACGGCGCCGGGCCGCTGCGCACCCACACCGGCGTCATCCTGCCGCAGCTGCGCCCGGTGGTGCTCTTCTGCGTCATCACCTCCACCATCGGCACCCTGCAACTCTTCGACGAGAACTACGTGCTGACCAGGGGCGGCCCCGGCGACGCCACCCTCACCCCGGTCGTCTACCTCTACAAGGTCGGCTTCCAGCAGTTCGACTTCGGATACGCCGCCGCCATCGCCTGGGTGGTCGTGCTGATCATCGCGGCCGTCTCGCTGCTGCAGTTCCGGCTCTACGGAAGGGAACGCCGATGACGCCCCGGACGCGCCGTCCGCTGCCCGCCAGGATCGGCCGCGCCGCCGTGACCGCCGTCCTCGCCGCAGGCGCCGTCGTCAGCCTGGTGCCCTTCGCCTGGATGGTGATCGCCGGCACCCACAGCAGCTCCGAACTCTTCCACTCCCCACCACCGTTCCTGCCCGGCGGCGAACTCCTGCGCAACCTCGCACACCTCCAGGAGACCATCGGCTTCGGCCGGGTCATGCTCAACAGCCTCGGCATCGCCGTCGTCTACACCGCGCTCAGCGCCCTGCTCTCCGCCATGTGCGGCTACGGGCTCGCCAAGTACCGCTTCCGCGGCCGCGGACTGCTCCTGGGGCTCGTCCTCGCCACGATGATGATCCCGTTGCAGGTCCTGCTCGTCCCGCTGTTCCAGATGATGGCCAACCTCGGCTGGATCAACACCTACCAGGCCGTCATCCTGCCCTTCCTCGCCAACTCCTTCGGCATCCTGCTGATGCGCCAGAGCTTCCTCGACTTCCCCGACGAACTCCTCGAGTCCGCCCGCATCGACGGCTCCGGCGAGCTGCGCACCTTCTACCAGGTCGTCCTGCCCTGCGTGCGGCCGCAGCTGGGAGCGCTGGTGATCTTCACCTTCATGGGGCAGTGGAACAGCTTCATCTGGCCGCTGCTGATGCTCAACAAGCAGGAGACGTACACCGTCCCGGTCGCCCTGAACACCCTCACCGGCCTGACCCGTGTCGACTACTCCGGCCTGATGCTCGGCTCGCTGCTCGCCACCCTGCCCCTGGTGCTGCTCTTCCTGCTCTTCCAGCGGCAGTTCGTCTCCGGGCTCCTGGGCGGAGCGCTGAAGGGATGACCATGAACCTCACCCGGGTGCCGGGGCTGCTGTACGGCGGGGACTGGAACCCCGAGCAGTGGAGCGAGGAGGTGTGGGCCGAGGACGTGAAGCTGATGGCCGAGGCGGGCGTCAACCTCGTCACCGTCGGCGTCTTCTCCTGGGCGCGGCTCCAACCAGCCGCCCACAGCTGGGACTTCGGCTGGCTCGACCGCCTCCTCGACCTCGTCCACGCCCACGGCATCGCCGTCGACCTCGCCACCGCCACCGCCTCGCCCCCCGCCTGGCTGGTACGCGCCCACCCCGAACTGCTGCCCGTCACCGCGGACGGCGTACGGCTGGAGTTCGGCTCCCGCCAGCACTACTGCCCCTCCTCGACCGCCTACCGCGCCGCCGCCGTACGCCTCACCCGGGCGCTGGCCACCCGCTACCGCCACCACCCGGCCCTCGTCCTGTGGCACGTCCACAACGAGTACGGCGACCACGTGCAGGAGTGCTTCTGCCCCGCCTCCGCCGCCGACTTCCGGCGCTGGCTGCGCGAACGGCACGGCACCGTCGAGGAGTTGAACCGCTCCTGGGGCACCGCCTTCTGGTCCCAGCGCTACAACTCCTTCGACCAGGTCGAACCGCCGCGCACCGCGCCCGGGCCCGTCAACCCCACCCAACTGCTCGACTGGCGGCGCTTCTGCTCCGACGCGCTGCTCGCCCTGCACCGCGCCGAGAAGGCCGCGCTCGACGAGATCTCGCCCGGGGTGCCCGTCACCACCAACTTCATGTCGATGTTCAAGGCGCTCGACTACTGGGAGTGGAGCCGGCACGAGGACTTCGTCTCCGACGACGCCTACCCCGACCCGGCCGACCCGCGCGCCCACGTCAACGCCGCCATGAACTACGACCTGATGCGCTCCCTCAAGGCCGGCCGGCCCTGGCTGCTCATGGAACAGGCGCCCTCCGCCGTCAGCTGGCGACCGGTCAACGTGCCCAAGCCGCCGGGACTTTACCGGCTCTGGTCGCTCCAGGCGCTCGCACGCGGCGCGGACGGCGTGCTCCACTTCCAGTGGCGGGCCTCCGTCGCCGGGGCCGAGAAGTTCCACAGCGCGATGCTGCCGCACCGGGGCACCGCCGGGCGGGGCTGGCGCGAGACCGTCGCCCTGGGCGCCGAGCTGCGCCGCCTCGGCGAGGTCGCGGGCAGCCGGATGCGCGGGCGCGCCGCCGTGCTGCTCGACTGGGACAGCTGGTGGGCCCTCGAGCTCGACGACCACCCCTCCGCCCGGATGCGCTGGCTGGACCTCCTCCGGCCCTGGTACGCGGCGCTGTACGAGCGGGGCGTCACCGTCGACTTCCTCCCGCCCGGAGGCGAGCTGACGCGCTACCCGCTGGCGCTCGCGCCCAACCTCTACCTGCTGGACACTGCCGACGCCGACCGGCTCGACGCGTACGTCCGGGGCGGTGGGCACCTGGTCTGCGGACCGTTCAGCGGCGTCACCGACCGGCACGACCACATCCACCCCGGCGGCCAGCCCGGGCCGCTGCGGGAGCTGCTCGGCGTCGTCGTCGACGAGCCCTGGCCGATCCCGGACGGGGAGAGCACCGCGCTGGACCTCGACGGAGTCGGGCTGAGCGCGCTGCGCTGGAGCGAGTGGATCGAGACGAGCGACGCCGAAGCGAGCGACACCGAAACGAACGGCGCCGAAACGATCGCCCACTACACGAGCGGTCCCCTCGCGAACCGACCCGCCGTCACCCGCCGCCGCCACGGGGACGGCACCGCCTGGTACCTCAGCTGCCACCTCGACGCCGCCGACACCGGCCGGGTGCTCGACCTGCCCCTCGCCGAGGCCGGGGTCGGTGCCGAGCTGCCGGGCCTGCCCGCAGGCGTCGAGGCGACGCGCCGGCGCGCGGCGGACGGCACCGAGTACCTGTTCCTGCTCAACCACGGCAGCGTCGAGCGCTACGTCGCCCTCGACCGGCCCGGCACGGACCTGCTCACCGGCACCGCCGCCACGGGCCTCACCCTCGCCCCGCTCGGCGCGGCCGTCCTCCGCATCCCGCCCACCGAGGAGCGCGCATGACACCGCTGACCCGCCGCCACTTCCTCGCCACCTCCGCGGCCCTCACCGCCACCGCCACCCTGGCCGCCACCCCCGCCTTCGCGGACGCACCACCCGTGGACGTACAAGCCGCCGACGACCGCTACGCCGACATCCTCGACCAGCACGGCACCCCCGCCCTCGCCTACCCCGGCGACGCCGACGGCCACAACCCCATCACCGTCTTCGCCGACCTCGGCGCCTGGCACGCCTACGCCCTGCCCCGCCCCGGCGACCGCCTCGGCGGCTTCACCGGCCCCCTCCACCTCGCCCAGGAATACCCCTGGTGGCTCAGCGACGGCCTCACCCGCCTCCAACTCACCGAGGACTCCCACCCCCTGGACCTCACCGCAGGCGGCGCCCCCCGCCTCACCGCCCTGCCCGGCCTGCTGCGCCAGCGCTACGACCTCGGCACGGGCCTCACCCTCACCCTCGACCTGCGCTTCGCCGGCAACCGCACCGCCCTCCTCCACGCCCGCCTCGCCAACGCCGGCCCCGCCGCACGCACCCTGCGCCTCGCCTGGACCGGCACCCTGCTGCGCCCCGCCTCCGGCCCCCAGCACGACGCCCCGCGGCTGACCGCCGCCGAGCGCGGCATCGAGGTCCGCTTCGCCCGCGTCCGCAAGACCTGGGACTACCTCACCGACGGCACCGAGCGCTTCGCCGTCCGCCACGCCCAGCCCGTCCGTGTGGCTCTCGACGCCACCGGCGACGGCCACCGCACCGAGCTCGCCGACCCCGTTCAGCTCTCGCCCGGCGCCGCCCGCAGCCTCCACTGGACGGAGAGCTACACGTTCACCGAGGCCGACTACGCCCGCGCCGCCGCCGAGTCCGAGGCCGCCCTGCGCGACCCCGCCCGCGTGGCCGCCGCGGGCGCCGCCCGCTGGGCCGGGTACGTGGCCCGCGCCACCGAGGGCGTCCCCGCCGAGCGCCGCCGCACCGCCGTCAAGTGCGTCCAGACCCTCGTCACCAACTGGCGCAGCCCCGCCGGCCGGATCCTCCACGACGCCGTCACCCCGGCGCTCGCCTACAAGTGGTTCAGCGGCGTCTGGGCCTGGGACACCTGGAAGCAGGCCGTCGGCACCGCCGTCTTCGCCCCGGGCCTGGCCGCCGACCAGATCCGCGCCGTCTTCGACCACCAGGTCCCGGCCGGCTCCGCCGAGCGCCCCCAGGACGCCGGAATGGTCCCCGACTGCGTCTTCTACAACGACCCGAGCACCGGCGGCGGCAACTGGAACGAGCGCAACTCCAAGCCCCCGCTGGCCTCCTGGGCCGTCTGGGAGGTCTACCGTCGCAGCGGCGACCGCGCCTTCCTGCGCGAGATGCTGCCCAAGCTGACCGCCTACCAGGCGTGGTGGTACCGCACCCGCGACCACCACGGCGAGGGCCTGTGCCAGTACGGCGCCACCGTCGACCCGGCCAACGCCACCCCCGAGGACTGCCGCCAGGCCGCCGCCTGGGAGTCCGGCATGGACAACGCGCCGCGCTTCGACGCCGCCCTCGGCTGCGGAGTCGTCGCCAACACCGACCCGGCCGGGCGCACCGTCGGCTGGTCCCTCACCCAGCGCTCCGTCGACCTCAACGCCTACCTCGCGGCCGACCACCGCCACCTCGCCCTGATCGCCGCCGAACTCGGCGACCGCGCCACCGCCCAGCGCCTGCGCGAAGCGGCCGAGCGCATCGACACCGCCGTCCGCGACACCATGTACGACCCGGCCACCGGCTGGTTCCACGACACCGACCTCACCACCGGCGCCCGGCTCACCGCCCGGGGCCGGGGCATCGAGGGCGCGATCCCGCTCTGGTCCGGCACCGCCACCTCTGCTCAGGCCCGCACCGTGCGCCGGCTGCTGCTCGACGCGGCCGAGTTCGGCACCCCGATGCCGTTCCCCACCGTCGCCCGCAGCTCGCCCTACTTCGACGCCGCCGGGTACTGGCGCGGGCTGGTCTGGCTCGACCAGAGCCACTTCGCGATCGAGGGGCTGCGCCGCTACGGCTGGAACCAGGACGCCCGCCGCGCGGTGGAGCGCCTGCTGGCCACCGCCGGCGGCCTGACGGGCGACGCCCCGATCCGGGAGAACTACGATCCGCTGACGGGCGAGGGCCGCAACTCCCGGGGTTTCAGCTGGTCGGCGGCCCTGCTGCTGCCGCTGCTGCGCGAGTAGGCGGTGACGAGTGGGCGGTGACCACGGGGTGAGCCGGCGGGTTTTGTCTCCGGGTGCCCCGGCCAGGCATGATCGGGGGCATGGTCGAACGAGTCATTGCAGCGTGTGACGGAGCAGCCAAGGGCAACCCCGGCCCGGCGGGCTGGGCCTACGTGGTCGCGGACGCCGCCGGGGTGCCCCGGCGCTGGCAGTCCGGGGCGCTCGGGCACAGCACCAACAACGTCGGCGAGCTGACGGCGCTGCGGGAGCTGCTCGCGGCCACCGACCCGGCGGCGCCGCTCGAGGTGCGCCTGGACAGCACCTACACCCGCGACTCGGTCACCAAGTGGCTCAAGGGCTGGAAGCGCAACGGCTGGAAGACGGCGGCGGGCAAGCCCGTCGCCAACCAGGAGCTGATCCAGGCGATCGACGCCCTGCTGGAGGGGCGGGACGTCACCTTCGTGTACGTGCCCGCCCACCAGGTGGACGGCGACCCGCTGAACGCCATCGCCGACAAGGCCGCCAGCGACGCCGCCCGCACCCAGGAGGGCGCGGGCGGCACCGACGCGGACCTGCCGGTGCCCGACCCGGCGGCGGCCGCCCCCGCCCGGCGCGCCGCCCGTCCGTCCGGCGGCGCCTCCTCCGGTACGACGACGAAGCCGGCCGGCAGCAAGGGCGGCGGAGGCTCCCGTACGCTCTCCGCCCGCTTCCCGGGCACCTGCCCCTGCGCCCGCCCGTACGCCAAGGGCGACAGGATCACCAAGGTCGGCGCAAGCTGGGGCCACCCGGAGTGCGCCGCCGCCCACGCCTGAGCCCGCGCGATCCGCCGGAGTCCGGGAGCTCACAGCGCCGCGAACAGCGGCTCCAGCAGCTCCCGGACGCCCCGCTCGTCGGCGAGGGGCGACACCTCCAGCACCGTCTCCGGGTCGGAGGAGAGCAGGGTCACCACCCGCGCCCCCGCCGGCAGCAGCCGCAGGAACCCGGCGAGGGTGGCGGCCCACACCTCCGGGTCCCCGTCCTCCAGGAGCAGGTGGCCGTCCCCGAAGTAGCAGCCCTGGCGGCACATCCCGTCGAGGTCGACGGAGAAGCTCAGGTACGTCTGCTCGCTGACGGCCGAGCAGGGCCGGCTGACGCGCAGCCCGGGGAGCCGTTCGCGCAGGTACGCCTCGACCTCGTCGAGTCCGAGGTACCAACGGGTGCCGGGCGCGGCGGCGAGGTGGATGTCGTCCACCGATGGTCCTTCCGTACGGACCCGTCCCGCACGCAGCACGGCCGGCCGCGGGGAGCGGCCGGCCGTGGCACGGGGGGCGGGGGAGGGGAGGGGGCGGTCAGCCCCGATGGGTCGGCCCCGGAGGTCGGCCGGGGCCGGATCAGGCGGCGGAGGCGTCGCCCTTCTTCTGCGCGATCTCCTTGATCTCGGCGAAGGTCAGGCCGAACCTGTTGTACATGATGGCCTGCTCCTGCTGCATCCCGGCCGCGGACAGTTCCTTGAGCTGGGCGTCGGTCAGTGGCGTGGGCTGGTCCGCGCCACTGCCGAACGCGGGGCCCGAGCCGGGGAACTCCCCGCCGCGGGGCGTGCGGAAGCCGTCCATCGCGAGGGTCATGAGGGTGTTCCGGAACTCTGCCACGCTCATCTTCGTCGCCCCGGCGGGGGCGTCGACGGCCGGCGAGGTCCGGTCGAAGGCGAGCCGCACCGGGAAGGTGACGCCCGGGCCGGCCTTGGGCTCCAGCTGCGCCGCGTCGAAGTCGACGGAGGACAGCGTGCCGTCCTTGAGGTACAGGTCGACCCCGACCTTGCCCTCGGGGACGCCGGTCGGGTCGAGGGCCAGGAGCCTGTCGAGCTGCCCGGGGAACTTGGCGGTCAGCGGCTTGACGGCCTTGGAGATCTCGTCGAGGACCTGGCGGCCGGGGGCGCTCACCCAGAGGTGGTCCTTGCCGTCCTTCCTGCCCTTGTCCTCGACGGTGACGGTGCGCTGGAAGACGTCCTTGAGCGTGTTGAACAGCTCCTTGGACGCCTCCGGGTCGACGGTGGGAGCCTCGCTCGCGCCGGCGCCGCCCTTGGCCGCGTCCGACTTCTTGGCCTCGTTCGCGAACTCCTGCAGGTCGAAGGTGACCCACTTGCCGGCCAGCACGTCCCGTGCGGCCTTGAGGTCGGAGTTCAGGTTCCGGCTCAACTCGTCGACGGTGGACTCGTCCCCGCCGACCAGCTTGACCAGGCCCTTGGCGTCCACGTGCAGGTACGCCTGGGCGTCGACCTGGCGGTACTCGACGAGCTTGGTGCCGGTGCGGTCGGCCAGCGCGTAGGAGACGCGCAGCGACTTGTCGGGCGTGAACTCCTTGCCCTTGGTACGGGCGTTGCGGAAGGCGTCGAGGTCCTTGAGCGGCTTGTCGGCGGACATGGCGACGGTGAGCTTGAGCCCCGAGAGCTGCTGGGCGGCCTCCGGCTCGGTGGGCGCGTCCGTGGCCCGGCCGAAGGCCAGGACCTGCTCGGGCGTCGCCTCGACGGAGAACGTCACGCCGAGGGACTTGGCCTCGCCGATCCTGTCGAAGGCGCCGGACGCCTTCTCGGCGGCGCTGAGTTCCTTGGCGGTGCCGCAGGCGGTGAGTCCTGCGACGAGTGTCGCGGCGACGGCCACGACGGGTGTCGCACCGCGAACGGTCTTGCGGATGGCGGTGTTGATGGTGACTCCTGTGCTGCCGGGCCCGACCCGACGGGCCCGGCCACCCCTCCCCTGGATGTGCAGCGCGTGCAGCGCCGTACACATGTGATCACACTACCAACAAGATGGCGTGCGAATTTTTGGCCCGGATTTTAACGATCGTGTACCGGAACCGAGTTGGCCGCCCCCTCAGGCAGCACTGGCGAGCGCGACGGCGACGAATATCCCCAGGGCGAGCACGAGCCCGATGATCAGGCCGATGACCTGCGGCGACAGCTTGTCCCGGAGCGTCCGCGGCGGCTGGATCCGGCTGCCCGGGTGGGTGCTGTGCTCCCACCACTGGACGACCTCCTGGAACTGCTGTCCGAAGTTCGGGTTCGGGTACATGCCGCTGCTGGCCACCCCGGGCAGCGTGCGGCGCTTGCCGGCCGGAAGGTGGATGCGGGCGGCGTACGAGGAACTGCCGCGCGACCTGGTCTCGCGGACGTCGATCCACCGGATCTCGTGCCACGGGTAGGTGCGGCCCTGCCCGAAGCCCCAGTTCAGGGTGATACCGGCCCGGCCGACCGAGGTCCAGCTGCGGTAGCTGAGGTACATGGCGGGGAAGGCGAGCAGTGCCGTCAGGCCCACGACGAAGAAGAGCCCGGCGGCGCCGAGCTTGATGGCGGCGAAGACGCCCTCGACGGCCAGGAGGGCGGCGGCCGTCACGAAGGCGGAGGGACGGAACAGATCCTTCCCCCGGTAGATCGGTTCGTTCACGCCAGGCACACTACGCCCGGACTCTCCACCCCTGGAAGGGGGGTGGGCGTTAAGAAGGAGCGGGCCGGCCGGGGCGAGGTGGTCGCCCCGGCCGGCCCGGTCGTGCGGGTGCGCACCGTCCTCAGTGGACGGGCGCGGCCGCCTCCTGGGAGGTCTCCCGGGTGGCGGCGGCGGGCTTCGGGTTCAGCAGCCGCTCGGCGAGGTGGCCGAACAGCAGGCCGAAGGAGGCCCAGAGGGTGAGCTGGATGGCGAGCGCCGCGAGGCGGAACTGCCAGAGCAGCGTGGCGGGGAAGTCCGCGGGGACTTCGTTGACCGCAGGCAGGAACGCGTACGCGATCCCGACCAGGACGGCGAAGCCGAGCACGGCGACGACCGTCGCGTACCAGTTGCCCAGGCGCGGCGCGAGCCACCGGCCGGCGATCACCGCGGCGACCGCCAGCAGCACGCTGAGCACCATCATCAGGAAGTACAGCGTGGTGCGCTGACCGATCGTGTCCGGGTCGCCCACCGACGGCGGGTTGGCCGGGTACTTGAGGAACGGCACCACGTACACGGCGACCAGCGCCGCCCCGGAGAGCAGGGCCGCGGTGGCCCGGGGGGTGAAGCGGCCGACGCGGCCCAGCGCGAAGCAGTACGCCAGCGCGGCGATGCCGCCGAGCGCGAGCCCGTAGAAGAGCACGCCGGTCGCCAGGCCGGCGGTCGACTGGAGGGTGCGGCTGAACACCTCGACGGACGGCCCGTCGCCGTGGTCGTGCGCGGCGTGCCCGTCCTCGTAGGCGATGGCGGAGTCCACCCTGGGTTCGCCCAGCAGGTAGGCGACGATCAGGGCGACGACCCCGGATCCCAGGCCCGCGAGCATGCCGCGCACGAGCAGGGATCTGACGGTTGCGGAGTTCACTTGACGGCCCCCGGTCAGTGGCAGGGGAAGCCGAGCAGGTGCCGGCCGTCGTGCACCCACTCGTGCACGTCCTCGCCGGAGATGAGGGAGGTGGCGCCCTGCTCGGCACCGATGAAGTAGAGGACGGCCATCAGCAGGATGCCGAAGAACACGGCCCAGGGCAGGATCGCCTTGACCGAGATGGGGGCGATCGCCGGGGCGGCGGGCGCAATGGGGTGAGCCATGGTGGATCTCCTTTCGGGAACACGCGTCCCGTTCGTTGGAGCACGGACGACGGGGGCGGGTCTGACTCACCGGACCGCGAACGGACCGGACTCACAGTGGCGCGACCGTGCCGGTTTCCCACCGGACTTCCACACACCGTCGTCTTGAGTTGTCGCCCGGAAGGTACCGTGTCGCGGGCACACTGCCAAGGGGCCCCGCGCCGGCGCTGAGCAGGTCCGAAGGGCTCGCCGGGGGCGCGAAATCTCCTGTGCACACGGACGAGGGCCGCATCCCGGGGCCCGGGAGGACGGCTGATGACCGCACACGTGATCTTGATCGCACCGGCGATCGGAGCCGACCTGCGCGAGGCCCGCTTCGGCGGCGACGGCCCGCCCGAACCCGCCGCGCTCGCCGCCGCCCGTACGGCCGCGGGCGCCCTGGCACCCGTCGCCCGGGCCTGGACGGGGCCCGCCGAGCGCTGCCGCCGCACCGCCGAGGCGCTCGGCCTGGAAGCCGAACCCGCGGGCGCGCTCTCCGACCTGGACACCGGGCGCTGGCGCGGGCTGCGCCTGGACGAGGTCGCCGCGAGCGACCCCGCCGGACTCGCAGCCTGGCTCGCCGATCCGGACGCCGCGCCGCACGGGGGCGAGTCCGTGGGTGCGCTGTGCGCGCGGGTCGGCGCCTGGCTGGAGGAGCGGTCGGCGGAGGGCGGCCGCTCGGCGGCGGTCGCGGAACCGGCGGTGGTGCGCGCCGCCGTGGTGCACGCCCTCGGCCTGCCGGCGGCGGCCTTCTGGCGGCTCGACGTCCGGCCGCTGTCGGCGACGGAGCTCACCGGCCGCTCGGGGCGCTGGAACCTGCGCTGCGGGCGGGAGTTGCTCTCCTAGCGCCCGCTGAGCGTCCGTCGGGCGGCGCCGAGGATGAGCGCCGCCCACAGCACGGCCAGCCCGGGGACGGCCCACAGTGCCGCGCCGCTGAACGAGGTGTCCTCGCCGGTGCTCACCGGCGGCACCCAGCCGGAGGGGTCGACCAGCACCTGGCCGCTCTGCCCGACCGAGCGCTCGGAGGAGCAGCCGTCGCCGCTGAAGCGGGCGTGCGGCAGCGGGAGCCCGTCCTCGCGGCGGATGTCGCAGGACCAGCTGACCCGCCCACTGCGGTCCGTCGCGCGGTGGGCGGCCGTGATCACCACCGCCGTCCTCTCACCCCGGTGCTCGATCAGCTGGGCGCGCAGGGCGGTGGTGGGCAGCGCCAGCATCAGCACGCCCAGCGCCACCGCCGGCCAGAGCAGCCAGCCCTTGGCCCGTACGAGCATGGTCGCGATCAGCGAGCCCATCAGCACCAGGACGGCGGTGATCGCGCAGACCGGCAGGTAGTCGGGATTGGTGCCGACCGCCATCAGCCCGACGATCAGCACGGGCGCGCCGAGCGCCGTCACCAGCGCGGTGCGCAGCACGGTGCGCGGCGCCGGCTCCCAGCCCTTCGGCCGCCGGGGCCGCTTGGGCGGGCGGACGACGCCCTCGGCGAGCGGTCGCTTGCGTTTGCGGTTCGGTCTGCTCGCCATGGCTGTTCCCCGTCGGGTGGTGCGTGAGCTGGGACAGCACAGTGTGCCGCCGCACCCGGGCTGCCGGAAGACCGGGTGCGGCTGTGATTCCTGCTGCCATTCGCGGTGCCATCCGCCGGTGCCGTTCGCGGTGTCACTCGCGACCGAGCCCGCTCTCGGACGGGGGCAGGGTTACTGCCGGGTAGGGCAGAGTTGTTGGCCCTCAAGGGCAGTGGCGGGTAGCCCCGGAGGGCAGGTGGGCGGGTTGGGGCGGTTTGGAGGGATGCGTGGAGGTGATGTAGGGATGATCGCGTGTTGACATGGTCACAGGATGTAGGGGGAGATACCGGTGGAACGCTCAGTTGCCCCGGGGGAGGTCGCTCAGCGTTCCACTGATGTTGACGAGTTCGTGGCAGGACGCCGCCTGGGCTCCCGAGGCGGGAGTACCGGGGGACTCGCAGGTCACGTTCGCCGTCACGGCCTGGTCCTCGGAGACCCGGATGGGAGTCACCCAGTGGTAGTCCTGGTTGCGGAAGGTCTCCAAGGCGATCGTGGTGATCGTCAGATCGCCCGCCTTGATGGTCAACAGTCCTTGGTCGCCTTGGAAGTTGGCCACGACGATGTCCGTGATGTCCAGGACCTTGCCGTGCGGCACCGGGTAATTCCCCGCCGCCGTACCGGCGTTGGCGGTCTGCACGTCGATCGTCCCGTTGATCTGTGCCCCGCCGCCGCCCCCCTGCGAACCCGGGCCGGAGCCTCGGCCGCCCGGAGTCGGCTGCCCGGCGGCCGGCTTGCCCGCGCTGCCCGGAGTGGCACCGGCGGACGGGACGGGCGGCGCGCCCTCGGCGGGAGGGGCGGGCACCGGAGCGGCGGTCTTCTGGGCGACGGCCTGCTCGGCGGCCTGCTTCGCGGAACTGCGCACCGCCGGGCGGACCAGGGCGAACCAGGCCAGCAGCAGGGCGATCAGCGCCGCCAGCAGCGCGAGCAGCCACCTGGGGAACACCGGGAGTTGGACGAACTCGCCGTCCAGGGCAGCCACCGGCGTCTGTGCGGACTCCGGAGTCTGTGCGGACACCGGGGCCTGGGCGGACGCCGGGGCCCCGGCGGGGGAGTCCCCCTCCTTCGCCTTGGGAGCCTCCGGACCGGCCTTGACCTCGAAGGGCCAGGTGCTCGGCTTCCCGAACCAGATCAGCTTGCGGGCCCGCGCCTGCACCCGCACCTCGCCCGCAGCGCCCGGCTCCAGGCGCAGCTTCTCGGGGGTGACCCGGAAGCGCAGGTCCTCACCGGCCTGCCCGGGGGTGAGGACGACGGTGGTCGGCGCGTTGCCGAGGTTGCGCACCGTGGCCCGGTAGCGGGCGCGCAGCCAGCCGCGGCGGCGGCGCGGCGCCAGGGCGGCCCGCAGCTCCTGGAAGGGCAGCACGGTGACCGTGGCCTCCGGCACGGTGGCCAGCTCCGGGTGCTCCACCGGCAGCACCCGCACGCCGAGCGGGAAGTCCCCGGCCCGCGCCTCGGGCGAGCGCGGGGGCGCCAGACGCACCGTCACCGTCTCGGAGGTGCCCGGGTAGAGCGACACCCGGGCGGGCTCGACCGTCGTCCACGCGGCGCAGTCGCCGACGACCTCCAGCGTGTACGCCTCGACGATGTCGAGGTCGTTGCGCACGGTCAGGGTCGTGGTGGCGGTGCCACCGGGCGCCACTGTCAGTGCGGCCAGGGCCAGTTCGGCGGATGCGGATGCGGTCATAGCGCGACGGTAGGGCCGCCGCCCGGCCCGGCGAGAGGCCCGCGCGGGCAAGCCGCGGGCACATCCCCTTGCCCGCGCGAGCCGCGAAGACCGCACAGACCCGAATGACCCCCGCCCTACCGTGCGGCCCGCGCCACCGTCCGGCGGCGGGCCGCCGCCAGCACATGTCCCCTGGATAACGGAGTAGACGAATGACGCAGATCGACACCTCCCGCGAGGAAGCCGCCACCCGGACCGCGAGCCCGCGCGTACCCGTCCAACTGCGCGGCCGGCAGGCCCAGATACGGGTGGCCGTGTACGCCGAGGACCTCATCCTGCAGACCGGCGTGGTCCAGCAGCTGCGCCAGCGCCCCGAAGTGGAACTGCTCAGCGAGGCCGAGGCGCAGGCCGGCCGGGCGGAGGTCTCCCTGCTGGTGGTCGACGCCCTCACCGAGGCCGTGACCGAGCACCTGCGCCGGCTGCGGCTCGCCACCAGCGGCCGGATCGGCCTGGTGGTGGGCCAGTTCGAGGCGGGCGGGCTGCAGACGATCGTCGAGTGCGGGGTGGCCGCGGTGCTGCGCCGCGCGGAGGCCGACCAGGACCGGCTGGTGCACCTCATCACGGCGCTCGCCGCGGGGGAGGGCGTGATGCCCGGGGACCTCCTCGGTGAACTGCTCGACCGGATCGGCACCCTCCAGCGCACCATGCTCGACGGGCGGGGCCTGACCCTGTCCACTCTGACGGCCCGGGAGGCGGAGATGTTGCGGCTGGTCGCGGAGGGTTTCGACACCAGCGAGATCGCCGCCAAGACCTCCTACTCCGAGCGGACCGTCAAGAACGTGCTGCACGAGATCATCACCCGCCTCGGCCTGCGCAACCGGGCGCACGCCGTGGGGTACGCGCTGCGGCGCGGCCTCATCTGAGGCCCGGCCGCCCAGGCCGCCCCGCCCGGTCCGGCTCCGTCCCGGGCCCGACCCGCCCTGCCCGATTGCCCTGGGGGGCCAGCGATCGTTTCCCCCGGCTCGGGCGCCCCGGCCCTGCCGCCGGGCGCCCGGGCCGGGGAGACTGCGGGGAGATTGCCCCTGACACCCTGTGAGGTCGAGCGTGGTCCGCGCCACCGATGCCCCCCGCCCCGTCCGCTCCGTCCGGCGGCGTCCGGCCCGGGTCATCGGCGCGGTCCTGCTCGCCCTCGCGGCGGCCCTGCCGGTCCTGGGCATCGCCGCCCCGGCGGGCCCGGCGCCCACCGTCCAGGCGGGCGCCGACCAGGACGCCGGGCGGATCGTCTTCGCCGGCACCGACCACCGGGGCCTGGCCCGCGTCACCGGGGCCGCCGACAGTGCCCCGCTGTTCGGGCCCGGCCCGGTCCACTTCGACCGGGACCCGTCCGCCCGAGGCGACGACCTGGTCTTCACCAGCCTGCGCGACAGCCCCCTCCCGCAGGTCTACCTGCGCGACGCCACCGGCTCCGTCCGCAGGCTCACCACCGGCATGGACACCGCCCACCCCGCCCTCGCCCCGGACGGCAAGGGCGTCGTCTTCGAGGCCGTCGAGCCCACCGGCCCCGGCGGCGGGCCCCAGCACGTCCTGTGGGCCGTCGAACGCGACGGCACGGGCCTGCGCCGCATCACCGACGGCAACGCCGACGAGACGCACCCGACGGTCTCCCCGGACGGCCGCTGGATCGCCTACTCCTGCACCGGGGACCCGCAGCACCGCCAGATCCACCTGCGCCCCTTCACCGGCGGCGCGCCCGTCAGGATCACCAACGTGCCCACCGGCGACGCCGTCGACCCGGCCTGGAACCCCGTCGGCGATGACGCGCACCGCAACGAGATCGTCTACACCTGGGACCAGGGCCCCGGCCAGGGCCGCACCCTGATGGTCACTTCGCCCACCGGCGGCGACAAGCCCTTCTTCCGCGCCACCGGCTCCACCTGGAAGACCGGCTCCGCCGCCTGGCTCGCGGACGGCACGGGCGTCCTGTTCCTCAGCGCCGACCAGCTCACCCCCGGGCCGCCGTCCGCCGTGGTGAACCTCTACCGCGCGCCGACCTGCTCCTGCGAGGCGCCGAAAGTCCTCTACAGCGCCGACCGGTTGATCGCCACCCCGGCCTGGCTCGGCCCGCAGAACGGCGGCGGACCCGTCGTCGAGCAGACGAGCGCCTCCGCCGCGAACGTCGCGAACGTGGAGGACATCCGCCCCGACGGCAGCGACCCGCGCGACCTCGGCATCACCGTCCTCAAGGAGGACCCGGCCGCCGCCACCAACACCGACCCCAACCCCGCCGCCGACCCCCTCTTCCACCCCCGCCCCGGCTTCGACCCCTGGTTCGAGCGCCAGTCCTACACCCCGGACGGCCGCCGCCTCGTGGCCACCCGCTACGAGGACGCGCCCGGCGGCGGCCGCACCGAACGGATCTGGCGCGCCGACGCGGACGGCACCGGTCCCGAGCCGATGGCCCTCGCCGGCCGGGGCCCGCTCGACCGGGACACCGACCCCGCCCTCTCCCCGGACGGCCGGCGCGTCGTCTTCAGCCGCAGCAGCCCCACAGGCCCCGGGCGCCTGCTGATCGCCGACGCCTCCACCGGCGCGATCCTCGCCACCGTCACCCCGCCCGCCGGGCAGGAGGCGGCCTCCGACGCCGAACCCCACTGGTCCCCGGACGGGAAGCTCATCGCCTTCGCCCGTACGGCCGTCGTCGACGGCAACGCCGGCAACCTGCACATCTGGACCGTGCCCGCCGACGACCCCGCCCGCCAGAAGGACCTCAGCCGGGCGATCTGCCCCGGCACCTGCGCCGTCATCGACGACAGCCCCGTCTTCTCCCCGGACGGCCACCGCCTCGCCTTCAACCGCCGGGCCGGCAACGGCGGCAACAACCGCCAGGACGGCCTGGTCGTCACCTCGCCGACCGGCACCGACTGCACCGTCGTCCTGCCCACGGGCCTCGGCCCCGGCGCCTGCACCCGGCCGCTGCCCGAGACGCCCGACACCGGCCCCTTCCAGCCCCGTGACACCGCCTGGACGGCCGACGGCGCACGGCTGGTGCTCACCACCCGCCGGGCCCTGGCGCCCAACTCGCCCGAGCAGCTGGCGGTCTACGACTTCGGCGCCCGCACCCTCACCCCGATCACGCAGCGGCTGCCCGGGCGCCAGAAGGAGCCGTCCGTCCAGCAGTCCGTCCACCTGGCGCTCGCCGCACCCGCCCGCACGCCCGAGGTGCGCGTCGACAACGGCACCGAGGTCACCGTCACCGTCGTCAACAAGGGCCCCGCGCCCTCGCCCGGCACCGTCCTCACCGTCTCGGTGCCCACCGGCGCCCGGCTCGGGCGGCTCACCACCCCGGTGGGGCGCTGCGACGCCGGGACGCTGCGCTGCGAACTGGGCCTGCTGGGGCCGGGCCAGGAGGTCCGGATCGGCGCCACGCTGATCGGGACCCTGGTCGGGCCCCGGGAGTTCGGATGGGGCGTCACCGGGGCGGTCGTCGACCCGGACCCGGGGGAGGGGGCCGCGCGGACGGTGCTGCCCGTGATCGCCGATCCGCCGACCTCGCCGCCGGTGACGACACCCCCGCCCACGACGACACCCCCTCCCACGCCGCCCGCGCCGCCCACGACCACGCCGCTCCCGCCGCCGCCCGTACCCCTGGCGGGCCCGGGTGTGACGGTCGAGGCCCAGCCCAACCCCGGTTACGTCGGCGGCCACGTCACCGTCACCTACACCGTCCGCAACGACGGCCAGGCCCTCGCCACGGGCCTGCGCCTCACCCTCGGCCTGCCGCGCGGCGTCCCCACCGAGGCCCTGCCGCCCGACTGCCGCACCGACGGCAGCTGCCGCCTCGCCGACCTGGCCCCCGGCCGCAGCCAGAGCGTCCAGGTCGTCCTCTCGCCCAAGGCCGCCCTCGACACCACCATCACCGCCGAACTCACCACCACCGGCACCGACGCCACCCCCGGCCCCCACCGCGCCAGCACCCCGCTGCGCATCCTCCAGCCCCGCATCGTCGCCGTACCGCCCATCGGCAAGCCCGGCTTCGTGACCTCCGTGCGCGGCATCGACTTCCCGCCCGGCGCCCCCGTCACCCTCACCTGGCAGCCCGGCATCACCGCCTCCGCCGCGCCCACCCGCCCCAAGGGCGACGGCACCTTCGCGGGCCAGCTCCTGATCCTCCCCAAGGACGAGACGGGCCCGCGCACCATCACCGCCAGCGGCCCCGGGTTCTCCCCGGTCACCTGCCCCTTCCTCGTCGTCGAGGGCAGCATCGGCCCGCCCGGGGAGGTGGAGCGGCGGTGATCCACGAGGTCGACGAGGCGCTACGCCTCCTGCTCGCCGAGACCGGGCTGCCCGAGCGCGGCGTCGAGATCGTCTTCGACGCGCCCACCCGGGACTTCGCCGCCCGGCGCAACGCACCGACCGTCAGCGCCTTCCTCTACGGGCTGCGCGAGGACACGGGCCGCCGCCAGTCCGGCACCGTCGCCGAGCACGACGCGGACGGTCTGGTCCTCGCCCACCACGGCGCGCCCCGCTGGTTCGAACTGGCCTACCTGGTCACCGTCTGGACCAACCGGGCCCAGGACGAACACCGGCTGCTGGCCGAGGTGCTGCAGTGCCTGACCGCCGTCGACGCCCTGCCCGCCCGGCTGTTGACCGGTACCCTCGCCCGCCTCGGCCTCACCGTCACCCTCGACATCGCGGGCCGGGACACGGGCCTGCCCTCGGTGCCCGACGTGTGGTCCGCGCTCGGCGGCGAGCTGCGGCCCTCGATCGACCTCCGGGTCCTCGCCCCGCTGGCCGGTGCCCGCATGCCGGTGGGCCCGCCGGTCACCGAGGGGCTCGTCGCCCGGGTCTCCGACACCGCCGGTACCGCAGACACCGCCGGTACCGCAGACACCGCTGGTACCGCCGGTACGGAGGCTCCGGGGCGCCGGCTGCGCTACGACGGCGCCACCGACCCCGGCGCGGACGGCTTCGCCGCGCCCCGCGAACGCCCGCTGCCGCCCGGCCGCCGCCCGCGCGGGAAGGCCCAGTGGTGAGCCCCGACACGAGCCTGTGGGAGCGGCTGCGCGAGGTCGAACGGCGGGTGCGCGAGGCCGTGCGCGCACGCCGCGCCGACGACCCGGACCCGGACGACCCGTACCGGGGCCAGTACCTCGCCCCGGAGGCCGTCGAGCGCATCCTCGCCTCCGACGCCGCCCTCCGCACGGCCGAAGCGACGGCCGGAGCGACGGCCGGACCGGCAGCCGGAGCGACGTCGACCGAGCCACCGCCCCCCGGCTCACGCCTCGCCCGGCTGGCCGACGCCTTCGGCCTGCTCCCCGTCGACCTCGACCTCCTGACGGTCGCCCTCGCCCCCGACCTCGACAGCCGCTTCGAGCAGCTCTACGGCTACCTCAACGACGACCTCACCCGACGCCGGCCCACCATCGGCCTGGCCCTCGCACTCTGCGCCCTGCCGAGCGCGGGAGCCGGCCGCTTCCGCCTCGCGGCCCGGGCGCCGCTGGTCGTCGGGGGCCTGCTGGAGGTGGCCGACCCCGAACGCCCGCTGCTCTCACGGGAGTTGCGGGTGCCCGACCGGGTGGCGGCGCACCTGCTCGGCGACGACGAACCGGACGCCGCGCTCGCCGGGATCGCCCGCCGGGCCGCCCCGGCGGCGACCGAGGGCGGGCTACGGGCCGTGAGCGGCTTCACCTACCTCCTCGACCGCTCCGGGCACGCCGCCGCGCACGCCCTCGCCGCCCTCGCGGCGGACGGCCCGCCGCCCCTGGTCGTCGACGCCGCCGCCCTCGCCGCCCACAGCCACCGCGACCTCGTACGGGCACTCGCCCGCGAAGCGCGCCTCACCGGCGCCGGCGTGGTGCTCGGCCCGCTCGACCGGCTCGAACCCCAACGCCCCGAGCGCGCAGCCCTGTTGCGCGACCTGTGCGCCCGACTCGCCGGTGTCCCGCTGATCGTGCACGGTCCCCAGACCTGGGACCCGGCCTGGGCGCACCGGAGCCCCGTCACGCTCACCCTCCCGCCGCCCGACACCCGGGAACGCGCCCGGCAGTGGGCCCACGCCCTCGCCGCCGCCGGAGCCGAGCCCGGCGAGGAACGCGCCGACGAACCCACTGTCGGGCTCACCGACGAACTGACCGACGAGCTGGCCGAGGCCGTGGCCGCCCACCGCCTCGACCGCGAGCAGCTCGAACGCGCCGCCTCCCTGGCCGTCCGCACCGCCGCCGCCGAAGGCCGCGCGCTGCGCCCCGACGACCTGCGCGCCGCCGTCCGCGCCCAGAACGCCGCGGGCCTGGCCCGCCTCGCCCGCCGCATCGAACCCGGCGTCGGCTGGGACGACCTGGTCCTCCCCGCACCCACCGCCGGCCGCCTGCGCGAACTCGTCCTGCGCGCCCGCCACCGCGACCAGGTGCTCGGCAGCTGGCGGATGCGCCCCGGAGGCGGGCGCGGACACGGCGTCATCGCCCTGTTCGCCGGGGAGTCGGGCACCGGCAAGACCATGTCGGCCGAGGTCGTCGCCGCCGAACTCGCCATGGAGCTCTACGTGGTGGACCTGTCCACCGTCGTCGACAAGTACGTCGGCGAGACCGAGAAGAACCTCGAACGCGTCTTCACCGAGGCCGCCCAGGTCAACGCCGTGCTCCTCTTCGACGAGGCCGACGCCCTCTTCGGCAAGCGCTCCCAGGTCAAGGACGCCCACGACCGCCACGCCAACGTCGAGACCGCCTACCTGCTCCAGCGCCTGGAGTCCTTCGACGGCATCGCCGTGCTCACCACCAACCTGCGCGCCAACCTCGACGAGGCGTTCACCCGCCGGATCGACGTCATCGCCGAGTTCCCGCTGCCCGACGAGACCCAGCGGCGCCTGCTGTGGGACCGGTGCCTGGGCCCCCACCTGCCCAGGAAGGACGACCTCGACCTGGACTTCTGCGCCCGCGCCTTCGAACTCAGCGGAGGCTCCATCCGCGCCTGCGCCGTCTCCGCCGCCTACCTGGCCGCCGGAACGGGCACCCCGCTGGGCATGGCGCAGCTGGTCGCCGCGATCGTCGGCGAGTACCGCAAGCTCGGGCGGCTGGTGCTGGAGAGCGAGTTCGGCCCGTGGCTCGGCGTCCTGGAGGACGGCTGACGGGTGCGCCGGAGGTTGCCCCGCAGGTGCCCGGCGGGGCAGTTGACCTTGCCCCCGGTCCGGGACTCCGGGACATGTCCCCGGGCCGCGCGCCACAGCAGACTCGGGGGCGAACGACCGGCCACCCGAAGGAGCGCGTATATGCCGTCGTACCTCACCCCGGGCGTGTACGTGGAGGAGGTCCAGTCCGGTGCCCGGCCGATCGAGGGCGTCGGCACGGCCGTCGCCGCGTTCGTCGGCTTCGCCGAGTCCGGCCCCTTCCACGAGCCCACGCTCGTCACCAACTGGGACCAGTACGTCCAGCGGTTCGGCGGCTTCACCGAGGGCACCTACCTCGCCCACGCCGTCTACGGCTACTTCGCCAACGGCGGCGGCTCCGCGTACGTCGTGCGCGTCGGCGACCCGGCCGCGCGGCAGGCGGCGGGCGGTGCGGCGGGCAGTGCCCAGGTCGCCGCCGCGCCGCAGCCCGTCGCCCTCGCGGGCTTCCTGTTCGCGGCCCTGCCGGGCGCGGGCGGAGAGGTCAGCGTCGAGATCGCCGACGTCGAGGGCGAGAACGTCCCCGAGGACCGTTTCCGCGTCCTGGTGCGCAAGGGCACCGAGGTCGCCGAGACGTACGACGTGTCGACCCGGAAGAACACCAAGGGGTACGTCGTCACCCAGCTGCGGGAGTCCAAGCTCGTCGCCGTCACCGAGCAGCCCGGCATCGCGCCGAGCCGCCCCGAGCGCCAGACCCACGCGCTGCCCGCCGCGCCCGCCCCCGTCGCCGCCCCCGCAGGCCGCCTCGACGCCGCCGAGTACGTCGGCGACGCCGCCGCCCGTACCGGGTTCTCCGGCCTGGAGGCGATCGACGAGATCACCATGGTCGCCGTCCCCGACCTGATGAGCGCCTACCAGCGCGGCGACCTCGACGACGAGGGCCTGCGCACCGTGCAGCTCGCCGTCATCTCCCACTGCGAGCAGATGGGCGACCGGATCGCCGTCCTCGACCCGCCGCCCGGCCTCAGCGCCCAGCGGATGCGCACCTGGCGCAACGACGAGGCGGGCTACGACTCCCGCTACGCCACCGTCTACTACCCGTGGATCAAGGTCTTCGACCCGGCCGGCGGCCGCAACGTCCTCGTCCCGCCCAGCGGCCACGCCGCCGGGGTCTGGGCGCGCAACGACGCCGAGCGCGGCGTGCACAAGGCCCCCGCCAACGAGGTCATCCGGGGCGCGGTCGACCTCGAACTGCGGCTCAGCAAGGGCGAACAGGACCTGCTGAACCCCATCGGCGTCAACTGCATCCGGGCCTTCCCCGGGCGCGGCATCCGCATCTGGGGCGCGCGCACTCTCTCCTCCGACCCCGCGTGGCGCTACCTCAACGTGCGCCGACTGTTCAACTACCTGGAGGAATCGATCCTCCTGGGCACCCAGTGGGTCGTCTTCGAGCCCAACGACGACCGGCTCTGGTCCAGCATCCGCCGCAACATCACCGCCTTCCTCACCGAGGAGTGGCGGCGAGGGGCCCTGTTCGGCCAGACCGCCGCCGAGGCGTTCTACGTCAAGTGCGACCGCGACAACAACCCGCCGGAGTCCGTGGACCTCGGCCAGGTCGTCTGCGAGATCGGGGTCTCGCCGGTGAAGCCGGCCGAGTTCGTGGTGTTCCGGCTGTCGCAGTTCTCCGACAGCACGAGCCTCGTCGACGAGTGATCCGCATCCATCCCCTCGTAAACCGGAAGGTGACACCGCGCCATGGCTGAAGGCGATCCGCTCTCCACACACATATTCGGCGTCCAGCTCGGCGGCTACAACGTCGAGTCCGTCAAGGAGATCAGCAACCTGACGGTCGAACAGGACGTCGTCGAGTACAAGCAGGTGACCCAAGAGGGCAAGCTGATCGTCCGCAAGCAGCCCGGCGCACGACTGCCCGGAGAGGTCACGATCACCCGTGGCCTCGACAAGAGCGGCGCGTTCACGGACTGGATCAAGGAGACCCTCAACAACGGGGCCATCAACACCGCGCGCCAGAACCTCACCATCGAGGTCAAGGACACCACCGGCGCCACCCTGCGGCGCATCCAGCTCACCAACGCCTGGGCCAGCCGCTGGGAGGGCCCCACGCTGAGCGCGGGCGAGTCCAGCGC
The DNA here is from genome assembly GCF_000720635.1 of Streptomyces sp. NRRL WC-3742. Lineage (GTDB taxonomy): Bacteria > Actinomycetota > Actinomycetes > Streptomycetales > Streptomycetaceae > Kitasatospora. The sequence continues at coordinate 82,018 of NZ_JOCF01000008.1, read as the reverse complement.
GGCGACGGAGACGGTCACCATCGTCTTCGAAGAGATCAGCGTCGAGTGACATCCTCCCCGCGCTGGGGCGCGGGGATTCCGGCCGCGCCTGCGGCACGGGGTCTGCGCCCTGTGCGGCCGGCGTTCCGGTGGGTTCCTGTTTCAACGGGCCGTGCCCGGCGTGGGATTGCCACGCCGGGTCTCACCGGCCCTCCGCAGGCGTTTAGCCTGCCCGGCGGCCAGGATGTTCCGAGCAGCGTTGAGGTCACGGTCATGGAGTACACCGCACGCCCCGCAGGTCCACTCGCGGACGGCGAGGGGCTTGGGTCCGTCGCGGTGCCCGCACTGCGAGCAGAGCTGGGAGGACGGGAACGCGCGGGGCACGATGCGGACGCCGTCGGGATCCTCGACCTGTCCGCCTTCCACGCGGCCTTGCGCAGGGCGAGCGCATCGTTGTACACCACCCGCGCACACCCGAACGTACGGGCCAGCAAATGCTGCTGACCCTCCGTCGGGTAGAGGCGATAGGAGTATCTGAGGTGCACGAAATCAACGTACCGGCAGGTACTGACAATCATGCGAGGCCACCTGCACGGCGATCTGGCGTGACGGTGAAACGCCGCCACCTGATCTGCTCTGCACGCAGTCCGTTTCTACCCCCGGCCAAAGCCGGGGGTATCCACGGAGGTCCCCGATGAGGCGGCGCATCGGCCTCGACGAGCTGCTGGAACGGGCACCGGCGGCGGCAGCGCCGCCGCCGGCTGCCGCGCCCTCGCAGCCGTCGCAGGCACAGGGGCGTTCGCCGCACACGGAGTTCGAGTTCGAGCTGCCGATCGGCTACGTCGACGACGAGGGCACCGTCCACCGCTACGGCGCGATGCGCCTGGCCACCGCGCGCGACGAGCTGATGCCGCAGATCGACCTGCGGGTGAAGGAGAACCCGGCCTACCTGAGCGTGGTGCTCCTCAGCCACGTCATCACCCGCCTCGGCGATGTCCCGGACGTCCACGCGGGCATCGTCGAGCGGATGTACGCCACGGACGTGGCGTTCCTGCAGGACCTGTACCAGCGCATCAACAGTGAAGGCCACACACGCGCCGCCGTGACCTGCCCGCACTGCGACGGCGCCTTCGAGGTCGACCTCGCCGGTGGGCGCCTGGGGGAATCGTGACGTACGCGCCTGCTCGGCTGTACGAGGAGGTCGCGTACATCGCGTACTACTTCCACTGGCAGCGCGAGGACGTCCTCGACCTGACCCACCACGAACGCGGGCAGTGGGTGCGCGAGATCGCGCGCCTCAACACGCGGGTGGGGGAGGGCGGATGACCGGGTGGTCGGCGACCGTGCGCCCCAGCCGTGCCGTCTGTGCCGTCCGCCCCGTCGGCGAAGGCCGGTGAGGTAGATGGGGCTGCGGGAGTGGATGTCCCGTCGGCGGCCGGGGCCGGTCGCCGAGGGAGTTGACGGCAGTGTGCCCGGGCGCGAACGGCCGCGCCCGGCACCGCCCGCCGACGGCTGGCGCGAGGTGCGGCCGCTGGCGCCGACCCTGGCCGGGGCGGCGCCGGGCGTCAGCGACGGCCTCCGGTTCCGGTCGCGGCTCGCGTCCTGGCAGGACCCGTCGCTGTCCGGGCCGCTGGGGCACGCCGTCCTTCCGTCCGCCCCGGCGGGGATCCTGCGGGCGGTGGCGCTGCCGCTGGCATCGCCCGCGTTCACGGGTGGCGACGGGCACGGCCTGCCTGTGGCGACGCGCCCGGCCGGAGTGGAGGAGGCGGAGGAACCGGGGGAGCCGGGTCGGGCCGTTCAGCGATCGGTCGCGAGGCGACGACTCCCGGTGCGAGCGGCCCGTACGGTTGCTACCTCTCCCGCTCGCTCGGAACGCGACCCGGTCTCGCACGGGACGTCCGAGGCGACCGGGAAGGGAAACGTTCCGTCCGAGCGCCTGGCCCGTACGGCCGCTGAGGTTCCCGCTCGCCCCGAACGGCAACCGGCCACGCGCGGGGATCGCCGGGCGTCCGGGCCGGATAGCCGAGCCGTGGCGAGTTCTCGCCCTGAACGGGCGACTGAGGGACGGGTTTCGTCCGAGCGTGACGTTCCTGCGGCCGGTGAACCGGGCGTCCAGGCCCCGGTGGGTTCCCCGCGCACGCCGTCGGAACCGGCCGGGCAGGCGCAGGTCCAACGTACGAGTCAGAGCCGTTCGTCGCGGCCGCGACCGGTCGGCGAACCGCTGATCGTGGCGCGCCGCCCCCGAACGCTGCCCGCCCGCCCGGTGCCTGTGGTCCGGGAGCCAGTGGTTAGGGAGCCCGGCGAGACGCCGAGCCGGGCCACCGAGGAGGCGCAGCCCTTCGCCGTGCCGCCGGAGCCGGTGGCCGAACCCGCGCACGCGACCGGGGACGCCGTGGTGCAGCGCGCCGCTGCGCCGCCGACGACCCGCCCGGTCCTCGGCGCGCCGCTGACGGCGATGCCCGCCGGCGCCTCACCCGTGGCGGGTGGCAGCCGGAAGGCTCCGGAAGCCCCGGCGAGGGGACCGGCCCTGCCGGTCGTCCAGACGGCGTCCCAGCCCGGCCCGGCGACGCCCGACCGGGACACCACCGGCGACACGGCCGGTGGGCGCCGAGCCCGTACGGCTGCCGAGCCGAGCGGCCCGGCAGCCTCCGGCTCCGGTCGTCGGCCCACGCCGCCGCCACCGCCACGGGCCAGCAGCTCTGCCGCTCCCCGGCGCACGGGCCTCGGCGCCCCGCTCGACGCACTGCCGCCCACTGCGGCCGCTGCCGGTAGCACGGCCCCGACGCAGAGCGGTCGCCGGCCGGTGCAGCGACGCGTTGCGGGCCCGTCCGTCGCGCCCGCGTCCCCCCTCGGGGGCACCGGAACCGGGGGGCCGCCCGAGGCACCGAGCACGGTCGCGTCACCTCCGGGGGAGCCGACCGACCCGCGTCCGACGAGCGCTTCGCCGTCGACCGGTGCGCGTCCGGTGGTTTCCGCGCGCCCTGTTCCCGGCAGTCGGGGCGTGCAACGAGCCGTTGACCTGACGGGTCGGAGGCTTGGGTTGATCGGCGAGCGCCCGATGAAGGTCGCCCTCGCGGGCTCCCCGTCTCCGGCCGGTACGGGCACCCAGCCGGCCGCCGGGCCGCCGCCCGTCCCGGTCGTCCGCCGCAGGGCGGTCGCGCCGGATGCGGACGGGGGCTCCGTCCCGGAGGGCGGCCCGCACGGCCGAGCGGCTGCTGCGCAGCGCTCGGGTGCTGCGGACGACGCCCGGTCCGGCAACGGGAAGGCACCTTCGGCTCCGGGCCGCATCGCGTCGGTGTTCCAACGTTCGGTTCGGAAGCGCTCGCCGAAGGAACGGTCGGTTGATGGGACGGCCGTTCCGACGTCCGGCCGTTCGTCAACCGAAGCAGCCGACAGGGGAGTGGTACGTCAGCGTTCGACCGGGAACCGTTCGTCGGAAGGACGATCGGTCGGTGGACCGTCCGCATCGGGCGGGGGCCTCGGAGCGGTGGTTCAGCGCTCGGCCCGGAACCGACCGTCGGTCCGACGGTCGATCGGTGAGTCGCCGACACCAGGTGGGCAGCCGGGCGTGGCTGAGCAGGAGGGGCGAGGCTCCACGGCGGCGTCCCGACGCTCGACCCGGGAGCGATCGTCACAGGGGCGATCGGTCGGTGGGCCGGTGGCCTCGGACGGGCAGGTCGGCAACGTCGGATCGGCTGTGGCCGAGCAGGGTAGTGGCGGCCTCAGGGCGGTGTTCCAGCGTTCGCCTGGGAAACGTTCGCCTGGGAAGCGTTCGTCGGAGGGACGATCGGTTGGAGAGCGGTCGGCGGCTGAGCCGGGCGGAGGCGTCGTCCAGCGTGCCGCTGGCCCGGTGACCGAGCGGAAGGCGAGTGCCTCGTCCCCGCCCCCGCAGGCGGCAGCGCCGCACGGCGGGTCGGCTCCCCAGCGTCTCGAGCCGGTAGCCCGAAGCGCCGCCACCCCGGCGGCCGTCCGGCCCGCACGCCCACGGGACCTGCCGCCTCCTCCGCTCTCGGCCGTACCCCGACCCCAACCGATCTCTCCCGCAGCACAGTTCGCATCACCGGCCACCAGCGGCGTGGTGCAACGTGCCGCCGGGGAGGCACGCCCGGTCGGGGGGCCGCTGGTCGGGGGGTCGTTGGTCGGAGGGCCGTTGACGGTGGTCCCGGCGCGTACCTCGCCCCTGCCCGCCGCCGGCCACATGGTGCAGCGGGTCGCCGAAGTGGCGGGCTCGCCCGGGGTCGAGGCGCGTACGTCGCCCCTGCCCACCGCTGCCCGCACGGTGCAGCGGGTCGCTGACGCCGCAAGCGCGCCCGGCGCCCCGGCGCGTACCCCGACCCCGTCGGCCGCCACCGCCCGCGTGCTGCAACGTGTCGCCGAGGAAGCGGGGCTGACCGGGGTGCCGCTGACCGCCGTCCAGGCGCGCCGTTCGACCTCGACCTCGACCTCGACCTCGGCTTCGACCGGTTCGGCGAAACCCGCCCCACCGCCCCACCCCAACGAGCCCGCCGAGCCCGCCGACCTCGACGAGCTCGCCCGCCGCCTGGTCGAGCCCCTGAGCCGACTTCTGCGCACCGAGCTGCGCAGGGGCAGGGAGCGCACCGGGCGCCCGTACGACGGCCGCCGCTGAGAACGAACGCCTGGGAACGGAACGCCTGGGAACCGAACGCAAGGGATACGAACGGAACCGATGACCGACAACATCTTCGCCACCAGCGTGTTCTTCAGCCTCACCATCGGCGGCAACGACCTCGGCGAGTTCACCACCTGCTCGGGCCTCGGCGCCCAGGTCGAGATCGAGCAGTACGCCGAGGGCGGCAACAACGGTTTCTCCTGGCAGCTCCCGGGCCGCATCACCTGGTCGAACATCACGCTCACCCGCGCCGTCACCTCCGACACCGCGAAGATCACCCGCTGGCTGAGCGAGATCGTCCGCAAGGTGGAGCCGAAGGACGGCGAGATCGTCGCCCTGCGGCCGGACCTGAGCCGGATCGTCGGCTGGCAGGTGCTCGGCATCGTCCCGGTGCGCTGGGACGGCCCGTCCTTCGACCCGTCCAACTCCCAGGCGGCCACCGAGACCCTGGAGATCGCCCACGCGGGCCTGCGCCCGTCGTAGGGATCCCCGCCCCGACCGCCGGACAGCCCCGGACGGCCCAGAGAGCCGAGAGAGCCCAGAGAGGAGCAAGCACCCCGATGTCCGCCAGCGTCCCCGCGAGCGTCACCCGGGCCCAACTGACCATCATGGAGCCCCCGTCCACGGTCGGCGCCCAGCCCGGCGGTGCGCTGGCGCGGCTGCGGCTGCAGTTCAACCCGGCCTCCCTCGTGCTGCGCAAGAGCACCGAGTGGCGCCGGACGCCCTCCCGGATGGCGGGGCAGTCGGCCCTGCCCGAGTTCGTCGGCAGCGGCCCGCGCTCCCTCTCCCTGGACGTGTTCCTGGACGCGACGGCGACGCACGACAACTCCGTGGAGCGCGCCGTCGAGCAGCTGATGACGGCCTGTGTGCCCACTCCCACCAGCCTGGCGCGCAAGACCCCCGCCAGCCCGTGGATCCGCCTCGACTGGGGCACCTCGACCACGACCTCCTTCAACGGCGTGCTGTCGAGCCTGTCCGTCACCTACTCGCTCTTCGACGTGGACGGCAACCCGCTGCGCGCGACCTGCTCGCTCAGCATCGACGAGGCCAGCGTCGACCCGGCCGGCCAGAACCCGACCTCCGGTTCGCCGGAGGCCCGCAGCACCCACCGGGTGATCGCGGGCGACAGCCTGCCGTTGCTCGCCTGGCGCGCGTACGGGGACGCGACGGCCTGGCGGACCATCGCGGAGGCCAACGACATCGACGACCCGATGGTGCTTATCCCCGGCGCGGAGCTGATCGTGCCGGGCATCGACGAACTCACCCGGGGAGGGCGGCGATGACGACCCCCGAGGCCCGGGGCGGCCGGGCGTTCGCCGCCGACCCGGTGGTCGAGGCGCCGGGCCCGCTGCCGCCGGTCTGGGCGACCCAACTGGTCTCCTGCGACATCGAGGAGAGCGTCGGGCTGCCCGACACGGCGGTGCTGGCCTTCCGCGACGCCGACCACACCTTCCTCTCCGCGACCGGGATCACCATCGGCACCCGGCTGAGCGTGTCCGTGGTGACCGTCCAGGGCAACACCCGGGTGCGGCTGTTCACCGGCGAGGTGACGGCGCTGGAGCTGGAGGTCGACGGGACCGGCTCGTACACCGTGGTGCGGGCCTCCGCCGTGTCGCACCGCCTGATGCGAGGGCGCCGGGTGAAGGCGTTCCGCAACATGACGACCGCCGACATCGTCCGCGAGGTCGCGGCGGGCGCGGGCCTGGCGTGCGGGAAGGTGGACTCGTTCCCGGTCGTCCACCAGCAGCTCTCCCAGGCGAACGTCCCGGACTGGGAGTTCCTGACCTTCCTGGCGCAGGAGAGCGGCGCGCAGGTGCGGGTGGACGACGACGGACGGCTGGAGTTCGTCCGGCCCGATCCGGCCTCGGGCGCGCCCGCGCCGTCCACGCCCGCGCCGCAGAGCCCGCTGGTGCTGGAGTACGGCCGCAACCTGGTGGAGCTGCGCGGGGTGCTGACCGGCACCGCCGGGGCGGACACCGTCGAGGCGAGGGGCTGGAACGTCACCACCAAGAGGGCGCTCGTGGCCACCGAACCGTCCGTGACCTCCCGGACCGTTCAGCCGGGTATGAGCCCCTCCGTCGCGGCCTCCGCCTTCCCCGGCCAGGCGCGGCTGACGGTCGCCGACACCCCGTACCGCACCCAGGCGGAGACCGCCGCCGTCGCCCGCTCGCTGGCGGCCTCCGTGGCCGCCGGGTTCGGCGAGCTGGAGGCGGTCGTCGAGGGCAACCCGAGGCTGCGGGCGGGCACCGCCGTCGCCCTGGGCAACGTCGGCGCCGCCTTCTCCGGCCGCTACACCGCCACCGGGGTGCGCCACCTCCTCGAACCCTTCCGGGGCTACCGCACCACCGTGGTGGTCAGCGCCGCGCCCGACCGCTCGCTGACCGGGCTGGTCACCGGCGGCAACGCGCCGCCGCGCGGGCCCCGGATGCCGGGGCTGGCCGTCGCCGTGGTCACCGACGTCCGGGAGCCGGGGGACGGGCAGCGAGGCTGGGTGCGGCTCAGGTTCCCCTGGCTGGACGACGCCTACGTCTCCGACTGGGTGCGCACCGTGCAGTGGGGCGGCGCCGGGGGAGGCGGGGTGATCGCCCCGGAGGTCAACGACGAGGTGTTGGTCGGCTTCGAGCAGGGCGACCTGGACAGCCCGTACGTCCTGGGCGGCCTCTACAACGGCGTGGACAGGCCCTCCCCGCACGACGTTCCGCTGGTCGACGCGGCCACCGGAACCATCAACCGCCGTTCCGTGGCCTCCCGTTCGGGCCACCGGCTGGAGCTGCTCGACGTCCCGGCCGGGGCCTCCGGGGTCCGGCTGGCGAGCGGCGACGGGAAGCTGGAGGTCAAGCTGGACCAGCGCGCCGGGGAGATCGTCCTGACCGTCCACGGCCTCGGCGCCGCCGGGGGCAGCACCGTACGCCTGTCCTCCTCCGGCATCACCCTGGACGCGGGCACCGGCGAAGTGAACGTGCGCGGCGGCTCGGTCACCGTGCGCGGAACACAGGCCGTCAACGTCGAGGGCGGAGCAGAAGCCGTCCTCAAGGCCGCCATCGTCCGCATCAACTGACATCACGTCGACGCCTACCTCACCTCTGGAACGGAGAACCGCACATGCCCCCCGCAGCCCGGACCGGCGACCCCACCGACCACGGCGGCGCCCTCACCACCCCGCCGCCGGGCGCCGCCCTCAAGGTGGCGACGGTGCTGATCGGCGGCCGCCCCGCCGCCGTGGTCGGCACCCTGCACGCCTGCGTCCCGCACGTCGAACTCGGCCCGGCCAACCTCGTCGAGCCCCAACTCGGCGGCGTGACCGGCGGACTGGTCCTCATCGGCGGCCTGCCGGCGGCCAGGGTGGGCGACAAGACCGTCTGCGGCGCCACCATCATCACGGGCGCGTTCAACGTGCTGATCGGGGGAGCGATATGACGACCGGCGGATTCATCGGCCGGGGCTGGGCCTTCCCCCTGCGGGTCAACGCCACCGGCGGCATCGGCATGGTGGAGCGGGACCGGGAGATCGCCGAGGCCATCCGGCTGATCCTCGGCACCGCCCCGGGCGAGCGGCCCATGCGGCCCGAGTTCGGCTGCGGCATCCACGAGTACGTCTTCGCCCCCGGCGACGGCACCACCGCCGGGCGGATCGCACGCGAGGTGCGGCTCGCCCTGGAGCGCTGGGAGCCCCGGATCGAGCTGGACGACGTGGTGATCGCCTTCGACGGCGTCGACGAGGGCACGCTCTACATCGATCTCCACTACACGGTTCGCTCCACGAACGATCGCCGCAACCTCGTCTTCCCCTTCTACACGATCCCCGAGCACCCCGAGCACTCCTCCGGCGCCGAGCCGGCCCTGGCGACGGCGGAAGGCGGCGCGAACTGATGGCCCTGCCCTCCCCGAACCTGGACGACCGCCGCTTCCAGCAACTCGTCGACGAGGCCAAGCGCTACGTCCAGCAGCGCGCCCCCGAGTGGACCGACCACAACGTCTCCGACCCCGGCGTCACCCTCATCGAGACCTTCGCCTACCTGGTCGACCAGCTCCTCTACCGCCTCAACCGCGTCCCGGAGAAGAACTACGCGGCCTTCCTCGACCTCCTCGGCGTGCGCCTCTTCCCGCCCGCCGCCGCCCGCGCCGAGGTCGACTTCTGGCTCTCCGCGCCCCAGCCCGAAACCGTCCTGCTGCGCGCCGGAACCGAGGTCTCCACCCTGCGCACCGAGACCGACGAGGCCGTGGTCTTCGCCACCGCCGAGGACCTCCCCATCGTCCCCAGCACGCTGGAGCGGCTGATCACCGTCACCGCCACCGGGGAACAGAGCGACCGCACCGCCCGCCTGGCCGACGGCGCCGACGTGCCCTGCTTCCAGGCGCGCCCGCAGGCCGACGACGCCATGCTCCTCGCCCTCCCGGCGGCCGTCCCGCGCTGCATCCTGACCGTCCGCCTGGACAGCCGCGTCGAGGGCGTCGGCGTCGACCCCCGCCAGCCCCCGCTGGTCTGGGAGGCGTGGGACGGCGCACGCTGGCTCCCCTGCGAGACCGGCACCGACACCACCGGCGGCCTCAACCGGCCCGGCGAGGTCGTGGTCTTCGTCCCCGCCGGGCACACCGCCTCCGTGGTCTCCGGCCGCCGCGCCGGCTGGCTGCGCTGCCGCGTCACCGAACCGCACCCGGGCCAGCCGTTCTACTCCGAATCCCCGACCATCCGCCGCGCCGAGGTCTTCACCGTCGGCGGCACCGCGACCGCCGCCCACGCCCAGACCGTCACCGACGCGCAGCTCGGCACCTCCGAAGGCGTCGCGGGCCAGCGCTACCGCCTCGCCCGGCCGCCCGTCCTCCTCGACGCCGGGCCCCCGGTCCTCGAGGTCGCGGCCGGCGACGGCTGGGAACGCTGGACGGTCGTCGAGCACTTCGGCGACTCCTCGCCCACCGACCGGCACGTGGTGCTCGACGCCACCACCGGCGAGTTCCACCTCCCGCCCGCCGTACGGGAACCGGACGGCACCCTGCGCGCCTTCGGCGCCGTCCCGCCCAAGGGCGCCCGGCTGCGCGTGCCGCAGTACCGCACCGGCGGCGGAACGGCGGGCAACGTCGCGCGCGGCACGATCACCGTGCTGCGCAGCTCCGTCCCGTACATCGCCCGGGTCGACAACCGCGAGGCGGCCAGGGGAGGGGTGGACGGAGAGAGCGTCGACAACGCCAAGCAGCGCGCCCCGCACCAACTGCGCCTCCAGGAACGCGCCGTGACCGCCGGGGACTACGAGCTGATCGCCCGCCAGGCCGCGCCCTCCGCCGCCCGGATCAGCTGCGTGCCCGCCGCCCCCGGCGAGCCGGGCGCCGTGCGGGTGCTGGTCGTGCCCGAGGCCGTCGCGGACGACGGCGACCGGCTGCGCTTCGAGCAGCTGATCCCCGACGAGCAGGTGCTCGCCGCCGTCGCCACCGCCCTCGACGAGCGAAGGCTGATCGGCACCCGCCTGCTCGTCCAGCCGCCCGCCTACCAGGGAGTGACGGTCGTCGCCCGACTCACCACCCGCTCCCCGGACCCGGACCGCGTCCGGGAGGCGGCCCTCGCCGCGCTCTACCGCCACCTCAACCCGCTGCGCGGCGGCGCGGACGGCACGGGCTGGCCCTTCGGCCGGGCGGTGCGGTACGGCGAGGTGTTCGCCGTCCTCCAGCGGGTGGCCGCCGTCGCCGGCGTCGAGGAACTGCGGCTCTTCCCCGCCGACCCGATCACCGGCCGCCGGGGCGCACCCGCCGAACGCATCGAGGTCCCCCCGGACGCCCTGGCCTTCTCGCACCAGCACCAGGTCATCGTCACCACGGCCGAGGACGGTGAAGCATGACGCGTGCGGCCGTACCGGGGCTGCCCAGCCCGCACCCGATCGGCGACCTGCTGCCTGCCCTCTTCGCCGACGACGACTTCGCCCAGCGCTTCACGGCGGGCCTGGACACCGTCCTCGCCCCCGTCTTCTCCACCCTCGACAACCTGCCCGCCTACCTCCAACCCCGCCTCGCCCCACCGGACTTCCTTGACTGGCTGGCCTCCTGGGTCGCGGTCGAGACCGACCCGGCCTGGCCCCTGGAGGTGCGCCGCGCCGTCGTCGGACGCGCGGTCGAACTGCACCGCTGGCGCGGCACCCGGCGCGGGCTCGCCGAACGGCTGCGCCTGGTGCTGGGCGCCGGTGCCGAGATCGTGGACGGGGGAGGGGCCGCCTGGTCCACCACCGCCGGAGCCGCCCTGCCGCCCGCGCCGAGCGGCGAACTGCTGGTCCGGGCCTGGCCCCTGCGCGGCGCGGCCCTGGACGAGGACCAGGTGCTCGCCGTCGTCAGGGCCGGCTGCCCGGTCCACCTGACCTGCCGGGTGGAGATCCTGCCCGGCCCGCCCGGCCTCCCCGGCCGAACGGAGGGATGACGGATGCCGGTCTGCCCGGAGTGCGGAACGATCAACGCCCAGGGGGACGACTTCTGCGGCAACTGCGGCGCCTACCTCGCCTGGTCGAGCGGCGACAGCCAGGCGGCGGCCAAGGCGACGCCCAAGGTGACGCCCAAGGTGACGGCGCCCGCCGAGCCCGTACGGGAAGAGCCCGTACGACAGGAGCCCGTACGGGAGGAGCCCGCGCCGCCGAAGCCCGCCCGGCCTGCGACGCGACCGGAGCCCGCGACACCACTGGAGCCCGCGACGCCCGTCCAACCGCCCAAGGGCCCCGAAGCCAAGGCCCGAGAGCCCAAGGCCCCCGAACCCCGGGTGCCCGCCCCCGCAGAACCCGACCCCGTCGCCGTCCAGCCCGCCAAGCCCCTCCCGCCCCGCCCCGTCGTCCGCGCCACCGGCCCCGACGACACCCAGGACGGCCCGCCCTGCCCCAGGTGCGGCACCCCCAACCTGCCCGAGCGCCGCTTCTGCCGCCGCTGCGCCGCCCCGCTGACCGTCACCGCCCCGCCGCCCGCCCTGCCCTGGTGGCGTACCCGCTGGCCGTTCCGCCGCCGGGTGCGCATCGGAGGCTCGGGTACCGCGCTGCGCCGCACGATCGCGCTGCTGGTCCTGGTCGCGCTGGTCGTCGCAGGCGTGCTGCTCTACCCGACCGGGGAGCGCGCGTTCCAGGACGTGCTGGACAAGCTGGGCGGCACCGCGCCCGTCGCCCCCTCCGCCACCTCGGCGAGCGCCGCCGTCGAGGGCCACCCCGCCACGGCCGCCGACGACGGCGTCACCAACACCTACTGGGGAGCCCCCGCGGTCGGGGACTCCCTCACCTTCTCCTTCCGCTCCCCGTTCCGCCTGGTGGACCTGATCGTCCACACCGGCCCCTCCCCGGTCCCGGAGCAGTTCCGCCAGCAGGCCCGCCCGATCGTCCTGACCCTGGAGGTCACGGACAAGGACGGCGGGACGGACCGCCGGCAGGTCACGCTCGAGGACCGCCCGGGCCCGCAGACGGTGGCCACCGGGATCAGCGACGTGGCCCAGGTGAAACTCACCGTCCGCGAGGCCGCGGGCACGGGCCCCGGCCGCAGCATCGCCCTGGCCGAGGTGGAGTTCTTCAAACGGACGTGACGGATGTGGTGGGCGTCATGGATGTCACGGACGTAGGAGACCTCACCCGGTCAGCGAGTCCATGAACGAGCTGACAGAGAAGACCGCGTTGCCCGGCCCGGCCGGCCCGTACCCGGGCGGGGAGGAGAGCCCGAACTCCTCGAGCGTCCCCCGGTAGGTCTGAAGCAGCCGGATGTGGTACTCCAGCGGCGCGCCGTCGGGGTTGGCCTTGCCGAGCGGGGTGGTCGGCTCGGGGCACCAGGTGGTGAAGCGCGGTACCACGCCGTGCGACATGAAGTAGCGCAGGCCCTCCTCGGTGGAGGAGATGGCCTCGTCCACGGTGGTGAAGCCGTGCGGCGCGGCCATCTCCACGCCCGCGACGAAGTTCGGGATGACGTTCTCCGGCCCGAACACCTCGGTGGAGTCGAGGATGCGGCGGTGCCACTCGTCGCGGCCGACGTAGCGCTCCTTGCCGGGGCAGTACAGCTCGAACAGCCGCTTGTCCCAGACCTCGAAGTTGGGGTGGTAGATCCGCACGCCGTAGTCGTGGAAGCGCTGGACGTCCTCGCGCGGCAGGGCCTGGGCGACGACCTTGCCGATCCACCGGCCGGGGAAGCGCTCCTCGATGGCCTTGGCGTACTGGCCGTAGAAGTCGGCCTCGTCCTTCCCGCCGACCTGCGAGGTGATCGCCCCGCCGGTGAGGGTGTACGCCTTGGAGGCGCGGGCGGTGTCGTGCTCGTCGATCAGCGCCAGCGCCTCGAGCACCTCCTCGACGGGCTTGACGCCGGTGTAGGGGCGGCCGGCGGCCTTGTGCTGGCGCCAGTTGTGGTTGATGTCGCAGTACTGGCACTCCTCCTTGGCGCCGAAGTACTGGCAGACCCGGAAGACCGTGAGGTAGATCAGGTAACCCCACTGGATGGTCGGGGCGACCTCCATCACCGACTTCCCGTTGGCCAGGGTGTGCCGGTAGTAGTCCGGCATCGGCGGCAGGCCCACGTCCGCGATCCGCACGCCGTCCAGGTAGAGCCCGAGCGTGCCGTCGTCCCCCGCGCCGACCCGGTACGGGGAGTCCGGGTTGACCCGCACCGACACCACCGTGCGGCGCAGCTCGTACGGCCCGCCGGTCAGGACGATCTCCTCCGGCGGCCGGTTGAGCGCGGCCGCGCCCAGCTCGGGCAGGGTGCGGTGGTCGAAGGAGAAGATGAAGTAAGACTTCGGCTTGACCTCGCCGCCCCCGGTCCCGGAGCTGCCGCTCAGCGCGGACTCGTCGAAGGCCATGCCGCCGCGCAGCAGGTCCTCCTTGATCACCGCCTCCCTGGGCACGTCCGGGAAGCGCCCCATCAGGTCCTCGACGAGTGCGGTACGGCTGCCGGTCTGACTCTGCATGCGCTGGTCCTCCTTCTCGGCCCCGCCCTCTGCGGCGGTGCCACCCGCCATTCTTCTCCTCCTTACACGGAGCGCGAGCGAAGGTGCGGGCCGGGGCGCGCCCCGACCCGCACGCGCGGCGTGCTACGCGCTCACCCCGACCCGGGCGGCGGCGGTGCCGAGCCCGACCGGGCCGCGTCGCAACAGGGTGGGCAGAGTCCTCTGAGTGCGGAAGTCCGTGTAGCGGCCCGTCCGCAGGTGCCATTCGAGCCACCCTGCGATCCAGTCCTGCCAGGCCCGGACGTGTCCGTCCAGAGCCGCGCGGTCATCGGCGGACAGCTCCAGTTCGTCGGCCAGAGCCGGCAGTTCGGTGTCGCAGATGTGCTCGAACTCGCGCAGACGTGCCGTCAGGAGGTCGTTCACCACACCCACCGCCCGGGGCAGACCGCAGTCGGCGAAGCGCTGGAGGGCGATGATTCCGTTGTGCACCTCGTCCTCGAACTCCACTTCGAGCTGGTAGGAGGTGACGTCATTGGACCAGCCCGCCCAGTCACCGGCGGCGGCCTGCAGCCTGCTGATCGGTCGGCTGTGGAGGACGGCGTCCGGGACGGTGGCGCCCGAGGTGTAGTTGATCATGTCCGGAAAGAGGCCGGCGCCGAGCGTGATGCGTCGCATGGTGACGTAGTCGACCAGTTCGGGGACGCGGTTCTGCATCCGGTTGGAGACCTCCCACATCCCGGCCCGGATGCACTCCGCCACCGCACCGGCGAACCTTCGCCGGGGGTCGGCGGGCACCGCCGGCGCGGTACGGGTCCACACGTCCGCCAGGCCCCTCTCCGACGGGTTCAGCGGCACCGGCATGGTGAGGCCGTCCGCTGGGAGGAACTGCACGAGCCGGTCGGTGTACGCCTTCGCGCCGGCGAAGTCGCGCGACCGCTTGAAGACCTCCAGGACGTAGTCGTCGTGGACGATGCCCCAGGTGTACCAGTCGGTGAGCAGGTCCAGCTCCGAGGGCGTCGCACCCGGATGGGTGAGCGCGGTGAACAGCGCGAGGTCCGCCGACTTCACGCTCTCCTCGGTCCAGATGCCGAGCCCCGGCGCGTCCAGTACGCCCATCGACCGCATCCAGGCCAGGGAATGCGCGCGGGCCGCCTCCAGGTTCTCGTTCACCCGGACCGGGAAGGGCATGTAGAAATCCGGGAGGACCAGCTGCTCGAACGGCGGACGGGGATTGTGGGTGTGACTCCTCGTCGCGAGGCGCAGCTGAGCGGGGGCGAGCCCGATCCGGGCGGCGGCGGTGCCGAGGCCGGTCGGACCGCGCAGTGGTGAGCCCGTTCCCGACCCGGCCGCGCCCTCGGGCAGGTAGCGTCCGCCGGGGCGCAGCGCCCATTCGAGGTTCCCGGCCATCCAGTCCTTCAGGCCCTGGACGTACCTCAGTACCCCGGTCCGCTCGGCCGGGTTCACGAGGTACTCGTCGAAGGCCGGCGGCAGTTCCGTCGCGGCGGTGTGCTCGAAGTGCCGGAGTCCGTCCGTGACCAGGTCGTTGAGGAGCTCGACCGCGCGTTGGGTATCGCAGCGCAGGAAGTGCTCCAGGACCGTCACACCGTTGTTGACCTTGCCCTCGGCCATGTCGATGTCGTAGGAGATGATGTCGTTCTGCAGGCCCTGGGAGTCGGCGAACGCGGCGGTCAGCACGTTGAGCGGACGCTCGTCGAGCAGCCGGGGCGGCAGCTCCAGGCCCAGCGCGTGCTCCAGCAGTTGGGCCGACCAGAGGATTCCGCCGACCGAGCGCCGGACTTCGAGGTACTCGATCGGGTCGAGGACGCGGTCGCCGCCGCACGCGAGGTTGAACAGCTCGCGCAGCGCCTCCTCCGCCATGTCCTGGATGACCTCGACGTAACGGCGCAGCCACGGCTCCGACTTGCCGGGCGCGGTGCGGGACCAGAGGTCGACCAGCCCGCGCTCCAGCGGGTTCTCCGGGGTGAGGCCGGACGGAGTGCCGTCGGTCGGCATGAAGCCCCGCAGGCGAAACAGGTACTCCTTGGCCGCGCCGAGCTGCTCGACGTCGGTGAACGCCTGGGGAAAGTAGTCGTCGACGTACCAGCCCCAGACGTACCAGTCGCTCATCAGGCACAGTTCGTCGGGGGAGGCGTCGGGGTGCGTCCAGGCGGCGAACAGCGCGAAGTCCATCGCGGTGAAGCGCTCCTCGTCCCAGACGGGTTCGAGCATCCCCGTCTCCCGTACCCAGAGCAGACTGTGCGCGCGGGCGGTCTCCAGATGCGGATTGAGGCGTGCGGGCCACGGCATGTAGAAGTCGGGCATTTTCGTCACGGCGTGTTCTCCTCGGAGGATGCGAATGCGCGGCGAGGTGCGCATTCGAACAGCCCCCGCCGCGACGGGCTCAACGCGCCCGCTCGGGTCAGGACACGGGTGAATGCGCGCGGTTGACGCCGCAGGGGGTGCGCCGATGCATGACAAGGGCGCGTCCACACCGGACAGCATGAACGTTCACCTGATCGGGTGTAGAAGATCGTCCGTTGCGATGCGGAACGGGCTTTCGCGCATACGGTTGGGGACCGAGCGAGACGGGGTCCGCAGCGTGGAGTTTCCCCTCGCGGCGGGCGAGATGAGGTCCCGTCATATTTTGCGATCCCTCTCGGAGGAGGCTCCATGCCCCTGAGCACCACACCGGACTCCCCATCCGTGAGCACCACCGCTATGGAAAGGATCCTGCGCGGGCCCAGTGGACTGGGCACCTCAGGACTCCAGTTGACGTCACCGCCCGCAGCGCCGGAGGTCGAGGCCCCGGAGGTCGGCGTCCCCGAGGCTCGGATCCCCGAGGTCGAGGCCCCCGAGGCTCAGGTCGCCGAGGTCGAAACGCCCGCGGCCGAGATGCCCGAGGTCGAAGCGCCCGAGGCCCAGGCGCCGCCCGTATCGGGCCTTTACCTTCCCGGCCTCTCCGTCCCCGGCCTGTCCCTGGCCCCGCCTCCGGCCGCCGCGGCGCCCACCGGCGGCAAGCCGAAGTCCGGTGACCCCATCCCCGGCCTCTACCACCACCCGATCGCCGAGCCCGACCCCGTCCGCGTGGAGGCGCTCAGCCTGCGCATCAAGGCGTGGGCGATGGACGAGATCGAGCTCTACCCGCCGGAGTGGGAGAAGGACTTCGACGGGTTCTCCACCGGGCGCTACATGGTGGCCTGCCACCCGGACGCGCCGAGCATCGACCACCTGATGATCGCCGCCCGCCTGATGGTCGCCGAGAACGCGGTGGACGACTGCTACTGCGAGGACCTCGGCGGCTCGCCGGTCGGCCTGGGCGGCCGCCTGCTGCTCGCGCACACCGCGCTGGACCCGCTGCACACCACGCCGGAGTACCACTCTGCCTGGGAGGCTTCGCTCTCCGAGGACGCGCCCCGGCGCTCGTACCGCTCGGCGATGGACTACTTCGTCCGCGCCTCCACGCCCTCGCAGGCGGACCGCTTCCGCCACGACATGGCGCGGCTGCACCTGGGGTACCTGGCCGAGGCGGCCTGGACGGAGACGGACTACGTCCCGGAGGTGTGGGAGTACCTGGCGATGCGCCAGTTCAACAACTTCCGCCCCTGCCCGACGATCACCGACACGGTCGGCGGCTACGAGCTGCCCGTCGAGCTCCACGCGCTGCCCGCCATGCAGCGGGTGATCGCGCTGGCCGGCAACGCCACCACGATCGTCAACGACCTGTACTCGTACACCAAGGAGCTGTCCAGTCCCGGACTGCACCTGAACCTGCCGGTGGTGATCTCCGAGCGCGAGAACGTCTCACGCCAGGAGGGCTATCTGAAGGCGGTCGAGGTCCACAACGACCTGATGCGCGCCTTCGAGGCCGAGTCGGCCGCGCTGGCCGTCGCCTGCCCGGTGCCGACGCTCGTGCGCTTCCTTCAGGGAGTGGCCGCATGGCTCGACGGCAACCACTACTGGCACCAGACCAACACGCACCGCTACAGCCTGCCCGACTTCTGGTGACCAGCCGTCGGCAGTCGTCCCACCTTGTCCCGTAACCAACGCTGAGAATCCTGGAGTTGACCCGCATGTCCCTGACCGACGACCTCACCGCCAACGACGCCGCGATCCCCGGCCCGGCGACCCCCTACCAGGGCGACATCGCGCGCTACTGGAACAACGAGGCTCGCCCCGTCAACCTGCGTCTCGGCGACGTCGACGGCCTGTACCACCACCACTACGGCATCGGTGCGATCGACGAGGCCGCGATCGGCGACCCGGCCGACAGCGAGCGTGAGAAGAAGGTCATCGCCGAGCTGCACCGCCTGGAGTCCGCCCAGGCCGACGTGCTGCTCGACCACCTCGGCGAGATCCGCGCCGACCACACCCTCCTCGACGCCGGCTGCGGCCGCGGCGGCTCGATGGTGATGGCCCACCAGCGCTTCGGCGCCAAGGTCGAGGGCCTGACCCTCTCCGTGCAGCAGGCCGACTTCGGCAACAACCGCGCCCGCGAGCTGGGCATCGGCGAGTCGGTGCGCTCGCGGGTCGCCAACATGCTCGACATGCCGATCGAGAACGGCACCATCGCCGGCTCCTGGAACAACGAGTCCAGCATGTACGTGGACCTGCACGACCTGTTCGCCGAGCACTCCCGGGTGCTCGCGGTCGGCGGCCGCTACGTCACCATCACCGGCTGCTGGAACCCGCGCTACGGCCAGCCGTCGAAGTGGGTCTCGCAGATCAACGCGCACTTCGAGTGCAACATCCACTCCCGCCGCGAGTACCTGCGCGCCATGGCCGACAACCGCCTGGTGCCCCAGGCCGTCATCGACCTGACCCCGGACACGCTGCCCTACTGGGAGCTGCGCAACACCACCTCGCTGGTCACCGGCATCGAGGAGGCGTTCATCGAGTCCTACAAGGACGGCTCCTTCCAGTACGTGCTGATCGCGGCCGACCGCGTCTGAGTCGTCCGACCCTTCGGGCGCATCCGTACGGGCGGCCTCCCCTCGCGAACTGCGGAGAGGGGAGGCCGCCCGCGCCTGCGTTGCCGTTGTGCCCGTCAGGGCTTGCGCGGCCGGGTGAAGGTGAGGTGGGTGACCCCGCTCGGGCTGCTCACCGCCTCGACGTCGAAGCGCTCCTGGAGGCCCTCCAGGCCCGACCAGAGCGGGACGCCCCGGCCGAGCACGATCGGCACGACGGCCAGGTGCAGATGGTCGATCAGGTCGGCCTCCAGGAACGCCCGGACGGTGCTCGGGCCGCCGCCGATCCGCACGTCCAGCCCGCCGGCCGCCTCCCGGGCCCGGCGCAGCGCCTCCTCGGGCGTGGCGTCGAGGAAGTGGAAGACGGTGCCGCCCTCCATCTCCACGGAGGGGCGCGGATGGTGGGTGAGGACGAACGTCGGCGTGTGGAAGGGCGGCTCCTCGCCCCACCAGCCGCGCCAGGACTCGTCCTCCCACGGCCCGCGCTGGGGGCCGAACTTGTTGCGGCCCATGATCTCGGCGCCGATGCCGGGGCCCCAGGCGGCCGCCATCGCGTCGTCGACCCCGGTGTCGCCGCCCTCCTGGCCGATCATCCGGCGGAAGGTTCTGGTCCCGGTGAACCAGTTCGTCAGCCGCCCGCCGGCGTGGCCGAAGGGCGCCTCGAGGGTCTGGTCCTCGCCGGTGCCGTAGCCGTCGAGGGAGATCGAGAAGTTGTGGACCCGGACCAGGGACATGGCGTGCCTCCTCTGCTCGGTGATGCGCGGTAGCACTCGGAAGTGCTCGTGGTGCTCGATGGTGCTCGGCGCCCACGCTAGCGGGAGGGTGTGACAACTCGTGACGGTCGGTCACGGCCGGGCGTGGCGGGCCCGTCCGGGGCTCCGGCGGGGCGGGATCAAGTCGTCGGCAGGTACGTCGAGTTGACCGGAGATGAAGAGTCGGTTCAGGGGCTTCCGGTGAACCGGCACGGTCGCCATCCTGTTTGACATGACCCGCACTCTACGCGCGAAGACCCGCGCCGCCGCCGTCATCGCCACCCTCGCCCTGGCCACCCTCGCACCCGTCGCCGTCGCCACCGAGGCGCAGGCGTCCGTCACGGGCTCGGTGTGCCTGACCGCCCTCCCGTCCCAGGCCCGCACCACCCTGAACCTGATCGCCTCCAACGGGCCGTTCCCGTACCCGCACGACGGCATCGTGTTCCAGAACAGGGGCACCGTGCTCCCGGCCCAGTCCTCCGGCTACTACCACGAGTACACCGTGGTCACCCCGGGCGCCCCGACCCGTGGCACCCGCCGCATCATCACCGGCCAGCGGTACCACGAGGACTACTACACCAGCGACCACTACGCGACCTTCCGCGTGATCAACTTCGGCTGCTGACACCGTCGGTGGGGCCCCGCGCACCGGGCGGGGCCCCACCGCCCGGCGTGAGCCGAAAGACACGGCCTAGCCCAGCCGCCGCAGCGCCCCGGTCAGCCGACGGGCCTCGCGCAGCCGCTGCTCGTACGTGGCGCCCAGCGCCAGCAGCAGTGCCCCGGCCACGGCCAGCGGCACCCAGCGGGGGAGCAGGCCCAGCACCTGCACCACCGTGGGGGCGAGTTCGTGCCCCGCCACCAGCACCAGCACCCCGCCGCCCAGCAGCAGCGGGCACTGCAACCGCAGCCGCACCCCCAGCACCGTCACCGCCAGTGCCGCGAGGCCCAGCAGCAGCGGCCGCAGCCAGTGCCCGTCCAGGAACAGCGCCCACAGGCTCGGCAACAGCCCCACGGCCAGCCCGGGCCCGTACACGGCCCAGGAGCCGAGACCTTCCTCGGCGAAGCGCCTGCGCCGCAGGTGGCCGAAGACCAGGGCGGCCACGGCCAGGCTCAGGCTGTACGCCTCGGGCGTGCCCACGTCCAGCCGCGCCAGCCAGATCCAGGAGGCGGCGATCAGCAGCGCGACCCCGGCCACCGGGGCGCTGCGCCGCCGGTCCGCCCGCAGGGCCACGCCGAGGGCGGCGGTCCCGGTCACCGCCAGCTCGAAGGAGAGTCGCCCGGGCACGTCGGCGCTCAGCAGCAGGGCGAGCGCGGCCGTGCCGTAGCCCGCGAACTCCACCGCCGTCGCAACCGCCGGATCCGTACGTCCCGTCAGCCAGGCCGCCACCGGCGCGGTGGCGAGGGCGACGGCGAGCACCGCCAGCAGGTGGTCCGGCCGCTCCAGGCCCGCCGTGACGGCCACCGCCGCCGCCTCCCCGCCCAGCGCGGCCACCGCCAGCACGGCGGTGACGGCCGGCGCCGGACGCCCCCGGACGGTCAGCAGGACGGCGAGCGCCGCCGCCAGGGCGAGCACGACGATCGTGGACGGCCGGTCGGCCAGCGCCCACAGCAGTGCCAGCACGCCCGCGACGAGCGCCCCGGGGGCGAGCGCCGGGCGCCGGTCGAGGAACCAGCCGCCCGCCAGCGCCAGCGCGGTGACGAACCCGACCGCCACCGCGGGCGACAGCCCGAACGCCACCGGCAGCAGCGCCAGCGCCACCGCCGCGACCCCGGAGGCCACGGCCTCCGCCGCAGCCGTCGCGGCCGCCCTCAGCCCGCACACCCGCACCGCCGCCCCGGCCGCCAGCAGCAGCCACAGCGCCGTCAGCGCCGCGCCCGGCGCCGACCGGTCCCCGCGCGGCGGCTGGGTCCCCTCCCAGGTCGCCCGCCAGTGCGCCGCCGGCTCGACCAGCCCGGGCAGCAGCTGCTCCAGCGACACCGCCGAGGTGACGACCAGCACCGCCCCCGCCGCCGTCAGCAGCCCGACGGGGACCACTCGGCCCTCCACGGCGCCCCGCCCCAGCCGGGCGGCGCCCGCCACCGCCAGCAGCACCGCCGGAGCCCCGAAGCCCACCGCGCCCCAGCCGCCGGGCAGCAGCGCCGCGAACGTCCCGCCCCCGGCGGCCACCGCCGCCAGACCCGCCGCCTGCGCGGCGATCCGGCGGCCACCGACACCGAGCCCGGGGTAACCCCGGGGCAGCGAGACCGCCAGGGCCGCCAGCGCCAGCAGCCCCAGCGGCAGCCAGACGCCGAGCGAAGCCCCGACCCGGCTCTCGTACTTGGCCGACGCGAGCCCGAGGCCGGCGTTCAGCGAGACCTGCAACGCGAACGCGGCGGCCATCGCCGCCCACACGAGGCTCATCACCGCGAAGACGTTGACGACCCGCGGCGAGAGCGAGCGAACGGGGCCCTGCCGCAGGAACGCGTAGTCCAGCGCCGCCGTCGCCGCCATCGCCGTCACCGACCCGGTGACGTCACCGAACCCGGCCGCGTGCGCCGCCAGCAGCAGCGGCAGCCGCCCGAGCAGGTAGCCCGCGAACAGCGGCACCCGCATCCGCAGCAGCCACCCGTACGCCGCCGACCCGGCCGACACCACGGCCGTCACGCCCGCCCAGTACCCGGGCGCGCCCGAGCTCCCCAGCCCGAGGTGCTCCAGGCTGAACCCGTCCAGCAGGAGCAGCGCGACACCGATCCCGGCGAAGGTCTCGGCCGTCGCGAAGAGCCCGCGCCGGCGCAGCACCAGCGGCGCGGCCAGCGCGGCGGCGGTGAGGCAGAACAGCACGGCGGCCCGCCCGGCGACACCCATCCGGCCCCAGCTGACCACCGTGAACACCAGCGCCGCGATGCTCACCAGCACACCGCCGAGCACCAGCAGCGCGGTCTGCGCCGAGCGCCCGGACACCTCGCCCGCCGCCCGGGCGACCGGGGAAGCGGGCCACACCGGCGCGGGCGGCGGCGCGTCCGGCGCCCCGCGCAGCGCCCGCAGTTCGGCGAGCAGCTCCTCGCGCAGCCGCAGCAGCGTCACCCGCCGCCTCTCGGTCTCGTGCAGCCCCTTCTCCACCTGCCACAGTCGCGCCGCCACCGGCCCGGTCAACGGCAGCCCGCAGGCCGGGCACCGCCCGGGCGTGCCCGGAGGCAGCGCGGCGGCGCAGTCGGGACATCCGAGCGGATCGGGCGGCTGTCGGTCGGACGACGGGGGAACACTGCTGATCATGCTCCGGAGTCTGACGGGCGGCGCCCGGCCCGCACATGAGTAGTCGTACTCAATTCGAACGCCGAGCACCCACGCCTCGCCGATTCCACCCCGGCCCGCCCGGTGCCATGCTGAGGGCATGACAGACGGAATCGCCGCCAGGACCTCGCCCGACGTGCGGCAGAGCACCGGCCGGCGGCGGGAGTTGGCCGCCGCGACGGTCGGCTCGGTGGTCGAGTCCTTCGACTGGAACATCTACGCCGTCCTCGCCACCTACTTCGCCGCCGACCTCTTCGGCCATGGCAAGAGCGGCCTCAGCGGCATCCTCGCCGCGTACGCGACCTTCGCCGTGGGGTTCGTCGCCCGACCGATCGGCTCGTACCTGATCGGCCGGCTCAGCGACACCCGGGGACGGCGCTTCGCGCTCAGCCTCGGCATGGCCGTCATCGCCGCCGCGAGCCTGGGCCTCGCCGCGCTGCCCGGCCGCGCGACCATCGGCGTCTGGGCGGCCGTCCTGGCCGTCGTCGCCCGCCTGGTGCAGGGACTGGCCTTCGGCGGGGAGGCGCCCAGCGTCGCCGCGTACGTCACCGAGACCGCGCCGCCCCGGCACCGCTTCGCGTTCAGCGCGGTCTCCTACGGCGGGGTGATCATCGGCTCGCTGCTCTCCTTCGGCGTGCTCACCCTGCTGATCCACACGGTGGGCAAGTCCGGCCTCGAGAACGGCGGTTGGCGCTGGGGCTTCGTCGTCGCCGCCCTGCTGGGCCTCGCCGCCGTCTGGGTGCGCCGCACGGCCCCGGAGAGCGAGGAGTTCCACCGCGCCCGGGCCGAGCACGGAGCCGAGCGCCCGCCCTTCCTGCGGATGCTGCGCACCCACCGCTGGGCGGCCCTCACCGTCTTCCTCAACACCCTGGGCGGTACGGTCGGTTACTACTTCGCCCTGGTCTACCTGCCCCAGTACGCCGCCGCCTACGGTGTCATCGGCAAGGAGGCGGCGGCCTCCTTCATGACGGTCGTCCTCGCGGTGGTGCTGGTCACCATGGTGCTCACCGGCGCCGCCGCCGACCGCTTCGGCCTGCTGACCGTCGCCCGGATCGGCTACGCCCTGCCGATCCCGCTGGTCTCCGTCCTCCTGTACGGGCTGCGCGGCGGCTGGCTGCCCTTCCAACTCGTCGCCGTGGTGCTGGGGATGCTCGTCGCGACGGTGCTCGGCACCCTCAACGTCTTCACGGGCCTGCTCTTCCCGACCGAGGTCCGGGCCGTGGGCCTGGGCGTGGTCAACGCCGCCACCATCGCCGCCTTCGGCGGCACCTTCCCGCTGCTCGCCGAGTGGCTGGGCCACCACAACGGCCTGGGACTGATCCCCGGGTACGTGACGCTGTGCACGGCGGGCCCCCTGGTGGGACTCTTCACGGCGATGCGGGTACCCTCCTTCGTGACCGCGATCCGGGAGGCGGACGAACACTGCCGTCAGCGGACACCGTGAACCGCCTGACGGACGATCACCCCCTGTGATTCAGTGGTCTGGACAAGCCGACGGGGAGGGCTTCCATGACCGAGCAGACACCGGACACCTGGCTCACCGATGCCGGATTCGAGCCGCCGCCGCAGGCCGACCTGCGCACCGACCGGGCGCACCCCGCCCGGATCTACGACTACCTGCTCGGCGGGAAGACCAACTTCCCGGCGGACCGCGAGGTCGGCGACCGCGTCCTCGCGGACTGGCCCGGCGCTCGGGCCGCCGCCACCTCCGCCCGCGCGGTGATGCACCGCATGGTGCACCGCCTCGCCGAGACGCACGGCGTGCGCCAGTTCCTGGACGTCGGCACCGGCATCCCGACCACGCCCAACCTGCACGAGGTCGTCCAGCGCGTCGACCCCGTCGGCCGGGTGGTGTACGTCGACAACGACCCGATCGTCCTCGCCCACTCGCGCGCCCTGCTCACCAGCACCCCCGAGGGCCGCACCGCCTACGTCGAGGGCGACCTGCGCGACCCGGGCAAGTTCCTCAACGACCCGGCCGTCGCCGGCACCCTGGACTTCTCCCAGCCCATCGCGCTGACGCTGATCAACATCGTGCACTTCCTCTCCGACGAGGCCGCGCACCCGCCCGTCCGCGAGATCCTGGACGCCCTGCCCTCCGGCAGCTTCCTCGCCCTCACCGCCGGCACCTCCGACGTGACCTCCGAGCGCATCCGCCAGGGCTCGCGCCGCTACGCCGAGGCGGGCGTCGAGGTCCACGCCCGCTCCCGCGCCGAGTTCGAGCGGTTCTTCGAGGGCCTCGAACTCGACGACCCCGGCGTGGTGCTGATCAACCACTGGCACCCGGAACTGGGCGAGGGCCCCACGCCCGGCGAGGAGACCCCGGCGTACGGCGCCGTCGGGCGCAAGCCGTAAATCCTTGGCAGCTTGCTGACATCGAGTCGCCTGCGCCGAGCCTCCGCATGCGCACGTCATCTACAGTGCTCCGGGTCGAAACCCCCACTCGGCAGGCGGAGTTGTCATGACGATCGCACGCAGGTCCATCCTCAAGAGCACCTCGGCGGCCGGAGCCGCGCTGGTGGCGGGCACCTCGGCCGCCCAGCCGGCCTCGGCCGAGGGCGACGATGGGGGCGGGGGCGACGCCCCGGCGAGCCCGCTGCTCCGGACCACCCCGCACCGGACCGGCACCCCCAGCGTCACGGGCCTGCACCTGCAGTTCGGCACCGACGCCTCGAGCGAGATGACCGTCTCCTGGATCACCCCGGTCTCCGTCCGCCGCCCCCACGTTCGGCTCGGCGCGCCGGACGGCGGCCTCGGCCGGATCGTCGAGGCCGGGACCCGGACCTACCGCGACGACCTGGACAAGGTCGAGGTGTACGTCCACCACGCCCGGCTCACGGGCCTGCGCCCCGACGCCACCTACCTCTACAGCGCCGGCCACGACGGCGCCAACCACGAGACCGGCAGCTTCACCACCGCCCCGCGCGGACGCATGCCCTTCACCTTCACCAGCTTCGGCGACCAGGGCGCCCCCAACCTCCGGCGCCTGGTCGTCTTCCCGGACGGGATGCCCTCACCGCTCGGCAAGTACCCCGTCTACATGAGCAGCCAGGTCGGCACCCCGCACGCCGCCGACATCGTCGCCGCCGTCGAACGCGTCGGCCCGCTGTTCAACCTCGTCAACGGCGACCTCTGCTACGCCTCCTACAGCGGCCGCCACGGCCAGAGCCGCACCGCCACCTGGGCCGACTGGTTCATCAACAACAGCCGCTCCACCCGGCTGCGCCCCTGGATGCCCTGCGCCGGCAACCACGAGAACGAGCTCGGCAACGGCCCGATCGGCGCCCTCGGCTACCAGACCTACTTCACCCTCCCCGGCTCGTCCGCCGACCGCGACGAGGAGACCCGGGGCATGTGGTACGCCTTCACGGTCGGCTCGGTGCGCTTCATCAGCCTCGCCAACGACGACGAGACCATCCAGATGTCCAGCGAGAGGTACATCCGCGGCTACTCAGGTGGCGCCCAACGGCGCTGGCTGGAGCGCGAGTTGCGGGCGGCGCGGGGAGACCGGGGGATCGACTGGATCGTGGTCTGCATGCACCACCCGATGATCTCCACCTCGATGCACGGCGCGGGCAGCGACCTGGGCCTGCGCGAGGCGTGGGGCCCGCTGTTCGACTCCTACGGGGCCGACCTGGTGGTCTGCGGCCACGAGCACTACTACGAGCGCTCCCACCCCGTACGCGGCACCCTGCCCAACGACACCCGCACCCCGGTGCCCACCGGCACCGACCCGAACCTGGCCGACACCGGGCGCGGCACCGTCCACATGGTCATCGGCGCCGGCGGCAACGCCGCGACCACCCAGGACGACCTGTTCCAGACGCCCAAGAGCCGGGTGGTCGTCGGCCTGGAGGACAAGCCGGCCCCGGGCGTGCCCTACCGCGAGTCGATCTGGGTCACCGAGGACGCGCCCTGGGCCGCCGTCCAGGACCGGAAGAACACCCACGGCTTCGCCGCCTTCGAGGTCGACCCCGGCGACCGGCGCGGCGGCACCACCACGATGCGGGTCACCTACTACACCTTCGACGGCCCGCACGGGGACCTCACCCCGGTGGACACCTTCACCCTGCAGCGGCGGCGGACCGACGGGTGACAGACGGCCGGGGCCGGTGTTCCGGCCCCGGCTACGCGCCCCTGCCGGGGCTCAGCGCCCGCGCAGGAACCCGGTGAGCACGTCCCACCAGCTGCGGCGGGGCGCCGGGACGAAGGCGACCGGCTCGGCGACGGGCGCCGCCTCCGGTACCGGCGCCGGCTCGGCGGGCGCTTCCTCGGCGGCAGGCACCTCGCGGGTCCGCACGGTTCGCTCCGCCACCGTGTCCGGGTCGTCCTCGACCTCGCACGGGGTGAACTCGACCGGCAGCGCCGTCAGATGGCGCGAGATCCAGGCCGAGGACCAGACGAGGTCCTCCTCCGGCACGGCCAGGCGCAGGTCCGGCAGCAGGGTGAGCAGGATGTCGATCCCCGCCTCGGCGACGTGCCGCCCCACGTCCTGCCCCGGGCACTCGTGCGGGCCCGCGCCGAAGGACAGGTGCGAGCGGTTGCCGTAGAGCGGCGCGGCCAGGTCGGGGCGGACGACCGGGTCGACGTTCCCGGCGGCCAGGCCGAGCAGGAGCAGGTCGCCCTCGCGGATCTGCTGCCCGCCCAGCTCGGTGTCGGCCGTCGCCCAGCGGCCCGCGACCAGGGACATCGGCGGGGAGTCCCACAGCACCTGGTCGAGCGCCTCGCCGAGGGTCATCTGACCGCCCGACAGGTGGGCGCGGAAGCGCGGGTCGGTGAGCACCATCTTGAGCGAGTCGGCGATGAGGTTGATGGTGGTCTCGTTGGCGGCGAGCAGCACCACCCGCAGGTGCTCCATCACCTCGTCCTCGGTCAGCCCGGCCGGGTGGGCCAGCAGGCGGCTGGTGAGGTCGTCGCCCGGGTCGGTGCGCTTGAGGGCGATGGTGCGGCGCAGACTGGCGACCACGTACTCGTTGCTGGCGATCGCCGTCTCGGTGCCCTTCATCAAGTCGCGGGCAGCGCTGACGAGTTGGGGGCCGTCGTCGACGGGCATGCCGATCAGCCTGGTCATCACCAGCATCGGCAGGTGCTCGGCGAACTGGGTGATCAGCTCGGCGCGGCCCGTCCCGCAGACCACCTGGACGAGCTCGGTGGTGTAGCGCCGCACGTGCCGGCGGATGCCGCGCCGGTCGAAGCCGTTCAGGCCGTCCAGCAGGGCGTCGCGCAGCCGGCGGTGCTCCTCGCCGTCCGCGAACACGCAGATCGGCTGCCAGGCGACGACCGGCATCAGCGGGGAGTCCACCGGGATCTCGCCGTTGCGGAACGCCGTCCAGCGCCGGGAGTCGCGGGAGAACAGCGAGGGGGTGCGCATGGCGGTGATGTTGGCGGCGTGGCCGAGGATCAGCCAGGCCCGGTGGTCGCCGTGCAGCAGCACGGGGGCGACGTCGCCGTACTCGGCGCGCAGCTTCTCGTACAGGCCCGCCGGGTCGGTCTCGGCCTCCGGGCCGTACAGGCGGCGCAGGCCGCCGGGGCCGATCGGGTCGACGGCGGGGCGCCCGTGGGCCGGGCAGCCGGGCGGCGGGGTGAGGGCGGCGTCGTCGCGGTACGGGGTGGTCACAAGGTCTCCGAAGAAGGGGAGTGGGGAGGCTCAGCGCGGAGCCGGTACGGCGAGGTCGTACAGGTAGCGCATCAGGGTCATCAGCGTGTCCCGGCTGGACTCGCGGCTGCGGGCGTCGCAGTCGACGATCGGCACCTCGGGCGGCAGGTCGAGCGCCTGGCGGAGCTCGTCGACGGCGAAGTCGGGAGCCTCGGGGAAGCCGTTGACGGCGACGACGAACGGCACGCCCCGGTCCTCGAGCCGCCCGATCACCTCGAAGCTGACCTCCAGCCGGCGGGTGTCGACCAGCACGACGGCGCCGAGCGCGCCCTCGAAGAGGCCGTTCCACAGGAACCAGAAGCGCTCCTGCCCGGGGGTGCCGAACACGTACAGCACCAGGCGGTCGTCGATGCTGATGCGGCCGAAGTCCATGGCCACGGTGGTGGCGGTCTTCTGCTCGACGCCGGTCGGGTCGTCGACCCCGATGCCGGCCTGGGTCATCGTCTCCTCGGTGGTCAGCGGGCGGATCTCGCTGACCGAGCCGACGAGGGTGGTCTTGCCGACGCCGAAGCCGCCGACGATCACCACCTTGACGGCCATGGTCATCGAGTCCGGCAGCAGGTCCTCCCGGGCCGGGCCCGTCACGGTGTCAGAGCCGCTGTAGTCCATGGATCACCGCCTCCAGGAGGGCACGGTCGGGGAGCTCGGCCCGGGGGACGGCGGATCGGGCCTCGATCCGGCCGTCGTCGAGCAGGTCGGCCATCAGCACGATGACCACGCTGGTGGGCAGCTCCAGGTAGGCGGAGACCTCCGCCACCGAGAGCGGGGAGCGGCACAGCCGCAGGATGGCCGCGTGCTCGGGCTGCATGGTGGGCGTCGGCTCCGTGAGGGAGACGATCAGGGTGACCAGGTCGAAGACGCCCGGCCCGGACGGGCCGCTGCGGCCGCGCGTGATCACGTAGAGGCGATCCGGGCTGGGACCGTCCCAGTCGCCCTGGTCCGCTGCCGTCATGTGCTCGCCTCACTGTGCTGGTTCACCCGGCGCCGTTTCACCCGGTGCTGGTTCACCCGGTGCTGGTTCCTCCGGCCGCGCCGGTTCGCGCGACCGTGCCGGTTCACGCGACCGCTTCGGGATTGCGCGGAGGGGCGGCCAGGTGCTCGCCGATCCGCGCCACCAGGTCGCGCATCTGGTGGCTGACGAGGCCCGCGTCCACGCCCTCGTCGGCCAGCACCGCGAGGTAGGCGCGGTCGCCGGCCGACATCAGGTAGAAGTAGCCGCCGTCCACCTCGATCACCACCAGCCGCATCGCGCCGTTCCCGTGCGGGAACTGCTGCCCGACCGCGGCGGCCAGGCTCTGCAGCCCCGCGCAGGCGGCGGCCAGCCGGTCCGCGGTGTCCGGGTCCGCGCCGTACTGGGCGATCCGCAGGCCGTCCGAGGACAGCACGATGATGTGCCGTACGTACGGGACGCTGTGCGCGAGATCGTTGAGAATCCAGTCCATGTTGTTGCGGTGAGGAATCACTGCTCGCCTTTCCCTGCCGTCTCTTCACTGGTCTGACCGGAGGAACCGGCGGACGGGCCGGTGCCCTTGTAGCCGTCCATGAACGCCTCCAGCCACAGGCCGGGCTCCTTCTGGGGGCGCGGAGCCGGCGCGGCGGCGCCGCCCGCGGCGGGCCCGGCGGTCGGGCCGGAGGGCTGGGCGGTGCCGCGCGCGGGGGTGGCGTACCCGCCCCTGGCCGTCGGCCGGTGGCGACGGCGCTGCGGCAGGCCGTTGGGGGTGCGCTCGGTGACCACGTACTCGTCGTCACCCCCGGAGGAGGCGGCGGACGCGGCGACGGCGCCGGGGGGCGGCCCCCACGGGCTGCCGGAACCGTAGGAGGGGCCGACACCGGCCGAGGCGCGCGATCCCCAGGCGGGGGCCGCGTGGCGCGGCGGCTCCGGGGGCAGCGGGCGCGGGCCGGAGACGGCGCCGATGCCGTGCGCCCGGCCGGTCGGGGGAGCGGTGGTGAACATGGCCTGCGGCACGATCAGCACCGCGCGCACGCCGCCGTACGCGGAGCGGCGCAGCGACAGGTGGTAGCCGTAGGCGCGGCAGAGCCGGCCGAGGATGGCGAAGCCCAGGCGGGGGGACTCGGTGAGGTCGTCGAAGTCCTTGGAGACCATGCCGTCGCGGATCGCCCGCTCGGCGCGGCTGCGGGCCTCGTCGGTCAGGCCGAGGCCCCCGTCCTCGACCTCGATGGCGATGCCGCTCTGCACCTCGGAGGCGCTCAGGTGCACGTGGGTCTGCGGCGGGGAGTAGCGGGTGGCGTTGTCGAGGAGCTCGGCGACGGCGTGGATCAGCGGCTCGACGGCCGGGCCGCTGACCGACAGCTGCGGCACGGGGTGCAGGTCGACGCGCTGGTACTCGAGGATGCGGGACATGCCGCCGCGCAGCACCGAGTACAGCGCGATGGGCCTGGTCCACTGGCGGCCGGGGCGGGCGCCGGAGAGGACGGCGATGGAGTCGGCCAGGCGGCCGGTCAGTGCGTTGCCGTGGTCCAGGCGGAGCAGGTCGTCGAAGACGGCCGGGTCGTTGCCGTGCCGGTCCTCCATCTCGCGCAGGTCCTTGGCCTGGCGGTGGATGATCGCCTGCACACGGCGGGCGATGTTGACGAAGGCGCGCTCGGCGGAGTCGCGGCGGCTGACCTCGTCGTCCACGGCGACGCAGACGCTCTTGGCGACGGTCCGCAGCGCCTTGCGGAACGCGGGGGAGGCGGCCGAGGGGCTGTCGTAGGGGCCCATCAGCTCGTCCGACTGCGTGCCGTTGCGGGTGGCGGCGACGAGCAGCGGCATGCCGTGCTCGGCCATCCGGACGACGGCCCGCTCCTGGGCGGCCGCCTGTTGCTTCAACTCGTCTATCTGGCGCGCGTGTTGGTCGCGCAGGGCGGCGAGGGCGGTACCCCGGCGGGCGGACTCGGCGGCCACCACGGCGACCAGGACGGTGCCTGTCGCCCCGCACCAGAGCACCGCGGCCCGGGCCCCGACGTCCACCAGCGCTGCGGCGACCCCCGCTGCCGCCGCCATGACGACGGTGGGCAGCAGCCAGCCGAACAGGGGCGCGGGGCGCCGTCTGGTGGAAGACGATCCAGCTCGATGCATGCGGGGAATCCTCAACTGATCGGGAGCGGTACGGGACGGGGCGTCGACCGGCTCCGCAGGCGTGCGCCGCAGCATAGCCAAGTTCCGGACAATCCTGACCGAATCTCAAAAATACTGCGCGACAACCGACTTGTGGCAACACGACCCGACATGTCGGGTCGTTCGCACATCTGTACCGGGAGGCCGGTCCTGGCCCCGCCCCCAAGGCTTCTCGCCCCGGCGCGCGGGCACAGGGAAGTAGCGCCTGATTCGCTCGTGCGAAGGGTTTCTCGGCCAATTCCGCGTGAGCGCGGGCGGGTTCGTGCTAGGGGCGCGTGACTCTGGCATGTGCGCTCGCCCGTCCGAGTGAGTCCGCGTGAGTCCGCGTGAGTCCGCGTGAGTCCGGGGGTGATGGTCGGGCGCGGTGGTCGGGGTCGGTGGTCGGGGTCGGTGGGAGCCCCGCGGAGGAGCTGACAATTGTCATGCCGCACCGGTGCGCGAGCACACTGCCCCCGGCACGGGCCCCGCGAGCAGCATGGATGCCATGACCACCACCGAACTTCACCACCCGGAGCTGAGCCCCTCCGACACCCGCCGGGCCTTCCGCACCGTCCGGGGCCTCCTGCTCGCGTACGCGGGCCTCAGCGCCGCCACCCTCGCCGTCGCCTTCCTCCTGCGCGACCACACCGACCTGGTCACCCCCTCGGTCTGGGTGCGCGGCACCATCGTCACCGCCGGCGCGGTCGTCACCGTGCTGATCGCCGGCCGGGTCGCCCGAGGCTCCCGCAGCGCCTTCCAGCGGCTGCGGATCATCTCCGGCGCGATGCTCGCCGCCACCGTGGTGATCATCGCCCTGCCCGGCACCTTCCCGGCCTGGTTCAAGGCGGAGCAGGGCCTCTGCGGCCTCGCGCTGCTGGGGGTGGCGGCGGTGCTCAACGGCCGCCACCTGCGTACGCTGTTCGCCAGGCTCTGACGAGGGGGACGGGTGAGCCCGCACGACCGTACGACCGACAGCACCACCGACAGCACGACCGAGAGCACCACGGGCGGCATGACCGGCAGCACCACCGGCTCCGCCCTCCGGCGGGGCCGGGCCCGCGCCCGCGCCGGCTTCCCGCGACGCATGCTCCTCGGAGCCGGGATGCTCATCTACCCGGCCATCGCCGCCGCGGCCGTCGGCACCACCGTCCACGGCCGCGCGGCGGCGGCCGGCTACGCCGTCGTCGGCGCGTTCACCGTCTGCATGGTGTGCGCGGCCGTCGCCCTCGCCCGGAACTCGCTCCGCTGGCTGACGGCCACGCTCGCCGTGATGACCGCGCTGTTCCTCGCCGCGCTGCCCTACACCCACGAGAACGCCTTCTACCTCGCCACCGTCGTCGTCTCCTTCGTCGCCGTGCTCCGCGTACGGCACGTCGGCCCCCTCGTCGTCGGCGCCACGCTCGCAGCCCTGCTCGTGCCCTGGGCGGTACGCCCCTGGCAGACCGGCCCCGCCGGCTTCCAGGCGCTCGCCCTCCTCTTCACCGCGCTCACCTGCGGCGGCTTCGCCGAACTCGCCGCCACCAACACCGCCCTCGTCGACGCCCGCGCCGAGGTCGAACGGCTCGCCTCCGAAGCCGAGCGCAACCGGATCGCCCGCGACCTGCACGACCTGCTCGGCCACTCCCTCACCGCGATCACCGTCAAGGCCCGCCTCGCCCAGCGCCTCGCCCCCAAGGACCTGCCCAACGCCGTCGCCGAGATGGAGGCCGTCGAGACGCTCTCCCGCCAGGCCCTCGCCGACGTCCGCGCCGCCGTCACCGGCTACCGCGAGGTCACCGTCGCCGGGGAGATCGCCCGCGCCCGCGAACTGCTGCGCGCCGCCGGCATCGTCGCCGACCTGCCCACCGCCACCGACGCCGTCGCCCCCGGGCAGCGCGAACTCCTCGGCTGGGTCGTACGCGAGGGCATCACCAACGTCGTCCGCCACGCCCGGGCCACCCGCTGCACCGTCACCCTCACCGCCACCTCCGCGGAGATCTGCGACGACGGCCGCGGCGGCGAGGGCACCGCTGCCGGTGGCGGACTGACGGGCCTGCGTGAACGCGTCGCCGCCGCCGGCGGTACGGTCGAGGCCGGTCCGCTCACCCCTCGCGGCTGGCGACTGCTGGTCACTCTCCCGGAAGGCACACGATGACGATCCGGCTGCTGCTCGCCGAGGACCAGGAGTTGGTGCGCACCGCGCTGCGCACCCTGCTCGACCTGGAGGACGACTTCGAGGTCGTCTCCGCCGTCGGCCGCGGCGACCAGGTCGCCGAAGCCGCCCGCGAGCACGCACCGGACGTCGCCCTCCTCGACATCGAGATGCCCGGACTCGACGGCCTCGCCGCGGCCGCCGTCCTCGCCCAGCAGGCCCCCGACTGCCGCGTCGTCATCCTCACGACCTTCGGCCGCGTCGGCTACCTGCGCCGCGCCATGGAGGCCGGCGCCGTCGGCTTCGTCGTCAAGGACGCCCCCGCCGAAGTCCTCGCCGACGCCATCCGCCGCGTCGCCGCCGGCGAACGCGTCGTCGACCCCGACCTCGCCGCCGCCACCCTCGCCGCCGGCACCTCCCCCCTCACCGCCCGCGAACGCGACGTCCTCAACGCCTCCCGCTCCGGCGCCGGCGTCGCCGAGATCGCCGCCAAGCTCTACCTCTCCGAAGGAACCGTCCGCAACTACTTCTCCGCCGCCATCGCCAAGACCGGCACCCGCAACCGCACCGAGGCGCTGCGCCTCGCCGACGACCGGGGCTGGCTCTGAGCTGTGACCGACCTCACGCGCCCGCGCTGAAACCGCGTCAGCCTGCACAGCCATCCCACTGTTCGCACCATTGGAGTACGAACAGCACGGGGGTGTCGCCATGTCAGGTGACGATGCGAAGGCGGGGGGACCGGAGTTCAAGGTCCGGCCGGGAGAACTGAAGGACGCAGCGCCGACCTTCGAGACCCAGAGCAAGGCCCTCAAGGAGGCCGTCGACAAGCTCAGGAAGACCCTGACCGACGCCGGGAGCCCCTGGGGAGGTGACAAGCAGGGCAAGGAGTTCGCCCAGGCGTACAACGGTCCGCACGACAACGTACTGAAGGCCCTCGACGTGCTGGTCACCGGGCTGACCAGCATCCACGACGGCCTGATCGCCCACGCCGACAACCACACCGACACGGACAACCACGCCCGGAAGAACCTGACGCCGTGAGCAAGTCCTCGGTCGCCAGGGCCGTCCAGAAGGTCACCGGCATGTGGTGGCCCGACGCCGACCCCGGCAAGCTGCGCAAGGTCGCCGACGCCTGGGACGCGATGGCCACCGCCCTCGACAACGTCACGGTGCCCACCAACAAGGCCGCCGCCGCCATCGTCGCCAACAACCACGGCCCGGCGATCGACGCCTTCGGCAAGTTCTGGGGCCGCTACTACGGCGGCAAGGACAAGGGCTGGCTGCCCGAGACCGCCGCCGCCTGCCGCGCCCTCGCCAAGGCCCTGCGCGAGTTCGCCGAGGCGGTCGACAAGGCCATCGAGAAGCTGGAGGAGGAGGCCGCCCTCGTCGCCGGCACCCTCCTCGTCGGCACCGCGCTCGCCCTCGTCACCCTCAGCCTCTCCGAGGGCGCCGCGCTCGCCGCCTCCGCGGCCATCGTCGCCACCGCCGCCTCCGTCGGCGTCACCGTCTCCGAGACCGTCGCCCTCATCGCCGCCACCGTCCTGGTCGGCGCCACCTTCGGTGGCCTCGAAGCCATCACCGTCGACATCGCCGTCGCCCAGCCCATCCGCGTCGAACTCTTCGGCGACGGCGGCTACAGCCTCGACGAGGTCAACGAGGCCGCCAAGTCCGGCGAGATCCTCGGCGCCGCCGGCGGCGCCCTCGGAGCCGGCGGCCGCGTCGCCATCCGGGCCGCCGACAGCGCCGAAGCCGCCGCCCCCCTCGCCCTCTCCGGCCTCGCCAAAGCCGCCACCGCCGCCGAAACCCTCCCCGGCCGCATGGCCGTCGGCGCCGGCCTCACCTACGCCTACGACACCACCTTCCAAACCGGCCCGGTCATGCCCCTCGACCTCATCGCCGCCGCCGCCGGCGCCGGCGCTGCGCCCCGGCGCCCGGCCGGGCGGTCCAAGGTCGCGATGCCCGAGGAGCCGCAGCCGCTCGGGGGAGTGCACCCCGGCACCACGGGCGCGAACCCGGCTCCGGACCGGGTCGCGTCCGCCGCAGCAGCCGTTCCCGAGGGTGACCTCAGGGCGGAATACCTCGCCAGGAGCGATCCGGACGCACTGCCGAAGTACGAGAAGATTCGTGCGATGACCGACGATGTGGCGCGAATCGCGGACAACCTGGAGATTGACGAGAGCATCGTCGCCAAGGCCAAGGAACACCTATTCCTGACGAAGCACAAGGTTCAGTTCGGCCCCGGCGACAAGGTTGTGGAGGGGGAGTACTTCAACGCCCACGAAGAAATCGCCGACTACTGGCTGCGGAGTAGGAACTGGAATGCCACGGATATGACGAAGGGAATTGTCAAGGGCATCATCGCTCACGAATACGTGGAAAGCATCCTCATGGCAGCCGGCGTGCCGTATCGCACGGCCGTCGAGAGTGCATGGGCGGACCCCTACGACCTTCACCCGAGTAACGTCGGAGCACACGAGTTGGCTCCGGAATCCATGAGTGGATTTCCCCTCACGCTTGAGGGTACGCTGAAGCACTGGCAGAAGCTCGGAATCACGCCGCCGGACGTTCCGATCGCTGACAACCTTTCAAATCTGGACCTGCTGGCCCAATCGGCTCTGGAGTGGTGGCATGCAAACAGGCAAGAGTCTCACTGATGAAATGACGGAACGTCTGGTCAACATCAAGTGGACCAATGTCGAGGGCCGTAACGCGCATGTTGCTTCCAGGGCGATGCTGATGGTCGAGTACCTGCGTCGGGCCGCGCTCTGGGCCGAGGTGCTGGGTGGTCCGTCGAAGTGGCCCTTCTTCGACATCGCGGGAGCTGTCGCTCCCGAGGTGCGGATCGCCCCTGAGGTCGCAGAGCAGCTCGAGGATTTCCTCGTCGCGAACGTCGGCGGCATCGGAACCGAGCGCGCCTGCATGGCCGCCGTACGGTGGGCGACTCTCCAGGACACGCCCGGGGTGCAACTTCCGGACCTCCCCGATCCGTTCGAGCCTCTCCTCCTCGTGTACGAGCGCGGCGGGGAGGTCATCGCCGACGAGAGCCGGACCTTCAACTTCGGCGGCCGGTCGGTGCGGATCAAGCCCTGGCAGGAGCACCTCTCGGCGGAGCCCGCAATCTCGCTCGATCCGGCCGTTCTCGACGCCCTCGACCAGGAATGAGGCGGGGCGGAAGCCCCGATGCCGTGGGAGCGATGGCCGACCGGCTCAAGGCCATCGCGTGGAAAGCGCCTGGCACGGCCATCAAAAAGGGCTTCTCGCGCGCCGCGCTGATGGAGGAGTACTTCCGGCGGGCCGCTCTCTGGCTCGACGCTTATGGAGAGCCGCAGATGTGGCCGTTCTTCGACCTCGCGGAGATCGTCGACCCTTCTGTCCGCGTCGACCCGGTGCTGATCGAGGACATCGAGCTCTTCATCGACGACGCCTGCGGTTCCTCGTACGCCATGGACAGCGGTGCGGCCGCCGTCCAGTGGGCCGCCCTGACCAGCGCGCCCGGCGTGCAGCTCCCGCCGCTGCCGGATCCGTTCGAGCCGCTGCTACGCCTGTACGAGCGCGGTGGCGCCAGTTTCCAGTTCGCCAACGGGTTCATCGACTTCGGCATGATCATGGTGCCGCGCGGCCGCTGGCGGGGGCACCTGGCCCTGGACCCGGTCGTCGAGTTGGACGACCGGGCCCTCGACGTGCTGGACGCGGCAGGCTGGGCCCGCTTCGAGAACCCGACCGGCTGACAGGAAATGAGTGGCGCTCAAGTGACGGATGACTCGTCGCGCGTCGTGCTGGAGCGCTTGCGGGCTGTCGAGTGGAACGATTGGGACGGTGCACAGGCCCACACCCGGTCCCGGGCCGCCTTGATGCGCGAGTACCTGCGCCGGTCTGCCTGCTGGGCCGATGCGTTCGATGCCGTGGACCTCTGGCCGTTCTTCGACATCGCCCGGTACATCGACCCTGCGATCCGCGCCGATCCCGAGGTCGCCACCGAGCTGGAGACGTACCTCTCGGGCGCCATGCGACGTCCCACCATCCGGGAATCCTGCCGCGGTGCCGTCCACTGGCCCGCGTTTCGGCACCGGGCCACGGTCGAACTCCCCGACCTGCCCGATCCCTACGATCCACTGCTGCTCATGTTCGAGCGGGGAGGCGGATTCCACGTCGAGGAGTTCATCGACCTCGACGGCATCGCGGTTCGCATGGGCCGGCATTCCGATCGCCTCTCCCAGGCCCCTGTCATCGCGCTCGACTCGGCCGTTCTCGACGCCCTCGACCAGAAATGAGAGGGAAGGACAACTCGGACGGACGGTCGGCGGGCACCGACGGAGCTGATCGAACGGGTCGGGAGGAGTTGCGCGCCGCAGAGCGCGGCTGTCCAGAAGTGCTGCGCGGGAGCCTTGCACTTCGCCGCCCTCAAGGAATCCGGCACAGCCCTGCCCCGGCTTCCCGACCCGTACGAGCCCGTCGTCTCCCTGTTCGAGAACGGCGGTGGGTTCAGTCTCGACGGAACCGGGATGATCGACATCGATGCCACCGCGAGCATGGGTCGAGGCAGCCTGGCGGAGTGGCTGGAGCGGTGCAACTCCCGGACCTGCCGGACCCGTTCGAGCTGCTGATCCTCGTGTACGAGCGGGGCGGGGAGGTGATCGCCGATGAGAGCGGGGTCGGGCGGAGCCTTCAACTTCGGCGGCCGATCGGTGCGGTTGGTCAGGCCGTGGCCGATCAGGGTGAGCGCGAGACGATCCGCGAGGGCGAACGCCTGCGCGCCGCCCTCGCCCGAGATCCTCAGTTGAGCCGCAGGACGAGCTTCCCGGTGTTCTCGCCCCGGAACAGCATCCCCAGAGTCGCCGGGAAGTCGTCGATGCCCCCGTCCACCACGTGCTCCTTCACCGTGATCCGCCCCTCGCCGATCCAGCCCGCCAGCTCCGCGGCCGCCTCGGCGTAGCGGCGCGCGTAGTCGAACACCACGAACCCCTCCATCCGCGCCCGACGCACCAGCAGCGCCAGGTAGTTGGACGGGCCCTGCACGGCCGTCTCGTTGTTGTACTGGCTGATCGCCCCGCACACCACCACCCGGGCGCGCATCGCCAGCCGGGAGAGGGCGGCGTCCAGGATCTCCCCGCCGACGTTGTCGAAGTACACGTCGATGCCGCCCGGCGCGTGCTTGTGCAGGGCCTCGCGGACGTCCTCGGCCCGGTAGTCGATCGCCGCGTCGAAGCCCAACTCCTCCGTCAGCACGGCACACTTGGCGGGCCCGCCCGCGATGCCGACCACCCGGCAGCCCTTCACCTTGGCGATCTGCCCGACGAGGCTGCCCACCGCCCCGGCGGCCCCCGACACCACCACCGTCTCGCCCTCCTTCAGCGCGCCGACCTCCAGCAGCCCGAAGTAGGCCGTCATCCCGGGCATCCCGAGCGCGCCGAGGTACGTCGACAGCGGCGCGAGCGCCGGGTCGACCTTCG
This sequence comes from Streptomyces sp. NRRL WC-3742, assembly GCF_000720635.1. Lineage (GTDB taxonomy): Bacteria > Actinomycetota > Actinomycetes > Streptomycetales > Streptomycetaceae > Kitasatospora. Next base: position 43,214 of record NZ_JOCF01000008.1, on the reverse strand, counting down.
TCGCACCCCGCCCGTTCGACACCGCGTACTCCTGCACGCCGAACACGCCCGCCACGTGGTCGCCCACCCGGAACTCCGGGTGGTTGGACTCCACCACCTCGACCACCGAGCCGGCCCGCATCACCTCGCCCAGCCCCACCGGCGGCAGGTAGGAGGGCCGGTCGTCGAGCCAGCCGCGCATCGCCGGGTCCAGCGACAGGAAGCGCGTACGGCCGAGGAACTCGCCCTCCCCGGGCGCCGGGACGGGCTCGGCGCCGTGCGCCCAGTCCTCGGGGAGGACCTCGCCGACGGGGCGGCGGGCGAGGCGGATCTGGCGGTTCGAGGTGGTCATGGCGTCGGTCAAGGCGTCTCCTGGGTCACGCGGCAGGGTCGGATGCGCCGATTCTAAGCAAGCGCTCAGTCAGTCCGCCAGCTCTTGGAGAGCTCCTTGTGAACCGCCACCGGGCCGTACGTGGGCGCAGGCGTCGGCGCCGATCGCGCCATGGTGACAGTACGGAGTCGGGGCGTGCGACGGGGTGATCTCCCCAGTACGCTGCGGGAAACGGATCGTGACGCGCGACACACGCCCCCGGGGAGGGGAGCGGCCGCGCCGAGCAGGGGGAGGATCGCGTTGGGCGGCGAGGAGTTTCGGTTCCGTCCGCTACGGGACGAGGACCCGGACGAGCTCGGCGGCTTCCAGCTCGTGGCCAGGCTTCCCACCGGCGGTATGGGGGAGGTGTTCCTCGCCCTCTCGCCCGGCGGCCAGCCGGCGGCGGTCAAGGTCATCCGCGACGACCTCGGCCAGGAACCGGAGTTCAAGCGCCGCTTCGCGTACGAGGTGACCGCCGCCCAGCGCGTCCGCGGCGCGTACGTCGCCCCGCTGCTCGACGCGCAGGCGCACGCCGACCGTCCCTGGCTGGCCACCACCTACGTCGCCGGTCCCTCCCTGCGCGAGCTCGTCTCCGACCACGGCGCACTCCCCGCGGGCCAGGTGCTGCAACTCGCCTGGGGCATCGCGCACGCGCTCACCGACATCCACCGGGCCGAGGTGGTGCACCGGGACTTCAAGCCCGGCAACATCATGCTCGACGAGACCGGGCCCAAGGTCATCGACTTCGGCATCGTCAAGTCCCTGGCGGAGACGGCGGTCCACCGCAGCCAGTCCACCCGGATCGGGACGCCGCTGTACATGTCGCCCGAGCAGGCCAAGGGCGATCCGGTCGGCGCCTCCTCCGACGTGTTCGCCCTCGGCTCCACCCTCTACTACCTCGCCACGGGCGCGGACGCGTTCGGCGCCGACAACGAGATCGCCGTCGGCTACCGGATCATGGCCGAGGAGCCGGACATGTCCGCCGTCCCTGAGCCCCTGCGCGACCTGATCGCCCGCTGCCTGCGCAAGCGCCCCGACCGGCGGCCCACCCCGGAGGCCGTCCGGGAGTGGTGCGAGGAGGCCCTCGGCGACGCCCCCGGCCCCGGCACCTGGATGCGCATCACCGGCGCCAGCACGGCCGTCCGCCGCCGCACGGACGCCCTGCACGCCGTACGGGTCGGCCTGACGGCGAACCGGCCCGAACCCACGGCCGTCCGGACGGAACCCGCTCCCACGGTCGGGACGGTTCCGTCGGTGCCGCGCAGGCGTTGGCGGGCCGCGGTCAGGCGCTGGTTCTTTCTGGGCGGGGCCTGTCTGGCGCTGCTGGCCGCGGCGGCGCTCCCGTTCCTGAGGGAGAGCTGGTCGAGGAAGGGAAGTGACGTCCAACTGGTGGAGAAGGTCTACGAGTTCGACCCGAGCCACCTGTTCGAGAAGGTGTCCAGCGGCATACCCGGAGTCGAGGGTCTCTGGGCGCTGCTGCCTGCGGGGATCGTCGGCACGACGGTCGCGCTGGCCGTTGCCGCGGCCTGCATCCTGCGGCACCCCGAAGGCGGGAACGTATGGGCCCTCGGCAAGGCGGTCGGCACGGTGTTCTGGATGTGGATCGCCGGAGTGGTCTTCGTCGGCGGGATCACCGTGGTGACGACCTTCGGCCTGGCGGTCGAAACCGACGCCCCGGGCTACATCCAGCACCTCGTCCTGCTCCCCGGCGGCTGGTTGCTGCTCCTGGCGAACGCCCTGGCCGCCGGCGCCGTCCGCCTCACCTGGCTGCCCGACGAGGCGGCCGTGACCGCGTGATCGAAGCACCGGTCCGAGCCCGCCCGCTCAGGGGGCGGTGCCGGGCAGGAGCACGGTGAAGACCGTTCTCCCCGGGTGGCTCTCGACGCTCACGGTGCCGCCGTGGGCCTCGGTCACCGCGCGGACGATGGCGAGTCCGAGGCCCGTGCTGCCGGTGGTGCGTGAGCGGGAGGGGTCGCCGCGGACGAAGCGTTCGAAGACCTGGGCGGCGAGTGCCGGGTCGATGCCCGGTCCGGTGTCGGTGACGGTCATGGCCACGCCGTCGGCGGTGGGGGCGAGGCGGAGTGTGACCTCGGTGCCGTCGGGGGTGTGGGCGGCGGCGTTGGCGAGGAGGTTGGCGATCACCTGGCGCAGGCGGTCGGCGTCGCCGCGTACGAGGACGGGTCGTTCGGGCAGGTCGAGGCGCCAGTGCCGGCCGGGGGCGGTGGCGTGGGCGTCGGCGGCGCCGTCGAGGGCGAGCCTGGTGAGGTCGACCTCGTCGTCGGCGAGCGGGCGTCCGGCGTCGAGGCGGGCGAGGAGCAGCAGGTCCTCGACGATCGCGCCCATCCGGCGGGACTCGGCCTCGATGCGGCCGAGGGAGCGCCGTACCTCCGGCGGTACCGGGCCGGGGTGGCGCAGGGCGAGTTCGGCGTGCCCGCGCACCGTGGCGAGCGGGGTACGCAGTTCGTGGCCGGCGTCGGCGGCGAAGCCGCGCAGGCGCTCCTCGACCCGGTGGCGCCGGGCGAGGGCGTCCTCGACGTGGCCGAGCATCCGGTTGAACGCCGAGCCGACGCGCCCGATCTCGGTGCGCGGGTCCTCGTCCGGGACGCGGTCCGACAGCGCCACCTCGCCGCTGGCGAGCGAGAGCGCGCTCACCCGCTCGGCGGTGCCCGTGACGCGTTCCAGCGGGCGCAGCGAGAGCCGCACCCACACCGCGCCGGCGATCCCGGTGGCGGCGAGGGCCACGCCGAAGACCAGCAGCTCGACCATCACCAGCTTGTGCACGATCGCGTCCACCGGGCCGGCCGGCAGGCCCGTGACCAGCACGTCGCCGTCCCGCCCGGCCACCGCGCGGACGCGGTAGCCGCCGAGGGAGGCCAGGCGGACGCCGTGCGCCGAGCCGTCCGGGGGCAGGGCGGCGAGGTGACGGCGGTCGGCGGCGGAGAGGGCGACGAGGTCGTCGGTGTCGGCGGGCCGGTTGCCGGAGGCCACGTCGGCGTCGTCCGCGTCGCCGTCCACGACGCCGGCGGCGGTGACCTTCCCGTCGAGCAGGCGGGCGCCGAAGGTGCCGGGCGCCTGGGCCCGGGTGTCCGTGCCGGGGCCGCCGCCGCCCGTGTGCTCCAGGCTGGCGGCGTAGCGGCCGCCGGCCTGGACGAGCTGCTGGTCCAGCTGCCCGAGCAGGAAGTGCCGCAGCAGCTCGGTGGTCGCCAGGCTGACGCCGCCGCAGGTCAGCACCAGCAGCGCCAGCACCCCGGCGATCAGCCGGGATCGCAGCGTCCTGGGCGCCATCCGGGAGAGCCGCCTCACGGCGCGGCCTTGATCAGGTACCCGGCGCCGCGCACGGTGTGGATCATCGGCGGCCGGCCGGAGTCGAGCTTGCGGCGCAGGTAGCTGATGTACAGCTCGACCACGTGCGCCCGCCCGCCGAAGTCGTACGACCACACCGCGTCGAGGATTTGCGCCTTGCTGAGCACCTGCCGGGGATGCCGCAGGAGGTGGAGCAGCAGCGCGTACTCGGTCGGGCTGAGCTCGACCACCTCGCCGCCCCGGGTGACCTCGCGGGCGCGTTCGTCCAGCACCAGGTCGCCGAGCACCAGCGCGCCCTCGGGAGGCGCCACGGGACCGCCGGGCGTGCGGCGCAGGAGACTGCGCAGCCGTACGGTCACCTCGGCGAGGCTGAACGGCTTGGTCACGTAGTCGTCGCCCCCGGCGGCCAGGCCCGCGATGCGGTCCTCCACGGCGTCGCGCGCGGTCAGGAACAGCACCCGGACCTCGGGCCGCTGCAGGTGGATGCGGCGCAGGACCTCCATGCCGTCCAGGTCCGGAAGCATCATGTCGAGCACCACCGCGTGCGGGTGCCACTCGGCGGCCGTGGCGACGGCGGACGCGCCGTCGCGGGCCGCGCGGGTCTGCCAGCCCTCGTAGCGCAGGGCGGCGCAGAGCACCTCGACCAGGTCCGGCTCGTCGTCGACGACCAGGATGCGCCAGGGCTGCCGGTCGGGGCTGTGGTCCATGGGACTCCGGGGAGCGAAGGGGGCGGGTGCGGCGCCGATTCTGCCAGCCCGCGATGAGAAAGCGGTGAGATCCACAAGGCCCCGCCCGGTCCGGGATACCTGCCCTGACCTGCGAAGATGCCCCTTCGTCCCCAGCGGACTCAGAGGGAACTCAGAGCTTCCGGTGCCAGGCTGACCGAGTACCTGATCAAGAACCCGACCGAGGGGAGGCCCGCCCGTGGCCACAGCCACCCAGGCCCGTCACGCCGGCGCGGGCCGCAAGGCGCCGTCCGTGCGGCTGCTCCCCGCCGCCGTGCTCGCCACGATCGCGGCCGGGGCCCTCGCCGTGCTCCTCCCGTGGTGGCGCGACACCGTCGCCGTCGCGGGAGTCGCCGGGTGGCTGACCGGAGCGGGACGGATCACGGGCCTGCTCGCCGGGTACGCCGCGCCGGTGCTGCTGCTCCTGATGGCCCGGCTCCCGCCGCTGGAGCGCGGGGTCGGCGCCGACCGCCTGGCCCGCTGGCACGCCTTCGGCGGTCGCTGGCTCGTCGGCCTGGTCACGGCCCACGTGCTGACGGTCGTCTGGGGCTACGCGCTGACCGACGGCAGGGGAGTCCTCGCCGAGGGCGTGGAGATCGTGTTCCACTTCTCCGACATGCTCAAGGCCACGGCCGGCACCCTGCTCCTGCTCGGCACCGGCGCCGTCTCCGCCCGGGCCGCCCGCCGCCGCCTCGGCTACGAGACCTGGTACCACCTCCACCTGGCCACCTACCTGGCCGTCGCCCTCGCCTTCGGCCACCAGCTCAGCACCGGCGCCGACCTCGGCGACGGCCCCGGCCTCGCGCTCTGGTACCTGTTGTACGGCGGCACCGCCGCGCTCATCGCCTGGTTCCGGCTCGCCGCGCCCGCCCTGCGCGACCGCCGCCACCGGCTGCGCGTCGCCGAGGTGCGGGAGGAGGCGCCGGGCGTGGTCTCGGTGTACGTGACCGGCGAGCGCCTCGACGAACTGCGGGCCCAGGCCGGGCAGTTCTTCCGCCTCCAGTTCCAGGCGCCGGGCCTGCGCTGGGCCGCCAACCCGTACTCGCTCTCCGCGCCGCCGCACCCGAGGTTCCTGCGCTTCACCGTCAAGGCCCTCGGCGGGCACAGCGCCGCCGTCGCCCGCCTGCGGCCCGGCACCCGGGTGCACGCCGAGGGCCCGTACGGGGCGTTCACCGGCAGGCTGCAGCGCCGGGGCAAGGTGCTGCTGCTCGGCGCGGGCGTCGGGATCACCCCGCTGCGGGCGCTGTTCGAGACCCTGCCCGGCGAGGTCACGCTCGTCCAGCGGTCCCGGCGCCCCCAAGACCTGCTGTTTGAGGAGGAGTTGGCGGCCGTGGCGGCGCGGCGGGGAGGCCGGGTGCACCACCTGGTCGGCTCCCGCGAGCAGGTGGGGGACCTGGGTACGGCCCTGGCCCGCCTGGTGCCGGACCTCGCCGACCACGAGGTGTACCTGTGCGGGCCGGAGGCGATGTCGGCCGACGCCGTCCGCGCCCTGCGGGCGGCAGGCGTGCCGCGCTCCCGGCTGCACCACGAGTCCTTCGCCCTCTGAACCTTCGAACCCCCGCCGCCCCCGAGACCGTTCACCCCTGGAGGAGTACGAACGTGCGCAGAGTCGTCGTCACCACCGCGGCCACCGCCGCCGGGGTGGTGCTGCTGCTGTCGCTGAAGCCCCACGCGGGCGCGGGCGGCGCCGCCACCCGGCCGATCAGCTCCGACGCCGGCCCGCAGCCCACCACCCCGGCCGGCCCGGGCTCAACGGCCACGCCGGCCGCTCCCGGCTCAACGACCTCCCCGACCACCACCACCCGCACCGTCACCGGCGACGCCGCCGACACCCGCTACGGCCCCGTCCAGGTCAAGGTCACCCTCGCCGGTACCCGGATCACCCGCATCGACGTCGTGCGCTACCCCAGCGAGAGCGGCCGCGACCGCTCCATCAACTCCTACGCCCTGCCCCAGCTCAACCAGGAGGCCATCACCGCCCAGAGCGCCGAGATCGACGTCGTCTCCGGCGCCAGCTACACCAGCGACGGCTACACCCGCTCCCTCCAGAGCGCCCTCGACAAGGCCCGCGGATGACCACGCCCCCGCTGCGCCACGCCGAGCACGTCATGGGCACCGTCTTCTCCTTCACCGTGCGCGACCCGGCCCCCGCCGCGCTCGGAGCCCTGCGCCGCATCACCGACCGGCTGCACGAGCTCGACACCCTGTTCTCCCCCTACCGGCCCAACAGCCCCGTCAGCCGCCTCGGACGCGGCGAACTCGCCCTCGCCGACTGCGATCCGCAGATCGCCGAGGCGCTGCGCCAGTGCGCCCGGATCGCGGAGGAGACCGACGGCTACTTCACCGACCACCCCGCCGGATGCCTCGACCCGTGCGGCTGGGTCAAGGGCTGGGCCATCGAGGAAGCCTCCCGGGCCCTGTGCGACGCAGGCTCCACCGAGCACTGCGTCAGCGGCGGCGGCGACGTGCAGACCGTCGGCGGCCCCTGGCGGATCGGCGTTGCGGAGCCGCTGCAGCCCGGCGTCCTGGCCACCGTGATCACCGGCCACGACCTGGCCGTCGCCACCTCCGGCACCGCCGAACGCGGCGCCCACATCCACGACCCGCACACCGGCCGCCCGGCCACCGCCCTGGCCTCCCTCACCCTGGTCGGCCGCGGGATCGCCGACACCGACGCCTACGCCACCGCGGCCTTCGCGATGGGCCCCGACCGTGCCCTCGCCTGGGCCGAGGCCCACCCCGACCTCGAGGCCCTCGCCATCCTCCCCGACGGACGCAGCCTCGCCACCCCGGGCCTGGCCCGCTGGACGGCCGTCTGACGGCCGCTTGACGGCCGCTTGACGGCCCGGAAAACCGGTCGACAGAAGACGATCACTGTGGCAGGCTGCCACCCATGATCAACGGAAACGAGTTCTCCCAGACCTGGTGAGCGCCCAGGAAGAGCGCCCTGCGCTCACGCCCCCGCTCACCCTTCACGACCGCGCGCTGAACCTGCTGCGCGCCTCCCCGGGCGAAGTTCCGGCACGACGCGGCTACCACCTGCCCGCAGAACCGGACGCCGACGAGGAGACGCCTCCCTGGGGCGAGGTCGACACCCTCGCCGAGGAAGCGCTCACCCCGCTGCCGCCCGAGGCCGAGGCCCTGGCCCGCCGTTTCGAGCGCCTCGGCCTCGGCGCGCTCCACAAGTACCGGATCGCGCGCGTCGTCGACCGCCTCCCGTTGCCCGCGGACCAGGAGGACACGGCCCGCGCCCTCGGACGGCAGCTGACCCGCACCGGCACATCGGTCCCCGCCGTCGCCGTCGGCCTCGCCCTGCTCGCCCGCTTCGGCGAACCCGAGGACGTCCCGTACCTGTCGGTCCTCGGCCTGTACCGGGACTTCAACATCCTGGCGGTCCACGCCCTCGACACCCTCGACCGGCGGCGCTCCGCCGTCGTCTGGCTGGCGGTCAACGCGAGCCGCCCCGAACAGGGTCCACTCGTCGAGGCCCTGTGGCGGGACGACCGGGACGCCGTACGCGCCGAACTGCCTGTGCTCCCCACCGAGCGCCGACTCCTGTCCGGAGATGTCGCCCGACGCATCGCCGACGCGTCCAGGCTGGCGGACCTGCTCGACGAACAGCCCGCCGACACCCGCCTCCTGGCCCGCGCGGGCCTGCTGCTCGCCCGGATGGGCCGCTCGCCGGATGCGGCGCGCGACCTCCTCGCCTACGGCGACGCGCTCAGGCTCTACGAGAGCGTCGTCACCCGGGCCGACGAACTGCCACCCACCCTCGACCACGCCGCCACCCTGCTCTCCCTCGCCCTGGACCTGAGCAGCGGCAGCACCGTCCTGCTCGACTGGCCACCCGGCCGCCGCACGGAACTCCTGGACACCCTCCGCCACCTCCTCGCCGAGCCCCGCTGGGCGGAGGTGAGCGAGCCGGACCAGCAGCACCGCACCGACTGGCTGCGCCGCACCCTGCGGCGGCTGCCCGAACACCCGCTCCCGCCCGGCGGGTTGCGCATCGAGGTGGTGGTCGGTGACCCCGCCGACCGACAGCGCGTCGAGACCCGCATCCTCGTCGACGGCCGCCCGGTCGTCCCGGAGGTGTTCGGTCACGGCGCCGCCAACAGGCCCGAACACGTGCTCAGTGACGGCCAGTTGAGGGCAACGGCCGAACCGCGCGAGGTGCAGCTCGCGGTGGCCGACTGCGCGGAGGAGTGCTGCGGCGCGCTGTACGTCACCATCCGCCGCGACGGGCCGGAGGTGGTGTGGGAGAACTGGCGATACCCGAGCATGCTGCCCGGCTACCGCACACCCGCACCCGAACTTCCCGCCCACCGCTTCGACGCCGCCGCGTACGACGCCGAGATCACCCGAGCGGAGACGGACGACTCCTGGTCCTGGCCGGCCCGCACCATGGCCCACCTGATCAGGACGGGCCTGGCGCAGGAACCCGAGCTGCTCAAACGCTGGAACGCCAAACCGGGCTGGATCAGCGTCAATCCCAGCCGTCCCGACACCGTCGTGGTGACGATCTGGCAGTACCGGCTGCCGGAGGAGAATCCCGCCCGCCTCCGCTGGGTGCTCCCGGACGACGGCACCCCGCCCGAGTCCCAGGCCGCAGCCGCCCTCCGCCGCCTCACCGAGGAGGACCCGGCGACGATCGTCGCCGGGAGCGCCTGAGCACGCGGTGGTCTTCGCGGCCGCGACCCACCACGAAGACCACCGCAGTGTGCACCGGCGCCCCAACACTCACTGTCGGCGGTCCACCCCGCCGGCCCCCTAGACCTGGTGGCGCCCCGCGAGGTCGCCGTACCCGCCCGCCGACCACACCGCCAGCCGGAACTCGGGCAGGCTGAGCGCCTGCGTGCCCTGCCCGGCCGAGGCCGCGAAGTGCACGCTGCCGCACCGGTCGCAGTACCAGCTCTGGCGCCAGAGCCGTTCGGCCATGGGCCACCCGTCCGCCAGCCGGCGCTGCCGGGAGCGGTGGAGCACGCCCGCGGCCACCAGCAGGGCGACGGCCGCGACGATGAACAGGATCGACGCCCACAGCGGGACGATGCCTTCCTCGTACCTGACGGGCCCGGGCACGTGGGGCGTCGGCTCGTGGGAGCTCGGCGGCCAGAACGGGCCGTTGCCCGGGGCTGGGTGCGTGACCCAGTCGGGCGGCGACAGGTCGGGCTTCTCCATGACGGGCGTGCTGCGCGCAATGGTGCCCTGGACGAGGGTGAAGATCGCGGCGATCGTGCCCGGGACGCCCACGAACGCGAGCAGCGTCACGGGGATGCTCGGCCTCTGCGGCTTGGGCGCCAGCGCCCGCCCGAGCGCGGAGAGTTCCTCCCGGGTCTCGGTGTGATCCGGGCGTCCCCTCTCGCCCCGCACACGGACCCTGACGGTCCGGTGCTCGGCGAGGTGCACGGCCGGCACGCCCCGGAGGGCGTCGGCGAGCCCGCAGTTGGGGCAGGGCGGCAGCGTGACCCGTGGCTGCGCGGGTACGGCGTCGTCGATCGTCATGCGCGGTGATGTCCCCCCGGTTTCACAGCCTGACGGCTGTTCGTATGGGCAGGGACGCCACCGCCCGACGCCCGGTTGCACGCGAACTGAGCAAGACCGACCGGAAATTGGAGAACCCTGGTCGGTGACGACGTCAGCAGCCGTGGCCACAGCCTGGTGGCTCCTGGTCGGCTGTCCCTGGTCCGAGAACGCCCGTCCGCCCCCGCCCCTACCCGGCCGCGTCCAGCAGGTCCATCCCGAGTGGGGTGATCGTGTGCAGCACCGTCGAGCGGTGCCGGTGACTCGTCACGAGCCCGGCACCGCGCAGGACGGCCACGTGTTCCGAGGCGGTCGCGAGCGCGACGTCCAGGCTGTGCGCGAGGGCGCTGGTGGTGGCACCCGGGCCGGCGGCCACGTCTCGCAGGACGGCGGCGCGGGTGCGGCCGAGGGCGGCGGCCAGCCTGCCGCCCGTACGGTCCCCACCGTCGTCCCGGGCCGGAGCGAACGGATCCGCCTGGAGCGGGTCGTACGGCAGCGGGTAGGCGAGGGTCGGCCGGTCGACGCCGTTGACCAGGGCGCGTGGGGTGGGCCCGCAGAAGAAGAGCGGCAGCAGGGTGAGGCCGCGCCCGCCGAGGTGGGCGTTCCGCTCGGCGGCCCAGGGCAGTTCGAGCACGGGCGGGCGCCAGCGCCGCCCGCCTCAGCCCAGGTCGGAGCCCGGGCGCCAGCCGAGCGCGGGTGCGAGCCGGGTGGCGAGGTCGGTGAGGATCTGCTCGTAGTCCTCGCGCCCGAAGGTGAACGGCAGGGCGAACGCGACCTCGTCCACCTCCCGGAAGCCCGCGTGGGCGTGCAGCCGTTCGACGAGTTCCTCGGTGGTGCCCACCAGGTCCGGGGCGAACAGCAGCCGCGCCGGCCCCTGCGGGGTGAGGGTACGGGGGGTGCGAGCGGCCGCGTACGCCTCGTACCTGGCGCGCTGTTCGGGGGTGGCGGAGTCGGTCGGGATGACGACGAGGCCCTGGGAGACCCGGGCGCGCTCGCCCAGCGGGTGGTGGCTGCGGAAGGTGTGGATCAGCCCGGCCTGGATGGCGGCGAAGTCGAGGGGCGGCTCGGGGTCCTCGGCCTTGACGACGCTGCTGGTGAGCAGGCTGAGCCCCTGCTCGCCCGCCCAGCGGACGGAGCGGGTGCTGCCCGCGCCGTACCAGAGCCGGTCGGCGAGCCCGGGGGAGTGCGGCTGGACGCGCCGCGAGTACTGCTCGATCCCCTCGGTGCCCTCGACGTCGGAGGCGTCCTCGCCGCGCACCAGCGCGAGGAAGCGCTCGGCGCGGGCGGGCGAGAAGTCCTCCCGCTCCCAGGTGTCGGGGTAGAGGGCGCCGCGCACGTTCTCCCAGTGGACGGGCGGGCCGACGCTGAACCCGGGGTTGAGCCGGCCGCCGGAGAGCACGTCGACGGTGGCGAGGTCCTCGGCGAGCCGCAGCGGGTTCTCCCAGCCGAGCGGGGTGACGGCGGTGCCGAGCTGGATGCGGCTGGTGCGCTGGGTGGCGGCGGCGAGCACGGCGACGGGGGAGGAGATCCCGTACTGGAGGTGGCGGTGGCGCAGCCAGGCGCTGTCGAAGCCGAGCCGTTCGCCGAACGCGATGAGGTCGAGGGTGTCCTCGTGGCCCCGGCGCGGGTCGGCCTCGTCGAAGAGCCCGATGGTGAGGAAGCCGAGCTTGCGCAGCGGGCGGGGGTTCGACGGCATGGTGGCGGCTCCGCGTGGTGTGGGGCTGGCCCGGGAGGGCCCGGGGCCGGGGTGCCCGTCGAACCTACGCACCGGTATCGGCGGGCCACAAGATCGGCGCGCGATCCGGAAACGGGCGCGCAACACGGCGCAATCGGGGTTCACGCGGGGAGCGCGCGAGCCCGCCCGGCGAGCCTGGGACGGGGCTCGCCGAACGGGCGCGGGGGGAGCGGGTTCAGCGGGAGGGGGCTCAGCAGCTGCGCAGCTCGGGGCTCTGGTTGCGGATCTGGTTGTGCAGCGAGGTGAACTCGAGGTACGCCTCGCTCTCCTCGGAGCCCGGCCGGAACGCGCCGACGCGGTGGCAGTTGACGAAGGCGAGCTTCACCCCGAAGTGGTCCTCCAGGCTGCCCCGGATCGCGTTGCTCGCCAGGGCGCGCAGCAGCTGGGCGCGCTGCTCGTCGCTGGGCGTGGTGTTGTCGGTGGTGAACTCCTCCTCGGTGGCGGCGAGTTCGGTGCTGAGCCCGGCGACGACCTGGTAGGCGTACGGGAGCGAGGTGCGGACGGTCTCGAGGAAGTCGTCCTGGGCGACGCGCCCCTCCTGGGCCTGGGCGAGGAGGGCGGGGGAGACGTCGAGCGACATGGGTGTCCTCATTCCTGGTTATCGAAGATGAAAACCATTACAAGAAGGACTGTGCCGGGCTCCCTGACGCCCTGTCAAGCGGCGCCCCCGGGCGAGGTCTCGGAGGAGGGGGCCTCCGGCCTGCGCACCTTGACGACGAAGACGGCGATCAGCACCGCCAGCGACGCGAAGACCAGCCCCATCTGGAAGGCGCTCGCGATGCCGTGCACCAGCACTTCCGAGGAGTACGGCGCCGGCAGTCTCCCGCTCGCCCTGAACTCGGCCGCCTGCTGCGGGGTCGCCTGCCGCAGGAACGCGGCGATCTGCTGCCGGGCCTCGTTGCGGCTCGCCGTGCCGTACACGGTGACGAGGATCGACAGCCCGAGCGAACCGCCGACCTGCTGCGTGGTGTTGAGCATGCCGGTGGCCGCGCCGGCCTCGTGCGGGGCGACGTGCGAGACGGCGGTCAGCATCACCGGGACGAAGATCGAGCCCATGCCGAAGCCGAACATCAGGGTCGGCCCGAGCACGCCGCCCGCGTAGGTGGTGTGGGAGTCGATGCGGGTGGACCACAGGACGCCGCCCAGGACCAGCAGCGAGCCCGCCATCAGGAAGGGCTTGGGGCCGAAGCGGATCTGGTTGCGCGCGGCGAACTGGGCGGCCGCGATGATCGCCGCGCTGATCGGCAGGAAGGCGAAGCCCGCGCGCAGCGGGCTGAAGCCCAGGATGTCCTGCACGAACAGGGTCACGAAGAAGAAGATGCTGAACATCGCCGCCGCCACGCAGAGCATCAGCCCGTACGCGCCGGAGCGGTTGCGGTCGCGGAACAGGTGCAGCGGCGTGATCGGCTGCGGCGCGCGCCGCTCGTTCAGCAGGAAGGCCGCGAGCAGCACGACGGCCAGGCTGAAGGCGAGCAGGGTGACGGAGTCCGACCAGCCGTGTTCGGAGGCGCGGATGAAGCCGTACACCAGCGAGACCATGCCCGTTGTGGCCGTGAAGGCGCCGGTGAGGTCGAAGCGCCCGGGGTGGCGCTCGGACTCGTTGATGTACAGCGGCGCGAGCAGGGCGATGGCCAGGCCGATCGGCACGTTGACGAAGAACACCCACCGCCAGGAGAGCCAGGAGGTGAGCATCCCGCCGAGCAGCAGCCCCACCGCGCCGCCCGCGCCCGCCACGGCGGAGTAGACCCCGAAGGCGCGGTTGCGGGCCGGGCCCTCCCTGAAGTTGGTGGCGATCAGCGCCAGCGCGGTCGGGGAGGCGATGGCGCCGCCGAGGCCCTGGAGCGAGCGGGCCGCGAGCAGCCAGGCGGAGGACTGGGCCACGCCGCCCAGCAGGGAGGCCGCGCTGAACACGAGGACGCCGACGACGAAGACCCGCCGCCGCCCGAGGATGTCGCCGGCCCGGCCGCCGAGCAGCAGCAGGCCCCCGAAGGTGAGGGTGTAGGCGTTGATGACCCAGGACAGGTCGGTGGTGTTGAACTTCAGCGCCTGCTGGATGTGCGGCAGGGCGATGTTCACGATCGTGATGTCGAGGACGACCATGAGCTGGGTGGCCGCGATGACTGTGAGTGCTATCCCTGGGTGCTGGCCCCGACGTGCGGTCGCGGGCGGAGCCTCGGCCAGGGCACGTGAGGTGGCCATGGCAGGTTTCCCCAATGTGCGCGGGGGCGGACGAGAGGCAGGGGACGGATTCGTACACCACTACAGAAGACGGTATCTCCGGGAAATAGAGAACACAATCGTTCATTAGGGACGTATTTGTTCTTCCCGGGCATCGCACGGGCATCGCACGGGCATTGAAGGCGCCTGCCCGCCCGCCGTCGGCGCGGCGGGCAGGCAGGCGAGGGGGAGGAGCGGTCAGTTCTCCAGTCCGAAGTACCGGGTCAGGTACTCGATGATCTCCGGGGCGTGCGGGACGAGTTCGGGCAGCTGGGCCGCGAGGGCGGCGCGGGTGGCGGTGGCGAGGGCCGCGCTGCTGGTGGCGGCGGGGCGGACGTACGGTTCGAGGCGCCTGATCAGCTCGTAGTTGCTGTCGATGTTCTCGGCGCGCATCGCCTTCTCCAGCGGCGGCGCTCCCGCCGGCGGGATGGGCGCGAGCACCCGGCTGACGTAGGTGACCCGGTGCAGGACGCGCCAGCACGGGGGCTTGGCGGAGCTCTGGCGGGTCTGCCGCAGGGCGGCGGCGTCGGGGGCGTCGCTGTTCGACAGCCAGGTCGGGTCGACGACCTTGTTGTAGAAGTCGTCGAAGTTGGCGCTGGTCTCGCCGAGGTAGAAGGTGAGGAAGCGGTAGGCGTCCACCTTGCCCGGCACCAGGACGGGCTTGCCCGCCGCGTCGTAGACGGCCTTGCCGTCCTTGTCCCGGCGTTGCAGGTCCCCGTTCGGCGCGCACTGGACGTCGAGGCCGAAGGTGCGGGTGGAGTCCTTGGTCCTGGCCTTGGTGAGGCTGAGGCTGCCGCCCCGCGAGGCGTCGAGGTGGATGGAGAAGCCGAAGGGGCCGAGGCCGAAGCTGAGGTCGAAGGAGCCGCCGACCGTGGCGCTCATGTTGTACGCGCCGGAGGTGGTCTCGCTGACGGCGTCGGTGGCCTCGGTGGTCTCGGCGAAGAAGCCGCCCTGGGCCGTCCAGACGTAGGTGTTGACCAGGTCCCGGCGCGCGAAGCCGCCGGCGGTCTTGCTGCCGGCCGTGTTGCGGCGGGTGTCCGGGCCGATGAGCACGCCCATCGTGTGCAGGGCCGACTTGGCCTGGGCCTTGGCCGCCTCGTCGATGGTGTTGCGGTCGATCTCGGTGGAGATCGACTCGTAGAAGGCTTGCAGCCGCTGCTGGTCGCGGGTGATCCGGCGCTTGAGCGCGTAGGCGTCCCGCGGCTTGAAGTAGCTGTACTCGCCGTAGCCGGTGGCGGTGGGGTAGTCGGGATCGGTGACCTTGCCCTGGTCGTTGAAGCCGACCGCGCCGTCGAGGGTGCCCTGCTTGGTGTAGCGGGGGTTGATCGGGAAGTGGATGATGTTCCAGTCCAGCGGGATGTCCGGGTTGGGCATCATCCGGTAGGCGACCAGGGCGCCGGTGTGCGCCAGGCGCAGCGCGAAGACGTCGGCGGTCTGCGACTGCACCAGCGCCATGCCGGTGTTGGCGGGCACGTACCGGCGGCCGATGGCGGAGTTCAGCACCTTGGCCGGGTCCTCGACGTAGCCGGTCAGCGCCAGCTTGGTCTTGCGGGCGGTGTTCTTGCCCTGGCTGATCTTCGTGTCCTCGCTCCAGGAGTTGGAGAACTCCAGGCTGCCCGTCACGGCGAGCTTCAACTGGGCCTTGGCCGCCGGGGTCGCGATGCCGACACCGAGCGGCGCGGTGACCGCCATGGTTCCGGCGTCGGTCTCGGCGCCGAACGAGGCGTTGAAGGCGGTGTTGGTGCTCTCGGTCTTGCTGGCGGACATGCTCTGCAGCACCTGGTCGGCCTCGGTGAACTCCACCGAGGAGGCGCCGGCGTAGCCGTCGGACCTGTCGGTGAGGTTCTCGGACGGCACGGGCGGGGCGCCCTCGATGTAGCCCATGAGCTGCGGGTCGAACTGGGCCTGGCCGACCCATTCGGTGATCAGGTCGCCGACCTTGTACCCGGTGATGAGGTGCCAGCGGCCGTCGCGGACGAAGCCGTAGCAGCGCTTGAGCACACCGATCGCCTGGCCCCTGGCGTCGTACTGGAGGTCGGCGTACTCGGTGGCGCCGGGGGCTCCGGCGATGGTGCTGTGGAAGGGCGTGCGCACGTCGGCGAGGGCCGAGCGCACCTGGGCGGTGTCGGCGGAGACGGGCGCGGTGGAGAGCAGGATGCGGGGCCGCGTCGGGGAGAAGGTCAGGTCGTTGCCACGCAGCCCCTCGTCTCGCACGGAGGTGCTGCCGGGCGCGGTGGAGTCCTTGTCGAACGGCCAGTAGCCGAGCAGGTCCTGCTTGTCGCCGCGCAGGCGGGTGAACAGGTTGTCCGAGATCTGCTCCCGGGTGCGGACGGCGCGCCAGATCCGTACCTCCTCCAGGGTGCCGGTCAGCAGCTCCGTCGGCTTGCCGCCCACCAGGCGGGCGCCCAGGGTGAGTTGGTGGTCGCCCGAGGCGTCGCGGTCCTGGGCGGTCGCCGTGCCCTCGGACAGCGGGTCGCCGTTGCGGTAGAGCCGCAGGATGCTGGCCCTCGGGTCGGGGTCGCGGGTCCAGCGGGCGCCCCGCAGCTTCGCCGGGAAGGAGCCGCCGAGGTCGAGGGTGACGTTTCCGGCGTTCTCGTTGAAGGGCCAGCAGGCCAGGAGACCCTTGTCGCGCGGGCCGACGGGCAGCCCGAGCTGGGGTGCGGTGCGCGCGGTGTTCCACAGCCGCACCTCGCCCAGGACGCCACGCAGCCCCCGGCCCATCTCCACCGGGCTGGTGTTGGCCTGCGAAGTGGCCCCGCCCCACAGGGTGGTGAGGACCAGCTTGCCGTCGAGGTACAGGTAGATGCGGACGTCCTGCGTGGCTGGGCCGGCCTCGCCCCCCTTGATGTTGCCGGCGGTGTCGGGCTGGCGCTGCCTCACCACGGTCACCCGGTGGAAGGCGCCCAGGGTCACGGTCTCGGTGGAGGTGAAGCGCGTGGCCTTGCCGCCGGCGTCGGCGAAGGCGAACTCCAGCCGGCCGTCGGCCAGGACGCTCAGCTGGTACGGGACGCCGTCCCGGCCGCCGTCGACCACCGATCCCTTGGAGACCAGGACCGCGGGTTTGCCCAGCTGCTCGATCTGGACGAACGCCTCGATGGTGAGGTCCTCCAGGATGTTCAGCGAGTCCTGCGACGCCACCGACAGGCCCTCGCCGCCCTCCGGGCGCACCGCCCAGGACTGGGTGAAGGTCGCGGCGACGTGGCCCCACTCGTTGCACGGGAAGCGCTCGGCCGACCGCATCACCTGGTTGCCCACCCGGGCGACCACCTGGTAGCCCTTGATCGGCGAGGCCGTGTCGTTCGACCCCTCGAAGTTCCAGTGGCCTATCAGCCCGGGCTCCAGGCCGCCCAGCCGCTGGAACCGCTGGGCGAGGATCTCCTGCGGGGTGCGGACCCGGTCGAAGACGCGGACCTCGTCGATCTGGCCGTAGAGGGAGGTGCCGGAGAACTGCTGATGGCCCAGGACCAGCGGCCCGCTGCCGGTGTAGGCCCCCGTGGCGGTGCGGCGGGCGACCTCGACGCCGTCCCGGTACAGGATCTGCTCGCGGGTGGCGTTCCTGTACACCGCGGCCCAGTGGTGCCACTCCAGGTCCGAGTACGCCTGAGTGGTGGTCAGGTCGTCACTGTACAGCGCGAAGCCGAAGGTGTTGTCGGGCTCGAAGTACAGGCAGAGCGTCCGGTCCTTCTGGCCGTCCAGGGCGCCATGGGTCAGCAGCGGCTCCCGGACGCCGCGGATGTTGTCCCGCTTGGCCCACAGCTCGACGGTGAAGTCGCGGTTCGACAGGTCGAGCGAACCGGTCAGCTCGACCTTGGAGTTGCCGAGGAACTGCCACACCGGGAGGCCGGCGGCGGCGAGCGCCAGGGAGTAGCTCGCCCCGTCCGTCCGGCCGTGGACGAGCCGGCCCTGCCCGGCCGCGGGGTTGACCCACGCCTCCAGGCTGAGGTCGCCGACCGGGGTGACGGCCGGGTACTTGGCGGCGGGCAGCGTCAGGTACTGGTCCTTGCCGTCGAACTGGAAGGCACGGCCGGGCATTTCGGCCCGCCAGCGGCAGCCGCGACCGGCGACGGACGCCTTGGCGGTGCCGTTGGGGACGGATTCGACCCCGCCCGGAGTCAGCCCGATCAGCCGGGACCCGCCGGACAGCAGGACCCCGGGGCGGCTGGACTGTGCCTGGCCCCAGTCATAGACGACGAGGCTGACCTTGTCGCCGGGCTTGATCGCGGTGCCCGCCGCGGTGAGGGTGAGGCTCTTGGAGCCGACCGGGGCCTCGGCGGACGCGGCGTAGTTGGTGCTGCCGATGAGCAGGTGGGCCCGGGCCGGGACGCGGACGGTGGTGGCGGAGGTGAACTCCACCGTGCTGCCTGTCACCTTCGCGACCGCGCCGACCGTGACCGGCCGTCCGGGGTTCCCGGCCAGTGCGGCCGCCAGCTGGTCGGTCTTGCGCGGCAGGGACTTCCAGGTCTCGGTGACCGTCCCGACGGTGACGGTCAGGTCGCACCGGTCGGGGGCGTCGCCGTCGCCGATCCGGATGGTGCAGTTGTCCAGGGTGACGGCGGGGTCGCGGGCGAGGAAGGCGAGCGTGCCGCCGTCCCCGGCCAGCGTCCGGGTGCCGCGGATGACGCCGGTGTCGTAGTACACGGCGAAGAACTGCCCGTTGAGCCCGCGGAAGTACAGCACGAGGTTGCCGGTGCCGCTGTCCATCAGCGCCGGCCGGTCGGTGCCCTGGGCGAAGTCGAGCAGGCAGCCGGACAGGCTCAGGCCGGTGGCGTCCACCGCGAGCAGCGGCATGGCCAGCGTCAGGTCGTCGTCGCCCTGCGCCGCGTTCGTCAGGGCGGCCAACTTGCTCTGGGCGTCCTGCAGTTCCGCCTGCCTGGCGGTGAGCGCGCGGGTCAGCTCGTTGGTGCGATCCTTGGCCGTGCGCGCCTCCTGGAGCTTGCGGCGCAGCTCGTCCATCTCCGCCTTCTGCGGGAGGTACTGCTTGTCCAGCCCCGACCGCATGCCGAGGTTCACCAGGATGAGCAGACCCGACTCCGCCGTGAGGCACTCGCTCGACTGGCACACGGTGGGGTTCGTGACCGCGGAGGGCGAGCCGATCGCGAGCCGGCTCTTCCGGTTGACGAGGCGGATCTCGCGCGTGACGGTGACGTCGTTGTTGGTGGTGACCAGCTGGAACTGCGAAGCAGGGTTGTTCAGCTCGGGCTTGAGCAGGTTCACCCGGGCGTTCTCCGCCGTCGAGTCGCCGTCGACGTGCAGCTCCTGCTTGGTCGCCTCGGCGACCACCCGGAAGTAGGAGCTGTCCTCCGGTCGGCTGCTGACGGGCTCCAACCGCCAGACCGTCTTGTTCGGCTGGTCGCCCTTGTCCTCGGCGAAGATCGCGACGCCGGTGCTTCCGGTGGTTCCGGCTAAGAACAGCCACCGCGCCCGGTAGCCGTTCGGCATCACACGATCGGTTTTGAGCCTCAGGTTGTAGGCGTAGGCGCCCGGGAGGTCCTTCTCGGCGAGGTAGCTCCGCTCCAGGGCGTCGAAGTCCGGCTTCCTCCGGGCCTCTTCCGCCTCGTACTCGTCCGCCTTGCCGGCAGCGCCGGCCAGCTGGGCGATCTTTTGCCGCAGGTCGGCGATCTCCGGCTCCAGCCGCTTGATCGTCTGCTGCAGGACGCTGAGCTGCTCCGAGTCCTGCCCCTTCACCGGCCGCTTGAGCGAGGTCGGGGCGAGCACGTCCGGGGCCTGGGCCAGCCGGCCGTCGCGGCCGACGGCGAAGTCCAGGGCGGCCGTGGACGGGCCCTGGGCGTCCTTGGCGACGAAGGCCAGCATCACCCGGGCCTGCCGCTTGGCGGGCTTGGGGTCGGGGCGGTACCCGGCGACCACGTTCTCCTGCTGGTGGTATAGCACGGCCGACATGCCGGACTCGACCGTGCGCCCGTCGAGGGTGAAGCTGTCGCGCCGCACCCCCGGGTGGTCGCCGACAGAGGCGTCCGAGCCCGTCCATTCCACGCCGCCCTTGAGCGTGCCGTGCAGCGCGTTGTCCGTCTGGTCGTAGGCGGTGGTGCCCGAGCCCTCGTCGAAGCGGTAGTAGGCCACCAGGCCGGGATCGTTGCCGATCAGCCGGTGGTTCATGCTGTCGCCGAGCTCGGCCTCCGAGCGCACCCGGTTCCAGATCCGGAGCTCGTCGAGGTCGCCGTCGAAGTGGTCGCCCGCGCCGTCCTTGCCGATCAGGGTGTTCGCGCCGGTGGCCGCCGTGAACGGCAGCGCGCCGCTGCCGGCCGGCTTGCCGTTGACGTACAGCTTGGCCGTCTTCCCGTCGAAGGTGGCGGCGATGTGGGTGTACACGTCGGTGGGGACGGTCTCGGTGGAGGTCAGCGGGGAGGGCGCCCCGGTGTGGGTGAGGGTCACCGCACCGGTGGTGTCCACGGCCAGCCGGTACTCCCCGTCGCGGCCGAGCACCGGGCCGTAGCGGGAGGTCGGCTTGATCCATGCCTCGATCGAGTAGGCCCCGCCCGCGAAGCGCAGCGCCGCCGGATCCCCCAGGTCGACGTACGGGTCGGCGCCGGTCAGTCGCAGCGCCGTCTCCGCGAATCCCTCGGTGCCCGTCACCGGGACCAGCTCGCGCCCGGTGAACGGACAGGTGCCCGGGCTGCGCTCGAACACCGCGTCCCGGTAGGTCGCGTCCGGGCTGGTGTAGAAGCGGGTGCCCTGGATGTTGAACAGGCCCTGGGCACCCTGTTCGATGTTGAAGCAGTCGACCCGGCCGGTGGCGTCGTTGTGCGCGAAGAGCTGCCATCGCTGCACGTTGCTGATCGCGGTCGGCACGAGTACGGCGGCGAAGCGGCCCCGGGTCAGGTTCCGGACGAAGGACAGCTCCTGGGTCGGCTCGTGGAACGGGCGGCCCTCCATGTCCTCGGTACCCAGGCTGTCCTTGGCCGACTCGGGGTTGGTGGCGTGTCGGCTGCGCTTGAAGCGCACCTCGAGGACGGGCTTGAGCTTGCCGTCGACGAGCAGGAACCGGTCGCACAGCAGGGTGTTGTGCACCAGCGGGATCTTCTTGGTGCCGTCGAGCTGGTAGTCGGTGCGGCCCGCGTCGCCCGAGGAGCCACGGTCGGTGAGCTTGTACACCGCGCCGGGGTCCGTCCCGCTGATGGACTGGCGCAGCACCAGCACGTACGTGCCGTCCGAGACCACGTGGAACGGGGCGTCGGCCGTCAGCCGTGCCGTCGTGGACAGGAACGGGTCGATCTCGGCGGGCAGCGGCCGTTCGTCGGAGCCCGCCTCGGCCCCGCCGCGCTTGACCGTCGGCATCGCCGTCGTCCCGACGGCGGCGTAGCCCACCTCGGCGATCTCCCGGGGGAAGGCCACCTCGGCCGGGTTCTCGCTCCAGTACGCGGCGTCGACGTCGCCCTTCTTCTGCTGGCTGGACAGGTCCAGCACGGAGTAGACGATCCGGCGGGCGGAGTCCATCGCGAACGCGATGGTCGTGCCCTGGTGCCGGGCCATCGTCACGTGCCGGTAGGAGCGGTCCCCGTACGTCTTGAGCAGGGATTCCTGAGGCGCCACTGTTCCCCTTCCACGAGCCTGGACGCCGGCCTCCGGTGCCTCTGTCGGCCCGGGGCGGCGTTGGACTTTCGCGTGCCCCTCTCAGGGCGACGGTCAGTCTGGCATGTGGGGTTTTGGTGGAGAGGGGGTTATGAAATGACCGGTCGTACAAGCGACTTGAACGCAGCGTCAGGTGGCTGGAACCTCGCCTTCCGGCTCTGGTCGCCAAGCGGACAAACTGCTCCAAAGGGATGAACTTCGACGATTCATGCTGGTGGCGTACAAATGTCTGATGCGCGGTCGGGTGGACTTCGCCCATGCGACTTCGATTCCGGACCGGGAGGATCGCCGGTGTGCTGGCCCTGGTGGCCGGCTCGCTGCTGAGCAGCAGCGTGCTGGCGCCTCCGGCACAAGCGGCGATCTCCTTCACCAAATCCGTGGACAAGGCGACCGCCTCTCCGGGAGAGACCGTCACCTACACCCTGAAGTACACCTGCTCGATGACCGAGTGCACCAACGGGAACATCCTCGACACCCTCCCGCCGAACATGCAGTTCCTCGGCTGGACCCCGGACCCGTCCACCGTGGACGAGGCCGCCTCCACCGTGCCCGCCGCCGGGGCGACGGGCGGCACGATGGACATCAAGCTCAAGAACCTGAGCCCGGGCACCACCGCCACCATCACGGTGGCGATGAAGTACCCGAACTTCTCCACCCCCAACGGCGCGACCTCCACCAACTCGGCGACCATGTCGGCCACCAACGAGCCGACGCAGTCCTCCAGCGCCGACACCAAGGCGGCCGTGCAGCCGCAGTACACGGTGACCAAGGGCATCCAGACCACCAGCAGCGACGGACGCACCGTCACCTACCAGTTCAGCGCCTGCGCCACCGACAACGTGCCCAACGTCGACCTCGACACCAGCCGCCTCCTCGACACCCTGCCGCCGGGCGCCGTCGTCGACACCAGCCGCTCGCCGGGCTGGTCCAAGGTCCCGCCCGGGCCCAACACCTGGGGCTTCGACATCGGGGCCTTCACCTCCGGCAACGGGCGCGGCGGCTGCCGCCTGCCCGGCGCGCTGGTCGTCAACTACCCCGCGGCCGACTTCCCCGACGGCACCACCTCCGACAACCACGTCGACCTGCTCGGTGCGCCGCTGACCGAGGCCGAGCGCAAGCTCGACAGCGCCTCCACCACCACCGGGCAGTTCCGCCCGCCGGCGACCGGCGTCGTGGTGACCGCCAGCAAGACCTGGCGCGAGAACACCACCAACGGCGACCTCAACTCGCTCAGCCTCTCCGCCACCAACACCGCCGGCCCGGCCACCAGCCTGACCATCACCGACCCCGGCGCCGGGAGCACGGACGGCGTCTACAACTGGATCTACCCGCAGTCGATCCAGCTGGAGCCCTGGAACCCGACCAGCATCCAGCTCACCCTGCAGTACCGCCTCAACGGCGACCCCACCTGGCAGACCTTCACCCCCGCCAGCCCCTTCAACGGCTCCGCCGCCCGCCGCGTCACCTTCGTCCAGGGCGCGAGCGTCCCGGCCAACGACGAGCTGGGCATCCCCGCCGGGCGCTGGCTGGACGGCCTGAGGTTCACCTGGAACGGGCCCATCCCCACCGGCTGGAGCCCCGGCAACGCCGTCCAGATCGTCACCCAGGTCGCCACCCCCGGCCACGACGGCCGCCCGGCCCCGGCCCCGCTGACCAACTGCGTGGACACCACCGCCAGCGACGGCTCCAACAGCGCCTCCGCCAACGCCTGCGCCTCCACGACCATCACCCAGGCCACCAACCTCGGCGCCGCCAAGACCACCGTCGCCGGTGAGCTGTCCGCCCCCGGCGGCAAGGCCACCTTCCAGGTCATCCCGTACAACCGCAGCGCCCGCGACCTCGAGCGCCCGCTCGTCCTCTACGACGTGCTCCCGGTCGGCGTCGTCTACATCGACGGCTCCGCCCGCCCGGACCCGAACTACCCGGACGCCAAGGCGCCCAGCTCGATCACGGTGAAGCCCGGTCCGGACGGCCGCCAGATCCTCCGGATGGAGTGGCCCGCCGGCGCTCCCGACATGATGTACCTGCACGACCAGCTGGCCTACCGGATGCTCTTCGACGTCCAGGTCGCCAGCAGCATCCGCGCCGGTGAGCTGACCAACGACATCTACGTCACGGTCGACCAGCCCACCCACCCGGTGTCCTGCATGTTCTCCGGCTCCGACAGCGGCAGCACGCCGGACGTGCTCGACCTCAACGGCAACGGCGACACCAGCGAGCTGATGTGCCACGCCTCGTCCAAGATCCAGGTCGACGCGCCCGCCGTGCTGCGCTCGTACAAGGAGGTCAAGGGCGACCTCGACGCCGACTACGTCACCATCGGCACCGCCACCCCCGGCGGCCAGACCTCCTGGCGCATGACCGTGCGCAACGACTCGCCGGACCCGGTCACCCAGTTCATCGCCTACGACAAGCTGCCCACCCCGGGCGACAACTACGTCCTCACCCAGGACGCCAAGCGCGGCAGCGCCTGGGCGCCCTCGCTGAGCCAGCCGATCACCGCCAGCGACCCGACCGTGGTCATCGAGTACACCACCGACCCCAACCCCTGCGTCGAGACGGTGATCGTCGACCGCACCGGCTGCAACGCGGGCGCCGCCTGGAGCAGCAGCTTCCCCGGCCCCGGCACGGCCACCTGGTTCCGCATCCACCGCCCCGGCAGCATGGCCCCGGGTGAGTCCTTCACCCTGACCTGGCCGATGGTCGCCTCCTACGACGCGCCCGAGGGCGACTACGCCTGGAACAGCTTCGCCTTCACCGCCACCGACGGCTCCGGCCGCCAGCTGCTGCCCGCCGAGCCGCCCAAGGTCGGCGTCTCCGTCAAGCGGACGACCCCGACCAACAACGCGCTCGGCGACTTCGTCTGGTGGGACAAGGACGAGTCCGGCGTCCAGAAGCCCGGCGACACCGGGATCGCCGGCGTCACGGTCAACCTGCTGGACGGCAACGGGCAGCCCGTGCGCGACAAGGACGGCAAGCCGGTCACCACGGTGACGGACGCCGGTGGGCACTACCTGTTCGACAACCTGCCGGACGGGACGTACCAGGTGAAGTTCGACCTGGCGACGCTGCCGAAGGGGGCGACCGTCACCAAGCGCGGCGCCGGGACGGACCCGACGAAGGACTCGGACGCGGACCCGGGGACCGGGCTCACGCAGAGCGTCACGCTGAGCGGGGGGCAGCGGTACCTGGACCTGGACATGGGTGTGATCCTGCCGAACACCTCGCCCTCCCCGTCTCCGTCTCCCTCTCCGTCGCCGTCCCCCTCGCCGTCGCCGAGTAACTCCCCCAGCCCGAGCGGGTCCCCGTCGCCGTCGAACTCGCCGTCCGTCTCCCCGTCGCCGACCCCGCCGACCCCGCCGACCCCGCCGACCACCCCGAGCACGCCGTCCGGATCGAGCAGCCCCGCGCTGCCGGACACCGGCAGCAGCACCAACGGCCCGCTGCTCCTGGCCTTCGGGGCGCTGGCGATCCTCGGCGGTCTGCTCATCTGCGTGATGGCCTACCGCCGACCGGGACGCCACAGCTGACGACCGGCTGAACAACCTCACACGGAACACCAGTGGCGCCGCCTCCAGCGGCGCCACTGCCGCGTCTACGCGGTGACCTTGCCGACGAACTCCGCGAGGTTGCCGAGCAGGCGCTCGACCTTCTCCTCCTCGGTCAGGGACTCGTGGAAGCGGGTCCCGTTGTCCTTCCTGCCCCGGATGTACAGGGAGCAGGCCAGGTCGGCGCACATGTAGGCGCCCACCGAGTTGCCCTGCTTCCCGGCCTGCCCCGCGCGCGGGGCGACCAGCAGGGCGACGTTGCCGGTCTGCGGGGTGACGCAGAGGGAGCAGATGCTGCGGCGGGCCTGCCAGGAGGCGGCGGCGGTGGAGCGCAGCGTCACGGCGACCAGGCGCCCGTCGAGCTCGACCGCGAAGTAGGCGCGGTCGGGGGCCTGGGGATCCCGCCACCCGAGGAAGTCCAGGTCCTCCCAGGGGAGTTCGGGCAGGTCGCGGGGGACGTTCAGTCGCGACGCCTCACCCTTGGAACAGTTCACGAAGGCGGCGCGGATCTCTTTTTCGGTCAACGGCTTCATAGGAGGCAACGTAAATTACCTAGGAGACCTAGGCAAATGTATATTTGCCCTAGGAGATCGAGGAGCGGGGAAGGACGGCATGGCACGCGCAGGACTCAACACGGAGCGTCTCGTCCGGGCCGGCGCGGAACTGGCCGACGAGGTCGGCTTCGACAAGGTGACCGTCTCGGCGCTCGCCCGCCGCTTCGGGGTCAAGGACGCGAGCCTCTACTCGCACGTCAGGAACTCGCAGGACCTAAAGACCAGGATCGCCCTGCTCGCCCTGGAGGAACTCGCCGACCGCGTCGCCGACGCTCTCGCCGGGCGCGCCGGACGGGACGCCCTGGCCGCCTTCGCCGACGCCTACCGCCGCTACGCCCGCGAGCACCCCGGCCGCTACGCCGCCGCGCAGCTCCCGCTGGACACCGAGACCGCCCTGGCCAGCGCGGGCGTCCGGCACGCGCAGATGACCAGGGCCCTCCTGCGCGGCTACCACCTCGGCGAACCCGACGAGACCGACGCCGTCCGCCTGCTCGGCAGCACCTTCCACGGCTACGCCACGCTGGAGGGCTCCGGCGGCTTCTCCCACACCGTGCGCAGCGCCGACGACTCCTGGGCGCGCATCATCGACGGCCTCGACGCCCTGCTGAGCGCCTGGCCCGCGCCGCCCACCGGCCCGTCACCCGACTGAGGTACGGTGCCCCGTCACCTGCGCGGACCGCAGTGACGGCAGTGACTGTGCACGGAGCGCACGGACTGCACCGGCTGCACAGGCTGCACCGACAGAGCACGGGAGTGAATCGTGGGCCGACCGGCGGAACCCGGGCTGCAACGCCGACTGGGGCTCTTCGACGCCGTGGTGATCGGGCTCGGCTCGATGATCGGCGCCGGGATCTTCGCCGCCCTCGCCCCCGCCGCCGGCGCCGCCGGCTCAGGGCTGCTGCTCGGGCTGGCCCTGGCCGCCGTGGTGGCGTACTGCAACGCCACCTCCTCGGCGCGACTGGCCGCCCGCTACCCGCAGTCCGGCGGGACGTACGTGTACGGGCGCGAGCGGCTCGGGCCGTTCTGGGGCCACCTCGCGGGATGGGGGTTCGTGGTCGGCAAGACCGCCTCCTGCGCGGCGATGGCGCTCACGGTCGGCGGCTACGTCTGGCCCGGCCAGGCCCATGCCGTGGCGGTGGCCGCCGTGGTGGCGCTCACCGCCGTCAACTGCGCGGGCGTGCAGAAGTCGGCGGCCCTGACCCGGGTGATCGTCGCCGTCGTCCTGGCGGTGCTGGCCGCCGTCGTCGTCGCGGCCCTCACCTCCGGCGCCGCCGACCCGGCCCGGCTCGACCTCGGCGGCGACGCCACCGCCCAGGGCGTCCTGCGGGCGGCCGGGCTGCTGTTCTTCGCCTTCGCCGGGTACGCCCGGATCGCCACCCTCGGGGAGGAGGTCCGCGACCCGGCCCGCACCATCCCGCGCGCGATCCCGACCGCCCTGGGCATCGCGCTCGCCGTCTACGTGCTGGTCGCCGTCGCCGTGCTGAGCGTCCTCGGACCCACCCAACTCGCCACCGCCGCAGCGCCGTTGGTCGACGCGGTACGGGCGGCGGGGGCCGGGTGGCTGGCGCCCGTCGTCCGGGTCGGCGCGGCGCTGGCGGCGCTCGGCTCGCTGCTCGCCCTGATCCTCGGGGTCTCCCGGACCACCCTCGCCATGGCCCGTGACGGCCATCTGCCGCGCGGCCTCGCCGCCGTCCACCCGCGCAGCCAGGTGCCCCGCCGCGCGGAGATCGCGATCGGCGCGGTGGTCGCTCTCGCGGCGGCCACGGCCGACCTGCGCGGGGCGATCGGGTTCTCCTCCTTCGGCGTGCTGACGTACTACGCCGTCGCCAACGCCTCCGCCTGGACGCTGCCGAAGCAGGAGGGGCGCCCGCCGCTCGCGGTGCCCGCCGTCGGGCTGGTCGGCTGCGCGGCGCTGGCCGCCTCCCTGCCGGTGGCCTCGGTGGCCGCCGGCGCGGCGGTGATCGCGCTCGGCGCGGGCGCGTACGGCCTGCGGGCCGTCAGCGGGAGGTCGCCGCGATCGCGGAACGGACGGTGAGCAGGCAGGGATCGCAGTAGCGGTCGGGAGTTCCGGCCGCCGGGGCGTCCAGGCTCGGCATCACCCGCTGGGACGGTTCCAGGAACCGCCCGCACAGGGACGAGGACGCGTCGTCCTTTGCCACCACGTGCCACACCACGGCCGGCGGGGACACCGCCGGGTCGTGCTCGGCCCACATCTCGTACACGGCTCGACCTCCGGATCGCTGGGGCGGGGCCACTCCATGCAAACCCGCCCCGCCCCGCGCGGCCACCCGGCCGGACCCGGTGGGATGGCGGCGGAACCCCGATGCCTGCCGCAACTGCCCGCGTTGCACCGTCCACCACCGGGCGCTGCTCGGGCAGGGCGGTACCGCGCGGCGGGTGGTGGTCGCGGGGACGCGCGGCGCGCGCGATCCGCCGCGTCTCCGGCGTGCGTGGGGCGATCGGGTGGCGTGAGCCGGGAACCCCCTCCCACCAGGGGTGGGAGGATGTCAGTGACATCCACAGTGCCCCGGGGGAGCGGGGCGGGGACGGAGGAAGGTGCGCAGCATGACCGCAGAGACCGGCACCGTGTGCGGACCGGCGGCCGGGGCCCCGCTGCGGCGGCGCGGCGAGGCGCTGGAGAGCGCCATCTACGAGGCGGTCCTCGGGCAGCTCACCGCCGACGGGTACGCGCGGTTGACCATGGAGGGCGTCGCCTCCGCCGCGCAGACCGGCAAGGCGGCGCTGTACCGCCGCTGGTCCAGCAAGGAGGAACTGGTCCGGGACGCGCTGCGCGCCAGTCTGCCGCCCGCCGGGCCGGCCCCGGACACCGGGGAGCTGCGGGCCGACCTGCTGGAGGTGGTGGAGAGGCTGCGCGCCGCGATGGTCAGCGAGGTCGGCGCGGCCGTGCGCGCGATCATGGGCGAGCTGGACCAGCGGCGGGCGCACGCCTTCCTCGAGATCGTGCTGGAGCGGGTGGTCCAGCCGACCACCGCGATGGTCGCCGAGGTGCTGGAGCGCGGCGCCGCGCGCGGTGAGGTCCGCTCCGGCGCGGTGACGCCGCTGGTCGTCGACCTGGTTCCGGCGCTGATGCTCTACCGGATCAAGATGTGCGGCGGGGACACCGAGGGCGTCGACCCCGAGGCGATCGTGGACGAGGTGCTGCTGCCCGTCGTCCGGCCCTGAGCGTCGGGTACCGCTGAGGCCCGGCTCCTCCTCGGAGCCGGGCCCCAGCGATGAATCGGGTGCTCAGGCGCCGCTGTGGCGCAGCATCTCCTCGCGCTCGACGACCTTGACCCGCTCGCGGTCCTCGGCCGCGCCGAGGGCGCGCTCGTGGGCGTCGAGCAGCTTCCAGCCGTCCCAGGTGGTGAACCGCACGCCCTGGGCGCGCAGGTGCTCCTCGACGGCGGCCGGGTCCGGCTCGACGGCGCCGGGCAGGCGGCCCTGCGCGTGGTCGTCGAGCAGGCAGGCGACCGTCTCGTTGGCGTCGCCCTTGGTGTGGCCGATCAGGCCGACCGGGCCGCGCTTGATCCAGCCGGTGACGTAGGTGGCGGCGCGGTGCGAGCCGTCGCCGTCCAGGACGCGGCCGGCCTCGTGCGGGACGGTGCCCGAGATCGGGTCGAAGGGGAGCTTCGGCAGCTCGTCCGAGTAGTAGCCGACCGCCCGGTAGACGGACTGCACGTCCCAGTCGGTGAAGCGGCCGGTGCCGCGCACGTTGCCGGTGCCGTCCAGCTCGGTGCGCTCGGTACGCAGGCCCACGACCTTGCCGTCCTCGCCCAGCACCTCGGTCGGGGACTCGAAGAAGTGCAGGTGGACGCGGTGCGGGCGGTCGCCGACGTCGCGGATCGCCCAGTTCTCGATGGTCGAGGCGACCAGGTCGACGTGCTTGACCGCGCGGCGCTCGGCGATCGAGCCGTCGTCGTACTCGATGTCCTCGGGGTTGACGATCACCTCGATGTTCGGCGAGTGGTCCAGCTCGCGCAGCTCCATCGGGCTGAACTTGGCCTGCGCCGGGCCGCGGCGGCCGAAGACGTGCACCTCGACGGCACGGTTGGCCTTGAGGCCCTCGTACACGTTCGGCGGGATCTCGGTGGGAAGCAGCTCGTCGGCGGTCTTGGCGAGCACGCGGGCGACGTCCAGGGCGACGTTGCCGACGCCGAGGACGGCGACCTTCTCGGCCTCCAGCGGCCAGGTGCGCGGCACGTCCGGGTGGCCGTCGTACCAGGAGACGAAGTCGGCGGCGCCGTAGGAGCCGTCCAGTTCGATGCCGGGGATGCCGAGGGCGCGGTCGGCCATCGCGCCGGTGGAGAACACCACGGCGTCGTAGAAGCGGTGGAGGTCGTCCAGGGCGAGGTCGGTCGGGTAGTCGACGTTGCCGAAGAGGCGGACCTGGGGCTTGTCGATCACCTGGTGCAGGGCCGTCACGATGCCCTTGATCCGGGGGTGGTCGGGCGCGACGCCGTAGCGGATCAGGCCGAAGGGCGCGGGCATCCGCTCGAAGAGGTCGATCGAGACCCCGGGGTTCTGGGCGGCGTCGGACTTCAGCAGGGCGTCGGCGGCGTAGATGCCGGCGGGGCCGGCTCCGACGATCGCGACCCTGATCGGGCGGTGCATGTGAACGGTCCTCCGGGCTGGCGCAACGGGTAATGGACTATACCTGCGCAGCAAACCCGGAGGACGGGCGGGGGTGTAGGGGGCACCGGTCTATGGGGCCATAGAGAGGGCCTATGGAGTGGGGGCTTTACGGACGCGGGTCGGCGGTGTCCGCGGTGGCGCCCCCGGCCGCGCCGTCCGTGACGCGGGTGGCCGCGGCCTCGAAGAAGCGCAGCAGCTCCACCGGGAACGGCAGCACCAGCGTGGAGTTCTTCTCCGCCGCCACCTCCACCACCGTCTGGAGCAGCCGCAACTGCATCGCCGCCGGGGTCTCGGCCATCCTCGTCGCCGCCTCGGCGAGCTTCGAGGCGGCCTGGAACTCGCCGTCCGCGGTGATGATCCGGGCCCGGCGCTCCCGGTCGGCCTCGGCCTGGCGGGCCATCGAGCGCTTCATCGAGTCCGGCAGACTGACGTCCTTGATCTCCACCCGGTCGATGTGCACGCCCCAGCCGGTCGCCGGGCTCTCCAACATCACCTCCAGGCCCTGGTGGAGGTTCTCCCGGCCGGAGAGCAGGTCGTCCAGCTCGCTCTTGCCGATGATCGAGCGCAGCGAGGTCTGGGCGACCTGCAGCATCGCGAAGCTGTAGTTCTGCACGTCCACGGTGGCCCGGATCGGGTCGTTCACCCGGAAGTAGAGCACCGCGTCGACGCTCACCGAGACGTTGTCCTTGGTGATGCCCTCCTGCGCCGGCACCGGCATGGTGATGACCTGGACGTTCACCTTGCGCATCCTGTCGATCACCGGCACCAGCAGGGTGATCCCCGGCTCGCGGACCTTCCCGCGCACCCGGCCGAGCCGGAACACCACGCCCCGCTCGTACTGCTGCACCACCCTCACCCCGGTGGACAGCAGGAACAGCACCAGCACGACGACGATCACGAGCGCTGCCATGGTCGTTCGGCCTCCCCCGTACGCGGCGCAGCCCCGCCGGGACCGGACTGGCCCTGTCGCGCGGGCGGCGAGCCGCGCAGCACAGTATGCGCGCGGGCGGGCCGGTGGGACAGGGCTTTTACGGGGGCCTTTCACCCGGGCCCGAGCGGGGCGGGTGACGGACGTGAAACCGCCGGCGGCCGGTCCAGGGGTACGGGCCGCCGGCGGCGCTTCGGCAACGAGCATCATCCTGATGACGGAGTGTCAGACAGGTCGGGATCTGACCTGGAGATGAGGGGTGGTCCTTCCCGGGAGGTATGGACCGTGGTCGACGGTGCGGAAACAATCGTGGGCATGGATCAGGTCGAAACCCTCCGCGACTTCCTGATGTCCCGGCGCGCCAGGCTGCGCCCCGAGGAGGTCGGGCTCCCCGTGCACGGCGTCCGCAAGGTCAGGGGACTGCGCCGGGAGGAGGTCGCGGGCCTCGCGGCGATGAGCGTGGAGCACTACACCCGGCTGGAGCGCGGACGGGCCTCCTGCGTCTCCGACGGCGTCCTCGACGCGGTCGCCGACGCCCTGCGGCTCAGCGCGGGGGAGCGCCGCTACCTGCGCACCCTCGCGCGGCCCTCCGACGCCGAGGACACCGGTCTTCCGCAGGAGCGATGGCGGGGCCTGCAGTCGGTGCTGGACTCGATGGCCCTCACCCCCGCCTACGTGGTCGGCGCCGGCGGCGCGATCCTCGCCTGGAACCGGCTCGCGACCGCCGTCTTCCTCGACTTCGGGCGGCTGAGTCCCGAGGAACGCACCATCGGCCGGCTCGTGTTCACCGACCCGCGGGTGCGGCGGCTCTACGTCGACTGGGAGGGCAAGGCGCGCGAGACCGTCGGCCTGCTGCGCAGCGAGGTCGGCAAGCGGCCGCGCGACGCGGCGCTCGCGCAGGAGATCGCCGAACTGCGGGAGCACAGCCCGGAGTTCAGGCGGCTCTGGAGCGAGCACGTGGTGCAGGAGGACCGCCATGCGACACTGCAGCTGCTCTGCCCGAGGGCCGGCGGGCCGCTGCGGCTGTCGGTGTCGGTGCTGAACCTCGCGGACTACCCGGACCTGCTGATCCCCGTCTACACGGCCGAGCCCGACTCCGACTCCGAGCGCGCCCTGCACCGGCTGGCGCGCACCCTCGTACCGGCCGGTGCCTGAGCACCCTTGGCGGCGTGCGCGGCAATGACGTGCACGCCCTCGGGCCGCCGGTCGACCCCGACACGCCACGGCGCCCGTGCAGTCCTCGACTTGTGGTGGGCCGGGCGCTTGGATGGCGGCGGCCCGGTCGCCGTCCGCCCGCGACCTTCGGGCGCCCCGGCCGGGCAGAGCGCCGCCGGACCGCGCCTGGTCACCGACTGAGAGGCCCGGTCCTCGTCCCGACCGTTCCGACCGTGCCGACGAGGCGGGACGGCGCGTCGGGGGAGGGGACCGGCGCGGGGGCGCGGGCGCGCGCCGCGGGACCGGGTGTACCGGTGGACGCGGCCTGCCGGGGCTGGTATCCAGTCCACTGGCATGGCGGGCCCGCCTCGGAGAGCCGGGGCGGACAACCAGGAAAGCGGGGACGATGCGCAGGATTCTGATCGTCGGTGCCGGGCAGGCCGGTCTCCAACTGGCCCTCGGGCTCCAGCATCACGGGTACGACGTGACCGTGATGACCGACCGTTCACCGGAGGCCGTGCGCAGGGGCAGGGTGCTCTCCACCCAGTGCATGTTCGCCACCGCGATGCGCACCGAACGCGCGCTCGGGCTGGACTTCTGGTCGGAGGAGGCGCCGCAGATCACGGGCGTCGGCGTGTCCGTCGCAGGGCCGCCCGAGGCGTCCGGTGCGTCCGGCGCCGGGGCTCCGGCGATCGACTGGCTGGGGCGGCTGCGCAGCCCCGCGCAGTCCGTCGACCAGCGCCTGAAGATGCCCGCCTGGCTGGAGACCTTCTCCGACCGGGGCGGCCGCGTCCTCGTCCAGCCGGTGGGTGCCGGGGACGTGGCGCACCTGGCGAGCTCGTACGACCTGGTGCTCGTCGCCACCGGGAAGGGCGAGCTCAGGTCGCTGTTCGCGCGCGACGAGGAGCGCTGTCCGTACGACCGGCCGCAGCGCGCGCTGGCGGCGGCCTACGTGCACGGGCTCGGCCCGCGCGCCGGGCAGGAGGCGCGGGCCGCGAACTGCAACCTGGTGCCCGGCATCGGGGACTTCTTCGTCCTCCCGGGGCTGACCGCCGAGGGCCCGTGCGACATCCTGTTCTGGGAGGCCCTGCCCGGTGGCCCCGCCGACGCCTTCGACGGGCTGCGCGACCCGGCCGAACACCTGCGGGTGACACTGGAGTTGATGCGCAGGTACGTCCCGTGGGAGTACGAGCGCGCCCGGGGCGGGGTCGAACTCACCGACGCCGGTGCCACCCTGGCCGGGCGCTTCACCCCGGTGGTGCGTCGACCGGTCGGCGAACTGCCGGGCGGAGGAGCGGTGTTGGGTGTCGCGGACGTGGTCGTCACCAACGACCCGATCACCGGCCAGGGGGCCAACAACGCGGCCAAGTGCGCGGCCGTCTACCTGGCGGCGATCCTCGCCCACGGAGAGAAGCCCTTCGACCGGGACTTCATGCAGGCTTCCTTCGACCGGTACTGGGACACCGCCGCCGGCCCGTCCACCGCCTGGACCAACGCGATGCTCGCGCCCCCGCCCCCGCACGTCCTGGAGATCCTCGGCGCGGGCGGCCGGATCCAGGCCGTGGCCGACCGCTTCGCCAACGCCTTCGACGATCCGACCGACCTCGGGGAGTGGTTCCTCGATCCGCGCGGCGCGGCGGACTTCCTGGCCTCGGCGGCGGCTGCCGCTCGGTGAGTCGCGCCGCGAGCGATCGTGCTGCGAACGACCTTCCCGCGAACGACCGCTTCGGGGACGATCGGTTCGTGTGGGTGTTGATTTCTTGTCAACTTTCTTGACGGATGGGAGCATTCGGGCCCGGACGACCGAACTTCGGGGGAAACGCGTGACGAACAGCAGCGGGAACATGACCCAGACCGTGATCGACCTGGCGGTCAAGCAGCGCGACCATCGCAACAGCGGACGCAGCCGCGTCACCACGATCATCGTGCTCGGGGTGATCGCCGCGGTCGGCCTCTTCGTCGCCCTGGTGATCGGAAGCCCGGACCCGGACACCCCGCCCACCTGCGACGGCAAGACGATGACCCACCAGAACGTCTGCCGGATCATCTCCAGGAGCGGCGGAGGCAGCTACTCGTACTCGGAGATGATCGACCGTCGGGAGTCCTCGAGCGAGGTCTGGCGCTACATCGGCTTCGGCACGGCCGGCCTGATGGTCGTCTTCATGGGGGTCGCCTACACCAAGCTGGACCCGAAGCGCCCCTGGGGCAAGCCCATCGAGGCCGCCTGCCCGCGCTGCCACCAGCCGACGCTGCGCGAGAACCTGACCGTCCACAGCGTCACCCACGGCCGCACCACCCACCGCTACAGCGGGATCGTCACCCTCTGCAATCCGGTCTGCGGCTTCGCCACCATCCGGCAGCGCTGAGCCGGTGGCCGCCCGGCCCCCGGGGTGTGACCGGCTCAGCCGCTCGACGGCACGGTTCAGTCGGCCAGGCCCAGGGGGTCCGGGGCGTCCTCGAGCAGTTCGGGGCCGTTGTTGCGGACGCTGTTGACGGCGGGTGAGACGGCGCGCACCCGGAGGTCACCCCCGGCCGGGCGGCGGAGCAGGTGGCGCAGCTCAACCGGGTCGGTGTGGGCGGGGGAGAGCCAGTCGTCGAGGTCGTCCGGGGCGACGGTCAGCGGCATCCGGTCGTGGACGCGACCGGCGCTGTCGGTGGCGTCCGTGGTGATGATCGTGGTGGTGGCGAGCCAGGCCAGCGGGTCGTCCTCGGGGAGGGTCGCGTCGCGCCAGAACTCGTAGAGGCCGGCCATCAGGAGAAGGCCGTCGGTGCTGAGGAAGTAGGGCTGCTTGTACTTCTTGCGGCCCGCCTCGGCGGGGACCTCGCGCCACTCGAAGTAGCCGTCCGCCGGGACGACGCAGCGCCGGGCGGTGAAGGCCCGGCGGAAGGCGGGCTTGGTGTCGACCGTCTCCGAGCGGGCGTTGATCATCCGGGCGGCGCCGGAGCGGTCCTTCGACCAGGACGGGACCAGGCCCCAGCGCAGCGGCCGCAGCCGGCGCACCAGCTCACCGGTCGACGGGTCGACGCGCTCCAGCACGGCGGGCACCGGGTCGGTGGGCGCCACGTTCCAGCTGGGCGCGAGGGTCTCGGCCGCGTCCCATCGCAGCTCACCGAGCAGCGAGACGAGGTCCTGGGGCGTGGTCGTGGAGACGAAGCGGCCGCACATGCCCCCAGCCTGCCACCTGCCGCCGACAACGGGAGTGGTTTCCGGGTCGCGCGGGGCCGGAGTGCCGCTCGTGGCGCCGGCCCGGGTGCGCGGGACGATCGTCGGCGGTGCCCTCGTCAGTGGCGCCCTCGTCAGCGGTCCGAGCGGTCCGCGCGGTGCCCGGGCGTGTGGCCGAAGGTGCGGCGGAAGACGTCGATGAACGCGCTGGCCGAGGCCCAGCCGCAGCGGTGGGCGACGGCCGTCACCGGCTCGCCCTCGGCGAGCAGGACCAGCGCGTGGTGCAGCCGCAGCTGGGTGCGCCACTGCGGGAACGTCATCCCGAGGTCGGTGCGGAACAGTCGCGACAGTGTGCGCTCGCCGGCCCCGACCGTGCGGCCGAGTTCGGCGAGGGTGCGGTGGTCCGCCGGGTCGGCGTGCAGCAGGGCGCAGACGGACCGGAGCAGCGGGGCCGAGGGCGTCGGCAGGTGGAGGGGCTGCTGCGGGGAGGCCCGCAGCTGGTCGAGGAGCACGGCGCGCAGCCGGGCGCGCTCGGGGGAGTCGTCCTCGGGCGCGTGGGTGTAGGCGACGATCAGCTCGCGCAGCAGCGGGCCCACGGCGAGGACGGTCGGCCGGTCGAGGCCCAGCGGGTTCTCGGCGGCGGGCAGCCCGACGAGGTGCAGCTCGAGGGTGCCGTGCGCCTGGTGGGCGTGGACCGTCCCCGCCGGGACCCAGATGGCACGGTTGCCCGGCGCGACCCAAGAGCCGGCGTCGGTGGTGATCGCGAGCACGCCCCGCGCGGCGTAGGCGATCTGGTGGTCCTCGTGCCGGTGGGCGTCGATCCCGGTCCCGGGCGCGAGCCGCTGGGCGCGGGTCGGGGCGACGGGTTCGTGGCGGACGGCCGTGTGGCGGTAAATCGGCATCGCCAGGCAGATTATCGGAAGCCCGACACTCGGCGCGGCCCCGAGCATGGCGGCGTGCAGATTCGAGAGACACGACAGACACGACAGGTTCGACAGGCCCGTCCGGTCCGACAGACCCGGCACCGGATTCCGCTGATGTCCGTGGGCCACGCCTGCGTCGACGTCTACCAGGGCGCCGTCGCCGCCCTCGTCCCCTTCCTGGTCGCCGAGCGCGGCTACGGCTACGCCGCTGTGTCGGGGGTGGTCCTCGCCGCCTCGCTGCTCTCCTCCGTCGCCCAGCCGCTCTTCGGCGTGGTGACCGACCGGCGGCCGCTGCCCTGGCTGCTGCCCGTCAGCACCCTGCTGTCCGGCGTCGGCATGGCGCTGAGCGGGGTCGGCGACTCGTACGGGCTCACGCTGGCCTGCGTGGCGCTGTCCGGGATCGGGGTGGCCGCGTACCACCCGGAGTCGGCGCGGGTGGCGAGGGCGGTCGCGGGCGGCGGGCACCGGGGGATGGCCTGGTTCTCGCTGGGTGGCAACCTGGGCTTCGCGGCGGCGCCGCTGCTGGTCTCGGCGGTGGTCGCGGTGGGCGGGGGCCTGCGGGGGACGCCGCTGCTGGTGCTGCCGGCCCTCGCCGGGGCCCTGCTCTGCCTGCCGGTGCTGCGCTCGCTGGGGCAGCCGGGTGCGCCGGGCGCGGGAGCCGGAGCGGCGGCGGGGCGGGACGACGTGCGCGCGTTCGTCCGGCTGTCGCTGGCCGTGGTGTTCCGCTCGATCGCGTTCACCGGGCTGAGCACGTTCCTGGCCCTGTTCGTCACCGAGCGCCTGGGCGGGGGCTCCTCGTCCTCGGCCGGGACGGCGGCGCTGGTGGTGCTGTACGCGGGCGGCGCGGTGGGCTCGGTGCTGGGCGGCGCGCTGGCCGACCGCTGGGGGCGGGTCGCGGCGGCCCGGTGGTCGTACCTGGTCGCGGCGGTGTCCGTGGCGGGGCTGCTGCTGGTGCCGGGCCCGGCGGTGTACGTGTTCGTGGCGCTGACCTCGGCGGGCCTGTACGTGCCGTTCTCGCTGCAGGTCACGCTGGGGCAGGACTACCTGCCCTCGCGGATCGGGACGGCGAGCGGCGTCACCCTCGGGCTGACCGTCTCCGTCGGCGGTCTGGCCAGTCCGGCGATCGGCGCCCTGGCGGACGCGACCTCGCTGCGTACGGCGCTGCTGCCGCTGGTGGCCATGCCAGTGCTGAGCTGGCTGCTGTTCCGGGGTCTGCGGGAGCCGGCGTCCCCCGCGGCCGAGGTCGGTCAGGGGACGATCGTCGAGACCACGTCCGCGTAGGCGGCGAACGACGGTGACGGTGGGGAGTGGTCGACGTTGTGCCCGCCCGCGCACCCGTCCCGGGCCCCGCCCGACGCAGGGCCCGGGACGGCTGGGTCAGCGGGCCGCGCCCGGGAGGGTGGCGAGGGTGTCGTCGAGGGTGGGGGCGTCGGGGCGGGGGCGGTTGTAGGGCAGGAGGCTCAGGGCCCTGGCCATCGCGCAGGAGTTGGTGGCGGCCGAGAACACCAGGCCCGCGCCGATCGCGGCGGAGAACCAGCGGGCGCCCGGCAGGGCGAGGTCCGCGAGGAGGCCGAGGAGGACGAGCGAGCCGGCCGTCATCCGCACCTGGCGGTCCATCGCCCACACCGGGCGCCCGCCGGCCGGGCGGTTCAGCGGGCGGCCGGAGCCGGCCCAGGCGGTGGTGCCGCCGGTGAGGTCGAAGGTGGTGATGCCGGCGGCCTCGAGCCGGCCGCAGGCGGCGCTCGAGCGGTTGCCGGAGGCGCAGGCGACGGCGATCTCGCCGTGCTCGGCGGCCCGGAGGAGGGCGGGCAGGGCGCGGTCGAGCTGGTCGAGGGGGATGTTCAGGGCGCCGGGGATGTGCCCGGCCGCGTACTCGCCGGGGGAGCGGACGTCGATGAGGGTGAGCTGCTCGAGGCGGGGGTGGAGCTGCTCGACGGTCAGCGGCGTGGTCATGGGAGGGGAAGCCTTTCGCGACGGGGGCAGGGGGAGGTCAGAGGAAGGTGGTGACGAGCATCAGTGCGGCGACGCCCAACAGGGCGACGGCGAAAGCCCGTTGGAGGGTGCGGCCGTTGAGGCGGTCGGCGAGCCGCTTGCCGTCCCAGGCGCCGAGGATCGCGGCGCCGGTGAACGGCGCGGCCACCGCCCAGTCGATCGCCCCGGTGGCGCCGAGGCGGGGGAGCAGGGCGGCGAAGGAGTTGGCGGAGATCACCAGCAGGCTGGTGCCGACCGCCTCGGCCATGGTGAACGCGAGTACGGAGACCAGCGCGGGCACGGCGAGGAAGCCGCCGCCGACGCCGAGCAGCCCGGTGACGGCGCCGAGCCCGGCGCCCGCGGCGGTCGCCCGTCCGGTCGGCGCGGCTCCCTCGGTTCCGGCGGCGCCGCGTTCCCTGGGCGCGGAAGGCGCCAGCATCCGCCAGGCCGCGAGCGCCGCCAGGACGGCGAACGCCCCGGTCAGCAGCGCTCCCGGCAGGTGCGCGGACAGCGCCCCGGCGGCGGCCGCGGCGGGCAGCCCGGCGGCGGCGAACAGCGCGCCGGTGCGCCAGCGGACCCGGCCCGCGCGGGCGTGGGCGAGCAGGCCCGTCAGCGAGGTGGCGGCGACGATCACCAGGCTCGCGGTGGTGGCCGTCGCGGGGGTGAACCCGAGCAGGTAGACGAGCGCGGGCACGGCGAGCATGCTGCCGCCGCCACCGAGCCCGCCGAGCGCGAGGCCGACCACGGCCCCGGCGATCAGGGCCAGGATCAGCGCGGTCATATGAGGTGCCCGGGATCGGGACAGCGGGAAGCGGCGGGCG
The DNA here is from genome assembly GCF_000720635.1 of Streptomyces sp. NRRL WC-3742. Lineage (GTDB taxonomy): Bacteria > Actinomycetota > Actinomycetes > Streptomycetales > Streptomycetaceae > Kitasatospora. The sequence goes on along the minus strand of NZ_JOCF01000008.1, from coordinate 4,086 downwards.
GCAGCGGGTGCATGGGCGTCTCTCCGGTGGTGCGAAGCGGCCGGACGACGACGTCCGGCTCAGCGGCCGATCCCCCCTTCGACGGCCACCATAGTACCCCCGGGGGTATTATCGAAATCGTTCCGCGATACCCCCACCCGTATCGACCGTGCAGGCCCTATGCTGGTCGACATACCGAGGGGGGTATCAAGACCGCGTTGCGGCGCCCGGCGCCGACCAGGAGGGTTCCCCGTGTACTTCGCCCAGTTATCACGAGTTCGGGGGTTCTCCCCAGCTCAGGGCCATGATCGACCATCCGGGGTCAGCAAAACGTCAGCAAGGCCCCCGGAGGCACAGCACAGATGGCGACCACAGTCCTCACCCGCGGCATGGGCAGCTTCTTCAAGGAGTGCGAGCACCCGGAGTCCCGATGGAGCAGGTGCCCACACGAGTACAAGATCAGGTACCGCAACGCGGCTGGACGGCAGACCGAGGAGTCCGGCTTCGTCAACCAGGAGAAGGCCAAGGCCCGCCTCGCCGAGGTCTACCACGCGCGGAAGAACTCACCGCAGAGTCAGCGCAAGGCGGACCGCATCAAGCAGTACGGCGGGATGGCGTTCTCGGCCTACACCGCCGAGTGGCTCAAGGGCCAGCGTCACCAGAGCCCGACCTCGCTGCGGAACATCGACTCCATCCTGCAGAACCATCTCCTCCCCGCCTTCGGCAGTCGTCGCATGGGCACGTTCGACCACAAGGTCGTGGAAGCCTTCGTCGCGACCATGGAGCGGAACGGTGTTGGTCTGGCCGCCCAGACCAACGCGTTCGTCAGGCTGAAGACGATCCTGCTGGATGCGCACAAGCTCGGGCTCTACGAGGACAGCCCGTTCGACGGTGTCCAGCCTCCCCAGTACGACCCGGAGCGGGTGGTGATCCCCTCTATCGGTCAACTACAGGAGATCCGGAATGCCGGCGACGATGCCTTCGGCCTGGTTGCCGAGCTCATGAGCGGCTGTGGCCTGCGCAACGGCGAGGCGTACGCCGTCAACGTCAACAACATCGTGGCCGACGACGTCTATCGCGTCTCCGAGCAAGTCAACGTGGTGACCAAGACCTACGCGCGCCTGAAGCACCGAAAGGTCGGCGAGTACCGCGACGTACCGCTGCCGACGCGAACCAAGCACGCCATCGAGCGGTACGCGGAGACGTACGGCACCGTGGACGGCTACCTCCTGCGCGACCCCAAGGACATCGGCCGGGCCATACCGCACCACATCATCCAGAACCAGTGGCAGAGGATCAAAGCCCGTGGACAGATCGACATTCCGGAGGGCATGGTCCTCTACGGCTTGCGTCACTTCTTCGCGTCGAACTGCCTCGGCAGCGGCATCCCGATCACCGACGTCGCGGAGTGGATGGGGCACCGCAACATCGAGATCACCTTCAAGATCTACCGTCACCTCATGCCCGGCTCGATCAGTCGTGCGGCGCAGCTGCTTGACCTCGGCCTGGCTGCGTGAACCCGTGAGGGGCCCGCTCCTCCGAGCGGGCCCCTCACGGGCGGCGAAGGACTTACCGGCAGGACAGGCGCTGCTGTCGCACCCATGCCTGCACCTCTGAGACCTTGAACTGAAGCTTCGCGTTCCGACCGTTGCCGAAGCGGTAGGGAACAAGTCCTACCTGCTGCGCTTCCCGGTAGACCCAGGCGACGGACATGTTCAGGTACTGGGCGGTCTGCTTGACGTCCATGAACTGCTCGGGCATGGGCTTCTCCTGGGGATCGGGTGGATCTGCGGAGCCCGAGTGTCGGAGGGGAAGAGCGGTTCGGTCGGACCGCCGCCGCGTGATAGGGCAGCCGGAGCGTCCTGTCGGCAGGTCGGGCCCAAGGATGCTTCCGCTGGAAGAAATACCCCTAGGGGTATATTTGTATGCGTGGCCTCGTTGTCAAGCCCCAACTATTCGAACCTCAACCAGGAGAAACCCCCGTGATCTTCAACCAGTACTACCTCGACTGCCTCTCCCATGCCTCCTACCTGATCGCCGACGAGCGCACCGGCCGCGCCGTCGTCGTCGACCCGCGACGGGACGTGGACGAGTACGTCGCCGAGGCCGAGGCGCACGGCTTCACCGTCGAGGCGGTCATCAACACCCACTTCCACGCGGACTTCCTCGCCGGCCACCTCGAACTCGCCGACCGGACCGGTGCGTGGATCGGGTACGGGCGCCGCGCCGAGACCGAGTACCCGATCCGCAAGCTCGCGGACGGGGAGCGCATCGAACTCGGGGACGTCACCCTCCAGATCATGGAAACCCCCGGGCACACCCCCGAGTCGATCAGCATCCTGGTCTACGAGCAGCCCGACGACGCCGTCCCGTACGGGGTCCTCACCGGCGACGCGCTGTTCATCGGCGACGTCGGCCGCCCCGACCTGCTCGCCTCCGTCGGCGTCACCGCCGCCGAACTCGGCGCGATGCTCTACGACAGCGTCCACCGCAAGCTGATGGCCCTGCCCGACGAGACCCTCGTCTTCCCCGCCCACGGCGCCGGCTCCGCGTGCGGCAAGAACCTCTCCACCGACCGCCAGTCCACCATCGGCCGCGAGCGCGCCACCAACTACGCCTGTGCCCCCATGGACGAGGACGCCTTCGTCGACCTCGTCACCGCCGGCCAGCCCTCCGCGCCCGGCTACTTCGGCTACGACGCCGACCTCAACCGCCGCGACCGCGACCTCTTCGACCCCGCCGCCGTCCGCGCCCTCACCGCCACCGACTTCCTGCGCCGCCGCGCCGAGGGCGCCGTCGTCCTGGACGGCCGCGACCCGCTCGACTTCGCCGCCGGCCACCTCGACGCCTCCCTCAACGTCGCCGCCGACGGCCGCTTCGCCGAACAGGCCGGCACCGTCGTCACCCCCGACCGCGAGATCCTCGTCATCGCCCCGGACGGACGCGGCGCCGAACTCGTCACCCGCCTCGCCCGCATCGGCTTCGACCGCGTCACCGGCCACCTCGACGACCCCGAGACCCTCCTCCTCGCCCACCCCGAACTCGTGCGCCACAGCGCCCGCTTGACCGTCCACACCCTGCGCACCGAACTCGCCGGCAGCCGCCCGCCGCTGGTCGTCGACGTCCGCGGCGCCGCCGAACGCGAGAACGGCGCCGTCCCCGGCTCTCTCCACCTCCCCCTCGCCGAACTCCTCACCCGCCACACCGAGTTGCCCACCGACCGCCCCCTCGTCCTCCACTGCGCTGGCGGCGTGCGCTCCTCCATCGCCGCCAGCCTCCTGCGCCACCTCGGCCACCGGAACGTTTACGACCTCATCGGCGGCTACACCGCCTGGCAGGCAGCAGCCTGACCGGTGTCCCTTGCCTGGGCCGCGGTCGCTCCGGTGCACGGGCGGTGCCAGAAGTCTGCGGATTGTGGTGCGGCTCAACTCCCGCTCGCTCTCGGCGATGCGGTAGTCCACGGCGACTTCGCGCCGCGAGCCGAACAGGCGCTCAGGTGCGAGGGTCTGAGTCCCGAAAAGCTGGCCCCGCTCGGTGTCGCCGTCGACGATGCCCCTGCTCGGCCAGGTCCGCATCTCGCCGAGGCCGAGCGTCAGTGGCGCACCTGGATCACCGATGGCGAGGAACTGCCCAAGATCTACGGTAAGAGGGACAGCGGACGTCTACCAGGCCGTCGTCGAACAGGCCGTGGTGGACGAGGTGTTCGCCGTCCTCGCGCACCAACAGGCCGCCACGGACGCCGTGCTGGAGTCCCACCAGCCTCGGCGCGTACGTCGGCCAGGGAGATCGCCGTCCGCGAGTTGCTGGTGCAATCGGATCGAGGAGTACGCCCGCCACTGCGGCCACGCCGACCTGCTGCGGGAATGCGTCGGCGGCCGCGTCGGCCAGTAGCTTCCCGGGCACCCCAGGGCCGGGTCCGTCGACGATCGCCGACGGACCCGGCCCGTGCCGGCAGGGTGTTCAGCCGGTTACGCCACCGGCGGAGATGGCGGTGATGTGGCCGTTGTTGTCGAGGAGGTTGGCTCCGGTCCAGGTGCCGTCGGTGTTGCGCTGGTCCTCGTAGACCTTTCCGGCGACCAGGGTCTGGAGGTGCAGGGTGCCGTCCGT
>NZ_JOCF01000007.1 GCF_000720635.1 Streptomyces sp. NRRL WC-3742 | reverse complement strand
AACACCGAACTGCGCCGCCTCTACGAGGAGCACCGCATCAGCGACACCACCCTGCGCGTCCTCCAGCGCGACCTCGACCTGGAGGAGGCCGCCCTCGGCGGGGCATGACGCCGCGCCGTCGGCGCGCGCGGTCGGCCGCGCGCGCCGACGACCTCGCGTACGGCCGTGGCGACGGCCGCGAAGTCCTTCCTCAGGACCATGTCGTGGTTGCTCGCGACCTTCGCGGTGATCTCGACCGCCGAATGATCGCCGCCGGACCGGCCGAGGGGCTCGGGTACACGGAGATCGGCCGCCGGCCGGACCGGCCGGCCTCCACGGTCATGCGCGAGGCGGCCCGCAACGGCGGACCGGACGGGTACCTGGCGGACCGGGCGCAGGGGGGGCGCCCGGCACCGCGCGCGCCGGCCCGAGCAGGCGGCGCCCCGCCCGCCGCAGCCGCCCGCCGACGACCAGGGACGCGACCCGCAGGTCGTCCGGGGCGTCGCGGAGTCCGTCACCCCGCAGGCGCCCGCTTCGGGGACTCCGCGGAGTTCCTGACCCTCATGGCCGGGACCCTCGAGCAGGTGGTCGACCGGTGGCAACGGGAAAGGGCGGGCCGCAACGGCGGCCCGCCCTGATCGACGGGCGCGCTGATCGACGGGCGCCCTGATCGACTGAGCCCGGGTCAGGCGAACTCGCGCAGGCGCGACCGGACTCCCAGCGCGGTGAGGGCGAGGGCGGCCGCAAGGGCCGCCGCGCCCAGGGCGGCGGTGAGGGCGTCGAGGTCGTCGTCGGTGGCGGCGACCGCCGCGTCGAAGGCGTGCTGGTTGATCGCCTGGTTGTCGTCGAGGGCGGCGCTCAGCGCGTCGAAGTCGGCGTTGGACTGGCCCGGGGTGGTGCCGGTGTTGAAGGTGACCGCCTCCTTGAGCTTGCCCTGGGCGTTCAGCTCGCGGATCTTCCGGTCGTCCCGCTGGTACTGCTGGAACGTGGTCAACACCCGCTCCGCGGCCTCCTGTTCGCCGGGGAAGGTGATGTTGCGCAGCTCGTCGCCGAGGTAGCCCCCGAAGCCCACCTGGTGGTGGTCGCCCCGGTGCCGGTCGGCGAGCGCGGCGAGCCTGTCGTTGTACGTGGCGAGGGTGGCGCCGTCGACCCGGGCGAAGGACTGGGTCTTGTCGAGGAAGGTCTGCTCGTAGGCGGCGGCCCGGGCGGGGTCGGTGAGGTAGCGGCTCTCGTCGGCGTTGAGGTCGTAGGCCACGGCGCGTGCCCGGCCGAGGGCGATCACCGAGTCGAAGGAGTTGCTCTTGGCGACGACCAGTTGGTGGTCCGCCCGGGAGGTCAGCGTCAGCGCGGTGACCAGCCCGACGAGGGTGAGCAGGGTGGTGACGGCCAGCGGCACGTTCACCAGCCGCCGGAAGCGCACCGCAAGCACGCGCTGCAGCACCCCGAGGGCCGCCAGGGCGAGCAGCCCGGCGGCCAGGACCGTCCACCAGCCGCCGGCCAGGGCGTCGCGCTGGTCGGTGTAGTTGCGCTGCACCACGGACGCATTGGCCTTGGTGACCTCGTCGACGGCCGGCAGCAGCCGCTGGCGCAGCAGGTCGGTGGCCTGCCGGTAGGCCGTCAGGGCGTCCGCCGAGGGGCGGCCGGCCGGGGCGTGGGCCTGGTCCTCCAGCAGCTGGGCGCGGGCCACCAGGGCTTCGTACTGCCCGAGTTCACCGATGACGGTCTGAACGGCGCGCTGCCCGGTCGCGTCGCCGACGACCGCCTCGGTGACGCGCTGAAGGTCGGTGTCGGCCTGGCCGCGCCGCTGTTCGTAGGTGTCCAGGGTCTGCTTGCGCAGCGTCGTGTAGTCCGGGTCGGCGCCGAACAGCAGCAGGTTGGCCGCCTGGGCGTCCATGTCGTTGAGCGCGAAGTAGAGGTCGGCCGAGCGCACCACCTGCGGGGCGGCCTGGTGACCGATGACGTCCGTACCGTCCCGGGCGCCGCCCAGGACGGCGCCGGTCGCGGTACCGGCGGCGAGCAGGGCCGCCAGGCAGAGCCCGGTGAGCCCGCGCACCAGGCGCGGGGTGTTCCACCAGGCCCGGCTGCGCCAGGCGCGGCCGGGCCGGTGACGGGGGGCGCGCGACTCGGATACCTGTACGGCCGCCTCCGGTGGCGCCGTCTCCGGCGCGACCTCGTTCTCCATGACAGCCGTACCGCCCGACGTTCCCGATGGCATCGCCGCGCGCCCCCTCCCCTGTTTTTCACTGGCCGCCGAACCTTCCCCGGAGGAACCGCCGGGGGGCGGGGTTCGGCAACGGTTCGCCGTCAGGCCCCACGCCCGGGCGGCGAATCGTTTCCTCGCAGATGAGACTAGGTTCGGGCCGGTGCCCGATCGTCGCCCCTAACGCTTCCTTGACGCCCGCGAGGGCCGTCTTGACGCGTCATTGGCGCTGCCTGTCGGCGGCGGCTACGCGGGCTTGCGGCCGTGGTTCGCCTTCTTCTTGCGACGGGCCTTCTTCTTGCGGGCGCGCTTGGACATCCTGCTCTTCTCCCTCTCGATCGTCGGGGGTGGTGGGTGGTTCAGGCGGCCCGGCCGACCAGTTGGTCGGCGAGCTTGGCCAGGCGCTTCAGCGAGCGCTCCTCCTGGGCGGCCGCGGCGGTCGGTGCGATGACGCCGCCGTCGAAGTAGGCGCCGTTGGCGACGACCGTCCCGGGCAGGCACAGGCTCACCACGGCCTCCGCGCCCTCGGCCGCCGGGGCGCCGACCCGCCCGTACAGCGGCAGCAGCGCGGTGTCGCACAGGCCCGGGTTGAGGGAGACGGCGGTGATGCCGGAGCCGGCCGGGGCCATCTCGGCCGTCGCCATGGTCAGCGCCAGCTGCGACTGCGCGTACGCGGCGACCCGCGAGTACTTCTTCACCCGGTGCGGGTCCGACCAGTTCATGGAGGCGGTGCGGTGCAGCGAGGACGACACGTTGACGATCCGCGCGTCCCCGGCAGCCGAGAGCGGGGCGCGCAGCAGCTTCGCCAGCAGGTGCGCGGCCAGGAAGTTGACCTGGAGCGAGACCTCGTTGCCGTCGTCGGTGAGCGTGCAGCGCTCGGGCGCCATCACGGCGGCGTTGTTCACCAGCAGGTCCAGCGCCGGGTAGTGCTTGACGACCGTGCCCGCCAGCACGGCGACCTCGGTGAGGCGGGTGAAGTCGGCTGCCAGTTCCACGAGTTGGTCGCGCCGCGCGCCCGCGGCGACCAGGCGCTCGACGGCGTCCTCCGCCTCGGCGGTGGTACGGGCGTGCACCAGCACGGTCGCGCCGTGCCCGGCGAGCAGCCGGGCGGTCTCCCAGCCGATGCCGGAGGAGGCGCCGGTGACGAGGGCGGTGCGGGCGGACAGAACAGCGTCGGACATGACCCATCCAAGGGTGGAAGGGCGCCGGCGGGGTGCGGGGCAGGGCGGCACGGGGCCGCACGCCTCCGGGCCGCCGGCGCGGAAGTGAGGTGGTGCGAGGAGAGCGCTCGCCCGTCCCCTGCCATCGGAACCGATCGGAGCCGGTCGGAACCGGTCGGAGCCAATTGGGGCAGGGGACGGACGGCGGTGATCGGCACGGGCGACGGCGAACGGAAACCGGGCCCGTACACGCGACCGGCGACCGGCGGGAAGGAGCTCGGTCCTACCGGACGGCGGTGGCGACCGCGACAGCGACGATCCGCGGCCGACTATGCGGCGGGCGGTCGTGGTGGCGTGTCGAGCGGTGCATGTCCCTCATCAAAGCCCTCCCCCGAGGCCCGGGGCAAGCCCGGTCGGCCGCCCTGACGAATCCCTGACGCCCGCCGCGAACACCCGTGCGTCGAGGTGTCAGGGAGCTGTCAAGGAAGCCGCACCCCGCGCCAAGCCGCCGTCAAGACGCGCGCGCCTCAAGGAAATCCGGTGCTTCGCTGTGCGGCGTTCCCCGACGCTCCCCGAACCGCCGCCCCTCCCCGGGCGGCCCGGAAGGTTCCCCGAGACGATGCGCCGTTCGGCCCTCACCTCAACCCCGGACACCGCCGGCGACCAGCAGCAGAACTGGTTCCGCCGCCCGACGCCGACCCCCTCCCCCGAGCCACCGCCCAGCCGTCGGCCGTCCGTACCCAGGGGCCGACGCCGGCTGATCACCCGTCGGCAGCTGGCCGAGGCGCTGCCCGCCGCCGCCCGCAAGCTGCATCCACGCGTGATGATGCGCAACCCGGTGATGCTGGTGGTGGAGACCGCCTCGGCGCTCACCACGATCAGCGCCGTCCTTCACCCCAGCGTGTTCGCCTGGGTGATCTCCTTCTGGCTCTGGCTGACCGTGCTGTTCGCCAACCTCGCCGAGGCCGTGGCCGAGGCGCGCGGCAAGGCGCAGGCCGACTCGCTGCGCGCCGCCCAGGCCGGGACGACGGCCCGGCGGCTGCTGCACTGGCGGGTCGGCACCCGGGACCACCGCCACGAGGTGCTCCCCGCCGAGGAGTTGATGCTGCACGACATCGTGCTGGTGCCGGCCGGGGAGGTGATCCCGCGCGACGGCGAGGTGGTCGAGGGCGTCGCCAGCGTCGACGAGTCGGCGATCACCGGCGAGTCCGCACCCGTCATCCGCGAGTCCGGCGGCGACCGCACGGGCGTCACCGGCGGTACGAAGGTGCTCTCCGACCAGCTGGTCGTCCGGATCACCTCCCGGCCCGGACAGAGCTTCATCGACCGCATGATCAGCCTGGTCGAGGGCGCGAACCGGCAGAAGACCCCGAACGAGATCGCGCTGAACATCCTGCTCGCCTCGCTCACCATCGTCTTCCTGATCTCCGTCGCCTCGCTCCAGCCGATGGCGATCTACGCGAACTCGCCGCAGACCACCATCGTGCTGGTCGCCCTGATGGTCGCGCTCATCCCCACCACGATCGGCGCCCTGCTGTCCGCCATCGGCATCGCCGGGATGGACCGGCTCGTCCAGCGCAACGTGGTCGCCCTCTCCGGCCGCGCCGTCGAGGCCGCCGGGGACGTCGACGTGCTGTTGCTCGACAAGACCGGCACCATCACCCACGGCAACCGCCGCGCCGTCGCCCTGCACCCACTGCCCGGGGCGAGCGTCGAACAGCTCGCCGAGGCGGCCCAGTTGGCCTCCGTCGCGGACGAGACGCCGGAGGGGCGCTCGCTCGTGGAACTGACGAACCGCCAGTACTGGGTGCCGCCGAGGGAACCCGGCGATCTCGGCGAGCAGCGGCCCGTCCCCTTCACCGCACACAGCCGGATGAGCGGCGTCGACCTCAGCTGGCCGGACGGCGTCACCTGCCTCATCCGCAAGGGCGCGGCCTCCGCCGTCGCCCGCTGGGTGGTGGACAACGGCGGGCGGCTGCCGATGGAGGCCAAGCCGCTGGTCGACCGGATCGCCCTGGCCGGCGGCACCCCGCTGCTCGTCGCCGTCCACGACCGGTACGGGGCGCGGGCGCTCGGCGTCGTCGAACTGAAGGACGTCGTCAAGGAGGGCATCGCCGAACGCTTCGCCGAACTGCGCCGGATGGGGATCCGCACGGTGATGGTCACCGGCGACAACCCGCTCACCGCTAAGGCCATCGCCGAGGAGGCCGGCGTCGACGACTTCCTCGCCGAGGCCACCCCCGAGGACAAGCTCGCCCACCTGCGCCGCGAACAGGCCGCCGGGAACATGGTCGCCATGACCGGCGACGGCACCAACGACGCCCCCGCCCTCGCCCAGGCCGACGTCGGCGTGGCGATGAACTCCGGCACCCCGGCCGCCAAGGAGGCCGGGAACATGGTCGACCTGGACTCCAACCCGGCCAAGCTGATCGACATCATCCGCGTCGGCAAGCAACTCCTCATCACCCGTGGGGCATTGACCACCTTCTCGATCACCAACGACGTGGCCAAGTTCTTCGCCATCATCCCCGCGATGTTCGCGAACGCCTACCCCGGGCTGCACCACCTCAACATCATGGGCCTGCACAGCCCCACCTCAGCGATCGCCTCCGCGATCATCTTCAACGCGCTGATCATCGTCGCCCTGATCCCCCTCGCCCTGCGCGGCGTGCGCTACCAGCCCGCCTCCGCCACCGACCTCCTCCGGCGCAACCTGCGCGTGTACGGGCTGGGCGGCCTCATCCTGCCCTTCCTCGGCATCAAGGCCATCGACCTGCTGATCCAGTTCGTCCCCGGCCTCGGGTAGCACCGGGTCACGGCGGACCGGGCCGGCGGTGTCCGCGACGACGGGCAGCCGCTCGACGCCCTCGGCGCGCACCGGACGGGCGGCCCGTACCCCTGACGCGTCTCCGGGCCCGGGTACGCCGCAGGGCGGAGCCGCGGCCACCCCGGCGTACGCCCAGGGTCGAGGTCCGGACCGCTCCCCAGGCCGACATGCGGCGCCCGGGCCGGTCCGTACCGTCGAGCCGTGGGCGGGGGCGGAGGGGTTCCGCGCGGGGGCCGCCCGGCACCGGGAGGCGCAGGACGTCATGGGGACCGGACACGACAGGACGGCGGGAGTCGCCGCGCTCGTCCTCGCCCTGGCAGCGGGCACGGTGGGGGCGGCCGGTACGGCGGAGGCGGCCGGCAACCGGCTGGAGGGCGTCTGGCGGATGGAGGCTACGGCACGATCGTCGCCATCCACGGGACCTCCCTCACCACCTACGACGTCACCCGGAACAGCTGCACCCCCGGCGTCACCACCGCCGAACAGTTCGGCACGCCCCTGCCGGGAGGCGCCGTCCGCTACGGCGCCCCCGGCGAGCCCTTCGCCCAGCTGACCGTCACCCCGCACGGGCGCCACCGCGCCGTGTACGCCAGGGACCCGAGCACCGGCACCCGCGCCCTCGTCCGCCTGCCCGGCGGGCTCCCGGGGCGCTGCACCCTGCCGGTCTCGAACGAACCCCTCGCCGTCTTCGACCGGTTCTGGGACAGCTTCGAGGAGAACTACCCGTTCTTCGACGCCAAGGGCGTCGACTGGCACGCCCAGCGGGCGGCGTACCGTCCGAAGGTCACCGCGGAGAACCTGGTCGACACCATCATAGCCATGGTCGCCCCGCTCCAGGACTCCCACATCGCCCTGCTCCGCGCGACTCCCGACGGCGGGTACAGGACCTTCTTCCGCGCGATGCGCGCGGGCACGGTCGCGCCGACCCCTGAGCTCCTCGCCGCCGTCCGCCCGCCGGTCAACGCCCAACTCACGGCTCCCGAGCAGCAGTTCGCCAACGGCCTGATCGGCGTCGGCCGGCTCCCCGACGACCTCGGCTACCTGCGGGTGAGCGCGTTCAGCGACTACGCCGCCGGAGGCCAGCAGGCCCAGGAAGCCGAACTCGACCGGGCCGCCGACGCCCTCCTCACCCCAGCCCTGCGAGGGGTCGTCATCGACGTCCGCGTCAACGCCGGCGGCTCCGACGCCCTCGCCGTCCGCCTCGCCTCCCGGTTCACCGACCACCCGTACCTCGCCTACCGCAAGATCGCCCGCAACGACCCCGCCGACCCCACCGCCTTCACCCCGCCCCAGCCCGTCACCGTCCGCCCCGCCGCCGGCGCCGCCCGCTTCACCGGCCCCGTCGCCCTCCTCACCTCCGGCTCCACGGTCAGCGCCGGCGAGACCTTCACCCAGGCCATGACGGGCCGCACCCCGCACGTCACCCGCATCGGCGAGAACACCCAGGGCGTCTTCTCCGACGGCCTCCCCCGCCGCCTCTCCCCCGACCTCCTGCTCCTCCTCCCCAACGAGGAGTTCCTCACCCCCGCCGGCACCACCTTCGACGGCCCGGGCATCCCGCCCGACACCCGCACCCCGGTCTTCACCCCCGAGGAGCTGGCCGCCCTCAAGGACTCCGCCCTCACCGAGGCCCGCCGCCTCCTCACCGCCGAAGCCGGCCGACGGTGACCCGGCGCCCACCGGCGGGTATCCGGGGCGGCTGGCGGCACATCGAGGCATCCGCTGGCCTCGGGAAAGGTTGAGGTCATAACGTCTCCCCCGTGAGCATGGAAAGCACAGCCTGGATGCAGTTGCACAGCGTCATGAACGCGCAGCAGGAGCGTCGGCCCTTCGCCCGGGCGACGTTGCGGCGTATCGGCGCGTTCGCCCGGCCGCACCGCCGTCGTATCCTGCAGTTCGTGGCGCTCAGCGTGGGTACGGCGCTGCTGGCGGTCGCGACGCCGGTGCTCGCGGGGCGTGTCGTCGACGCCATCGTGTCCCACGGTGACCGGGGCACCGTCGTACGGCTCGCGCTGCTGATCGCCCTCATCGCGCTCGCCGAGGCGGCGTTCGGGATCCTGGGCCGCTGGCTGTCGTCGACGCTCGGCGAGGGGCTCATCCTGGATCTGCGGTCGGCTGTGTTCGATCACGTGCAGCGCATGCCGGTCGCGTTCTTCACGCGTACGCGTACGGGGGCGCTCGTCAGCCGCCTCAACAACGACGTGATCGGCGCGCAGCGTGCCTTCAGCAACACCCTCTCCGGGGTCGTCAGCAACCTGGTGACGCTGCTGCTCACCCTCGCCGTCATGCTCACCCTCTCCTGGCAGATCACCCTGCTCGCGCTGGTGCTGCTGCCGGTGTTCGTCGTCCCCGCGCGGCGGATGGGCAGCCGGATGGCGAAGCTCCAGCGCGAGGCCGCCGACCTCAACGCCTCGATGGGCACCCGGATGACCGAGCGGTTCTCGGCGCCGGGCGCGACCTTGGTCAAGCTGTTCGGGCGGCCCGGGGACGAGTCCGCCGAGTTCGCGGCGCGGGCCCGGCGGGTGCGGGACATCGGGGTGCGCACCGCGATGGCGCAGTCGGCGTTCATCACCGCCCTGACGCTGGTCTCGGCCCTGGCGCTCGCGCTCGTCTACGGGCTCGGCGGCTGGTTCGCGCTGAGCGGCTCCCTGCAGCCGGGCGCCGTGGTGTCCCTGGCGCTGCTGCTGACCCGCCTGTACGCGCCACTCACCTCGCTCGCGGGGGCGCGCGTCGAGGTGATGAGCGCCCTCGTCAGCTTCGAGCGTGTCTTCGAGGTGCTCGACCTCAAGCCGCTGATCGAGGAGAAGCCGGACGCCCGCGCCGTGCCGGAGGGGCCGGTCGCCGTGGAGTTCGAGGACGTCCGCTTCGGCTACCCGTCCGCCGACAAGGTCTCCCTGGCCTCGCTGGAGGAGGTCGCCGCCCTGGACACCCGCAGTGGCGCGGAGGTCCTGCGCGGTGTCAGCTTCCGGGCCGAACCCGGCCAGACCGTCGCCCTGGTCGGCTCGTCCGGCGCGGGGAAGTCCACCATCGCGCAACTGCTGCCACGGCTGTACGACGCCGACGCGGGAGTCGTCCGGATCGGCGGCGTCGACGTGCGCGACCTGAGCGCCACCTCGATGCGGGCGACCCTCGGCATGGTCACGCAGGACGGGCACCTCTTCCACGACTCCGTACGCGAGAACCTGCTGCTGGCCCGGCCCGGGGCCACCGAGGACGAGCTGTGGGACGTGCTGCGCCGGGCCCGCCTCGATGGCCTCGTGCGTTCCCTGCCCGACGGTCTCGACACCGTGGTCGGCGAGCGCGGTTACCGGCTCTCCGGCGGCGAGCGCCAGCGCATGACCATCGCCCGGCTGTTCCTCGCCCGCCAGCGCGTCGTCATCCTCGACGAGGCCACGGCCCACCTGGACAACACCTCGGAAGCGGCCGTCCAGGAGGCCCTCACGGAGGCCCTGGAAGGGCGGACCGCCGTCGTCATCGCCCACCGGCTGTCGACGATCCGGGCCTCCGACATGATCCTCGTCGTCGAGGCCGGACGGATCGTGGAACGCGGCACCCACGAGGAACTGCTCGCCGCGGAGGGCCGGTACGCCGAACTGCACCGCACCCAGTTCGAGAAGCACCCGCCCGCGACCAGCGCGCACGAGACCGCGGGAGCGGGCGTGGGGGACACGGTGGCATAGGCGGGCGAGGCCGCCGTTCCGGTCCGACGATCAGTCAGTCCATGTCAGCCCAGCGCGTGATGCGGCTGATGCGGTGGACGCGCTCGGGCTCGGGCAGGGTGGCGTCGAGGGAGCGACGCATGGCGGCGGTCGCGGCCTCGAAACGGCCGGTGCGGGCGAGCAGTTCGGCGCGGATCGCCCACCACCGGTGGTCCTGTTCGGCGATGGCGTCCAGCTCCGCGAGCCCGGCCTCGGGCCCGCGGTCCTCGGCGACGGCCACGGCGTGGCCGAGAGCGGCCGCAGGGGTGGGCTGGACCTGGAGCAGCAGGCCGTAGAGGCGGACGATCTCCCGCCAGTCCGTGTCGGCGGCGGTCGGGGCGATCGCGTGCTGGGCGGCGATGGCGGCCTGCAACTGGTAGGGGTCGGCGATGGCTTCGGTGCGGTGCAGGGAGCGGTTGAGCAGGGCGAGCGCTTCGGCTTCCGCCTGTCGGTCCCACCGGCCGCGGTCCTGGTCGGCGAGCAGGACGACCCGTCCGTCCGCGGTGAGCCGGGCGGCCCGGCGGGCCTCGCTGAACAGTAGCAGCGCGAGCAGCGCCTGCGGTTGGGGCTCGTCCGGCAGGAGCGCGGTCAGCAGCCTGGCCAGCCGGACGGCTTCCAGGCACATGTCCACGTCAACGAGGTCGCGGCCGGCGATCGCGGTGTGACCGGTGGTGTAGAGCGCGTGCACCACGCCGCACACGGCCGTCAGCCGGACCGGCAGTTCGGCCTCGTCCGGTGTGCGGTACGGGATCTTCGCCCGGGCGATCTTCTGGCGAACCCGGGTGAGCCGCTTCGCCGTGGCGGCCTCGGTGGTCAGCAGAACCGCGGCGATCTGGGCGGTGGACAGGCCGCAGAGCGTGCGGAGCGCGAGGGCGATCCGGGAGACCGGTTCGAGGGCGGGGTGGCAGCAGGTGAAGATCAACCGCAGCTGGTCGTCGCGGACCCGACTCTCCGGCGGCGGGTCGGGTGCGCGCAGTTCCATCAGCTCGACCCCCTCGCGCTCCTTGCCGGTGCGCAGCCGCTCCCGGCGCAGCAGGTCGATGGCCTTGTGCCGGGCGGTGGTGGTGATCCAGGCGCGCGGGCTGTCCGGCACTCCGTGCACCGGCCAGTCGCGCAGGGCGGAGATCGTGGCCTCCTGTACAGCGTCCTCGGCCAGCCGGAGGTCGCCGACGGTCCGGACGAGGGTGGCCAGGATCCGGGCGCCCTCCAGGCGGACGGTCTCCGCCAGGAGGGTCCCGGTTTCCCGCGCGCCGTCGTTCACACGGGTCATCACGGGCCCTGTTCCGGTGCGGTCCGGTCGACATCAGGCGTGTGGGTCGGCGCCGGGTGGAGCGTCATCGCGGTCACTCTCTCTCCGCTACGAGGCTACGAGGCCGGCGGCCCGCACGGCCACCGTGTCATGGATCTGCCGGATCCGGGTGATCCGACCGCCCTGGACGGTGAAGTGTTCGGCGATGCGCATCGGCCCGATCCTCTCGGCCTCCAGGTCGTACAGCAGCACGGCCTCGTCGTCCCCGGCCAGCTCGGAGAGCAGCCGGACACTGCGGACCAGGCTGCCGAAGCCGCTGAGGGCCTGCGCGAAGGACTCGACGGTCGGGTACTCGTTGACCGGCGTCTCGACCGCGAGGTCGGGGGCGAGCAGCCGGACGGCTGCCGGGTGGTCGCCGCTGGTCCAGGCCCGGTGGTAGGCGCGGACGACGGCGAGTGTGTCGGCGGTGTTCATGACGGTCCTCCAAGGCCAGCGGGTGCGGCGGAGCGACGGGGTGGGGATTCTGAGGTCATGGCGGGGGTTCGCCTTCTGGACGAACGGCCGGGCCGGAGGATGGACACCCGACCGCTCACCGATCGGAGAGGACGGCACGATGACGCTCTACGCAGCCTTGATCTACACGGCCGACGTCGACTGGAGCGCCCCGGAGTACGCCTCGCAGCTGGCCGAGTGGGACCGGTTCCGGTCCGAGGCCGGGCCCCGGTACGTCGGCGGCAACGCGCTGCGTCCCACCTCGACGGCCACCGTGGTGCGGGTCCGCGGCGCGCGGGGCGGCGAGATCGTGGCCAGCGACGGGCCGTACGCGGAGACCAAGGAGGCCCTGACCGGCTTCGTCCTCCTGGACTGCGCCGACCAGGCGGAGGCGATCGCGCTCGCCGCCGAGATCCCGGCCGCCTGGCGCGGCGCGGTCGAGGTCCGGCCGGTCATCCCGGGTATCCGCACCGACCCGTGAGGGGGCGCCGCCGTCCCCGTTCACCGGATCAGCCGTTGGCAGCCTCCGCCAGGCGGCGCGCAGGTAGCGGCGTTCGGTGTCGCTGCCCGCCAGGGCGAGGGCCTCGCCGTAGGCGGTGGCCGCTTCGGTGTGGCGGCCGAGGCGCCGGAGCAGGTCGGCGCGGGTGGCGGGGAGCAGATGGTATCCGGCGAACTCCGGCTCGTCGTCGAGCTGGGCGATGAGGTCCAGGCCGACCTCCGGCCCTTCGGCCATGGCCCTGGCGACCGCCAGGTTCAGCTTCACCACCGGTGAGCGTGTGAGCTCCGCGAGGCGCCCGTAGAGCTGGGCGATCCCCGCCCAGTCGGTGTCGGCCGCCGTCGGCGCGGTCGCGTGGCGGGCGGCGATTCCGGCCTGCAGCTGGTAGAAGCCAGGCGGGGCCCGACGGGCGGCGGCGTCGAGGGCGGCGAGCCCTTCCGCGATGGTGCCGGCGTTCCACCGGGTGCGGTCCTGTTCCTCCAGCGGTACGAGCTCCCCGGCTTCGTTCACCCGGGCGGCGCGACGGGCGTCGTGCAGGAGCATGAGCGCCAGCAGCCCGTGGGCCTCGGCCTCGTCGGGCATCAGCTCGACCAGCAGGCGGCCGAGGCGGATCGCCTCGGCGCAGAGACCGGTCCGGACCAGTTCTGCGCCTTCGGTGGCGCTGTAGCCCTCGTTGAACAGCAGGTAGAGCACAGCGAGCACGCCTGCGGTGCGTTCGGGCAGCAGGTGGCCCGGCGGTACGCGGTAGGGGATGCCGGTGTCGCGGATCTTCGCCTTGGCGCGGACCAGGCGCTTGGCCATCGCCTGGTCGGAGACGAGGAACGCGCGGGCGATCTCCGGGGTGGTGAGTCCGGCCAGGGTCCGCAGGGTGAGGGCGACCCGAGCGTCCAGTGGCAGGGCCGGGTGGCAGCAGGTGAAGATCAGCCGCAGCCGGTCGTCGGCGATTCCGCTGTCGTCCGCCGGGGGCGGTTCGGGGTCGAAGGTGGTCATCGCGAGTTCCCGGAGCTTGACGGCCTCGGTCCGGGTACGGCGCAGACGGTCCACGGCCCGGTTGCGGGCCGTGGTGATCAGCCACGCCCCCGGGTGGTCGGGGACGCCGTCGCGGGGCCATCGGTCCAGCGCCCGCTCGAACGCGTCCTGAGCGCACTCCTCGGCGAGGTCCCAGTCGCCGGTCCAGCGGATCAGGACGGCGACGATTCGGCCCCATTCGGCGCGGAATGCCTCCGCGACGGCGTCCTCGGTGTGGTCCGTCACCGCTCCCAGATCGGTCTCACCTCGATGGTTCCGTGGCGCGCCCCGGGAATCCTGGACGCGATCTCGATGGCCTCGTCGAGGTCCTGGCAGTCGACGAGGTAGTAGCCGCCGACCTGTTCCTTCGTCTCGGCGAACGGTCCGTCCGCGACCAGCACCTCGTCGTCGCGCACCCGTACGGTCGTGGCATCGGTGGTCGGCCGCAGGCGCTCACCGCCGAGCAGCACTCCGCGGCCGGCCATCTCCTCGCCGAACGCCGCGTACCGGGCCAGCATCGCTGCGCCCTCCTCCGGGCTGAGCGCGCCGATGGCGCTCTCCTCCGTGCAGATCATCAGCAGGTACCGCATCTCGTCCGCCTCCATCCGTTCGGTCACAGGTGGGACGAACGGAATCGCCCGGATGGACAGTCCCATCGTTGTCCATCGGACCCGGGGCCGCTCGTCCTACTGGTGAGAGAGCACGACCTGGTGAGAGATCACGACCGGCACGAGGAGGTGTCGTCACCATGACCGCCCTCACCGCCCACCCGGCGCAGCCCACCCGGCAGACCTGGACCCTGGTACTCGCGTCCCTGGGCGCCTTCATGACCGCCCTGGACACCCTGGTGGTCACCACTGCTCTACCCGTCCTGCGGAGCTCGCTGCACGGCAGCCTGTCCGACCTGGAGTGGACGGTCAACGCCTACAACCTGTGCTTCGCCTGCTCACTGCTCACCGGCGCCGCGCTGGGCGACCGGTTCGGTCGCAGGCGCATGTACGCCGTCGGCCTGGCGGTGCACCGACCGACGGTAACCCGCGCCCACCGGCGGAGGGTCGCCGCCGGGCACTCACTCCGGGGTGACCCCCACCGGGAGGTGCCTGATGCCATTGACGAAGTCGGAGCGGACGCGGGGCACCTCGCCGGTGAGGCGGACCGACGACAGGCGCGGGATCAACTCCTCTAACAGGATGCGGATCTCGGTCCGCGCCAGCAGGTTGCCCAGGCACAGGTGCGGGCTGCCCTTGCCGAACCTGACGTGGTCGTTGTGCGCGCGGGCCACGTCGAACTCGTCGGGGTCAGTGAAGACCTCCACCTCCCGCCTCGACCTCACCCGCTGCCGAGCCGCCACCGCCCCGACGCCCTGATTCGCGCACGAGCCCTCCCCACCGCCCGAATCGCCGCAGTAACAAATGGCACTAACTCGCTCTACCCGCCCACCGGACCGTGCGCCGCCGCTGTCGCGTTCCCCGCGCCGCCGGCCGATGGCCCCGGGATGGCGCCGCCGTTGACGGAGGCGTGCTTCCGGGGCCTGCCCTTCGGTCGGCGGGTCGGCGTCTCCGCGCCGAGTCTGGAGAGCTCGTCGACGCTCCAGCCTGCGGATTCGGCGGCTGCGTAGGCCCGGCCGTACGGGGCCTCGGTCTCGGCCAGGAGGTCCTTCAGGCGGCGGCGCTCGGTCATGATGGCGGCGAGCGGGACGATGGCCTTCTCGCGCTCGGCCTGGATCTCGCGCATCCGCAGCAGGAACTCTTCTTCTCTCGACATGGCGGGGATCGTACGGGCACGACCTCTGCCGATCGTGGACCAACTCCGCGGAGTCACTCGTGTCAGCGATTTCCCGGTGGGTCACCGGTGCAGATCCATGCGGCGAAATCGAGGACCCAGCAGAGTGGCGCAGCGGGAGAGCTGCCGGAGGTGAGGAGGGCCGACGTGGTGGACGGGCAGGTGGCGCGGCGGCGGGAGCGGCAGATGCAGTCGCCGCGGTCGAACCGGGTGAATCTGGCGTACAACGATGCCGAGCTGACGATCGTGCAGGAGGCGGCGAAGCGCGAGGGCATGGCGGTGTCGGCGTGGGTGGCGCGTAAGGCGTTGGCGGTGGCGATGGAGCAGCTGGTGCCGGTGTCGGCGGACGCGCGCGATGTGCTGGTGGAGCTGATCCGCTCGAGAGCGGAACTGGTGCGGATCGGGGAGTCGGCCGGTGCGGATGCCGGGTCCGTGGAGGAGGCCGTACGGCGGGTCGATCGCGCGACGGTGCAGGTGATGCGGGAGCGGGCGGCGCGCTGGTGATTCCGAAGAGGGCGCGGGGCGGGAGTGACACCGCGGGGCTGCTGTTCTACCTGTACGGGCCGGGGAAGCGGGACGAGCACGAGGACCCGCGGATGGTCGCCGCCTGGGCGCCGTGGGTGCCCGATCCGGCGCGGTCGGCGGAGGTGAAGGTCGGGGATCTGGCGCTGCTGCTGGACGCCCCGGTGCGGGCGCTGCGGGGCAGTGTGCCGGCCGAGCACGTCTACCACGTGGCGGTGCGCTTGGCGCCTGACGATCCTGTGCTGAGCGACGGTCAGTGGGCGGAGGTGGCCCGCGCCATGATGGCCGCGGCGGGTATCGCCCCGGAGGGTGATGCGTGGGGGTGCCGGTGGGTGGCGGTCCGCCACGCGCAGGACCACATCCACATCGTCGCGACGAAGGCCCGGCAGGACGGTATCCAGCCCAATCTGCGGCAGGACATCGTGCGGATGCAGCGCCTGGCCCGGCGGTTCGAGGCGGAGTGGGGTCTGCGGCGTCTGACGTCCGGGGACCGAACCGCGAAAAGGTGGCCCACGACCGGTGAGACGCGCAAGGCCGAGCGGCGCCGGCTGTCGGAGAGCGTGCGCGACCAGCTCGAGCGGACCGTGCGCGTGGCGGCGGCCGCTGCGGCGGGCGAGGAGGACTTCTTCGCCCGGCTGCGCGACTCCGGTGTCCGGGTCGCGCGCCGCACCGCCCCCGGCACCGGTACGGCCGCGGGTTATGCGGTGGCGCTGCCCGGCGACCGTGACCGGGGGCAGCGGGCGGTGTGGTTCGGCGGTGGCTCCCTCGCCTACGACCTGTCGCTCCCCCGGGTCCGTGAACGCTGGCGCCTGCCGATGCCGGTTCAGGACGTGCCGGCCGCCTCGCTCTGGCAGACGCTCGAGCAGAACGTCCGCGCCGCCACCGACCGGATCGGCTCGGCGCGTGCGCTCCAGGGCGCCGGTGACGTGGCCGCGCTCGGCGACCTCCTCGTACTCGTACCCGGCTCCGCCCCTTCCGCCCGGACGCAGCTACGGGCCTCCGCGACGGCGTTCGAGCGCGCCGCCCGGGCCCCGGGCCGGCGCGAACTCGACGGCGAGGCCCGCGCGCTGTTCCGCCGGTCGGCGCGGATCCTCGCCTCCGCCACCACGCTCTCCGGCCGCAACGACACGGCCGCCTTCCTCGGCTTCCTCCTCGCGCTGGTCACCGCCGTCACAGCGGCGCAGCGCTGGCACGAGGCCCAGGGGTACCCGCTCCAGGCCGAGGCCGCGGCGAGGACGGAACGGGCTCTGCGGGAAGCCGCCGAGGTGAGTACCGGCGCGGCCACGGCCGGCGGGCACCCACGTGCCCGGCAATCCGAGCCGGACCACTCCGCCCTGGTGACGAAGGCTCTTCCCGCCCACGCGTCGAAGGTGCTGGTCGATCCGGCATGGCCTGCCCTGTGCCTGCGGCTTGCCGCTCTGGAGCGCAACGCCGTCGACGCCGGCTCGGTCCTGGAGGGGGTGGCGGCCCGGCGCGAGCTCGACCCGGCGGGCTCCGCCGCCCAGGTGCTGGCCTGGCGCCTGGACGGCTGGCTCGCCGCCCACACCGTACCGTCCAACCCAAACGGCACCGCGACCCCGCCTTCACCACCCCGGGCCGCTGCCGCACACCTCGCGGCCAGAACGCGACCAGACCTTCAGACCGATCGCGAGAGCCCTAAGCGGGTCCGCTGAACGACAGGAGACCGGGATGACGATGCCCTATCCGGGCGAGCCCTTCGCGGAAGCGGTGGGCGAGGCGGTGCAGACGTCCACCATGGCCGTCCGCCTGGTACTGGCGGTGGCGGACGCGGTGCGACGCGCCGCCCGGCGCAGAGCGGGCGAGGAGCGGCCGCTGCCGTCGCCCGAACAGGCCGTCCCCGAAGCGGCCCGCGACCTCAAGGAACGCGTATCCCCGGACGTGGCATGGGCGTTGATGTCCGGCGCGGACTGGCCGGCCATGGCGCAGCAGTTGGTCGCACTCCGGCAGGCCGGCGTCGACCTGGACCAGTTCCTCCCCAGGCTGGGCGACATCGCCGTCCAGGTACGGGACGCGGTGGCGGCCAACTCGGCAGGAACTGAGGAATGGGCACGCCTGCTGCGCTCGACGATGCCCGCAGGGCCGGTCCGCGAGGCGATCCTCTCCTCCCCGGCATGGCCCGACCTCGCCGCCACCATGCACGCGCTGCGGGAACGCGGAGTCGACGTCCGGCAGATCCTGGCGGCCGCCCATGCCGAGGGCGTCGGCGTCGACCAGGCGATCAACCGGGTGGTCGACGCCGCCCGGCGGCCGGCAGCGGGGCCGAGCCGCGATGCGGTGCGCTCGTACGGCCCGCTGACGGTCGGCCTGGACCTTCCCCGCGACCTCGACCTCAACAACCGTCGCCGGGCGTTGGCACAATTGGGCGTCAGCGACACCGAGAACGCCCGCTACGTACGGTGGGTCCACCTGGCCCTGACGGGCAAGGAACGGGAGGCCGGGCTCCTGGTCAACTCCCGCCAGTGGCCCCTGCTGGCCGCCCGCATGGCACGCATCGAGGACGACGGACGCTCCGTCCCCGACCACCTCGCCCACCTGCTGCGCGACCGCTCCTGGGAGGCCAGCCCCGTCTCCGCCCTCGTCCCACGCCTGGTCCAGGCCACCACGGAGGCGCTCCACAGGCCGACCTCCGGCGACCTCACCTCAACCCCGGTGGTGACCACCTCCGCCACCGCCACCTCGGCAACCGCCGGCCGGCCCCCGTCGCGGACACGCCGCGGAGCGCCCGCCCATTTCACGGGCGCCCCGTACCAGGCTCCGGTGCCCAGGCCGACGTCGAGGCGTTCGCGGTAGTCAGCGACTCCGCTCCTCGGTCGGGGCGGTGACGTGCCGGAGCCGGCCCGCCACGAGGGGCCGCCGTACAGGTGCTGACCGGAGATCACGCCCCTGGCAGCTCGCCGACCTCACCGACAGCGGTCCTCATCGAATCCTCAGCGTGATTCGGCCAGACTTTCCACGCCCTGCTGGCGGCCTACGACGTCGACGACACCGGGGTCGCCCAGGCGGTCGATGCCTGCGACCCGACACGCCGGGCTCGGTTCGACGCGTGGAGCTGGGCACTCGTCCGGGCCCTGCACCACCGACGCCCCGGCCTCGACGCCTCCCTCGTCATGGAGCGGTTCGCCCCTGGGCTCTCGCTCGTGGTCGACACCGCTCCCGAGCCGTCGCTCTACAGCGTGTCGGCCCTGCACGAACGCGCCCGCGGCGATGTCGAGCGCGCCATCGACCTGGTCATCGCCGATGACGAGGCGTCCGGGGGCCGCCGATCCTGAGCGGGCCGCCATGGCGCTCACGGTGAGGCTTGCGCCCCTACGCCAGGAGTTCGGCGATTCGGGCCTGGTCCCGGTCACCGGCGGTGAAGGTGACGAGCTTCTGTTCCGGATCGTCCGCGAGCTGAAGCACGACGTGGTGGAGTTCGAGTTCTCCCAGCACGGGATGGCGGAGCCGTTTGGTACCGGAGCCCAGGGGCGTGACGGGGTGTTGCGGCCACCACTGCCTCACCACGGGGCTCGCGGTATGCAGGCGTTCGAGCAATGCGTTGAAGGCCGGGTCGCCCGGGTGGCGGGCTGCGGCCGTGCGGAAGCGGCCGAGGAGCGCGGATGCCTCGGCCGGCCAGTCGGCCATGACGTCCCGGGCCTCGGGGTCGGTGAACATCCACCACAGCAGGTTGCGGTCCCGAGCCGGCCGGGCGGGCCAGTCAGTCCACAACACCCTGGCCGCGCGGTTGGAGGCCAGGACGTCCCAACACCGGCCGGTGACGTAGGCCGGACAGGGGTCGAGCCGGTCGACCAGTGCGACGAGCGCGGGAGGAAGCGTCTCGACGGCGCTGACCTGCGCGGGCGGGGCACCGTGGATGAGCTCGTGGATGTGCGCCCGTTCCGCGCCGTCGAGCCGCAGCGCCGTCGCCAGCGCGTCGAGCACCTGCCGTGAGGGCCGCACGTCGCGGCCCTGTTCCAGGACGGTGTAATACGTCGAGGAGATGGCCGCGAGCTGGGCCACCTCCTCGCGGCGCAGGCCCCGGGTCCGGCGCCGGACGCCCGGCGGCAGACCGACGTCCGAGGGCTGGAGCCGCTCGCGTCGCGTCCGGAGCAGGTTCCCCAACTCCCGTGCCCGAATCGCGGACTGGGTCATCCTGGTACTCCTGTTACTAGGAACAGCGTCCTGTGGATACCAGTTTACGGCGTGACTACGTTGGCACCATGAACACAGGAAACACCGGTGGGACGGCGTCCGGGCCCCACACCATCCGTACCGAACGGGTCGGCATCCAGGTCGGCGACGACGGGCCGCCGATGGGCGGCTACCTCGCCCGGCCGGCAACTCCCGGCCCGTTCCCCGGCGTCGTGGTGGCCATGGAACTCTTCGGAGTCGACGCCGCCGTCCGCGACGTCTGCAACCGCCTCGCCACTCTGGGGTTCACCGCGCTCGCACCGGACCTGCACCACCGGACCGCGCCCGGCACGGAACTCCCCCGCGACCCCGCCGGCCGCGAACGCGGCTTCGAACTCCTGGAGTTGATGACCCGCACCACCGTGCTCGACGACGTCCGCGCCTGCATCGAGCACCTTCGGGCGTCCGGCAGCGAACGCGTCGGCATGGTCGGCCTGAGCATAGGCGGTCACATCGCCTACCTCGCGGCCACCGCGTTCGACCTCGCCTCCGTCGCCGTCCTCTACGGAGGATGGCTGCCGACGACCGACATCCCGCTCAGCCGCCCCGAACCAACCCTCTCCCTGACCCCCGCCATCACTGCCCGGGTCCTCTTCCTCGTCGGCGAGAACGACCACGTCGTCCCGCCCGCCCACCAACGCGAGATCGCCCGGGCACTGCGCGAGGCCGGCATCGACCACGAGTTCGTCGTCTACCCCGGCACCGGGCATGGCTTCCTCAGCACCGACCCGGCCACGGCGTCCGACGCATGGAACCGCGTGCACACCCTGCTGGCCGACGCCGGAGCGTAGTCCCGAGCGCCCTGCTGGACCTCGTCCGGCGGGGCGGAGGCATCGAGCCGGCAGGGCTGCGGCTCACCGGTGCCACTCCTCGGCCAGCTGTCCGAGCACCACCTCGTCCGCGAACTCCCCACACACCCAGGCCGAACGGCGCAGCGTCCCCTCGACGGCGAAGCCTGCCCTAACGGCCGCCCGGACCATCGGCGCATTGTCGGCAAGCGTCTCCACCTGAAGCCGGTGCAGCCCAAGCACCACGAACCCGTACCGGCACAGCACCCGGAGGACATCCGCCGCAAACCCGCGCCCCCGGTGCCGCGGACGCAGCGCGATGCCCACGTGTCCGACCCGGTTGTGGACGTCGGTGCCCCACAGCAGTGCCTCCCCGGCCAACTCACCCGACGCCGCCTCTACCACGGAGAAACACGCGGCATCCTCGGACGGTCCCGACACCACGTACGGCGACTGCGCCGACCCCGGCGGGATCGGCCGCCACGGCCGCGAGTCGGCCCGGGCGCGGGTCGCGACGTCGTCGTACAACTCGGCCTGGAGCACGGGGACATCGCCCTCGTGCCGGGCCCGGAGGATGACCTGAGCGCCATGTAGCATGTCACATTTCTACAGCCCCGAACGCGGCCCACGACACCGAATTTCCATCGCGCGCCCGCCCACCCGAGAGGGCTGCCCGGTGCGCTGTGCGAACGCCGCGCCTCTGTGCGCTCGCGGACGGTGGGCGAAGCCATCACCAGGTCCGGAGTCTTGGACTGATGTGACCCAATGCCCGGAGGAACGGCAGCGACCAACGCCAGGACCCGCCCACCCGGCAAGCTTTAGGGGAAGACCTTGGGGTCGTGGGCCGCGACCAACGCTTCCCACTCCTCGTAGCTGATCGTGATCGGCGGGACTTCCTTTCCGGAGCCGTCGAAGCAGGCATCTGCACTCCACGTTCCCCGGTTCGCTATGCCGCGGTGAGTGCCGTCGGGGCACCTGAGGGCGGGGCGCACCACCATTGCGGGGACGGGCGTCGCGGTGACGTGTACGGGGTCGACCGGAGTTGAGGTGGCGGGCGCGGAGGACGGGACCACCACGGGTGCGGCGGAGGCCGGGGAGGCCGGGGCTTCACCGCTGCTGCCGCAACCGGTGACCAGCGGAGTGGCGAACATGGCGGTGAGGATCAGGGCCGCGCTGCGGCCGCTGGTGCGGCGATTGCCGGAGCTGCGATTCATCATGGCCCTTCGACGCGACAAGGATGGAACCGGTTCCCCGCTCTCCGAGCCAGTGACCAGCGGCGCTGTCCAGGCCCACCCGTCTCTCACGCGTCCGACCATTCCGGCTCGGTGAAGACGCTTGGCTGGCTGAATACCGCCTGGGGTGTACGCAGGTCCTTCTGTAGGGTCTCGACCACTGCAGCCCATCGACGGGGCTCGAAGCAACGGGGGGAACCGTGCGCATGCGCTTGCACCGCATCGCCACAGCGGCCGTGGTCACGCTGGCCTCACTGGCCGACGTCGGCCTCCAGACCACAGCCGCCCACGCGGCCGACACCTACTACTGTTCCACGCCGCTGGACCTCGGTCAGGGGATCTCCATCGACGAGTGCATCCATCTCGGAGGCAACGGCTACTGGCAGCCGTACCTCGAGATCCACAACGGCTGGATCACGGTCCTGGGCCTCTCGAACGACAAACAGTGGATCAATTCGGGTGGGGCCTTCAACGCCTACAAGCCCATCCCCTACACCCAGGCACCCCCCGGCACCACGACGAAGATCTGGGGAGCTTCCACCAACTGGCGAAACACCTGCTACGTACAGGGACAAGCGCTCGTCGACTTCCCTGGCCAGGCATATCAGCTGTATTCGCCCAGCGAATACGTCTGTTAGATCGCCGTTCACGCGGTCTGTCCGAAGCGTGCGGCGAGGCCAACCTCGCGTTTGATGGTCTTGCCGCTCGCCGGAGGTGGGCACCTACATCGGTGGCGCTCGACCGCGTGACGCGCTGGAGCGCGGTGCCTGAGGTGCCTGAGGTGCCTGAGGTGCCCGTCCCGGGGGTCCGGGCGGAGCAGCGAACACCGTTGCGCCACTGGCGGGCTCAGCGGGCTGCGAACGTCATCGTGGTGCAGTGAATCGCCCCGCCGGTCGTGATGATCGCTGTGGCGTCGATCGTCACGATCGTCCGGTCGGGGAAGGCCGCGCGATAGGCATCGAGTGCTGCCTTCTCGTTCTCGGTGTCGTCCGAGTAGACCGGGACCAGGACCGATCTGTTCACTGCCAGGGAGTTGGTGTAGGAGCGGAACACGCCATCGTCGTGCCGGGGCATCGGGATCCGGCGTACCCGGTAGCCGGCCGCGCTGAGCCGGTCCGCGTCGGCGTCGAGCACCTGCGCGTTCTCGGGGTCGTACGCCGGGTCGTACTTTCCGACCAAGACATCCTTGTTGCCCGTGAAGGCCGCGAACATGTCGACGTGGCCGGTTCCTTCGCCCTTGATGGGGTCCAGGATCGTGGTCCGCCGGCAGCCGTAGAGCGAGCCGAACCTGTCGCGCACGTCCGCGGCGGTCACGTGGTTCTCGACGTTGAGTGGACGGTCGAGTATCGCGGTGGTGACCAGGCATCCGCCCGCCCCGTCCGACAGGAAGTTGCCGCCCTCGCTCTCCAGGTCGGTCCGCGACAGGGGCACCTTCCACAGGTCCGCCGCCCGGGCGGCGAAAGCATCGTCGTTGGGACGGTCGTCGTAGTACTTGGTATGGATGAACCGCTTACCGCCGCCGGTGGTACGGGCGGCGATCGGGCCGTAGTCACGTATCCACCAGGTGTTCAGCTTGGCGTCCACGAAGTCGATGCCGGAGGTGTCCACACCCGCTGCGCCCAGCCTGGTGCGGGCGTCGTCCACTGCCTCCCGGGAGCCGCCGACCACCACCGCACGCGAGTTCGCGGACGCGGCCCGCACCAACTCGGTGAAGTAGGTCTTCTGGTCCGCGGACGACTCCTGATCGTCGACCAGCCAGGCGACGAGGGTCTTGTCCACCGGTTCGAACTCCCCCGGCACGACGGCCACATCGGTGGGCAGTGGGTCATTTCCGTGGGATTCGGGGTGCCGCGCCTGCGCGGTACGTGCGTTGCCGGCCGGGGCGGCACTCGCTCGAGAAGGCCGCTCGCCGGCCATGAGCGTGCCGCCCGGCCGCTCCAGGCGCGGACCGTCGACCCAGGTGCTGCCACCGCTCGTCGGGTCCGGCCCCGCCGCCACGGCCTGGGGTGACAGCGCGACAGTGATGAGCAGAGAGGATATGAGCACGGAGGCGGCCGCTACGGCGCGCTGCTGGGAAGTCATCTGCCCAGGGTCCCAGCCGGAAGGTGAGTTTTTCATGACCGGAAGTCAATACCCGAACCACCGAACCCCGGACCACCGTTGCGTGAGCCCCTCGGAAGTCCACGCTCGGTCCCAACCGGTGGAAGCAACTGATCCTGGGCTACCTGCTCGGTGAGGATCCGCCAGGCATTCAGGTACGCGAGGGCAGGTTCAACCGGTGAGCGCCCGGCGGCGGTTCGCGTAGTCTCCACGAGCAGCCCCTCGACGGCGACCAGCACGCTGCTTCCCCGCTGCGCCGAGCGAAGCCTCTCGGTGACCGGCTCCGGGGGGATGAGCCGGGCCCAACTCCTCGCCACCTGCCGCGACATCTAGAGCCTGTCCGGCCGATCTTGGGTTGTGGGAGGATGCCGTCCATGACGTTCATCCGAAGGGGCTGTGCCTCGTAGAACACCAGCTTCGCTTCGGCCGCGGGAATGCGGCTTGGGTAGCTGCTGGGTGCGGTATCGCGATGTCCCATGCCTGTCGGGAGCGGCGAATGCCGCTGTCCGTGTGCTCGAGCGGGAGCGATTGTCTCCGGGCATCGTGGCGGTGGCGCTGAGCGTGTGGTCCGTGCGCGTCCACGGCACGGGGCGTCGATGGAGGCAGTGGGAGGCGGAGTTCACCTGCCCTTGCTGCGGAGAGGGTTGGGCCCGGGACAAGCTGCAAGACGCTCTGTTCATGCTTCCGCTGAGGGCCGCCCGCGAACTCCGGGTGCAGGTCGAGCGCCTGGATGCGGTGCTCCTCGAGCGAACGCATCACGAGCCCCTGGAGGACCCGGAGTTGGCGTGGTGGCATCGCAGGTGCTGACCGTGCCCATGCCACCCACTGGTTCGTTGGCTCTGGCGTATGGGGGTGGGTGGCCGTACGGCCCGCCCGCCGTGCAGCGGGCGGGCCTCGGGAGGTGACCGTGGGGCGGGCCGATGCCGACGCCGCCTTTCCCGGTGGGCTGACGGCGGGTGTTGGATTGGGCGCGGGGCGAGCCGTCGGCCGTCAGGGCTGCTGGGCGGGCCCGTCCGTGACGTCGAGGCCGGTGAGGAGCCGGGCCCGCAGGGCGGCGAAGCCGGGGGTGGTCACGTCGCGGTCGACCACCTGTACGGCGCCGAACCGCCGCGTCGGAGCTGACCGTTGCGGCGCGCGCGCCGTACCCGGAGGATGGGCGTGAGCCCGTGGATGCGCGCGGCCGGTCGGCAGGAGGCGTGATGGACCCGTTGCAGGAGTGGCTGGAGGGCATGCACCCCCGGGTCACCGGCCTGGTCGACCACGAGCTGGCGCAGGGCGCCCTGCCGGACTACTCGGCGGCCTCGCTGGCCCGGCTGGAGGCGGAGGTCCTCGCCCGCAGTGCTCGAAACACCCGCAGCGCCCCGACCGCCGAGTTCCTGGAGCGCGTCGCGGCCTTCCTGGGCGAGGCCCTGCTGACGCTGGCGGGCGGGCACTGGGAGTGGGACGACCAGGGCGACGGGCCGGTCGTCGCACCGGACGCGGCCCTCGGGCTGGCGCCGCTGAGCCCCGCGCGGATCGTCGGCCGAGCCCAGGAGTCGGGCGACGGCGGCGAGTTCGGCCGCGCGTACCGGAGTCTGGAGGCCGCCATCGCCGAGCGGCGCGCGGCCGTGCCCGGCTGGGAGCCGGTGAAGGAGCTCACGCCCGGGCTGGACCGCGACCTCACCCTCTACGGCGAGGACTTCCTCGCCCACTGGCTGCCCGAGCGCGCCGCGCAGCACCATGCCTGGCTCGCCACGTACACGCGCAGGCCCGAGCGTTGGGACTTCTCCCCGGACTCGCTGGGCGAGCTGGAGGAGACCCTGCGTGAACTGGTCGCCTGCTCCGAGGAGTTGGCCTCGCATCCGGAGTTCACGGACGGCGCCGTCTGGTACCTGGGCGAGGTGATCCGGCCCGCGATGCGCGCGCGGTGGAACTACTACCCGGGCGATCCGGCCGAGAACATGTTCCTCGGGCGCCCGTTCCTGGACCAGTTCCTTCCCGACGGCAGGACGGCCGTGCCCTTCCTGATCCTGCAGATCGCGCTCAACGACCGTGCGCCGGGCATGCTCCGGCGCATTCACGATCGTTTGGCATGAGCCTTCCGAAATTCGGTGCGCCCGGTTACCGTCGGGGGCCGAAGTACCTGTCGAGGGGAAAGCCGGATCATGGGTGGACGTCGCCGGGTCCTGCCGTTGTCGCTCGGGCTCTTACTCATGGCCCTGATCGGGGTCGTCGGCCTGCCGGGTGCGGGAGAGGCCGCGCCCCCGCAGATACCCCTGCCCACCTTCGGCGGCAGGGCACCCAGTGCCGACGAACTCCCGGGCGGCGCCCACCCCGTGTCGCCCGGCGGGGTCCAGGTGTACCGCTACGAGAATCCCTCCGAGGCGTTCCGGGGCACCCCCGAGCCGAGCCAGGCCGACATCGAGGCCGCGACCTACAGCGACAAGGCCGGGAAGTCCGGCACCTGGGAGCACCTCCTGACGCGGCGGCACGAGTACCTGCTCCGCAAGGCCGGCGAGCAGGCGGCCTACGCCAAGGACCCCGTGAACGTCAAGGCCCCCTCCCGCACGCAGCCCTGGACGGCCTGGCTGAACGGCCAGATCCCGCGCGAGGGCAACGACGCCCAGGGGAAGGCATTCCAGCTCCACGTCGCCGACCGGCTGCGACTCGGCGCCAACTTCGGCTGGAAGACCGAGGTCCAGGTGGCGGACGCGAACCGCCAGTACGACTTCGGAAACGAGGACCTCGGCCTGTACTACGAGGTCAAGTCCGGCCGGGGCATCAACATGAAGCAGTACCCGAAGGACAAGGCATTCGTCGAGGCGGAGAAGGGCAAGGCCAACCCCCGCAAGCTGGTGTACATCTTCCCCAGCGAACCCACCAAGGGGGCCAAGAACCTGCTCCAGAGCGCCGGGATCTCCTACTTCGTCGTGCCCGCGAAGAAGCAGCCCGTCATCCCCGGCACCACCCCCAACGGCGCCAAAGCCGGCCCCGCCGTGCCGGACGACACCATGCGCGCCCCCGACCAGTTCCAGGCCCAGGGCGCCGCCCCGAGCGAGATCACCGGCTCCGCGAACACCGCCGAGGAGGCGGCCGAATTCCGGGCGGAGAACGCCGCGTTGGACGAGGAGTCCGGCCACCCCGAGCTGACCGACGACCTGGGCGGCGTCGACTTCTCCACCCTCGAACTGCGCTACGTCTCCGACACCTACCACCACGGCCCCGGCGTCCAGTACGCCTTCAAGGCCGACTCCCTCGAGCCCGACCAGGCATCCTTCGGCGGCGTGCGCAACGCCCGCCTCGCCTCCGACTCCTTCTTCGTCTGGATGGAACTCCCGCCCTCCTCCTTCACCGTGAACCTCAACCCGGACGAGCCGGACCGGATCATCGACGCCAAGTTCGGGAAGACCGACGCAGGCCGCGTCCTGCTGGAGGCGGACCTGGCGATGAAGAAGGTCGTCGCCAAGTTCATCCACCCCGACACCCCGGGCGGCCAGACGTTCTGGGACTCCCTCCAGGGCGACACCAAGTGCATCTCGATGCGCCAGTGGATCGTGCCCGACACCGCCACCGTCCGCGACACGGGCGACGAACTGTACATCCTGGACGCGCCGTTGCTCGTCAAGATGGAGTCGGACGTCGTCAAGGCCCAGGGCGTCGGCGGCTCGAACGGCTGCACCCATCAGGACAAGGCGGCCACGAAGCACAACGAGGACGTCTACCGCCAGACCATCCTCCCGCAGGTCCAGGACGCCGTGAACCACGCGCCCGAGTACGCCGACCTGCGCCGGGTCTACGCCAGCCGCGTCGCCGCGGAATGGTTCCGCCAGCGCAGCGCCACCAAGCACACCGCGTACTCCGACCTCGTCGGCAAGGGCGACATCAGCCACTGGACCTCGCGCGAACCCTGGTCGCCGCGCGAGGTGTTCGACCGCTACGTGCAGTCGTACAAGAACGGCGAGTTCAACGTCAGCCACACCACCACCAAGGGCGACACCGTCTACACCTACACGTACGTCTACGGCGGCGTGAACTTCAGCCGGATCAACCAGAACCGCGTCAGCGCCGAGAAGTTCGCCCAGGACCACCCCGAACTCGCCACGGCCGCACGGGACGCGCTGAACGGGCCCAGCGGCGACGGGAAGGGGCTCTGGCTCGGCGGCCAGACCACCGCCGTCCCGCCAGCCGAGGCGTTCGCCGCCCCGCCGCAGGCGACCTCGAACCGGCTCTTCTACCCGCTCGCGGCCCTGCCGCTCCTGCTCTGGCTGACGGCCGGCGGGGTGCTGCTGATCCGCCGCCGGCGCACGGCCGAAGGGGCCGCGTGATGACGGCCGCGGCCTGGCCGGCCGCACCGCCCCTCCCACCCCCGCCGCCACGGCGGCCCCGCGCGCCGGGCACGGTCTTCGCGGCGGGCTACCTGCTCGCCGGGGCGGCATCGCTCGCCCTGGTGGCGGCCACCGGCGCCTTCTTCGCGATCCCCGAGTACCGCGACCAGCGGACGGAGCAGGCCGCCGACCCCCAGGCCGGCAGCGATGCCGCGACCGGCCTGGTCGCCTTCGGCACCCTGGCGGCCGTGGTCGCCGCGGTCGTCCTGCTGCTCGCCGTCCTGGCGGGCCGGGGCCGGCAGACGGCCCGGGTCCTGGCCTGGGTGGTGGGCGGCCTGTCGGCTGTCGCGGAGGTGCTGGTCCTGCGGGCGGACGCCTACGGCTCGCTGTCCTGGCTCAGCGACCTGATCCGGCTCACGGCCGCGGGCATGCTGGCGCTCACCGCCGTCTCCCTCACCCTGCTCGCCCTGCCGGCCTCCCACCGCTACTACCGGCTGACGCGCCGCCGGCCCCGCCCCGTGCCGCCGCCGCTCCTGCCGCCGGCGCCCCCGCCGCCCTTCGGCCACGCCCGCCCGCTCCCGAGCACCCCGGTCCCACGCCCCGGCTACCTCACCCAGCCACCCCCGCAACCCCCGCCGCACCGCTTCCCGCCCCCACCACTCGGAACGCCGCCGACCCCCGGAATGCCGCCGCCTCCCGGATAGCCGCGGCCTCAGCACCGATCGGCGAGGATCCCCGCGAGCACGCGCCGCGCCTCACGGGCGTCGGCGCCGTCCTCGCCCAGGCCGTCGGCGCACGAGACGAGCGTGGTGGTGAGCCCGCACGATGGTGGAGTCGACGGAGATGTCCCAGTCGATGTCGCCGGCCGCGTCCGCTTCCGCCTGGACCCGCTGGAGCAGACGCTCCCAGGTCCCGTCGGCCGACCACAGCCGATGGCGTTCGTAGACCGTCTTCCACGGCCCGAACCGCTCGGGCAGGTCACGCCAGTGCACACCCGTCCGCACCCGGTGCAATATCCCGTCGATCACCTGCCGATGGTCGCGCCAGCGGCCGCACCGCCTGTTGCTGACCGGCAGGAACGGCCTCAGCCGTTCCCACCCGGCATCCGTGAGATCACCCCGCCCCATGCCCGAACTAACGACCAAGGCCGGTGATAGTCACATGATCGGGCGGACAACTCCTAGTTGCGCTGCGCGCGCGGAGGTGGATGAGGCCGAGAGCGGGCACAGCCGGACGGGGCGTACTGCGCGCACCGTGCTGGCCGGGAGTGCTGCGGCCCTCGGCCTCGGCCGGCGCCGCCAGGGCGTACTCCAGCCTGAACGACGCCAGGGCGTTGAAGTCACCCCACGTGGCCTCCTGGGTCACCCCTCCGTGCCTTCCTCCACGGGCAGCGCGTTGCGCAGGGCGGACGCTGCGGAGCGGCTGTGATGTGCGGCTATGTGCCGGTCCCGGACCTGCCGGGGACCGGCTGAGAGGCTCCCGAGCTCATCAAGGTGATCGGCCACCGCCTCCAACCGCCGGAGGAGGTCCAGATGGCAGATCCTCCCCTGCCTTGCTTGGTGTCTGCCCGCGGGCAGCGGAAGGTAGGCGGCCACTCCCTCTGCTCTGGGAGACCCTTGGGCACCGCACGAGTCACAGATATTTCGACGCATCCTCTCCGTTGCCACAAGTGCTACAGAGAGCCTTGACATCCGATGAATCGACCCATAGCTTTCCGTCGATCGGCAACTTCCGCAAGTATTGCGCCAAAATGATCGGACGAATCGGCGGCCACCTTGCGCGCTACGCGCTCCGGCCCACGCGGAGCGTTCCCCCCACCCCCACAGTCCGTCGACGGAAGAATCGCATGTCCGACGCCCAGCCTCTCGGCACCCCACCCGACCCGTCCGGTCGCCAGGGGTTCGCGCGCCGCGGCGTACTTTCCGCCATTCTCGGAGTGCCCGTGGTCATCGCCGCCGGCTCCCCCGCCGACGCGGCCGTCCCCCCATCGCGGCCGTCGGCCGATCCCGTGCCCGCCGCCGCGAGCACCCTGGACCCGCGCGCCGCCGGCGACCTCCTCGCCTCCCTCAGGTTCGGCATGTTCGTGCACTTCAACCCGTCGTCCGTGGTCGGGCGGGAGATCGGCTGGGGCCGCAACGCCTACCGGCCGGGCGAGTCCCCGGACAACCAGTATCGGGACCCGTCGGTGCAGTCCGACCCGGTCTACGACGTCGCCTACCGCGACTTCCTGCCCGAGACGGACTGGGCCCCCAAGCTCGCCGCCACGGCCAAGGCGGCTGGGATGACCTACCTGGTCTTCACCACCAAGCATCACGACGGGTATCCGAACTTCCGGACGGACAGCGTCACCCGCTCGTTCTACTCGGACTACGCGCAGACACCGATGGGACGGTCCGGCCGGGACCTCGCCCGGGAGGTAGCCGAGGCCACCAGGGCCGCAGGTCTCAAGGTCGGCTTCTACTACTCGGCCCGCGACTGGACCCAGCCCGACTACCGCAAGGGCGACTACGACACCTACTACGGCTACATGGTGGAGCACGTCCGACAGTTACTCACGGACTACGGAAGGATCGACTTCCTCTGGTACGACCACATCCCCTACGCAAGCATGTCGCCGTTCCGCCCGCCGCTGCTCAACACCGTCCCGCGAGACCTGCAGCCAGGCATCCTGGTCAACAACCGCGGCTACGCGACCATGGGCTTCGAGGACCTGCCGGCGACCCTGTCCGGGGACTACGACACGCCCGAGCAGCAGGTCGGAGCGTTCGACCCGATCCGGCCGTGGGAGTCCTGCATCACGATCACCCCGCCCGACTGGTCCTGGCAGCCGAACCATCCCGCGTCCGACTTCGCGACCGTCGTCAGGACCCTCGTCGCGACCGCCACCGGAGACGGCAACCTGCTGCTCAACGTGCCGCCGATGAAGACCGGCTACCTCGCGGACGACGTCAGCGCGACCCTGCGCCAGGTCGGCGACTGGATGGCCACCTACGGGGAGGCGATCGTCGGCACCCACGGCGGGCCCTACCGGCCGGCCGCCGACCTCGGCGGGGCAACCTACCGCGGCAGCACGATCTACCTGCACCTCACCAGGAACCCGCCGCCGGGCAGACTTCGGCTGCCCTGCCTCAACGCCAGGGTGACAGCGGTCGCGACCTTCGACGGCCGTGCCGTGCCGTTCACCGAGGACGGAGGGGGCGACCTGCTGGTCGACCTCAGCTCGATCGCCTACACCGCGCCGGACTTCATCCTCAGGCTCACCGTCGACCGCCCGATGACCGTCGAGTATGTGACCCGCAGGGCGATCTCGTGGGACACCCTGCGGCCGACAGGCCCGAACCTCGCCAGGGGCGGGCCGGCGTAGCAGCACTCGACCGCCTACGGCGGTGTGCCCGAGCGCGCCGCCGACGGCAACACCCAACGGCACCTGGTCGGCGGGCACCTGCACGCACACCGCGGATGACGCCAACCAGGCATGGTGGCAGGTCGACCTCGGTACGTCGACCGACATCGGGCAGGTGTGGCTGTACAACCGGACCGACAGCCCCTGGGGCCTGCGGCTGAGCAACCTCTGGGCCACGGCCTCGGATTCCGAGTTCACGTCCGGGGACCTGACCGTCGCGCACCGCGCCCGGAGTGACCGCGGTCTCGCGGAGTTGGACCTCAGCGGCTGCCTCCTCTGGTGTCTCCGGGATTCGGCCGAGCAGGAACTGGGCCGCTCGTTCCTCCGACGTCGCACGCCTAGCAACCAGCGCAGTGAAGAGTCCGTCGAGATGCTCGAACTCGGTCATCCACTCTTCTGCGGTCTGGGGCATGCGACCGATTCGCCACCGCCTACTTGTCATCGCTTTAGCGGTTGCGTCTGGGTTCGTGCCCGCAGGCAACCCCCGAGCTCCTCGTGATTCACAGAGATACCCCTCGCTCGGCTACTCGTAGGCCCACGCTCGTCCTGTCTGTCGGTATTGCTCGACGGGGATGGGGTCGACGCCGGATCGCATCCGAGCGGTGTAGAGCAAGCCATCGAGGTGGTCGATCTCGTGGTGGATCAGGCGGGCGACGGCGTCCCGGGACCAGCAAGGAGTCCGGGCTGGTCATGGACGCCGCCCGGCTCGACTTCCCCTGGTCGTCTCCGACCACGACCCGGACCTGACCGAGCGGCTGGCCGAACAGCCCTGGGCCCAGCTCTTCCCAGCCGGCGACCCGGGCGCCCTCGCCAAGACCCTGGACCAGCTGGCGGACGGGCCGCCCGCCCGGCCGGGGACGCGGGCCCCTGCGGTGCTGGACATGCTCTCCGCCTCCGAGTAGGCCGCCTACCTCACCGAGACGTACACCGACCTGGTCAAGGAGTACCGATGACGCCCGCCTCCCCCACCCTGGTCGCCGTGATCGGCCCGGTCGAACCGGCCCTGCTGGCCGCGTGGACCGCCCACTACCGCGTGCTCGGCGTCGAGCGCTTCCGCCTCGCCTTCCACTTCGCCGAGCACGTCCCCGACGCCTGGCGCCGCCAGCTACTGGACACCGTACAGAGCCTCGGCCTCCCCACAGGCCAGGTCAGCACCGGAGCGTGGCACGAGCACACCAACACCGAACTGCGCGACGCGCTGCGGGAGCAGGCCGACCCCGGCTGGCACCTGCTCGTCGACCCCAACACACGTGACTACCAGTTCTGTGCAGCTTAGTCGCAGGTCAGCACCAACGACAGAGCCCCGCCCGGCGCTTGGCCGAACGGGGCGCTTGACTGTCCGGCTAGGTCGGGATCAGCCTTCGAGCTTGATGGTGACCTTGCCGAGTTCGATCCGGTCGCCCTCAACCTCTCCGTTTGCCGCCTGGCCTGTCCACCGGTTCGTCTCTTGCAGCTCGGCCCACACGGCGGCCGGTATCGTGATCACAAGGTTCGCCGACTCTTCGAGGCCATTGGTCAGTTCGATTCGCAGGGGGTTCGCCATGGCTGCGAGGGTACTGCTGCCCATGGCGTTCATCGACAGCCAATTCGTAGGGGACGCGGAACAGCGCATGTGACCCCAACTGCGCCTGCGACTGGCTCAGTCCCAGTCGAGCTGCTGGCCCTCGGCGCTGACGACCATCCGCAGCCGTTCGCCCGTGGGTTCACCTGCGGCGCGCCACCGGGTGAGCAGCTCGGCCACCGCGTCCCAGAGGCGGACCGGCCCGCCCTGCCGGACCAGCCAGCGGCCGTCGTCCTCGAACACCACGGCCCATGATCCTCTGTGCACGTCCACCAACACGTGCTCGGTGCGTTCGTTGCGGGGCATGGCGAAGTACTGCGCCGTGGGCGCCGCGAACTGCGCCACGAACCGGGCCGCCCACTGGTCGAGCACGTCAGCGCTGATGCCCGCCGGACGGGCGTCGCCCTGGTCGAGATTGGGCAGCATGCCGAGTGGCGGGGGCGTGTGCGGACGGGCGAGCATGAACGACACTCCGCCGCCGAGTACCGGGCCGGTTGCCGTGCCGTCCTCGGCCACTGTGAGCCGTACCAGCTCGGAAGCGTTCATCCAGCCGCACACAGTCAACAGGATTTCGCCGCCCGGACGGGTCTGGGCGATCCACTCGGCCGGAACGGTCCGGACCCCGCACGTGGCGATGATCCGGTCGTACGGCGCCTCCTTGGCGTACCCGGCGAGCCCGTCACCGGTCACCAGATCGGGCCAGTAGCCGAGCCCACCGAGCGCCACGGACGCCCGAGCCGACACGTCCCCGTCCACCTCGATCGACGTCACCAGGTCGTCGCCAAGGACGTGTGTCAGCAGCGCAGTTGAGTAGCCGGTGCCGGTCCCGATCTCCAACACGGACATGCCGGGCTTCACCCGCAGGTCTTCGAGCATCCGGACGACCAGGCCCGGCAGCGTCGAGGACGACGTGGGTGCCTGTGCCAACCGGCCCTCGACCTGTCGGGGCACCACACAGCCGGCGAGTTGCGTCACCAACGTGTCGTCCTCGTACACGCGGTCGATCAGCTCGGGCGACGTCTCCAGCGACACGGGTCGGTACCACCCGCCGCCGTCGTGCTCGAACCAGCCGCCGGACAGGAACGCCTCGCGCGGGACGGCCAGCACGGCGGCTTCCCACTCGGGGGTCTGGATCACCCCCGCTTCCTTGAGCTGTGCGGCCAGCACCGCCCGCAGCCCCTCGGACCCGCTCACTCGGATACTCCGTTCTCCAGAAGATCGGCAATGGCGGACGCGATCGGCAGTCCCGCCAAGTGTTCCAGCCACGCCCATTGACCGTTCGGGTTGCACTCCAGGAACCACCATTCACCCTCGGCGGTCACGGCGAAGTCGAACGCCCCGAAACTCAGACCGAACTCACCGAGGAACCGCAGCAGGGCGGCCCGGACTGGCGCGGGGCAGTCCACGGGTTCGTACGTCAGGTTGCCGTACTCGCTGCGCCAGTCGAGCACCCCGGAAGGGCCGGTGATCAGCGCGCAGAACACTTGGTCCCCGACCACCACGGCGCGCACGTCGCCGGACTTCGGTACCTGTGCCTGCAATAGGTGGGCGCAGTTGCTCACGGCGTCGGTGAGCTCCCCGGGCTCGACCGGTGCCGCCCAGATACCGGCGGGTTCGCCGTCCACGTGGTAGGCCCCGGCATGCAAGGGCTTGTAGATCGTGGGTTGCGCAGCGGCGAACAGCTTCGCTTCGGTCGGGTTGTTGGTGATCAGAGTCGCCGGGACAGGCAGCCCGAGTCGGGCGGCGACGGCCAGTTGCGCGGGCTTGTACTCCGCGCGGGCGATGACCTGCGGGTGGCTCAGGTAGAGACAGCCCGGAAGCGCGCCCAGCACACCGCCGAGCCCCCGCCGGTTCTCCTGCGCGGCGAACCGGTCGGCCCGGTGGTCGCCCTCCGGCGCGTACGGGTTCGGCCGCCGGTGGTACAGCGCGCGAACGCGGGAGAGATCGGCAGCGCGTCCGTCCACCGTGAGGCTTCCGGACCAGCCACCGGCCGTGATCGAAGCGGCCAGAGTGGCGCGGGTCGGGAAGTCGCGTCCGGGGTCGAACCGGAGGACGGGAACCCGGCGCCGGTTCAACTCCGCTATGACCAGATCGGCGGTCGGGTCCTCGGCTTCCGTCGAGACCAGCACCGGGCGTCCGTCCATGGTCCTACCTCCTAGTCCTGCGTCGCGTCGTGGCCGGTGTCGGGGTCGTTCTTCCCGTCCTTACCGATGGCGGTGGGCGGGTAGGTGTTGACGCTGGTGCCGTGCTTGCCCATCTCGGCCACGGTCAGGGTGCCGTCCTCGCCGGTCCACAGGCCGGTCTGCGTCTCCGGGTCGAGCCCGGCGAACCGCACGGGCGACGGTTCACCGCCGTTACGCAGCGGTGCCATGCGCCCCATGCCCCACGGAGCAGCGGGGTGGAGTTCGGTAGTGGTGCTCAACATGCCTCCTGTGTCTCGTTGTTGCACGGACTTGCGAGCCCGCCTCGGCAGTGCTGTGACGACGCACTAGTTGGAAGCCGAGACGGGAATCTGTGGAGTTGGGATGGGTCCTATCGGGTCCGGGGCGGCCTGTCAGCGCGCGCCCGCTCGTACTGGTTCTCGATCCGGATCGGGCCCTTACAGCGGTACTTCCTGCGGACCGTCTGCCCGTTCTCGTCGGTCCGGCTGATCACGATGGTCGTGTACCGAATCTGGCCGGACAGCGGGTCCGCGAACTTCGTACGCTGCTCCACCACCCATCGGCGACCCTCAGCATCCGCGAACGTGCTTCGGGCCACTGGGAGTTCGAGCCGCTCGATACATCCATCGGGGCGCTGCGGGCACTGACAGGCCGTGGACTCGCCAGCGCGTGGGCTGATGCCGTCGGCGAACACGGCCAGGTTCGCACCGGGCGTCCTGCGAGGCAGCATCTCTAGGCGGCGCAGAACCGTCCGGCGCCCGCACGGAGGCGGAGCCCGCTGCAAGCGGCGCCGTACGCGGCCCGCACCCTGGCCTCGGCGTGGGGCCGGACGTACTTGGACAGGTCGTCGAGGGACACCCATGCGAGGGTGTTGACCGCCTGTCCGCCCACGGGGACAGACAGGGCGCCCGCCTGGGCACCGCTCATCGTTCCACCGTCGAGGACGACGTGCAGCCGCTCGGCCGCACCCGAGTCGAAACAGGCCGGGACCCGATCGCGGACCAAGACACCCTCGGTGGACCTGCGCATCCCCAAGTCGTAGGCGAGCACCCGAGCGGCGGCCTGTTCCAACGACTCGTCCGGGTGCACGCTGCCACCCGGAACCACGAAGTCGTCTCGGGTCGCCGGCTGCACCAGCAGCACGCGGCGCTGCGGGTCGCGGATCAACACGGACACGTCGATACGGCGGAGGACGGCAAACGGCTCGATGCTCAGGGGGATCACGGAAACGGCTCCGATCGGAGGACGGGGGGATTTGAGGGTGGTCCCGCCCGTCCGAGACGGGGGATACGCGTACGGACGGGACCTGTCCCGTACTGAGCGGCGGCGGTACGGGAGTTGGATCCCATCCCGGCCGGAGTCTGGTTCCGAGAGACGTCCGGCCGGGACGGGAGTCTTGGGGGCTACTTCTGCGCGGTGTCGACCTTCCGGCGGCCGTAGGGCGAGCGCCCGCAGTACTGCACGCTGAGCGTGTCCGCGTCCGCGTTCGACACGATGAACCCGAACTCTCGACACTTGCCGCACCACCAGCCGGCGAGCCCGTCCGCGTTCGGCTCCTCCGGTTCAATCTCGGTATTGCACAGGCACTTAAGCGGCTCCGCCGCACTCGGGAGATCCGTCACCCTACGCGCCCTTCTGCGTGCCGCGAGGACACCCGCCTCGCCTCTCGGCAAAGTGCCGTGCCGTGGCGACGGGCGGCTCTCACGCGGGCTCGGGCCCGTCTTCGGCGCCACCAGAGTTCCCAGTCCGCCCCGTAGACGATGCCGAGCATGGCCACCGCCAGGGCGAAGAACCACCAGACCCACCGACGTGCGGCGTACGGGTCGAGCTTGGCCAGGGCAACCACCAGAGCGGCGGGCCCGAGAGCGACCACGACCGCCAGGGCGCCAGTCACGATGCTCGGTCGTTTCACTGTTGCTCCTCCGATCAGCGCCGGACTGTGTGGTTCACCAGTACAGGGCTGCCGCTCGCACTTGGACAGAGCAGGGA
This sequence comes from Streptomyces sp. NRRL WC-3742, assembly GCF_000720635.1. Classification (GTDB taxonomy): domain Bacteria; phylum Actinomycetota; class Actinomycetes; order Streptomycetales; family Streptomycetaceae; genus Kitasatospora. The sequence goes on along the minus strand of NZ_JOCF01000007.1, from coordinate 134,708 downwards.
TGACGCATCCGTGTGGCATCCATGTCTCAGACTCTCTGCACCAAGGGTCCTGACCTGCTAGAACGGGTAGTCAGAGACCGGGAGGCGGCATGGCAGAGCGGCGCAGGGCCCTTGTCGAAAGGCGAAAGGCCCTTGGATTCACTCAGGAGTCCTTGGCTCAGAATCTGGCTGTGGACCGCTCCACTGTTGCGAGATGGGAAAATGGAAATGTAGATCCGCAGGATTGGCAGCGCCCGACCCTGGCCAAGGTATTGCGAGTTACGCTAGTTGAGCTCGACTCTCTCCTGCGTGGTGCAGCGACTCCGAAACCCGCACGGGATGAGATCCCCAGCAATGCGGCGGAATATGACGATGAAATTGAAGCATTGGAGCTTGCACGCAGGGTCTCCGCCAGTGACGTAGGCAGGGAAACGCTTGAACGTCTTGAGCTGACTTTTCATGACCTGGCAATCAAATATCCGACCGTAGCCCCACAGGAACTCTTGGGCCAGGTGCGGAAGTATGCACTTTATGTAGCAAGTCTCATGGATTCAAAAAAGACTCTCGCCGAACATCGGCAGCTGCTCGTAATAGGTGGCTGGTTTTCTCTTCTCGGTGCAACCCTGCACATTGACCTTGATCAACAGGATGCGGCAACGGCGAGACTGCGAACGGCGATGACGCTAGCGCGACATGCAGAGAATTCGGAAATCCAGGCTTGGTGCTTTGAGACTGATGCCTGGCGGGTTCTCACTGATGGCAACTACTCAAAGGCGGTGGAACTCAGCGCTACTGCTCAGCAGTTGGCGCCGACCGGAAGCTCGGTTGAAATCCAGTCTCTTGCTCAGCAAGGGCGAGCATTTGCACGCTTGGGCTATTCGGCCGAGACTTATGCCGCAATAGATCGAGTGCAAGCGCTTTCCGCTGCCTTGGGGACTCCAAATCGGCCGGAACATCATTTTCAATATGATCCAGCTAAATCACTTGCCTATGCGGCTACCACGCTTGCATGGCTCGGTGACCCGGCAGCCGAAGCGTATGCACGAGAAGTCATTTCGCGACTCTCCCCCTCGGATGACGTTAGCAAATGGCCTCGCCGGGTGGCATCTGCCAATATCGACCTGGCGCTCTCTCTGGTGGCTACTAATCGATTGGATGAAGCATGTGATTCGGCACAGCGCGCCATGCTATCTGGTCGGGTGGCGCCATCTAACCATTGGCGCGCCCTTGAAGTCGTAAAGGCAGTAGAAGTGCGAAAGATTTCCGATGCGCGGGACCTCAGGGAGGTCTACGAAGGAATGCGCCTACAGATATCGTCATCGGGCGATTGACGGGGCAAACACAAAAGGCCCCGCCCTGCCTCCATTTCGCGAGAGCAGGGCGGGGCCCTCGTGCGAGAACCCGAAAGTGGCATGAGAACCTACATGGCGACCGTCTAGGGTCTGGTGGCGCCCACGTAGTCGGTGCCGGGCATGTCGGTGACCGGCGCGGACTTGACGACGTCCCCGGTCTTCGGCGCGGAGATCATCTGGCCGTCGCCCAGGTAGAGCGCCACGTGGTAGATGTGGCCGTCGTCGTGGCGCCAGAACAGCAAGTCCCCGGCCCGAAGGGCTGTTTGGGCGACGGCGTGGTCCGCGGTTGCGGAGTACTGCTCGGCCGCGGTGCGCGGAAGCCGACGCGAAGGCCAGTAGGCGTACTGAACGAGGGCCGAGCAGTCCCAACCGGTGGTGGAGTCGGCCAAGCACTGCCCGTCCCGGTATCCGCCGTCCCCGTCGCAATGGCCACGGCTCGGGCCTGCGGGGCTCCCGCCGCCGTAGCTGTACGGGACTCCGAGCTGGGTGGCGGCTCTACGCAGGGCCTCCGGGCCGGCGCCTGTACCGGCGATCTGCGGCAGCGAGCCACCGGCCTGAAAGCGGCTCAGATTCCCCAGAATGTCAGCCACATAGCGCTGCGTCTCGGCGTACGGCGGAACGCCGTGGTGGCCCTCGACCGCAGCCCATCCGGCGTTGTAGCCAGCCAGCGCGAGGCGCCGCAGATCGTCGGCGAAGCCGGAGGACGCCGCCTGCCCGAGCAGGCTGCACATGTACCGGCCCTGCGCCATCACGGCGTCGCCCACATCGAAGGGCGACGCTGACCCGTTGTGGTCGTCGTCGCGCCCCCACGTCGCCCACGTACCCGGCATGAACTGCGCGGGCCCCTGCGCGCCAGCCGGACTGACGGCGCCCGCACGGAACCCGCTCTCCTCGAAGAGTTGAGCGGCGAGCAGCGCCGGGGTCAGGCCCGGGTTCCGGCACTCCCCCGAGGCGCGGAGCGTCCAAACCCGGTATTCCTCCGGCGTCCCGCTCACGGATGCACCGCGCGGCCCGGCTGCCGCCGTCGGCACCACGAGGACGACGGCGATGCCGAACGCAGCGAGCACCAGCACCAGAACCGCACCGCATCCGACGAGGACCTTCGTCACCGATCCCTCTCCGTCCCGTGAATCAGATCCGTCCGAATGGGCGGATCAGCGTGCCCTTCACCTCACCAGCCCGGTTACGCCACGTGGTCGAACGATCACGTTACCCTCTGCACTCGAAGGGAGGCGATTTTGACAACGCAGGTTTTGTACGAAGGTTCCGACCTGCCGCCCGATCCGGTGGTTCCCCGTCAACAGGTCGTGGCCGAACCGCGGTACGGGCTGATGCCGATCCACGGCTACGACATCGCCGCGGCCGCGGTGCTCCACATGCTCGACGGCGAGGACGGGCGGGGACTTCGAGCGCGCGGGCTCGGTCCGGGAGAGTCCGTGCCCTACGGTGTCCAGCCGGTGATCGTCGCCCCGAGCACCGTCTACGGCACTGTGGCGCTCGAGGGGCTGCTCCGAGGGTGGCCGACCGGCCTCGTCCCGACGCCCTGGCTCGTCGTGGTGGCCGACGCGCCGGTCCGCCCGGCGCCGGCTGCCCGCTACCGGCTGCGCGCCCTGGCTGGCCGGCTCGCCGGGATCGCGTACCTGCCGTATCTGCCGGCGCTCCGAGCGGTCGAGCGCGTCGAGGACGCCCTGGCCGACGAGGCCGTGGCCCGCGCGGCAGCCCGACTACGCGCCCAGCTCGAAGGGAAGTGACACATGCTCATCGCATTCATCGCCGAGGGACCTCAGCCCAGCTCGGGGCTGATCCCCGCCGCCAAGCCCACGAAGATCCCGGGGATGGACGGCATGGTTTCGACCCTGTTCGGCTACGGCCTGTGGATCGTGGTCCTCGCCGGGGTCTGCGCGACGGGCTGGGGCGTCGTCAAGTTGGCGACGTCGGAGAAGAACCGCCACGGCGGCGGGTCGGAACCGTTCAAATGGATGGGGTCGGGCATCGCGGCGATCCTGCTGGCGGGCTCTCTGATCTCCATCCTCAACGGCATCGCGGGGTGACGGTGCGCAGAACGAGCCATCGTCGGTCCCGAGCTGTGCTGTGGGGAGCCGGAGCCATGGTGGCGGCAGTGATCGGACTGACCGGCTACGCCGCCTTCCTCGGCTCAGGCGACAAGTCGGCGTCCCTTCCGGCGAGCGGCACGCCGCTTCCGGGACCACCGGCCTCCGCCACAACCACTGCCACCCCTGTGCCGGTGTCCACGTACAGCATTCCCGCCACGTGGAGCGAACCCGCCCGATGGCTCGCTGCCCCTCGCGGAACTCGCACCGTCCACGGCCACGAGGTCGGGTTTCCCCACACCACGGACGGCGCGATCGGGATGCTTCTGGCTTCCTCCACGTACAACGTCGAAGGCGCCACGACAACCGTGGACGAACAGCTCACGACCTACTTCACCTATACCGCGGAGTCCGACCGGACGCCGACCAGGGAGCAGAGGGTCCGTCAGGGCGCAGCGAAGGCGGATGCACAGGTGCGCGCGTCCATGGGTGCACCGGAATCGGGACCGCTTCCGTCCGGCACATGGGTCCGTACTCATCTTGTCGGCTTCAAGATCGTCCAGGCACGACCCGACTCGGTCACCGCCCATGTGCTGCTCCGCACCTGTCAGAAGGCGGGCGAGACCAAGTCGGAGTCCGTGGTCTACACCGTGGGCACGATCGCGGTGGCATGGCTCGACGAGGACTGGAAGCTCGACGTCACCGGGGGCGCTTCCGCCTCCCCGGGGCCGGTGCCCGAGATCGCAGCGCCCGGCGACGCGGCGTTCAACGTGCAAGGCTGGACCGCGATCAGGCAGGCATCGTGAGGCGCCGTCTCGCCAGCCTGGTGCTGGCACTCACCATGCTGCTCGCTGGCCTTCCGGTCGCTCACCCAGCTGCGGCCGACGACAAGGGCGTCGTCGGCTCGATCGTCGAGATGGGCTGCAGGTACAACTTCGTCGGCATCTACGACATCGTCACCGACAGTCACACCTGCGCGAAAGCCGGCGAGACCGCCGACCACGTCATCTCCGAGCAGTGGAGCAACCTCTGGGACTCCGCCCTCGGGGAACTACTCAAAGCCGGAACCGAGTTCACCAGAGGGTTGGTGAAGTTCACCCTGACCGTCGCCCTCAAGGGGCCGTCTCTCCGCCTCGAGGACACCGGGCTCTTCGGCGAGAAGGCAACCCTGGCCGGGATACTGGTCTGGCTCGGTCTGGTGATCTCCGTCGTCGGACTGATGTGGCAGGTCGGACGGATGGCCGTCACCGGCCAGGTCCGACATCTCGGCCAGGCCGTCAGTGGCTGGTTCCAGAACTGCCTCCTGTGCGCGGTGGGCGTCTCCGCCGTCGCCATAGTCCTCGAGGCCGGCGACGCGCTGACGGACGGACTGGTGAAGCTCGCGTTCGGCGACTTCGGGGCGGCATCCGGGCACATCGCCGACGTCCTCGTCCCCCACGTCGTCAATCCGTTCATCGTCCTTTGCGGCCTGCTCGTTCTCGTGCCCATCGGATTCATCCAGCTCGTGCTGATCTTCCTTCGGAACTCAGCGATCCCGATCCAGTGCCTACTGCTCCCGATCGCCGGCGCAGGCCGGGTCGGGGGCGACGCCAGTCGCAAGTGGGCTCCGCTGCTGATCAAGTCGATCCTCCTCGGCATCGCCTACAAGCCGATGGTCGCGGTCATCGTCTGCGCCGGGTTCGCCGAGTTCGGCCACGCCGACACGACCGTCGAGTGGCTGCGCGGGCTGACCACGCTGATGCTCGGCGTGATCGCCCCGGCCGCGCTCATGCGCATCTTCGGGCCGATCGCCGAGGAGGTCGGGAGCGCGATGAGCAGCGGCGGAGCGACGGCCGCGATGTCCGCCGCTGCGTCCTACGCCTCTCGCCCGAAGGGCGGCGAAGACCACGAGGAAGGCGCCGGGCCGTCCACCGCGGTCGAGCACGCACGCCGTGTCGAGCAGTCGATGTCCGCCGGTTCCGGCGGGGACGGGCAGCCGGGATCGGGCGGGGACGCGCTCGCTCAGGCGGCCCGCAACCAGACCCAGGCCGGGATGATCCCCTCCCCCACCGTCTCCCCTGACGGGCTGTCGGGCGAAGCCGGGGCCTCCGCGGCGGCCGGCGGAGGCGGGGCCGCCGGCGCGACAGGCGCCGCGGGCGCAGCGGGCGCCGCTGGAGCAGCGGCCGGCGGGGTGGGCATCGCCATCCAGGTCCTCGACGGCCTGAACAGCGCCGTCCAACGCGGCGCGGGTGAAATCGGAAACGGTGGAGGAGAGTTGTGAGCGCCCACGAGGTTCCGGACGGGCTGATGGTCAGCGGCTTCCGCACCCGCCGCAGCTTCGGAATGGGGACCCTGTCCAAGCAGGCGACGATCGCAGCCGCGACGGTCCTCGTCGCCGATGGTCTCGTCGGGGCCCACCACCCGGCCAGTCTGCTCGTCACCCTGCCGCTGACCGGCGCGTTCGTGGGTCTGGCGGCCGCACGGCGGCACGGCATGTCGGCTCTCGCCTACTACTGGGCGCAGCTGGCGTGGCGTCGCGCGGCCCGCGCGGGAAACACCTCCTACCGGCGGATCCTGCTGCCCCAGCCGTACGCCCTCGACCTGCCCGGTGTCGGTGCGAGCTCGGCCCTGATCTCGGCCCACGACCCCGTCAGCGGGCGCAGGATCGGCGTCGTGCACGACCGCTCCACCGGCCGGATGACCGTGTCCACCCTGCTCGCCCCCGGCGGGAGCCTCATGGCTCCCACGGGCGCCGTCCGAGCGGGGATCCGGACCTGGGGCGAGGTACTCAACGCCATGTCGACGAGCGAGCAGGTCAAGGGGGCCTCGGTCACCATCCAGATCACGCCCGGAGCGGGCGAAGCCCTGGCCGACGACGTGAAGACCCGCCGCCGGGCGGACGCTCCCCCGCTGGCGTTGGACACCATCGACGAGCTGGTGCGCAAGACACCGAGGTCCACCGCCTCGGTGGCCTCGTGGATGAGCGTGGTGGTCGATCCGTCCGCGACCACCCTCCCACCGACCGACCTCGCCGAGCAGGTCGGCGAGACCCTCCGGGTGGTGGACACCCTCGACATGAGCGGCACCGGCACCGACATCGTGCGCCGGGTCACCCCCACGGACCTGCGCCGCATCGTCCGCTCGGCGTACGACCCCGAGGTCGCGCTCGCCCGCGACGAACAGTTCGAGGAGCTGCAGTGGGGCGAGTGCGGGCCGGTCGCCGCCGACGACCGGGTGGAGTCCTACGCGCACGACGGCGCCGTGTCGGCGAGTTGGGTGCTGGAGGAGATGCCGCGCCGCCCGATCCCCTACAGCGCGCTGCTCCCGCTGCTCGCCCCCGGCCGCTTCCAACGGCGGATCACGCTGAGCTACCGGGTCCTGGACCCGCGGGAGGGCGAAGCGGTCCTGGAGCGGGAGATCTCGGCCGCCGAGCACCGCGCTCAGGCCACCGCCGAGGTCAAGGGCCGTGCCCGGTGGAGCCAGAAGGCCGACTACCAAAGGGCCGAGCAGGCCGCTCGCCAGGCAGCTGGAGGCGCGCAGGTCGTCGACTGGACGCTCACGGTCACGACCACCGCCCGGAACTCCGAGGAACTCCCGCTCGCGCTCCAGGAGTTGAAGCTCGCCGTGTCCGGGACCCGGGGCATCCGGATGCGACCGGCCTACGGCGCGCAGGCGGCCGTCTTCGCCGCCGGTCTGCCCATCGGCTACCACCCCCTCGTCCAGTAGGAGCTGAGCTGACGATGCCCGAGAAGAAGCCGGAGCTCCTGACGCCCCGCTGGGCCGTCGACACCGTGCCGACGGCTCCGCGCAGAAGCCTTCGGTCCCCCTTGCGAGGCCGTGGAGTCTTCGCCCCTCGGCTGGGATGGGGCGGCCCGTTCGGCGGCCGGGTGGCGGTGGAGGACGCCGGGACGGTCTACACCGGCCCCTCCACACAGGTCGCGTCGATCTACCCCTTCCTCCTCGGCTCGGGCCTGCCACCGCGCGGGGTGCCCGTCGGCCGCGATGTCCTCACCGGCGAGCTGGTCTGCGTCGACCCGTCCGGCTGGACCGGTCGGCTCACCACCAACCCCGGCATGTGGGTGATGGCCCAGCCCGGCGTCGGCAAGAGCGCCCTGGTAAAGCGGGTCTGCCTCGTCTACGTCGCGTACGGCTGCATGATGTGCGTGCCGGCCGACGTGAAGGGCGAATACTCCACACTGATCCGCGAGTTGGGCGGCAGCGTGCTGCGCATCGGCACCGGAGTCGACCGAATCAACCCGCTCGACTCCGGCCCCCTGAAGCACCACCTGGCCCGGCTGCCCGTCACCGAACGCCAGGCCCTGCTCGACGTCCTCACCGGAAGGCGCCTGGAGACGCTGGGCGCCCTGCTCGCCACCCGCTGCGGCCTCGGACGCCAGCCCGACGAAATCGAGCGCAGCGCGCTGACCACCGCCGTACAACTCGCCGCCGACGCCGCACCGCACACCGACCCGGTCGTACCCGACGTGATCGCCGTCCTCCGGCAGGCGCCCGAGGCGCTGAGGCTCAAGCTGGCGGCGGACGGCTACACCTACCTCGACCTGACCCGATCGGTCGTCGCGGGCCTTGACAACCTCGTCGACGGACCGCTCAAGGGCATGTTCGACGGACCGACCAGCACGCCTCTCGACCTCCACGCCCCGGCCGTGTCCGTGGACATCAGCGCCCTGCGCGCCCGCGGCAACGACGTGGTCTCGGCCGGGATGATCGCGAGCTGGGCCTACACCTACAACACCATCGACAGCGCGCGCAGCCTCGACGTGGTGCGCCGCCGGCTGGTGCTGCCCATGGACGAGATGTGGCGGGCCCTGCGCGCCGGACCGGGCCTTGTCGACGCCATGGACTCCATCAGCCGGCTCAACAGGACCACCGACGACGTCACCGTCTACGTGACCCACTCCCTCGAGGACGTCGAGGCTCTGCCGACCGAGGAGGACCGGGCGAAGGCGCGAGGACTGATGGACCGCTGCGACACGTGGGTGATCGGAGGCTCGACGGACGAGGAACTGGGCCGCGTGTCCGGCAAGAGATCGCTGACCGAGCAGGAGCGGATGATGATCACCTCCTGGGCATCGGCCACCAGCACGGGCCTCGACGCCGCCGACCAGGTCCACCCCGGACGCGGGAAGTACCTGATCAAGATCGGCACCCGGCCCGGCATCGCCGCCGCGATGGAACTCACCGTCACCGAACGACGGCTCTACCACACCGACAAGAACACCGAGCCCCTGGACGGCGCCGACCGATGATGACCGAGAACGACCGACTGTGGCTCGGTGGCGGCGTGCTCGTCGTCGGTGCGGCGGCGCTGTCCGCCTCCACCTGGACCGGGGCCGCCCTCGGCGCTGCCGTCACCGAAGCCGACGTCCCGCCGCTCAGCCCGTACACCGTCTTCGAGATGACGCGTGACTGGACGGCGGTCTGGCCACAATCACCGACCGCAAGCGCCGTCGGCGCCGTGCTCCTCGACCTGGTTGTCGTCGCTGCCCTCACCTGGGGCCTGTGGGCATGCCTGCGCCGATTCCACAACGCGTCCCACCTCGCCACCCTCCACCAAGTCCGCGACCTCACACCCCAGCGGGCGGCCCGCACCGCGACCCGGCTGCGCGCCTCCCTCCGCGACGTCAAACCCCGCAAACTCGCCCCACGCGACCGGGGCGTGCTGCTCGGCGACCACCTCCCGTCCGACGTCGAGCTGCGCGGCTCCGACGAGGACACCTACCTCGCCCTGATGGCCCCCCGCGCCGGCAAGTCCAGCGCCATCGCCATCCCCGTGGCCGTCGAAGCGCCCGCCGCGCTCCTGGTAACCAGCAACAAGCCGGACGTCTACGCCGCCACCCTCGCCTCCCGACAGAAGGCCGGCACCGTCTGGGCCTTCGACACCCAGGGCGTCGCGCAGATCTCGCGCTCCTGCTGGTGGGACATCATCGCCGAGGCCGAAACCCTCGACCGCGCGGAGCGCCTGGCCACCCACTTCGTCAACCAGGTCAAGAGCGACGCCGCCGACCCCTTCTGGGCCCAGGGCGCCAGCGACCTGCTCGTCGGCATGTTCCGCGCCGCCTGGTGGGACGGCGCCACCGTCCGGGACGTCCTCACCTGGGTCGCGGACCCCAAGGAACGGGCGCCACTGCGAATTCTCTACCAGCACGAGGAGGTCCTGGCCGAGCAGGTCGAGAGCTCCGTCAACATCGCCGAAGAGACCCAGTCCGGCATCTACCAGAACGCCCGCACCGCCATCTCGGCGCTGCGCGACGAGAACGTCCTCGCCTGGATGATGCCCGACCGGTACCGGCCCCGATTCCGACCGGAGGAGTTCGCACTCGGCCGGGACACCCTCTACCTCCTCAGTAAGAAAGGCGGCGCCTCCTCCGCCGTCGTCGCCGCACTCGCCGACGCCGTCTTCACCGCGGCCTCCGAGGCCGGCGAACGGCACAGCGGACGCCTGCCCGAACCGATGCGCGCCGTCCTCGACGAAGCCGCCAACATCTGCAACATCGCCGACCTCCCCGACCTCTACAGCCACCTCGGTTCGCGCGGCATCACCCCCTACACGATCCTGCAGAGCTACTCCCAGGGCGTACGCGCCTGGGGCGAGGCCGGCATGAGCTCCCTCTGGGGCGCCGCCACCAAGAAGGTCATCGGTGTCGGGCTGGACGACGCGCGGTTCGTCAACGACATCGCGACCCTGGTCGGCAACCACGAGATCACCCGCGGGTCCTACTCCAAGAGCCGCGACGGCGGCTCCACCTCCGTCAGCGAACACCGCGAACAGATCCTCGAACCGGCCCAGATCCGCGCCCTGAAGCGCGGCACCGCCCTGCTCCTGTCGACCGGCATGCCCGTCGCCCAGATCGCCCTGCGGCCCTGGTACCTGGAGGACACGCTGGGACACCTCGCTCCCGCCATGCGGGCAGAGGAAGCCGCCATCGCCGAACGCGCCAACATGGCCTGGGAAAAGCGCAAGGCAGGACGACGTGGCTGACGCCATCGGCCCCGGCGCGGAGGCACCGGACCACACGGCGATGGCGGAGGACATCGAAGACCTCAAGGCCGAGATGGCCGCGCTGCGCGCCACCGTACGAAAACTGTCCTCCGGAACGCCGGAACCCGACGCGCTCTTCACCGCCGTATCGCCGCCCGGGCAGCCCCCGGAGGACAAGGACAAGTACCCGCCGTTCATCTTCCTCCTCGAGGGAGACTCGCTGGAGTCGGAGCTCCGGCTGCTCACCGAGTGGGTGGAAGGCGTCCTCGTCCCCGGCTGTCTCGGCGAGCCCTCCGCCGACGCCCGCTGGTGCCACCTCTGGACCGAACACTGGGACGCCGTCGGCGCACTGCACGCCCTCTGGCTCGCCTGGCAACAACTGACCGACCCCGCCACCTGCGGCTACACCGGCCCCAGCACCTGGTACCGCGACCACTACCGCCCCTGCATGGCCGACCTACGCGGCCCCAACGGCCCCTTCGCCGGCTGCACCAAGAGCGAGCACCGCATCGAGCACCGCCTCCCCGGCCGCGTGCCGAGCGCGTGGTACAGAGCCGAGGACAACTGAACTGCGCTCCCCCGAACACACCTTGACTTGACGTTCCTGCGGGAGCTGGCGGCCGCCATCGGGCTGGAGGTGGACCGGACGCCTCCGCGAGTACCGGCGGCTCCTCGCGGCGAGGGAGGCGGCGAGCAGCGAGGCCGAGTCCAGGCCGCGTGGAGTGGTCCCCCAGTCCTCCCAGTCGAACACGCTGAACGCGGGGCCGGTGAGGTTCGCCCAGTTCAGGTCGGCGTGCGCGGTTCGCCGCGAGATGACCCGGGTGTTCTGGGCCAGGGGGAAGGCCGTGCGGACCGTGTGGTCGACCAGTTGCTGGGTGATCGGTTCGGTGTCCGGTGTCGCGACCGTGGACGTGGGTTGGGCTGCGAGCGCGTCCAGCGAGGCGTTCAGGGCCTGCCACCAGCTGTCCGGGAGCTGGGGGTCGGCGGCCAGGACGGCGGTGCCGACCGGGCTGTCGGGGAGGAGTTCCGTCTCGTCCGCTCGCCAGATCGCTCCGTCGACCGCGTCGCGCCATGCCACGGAACCGAGCCAGCGGGGCATCGCGACATCGGTCAGCGCGGCGGCGGTCTCGGTGCCGGTCCAGCCTTGCTCGCGGGCCCTCGTCCACGGGCGGCGCTCGATGCGGACCCACGTGCCCCGGCCGGTGCTCGCCCCGACCGAGCGGCGCTTGCGCACGAGGCCGCTCCGGCCGAGCGCTGTGCCGAGGCGCTGCTCGACGAGTTCGAGGACCTGGTCGACGGCCTCCTTGCGGAGGTCGACCACGCGGCCGTCTGCTGCGGAGAGCGTCATGGCGGTGACGGTAGCAGTCCCGTGCGCCCGGGCTGGGTGACCAGAGCCACCCTCCGAACTACTGGTTTGTTCCGGTGAGTTCGGCGATTGCGCGGAGTACCGCGCGAGGGTCGCTCAGGCTGTCGAGGACGCGGTCCGCCCCGGCTTCGGCGAGTCGTTCGGCGCTGGTGGTGCCGGAGGCCACGGCTATCACGGCAGCTCCGCCTTCCGCTCCGGTCCGAACGTCTTCGAGCGAGTCTCCGATGATCACCGTGTTCGAGCGGTCGAAGGCCGTCCCGTGGCGGGCGCCCGCGCGCCGCTGGGCGATGCCGACCAGAGCTGGCCGGTGGGAGTCGTCTGAGGCGAAGCCGCCTACGGCGAGGTCGACGTACCGGTCGAGTCCGAAGGCGCTCAGCTTGATCTCGGCGCTCTGCTGCAGGTTCCCGGTGACCACCGTGGGGACGAGGTCGGGACGGGCCGCGACCGCGGCGAGGGCCGCCGTGGCGCCGGGCATCAGCACGCCGGCCGAGCGCAGCTCCTCGGACTTGGCGGCGAGGAGCCTGGGCAGCAGCGCGACGATCTGTTCCGCGAGCGGCTCCACGTCCTGCTGGTCGACGTCGTTGGCGGCGAGCAGCTCGCGTACGGCAAGCGGCATCGTGCGTCCGGTCCCCCGCTCGGGAAGCCTCGCCGCCTCGCGGCCGACGACGTGGAGGAACGCCTCGCGGTAGACCGCGCGGTCGGTCTCGCCGACGTACACCAGGGTGCGGTCGACGTCCCATAGAACGAGCACGGTGCCGGTCACGGTCACGACTCCTTGGCCGCCATCACTTGTCGTGATCGTTCTATCAGGTCGTTAGACCGGTGGCCGGAGCGGCCCGGAGATGGTCCATGGTCTGCTCCAGGTGCTCGTTCAGCCGGGCGGACTGGACGTGAGCCGCGAGGTCGAGGGCGGAGTCGGCGGCAGCGAGGCCGCCGTCCTGGTCGCCCGCGAGGAAGTGGGCGGAGGCCGCCCGCGAGGCGAAGAGCGCCCGCGTCCGCAGATCGGCGGGGTTCAAGGTCGAGGCGGCCTGCTCGAAGTGCTCCGCCGCCGTCCTGTGCTCGCCGAGTTCGAGGTGGCAGCTGCCGGTCTGGCCGAGGATTCCGCCTGAGTTCATCCAGTAGAGCCAGCCTGGACGGGCAGCTCGTGGCCCACCTGCGCGGGGCCGGGCCACGAGCGTCGGCCCCGGCCGCCGAAACCGCCCGGTCGCTGCTGCACTCACTCGGACTCGGCGAGCACGTCTCCCTTCCCTGGGCCGAGCACTTCGAGCAATGTTGCGGTGCGCGCACCAAGAGCTCTGCGGCGTTCCTCCTGGCCAGCAGGGCGACCAGTGCCCGCTGGAGTCGAGTTCTATCACGCTCCGCTGGGGTCGTGTGCGGTTTGGCCTGCGATCCCCTCAAAAGTGGTGTGTTCAGCGCACCGATGTTGTGTCCCGCGCATCACCGCGTCGAAAGTGGGGCCCAGCGTCGGACACAGAGGGTGATGGATGAGCCGAGGAACTTCAGGAAGCTCGGTGGCGGTTCCCGGCGTCGCGACCCTGCACGTGCTGCCCGGCGTGGCGATGCTCCGCCCCGAGGAGGTCGTCTTCGGGAAGACGCTGCAGGGCTTCGCAGACCACCAGCGGGCCCGCCGACTGTCCTGGGACACCGTCAACACCAGGGCAAGGATCGCGCGCCAAGTCCAGGCGATGTCCGCCGGGTATCCCTGGGAACCGGCCTGGAACCGGCAGCTGTTCGACCGATGGTCGGCGATGCTGGCGGACACCGTCGCCACGTCGACCATGCGCAAGTACCAGAACGACCTTGCCCTGTACCTCAGTTACCTGAGTGACCCGGCCTACGAGTGGCCCCAGGTATGTCTGAGCACCTTCGGGATGTTCACCGGCTTCGCCCTGCGGGATCTGAACGCGGTCCGGCACGCGCAGGAGTACATCGGCCAGCCCAGCGGCAACCGGCCGCTGACCAGGGCAGAGGTGAAGCTCTTCTTCGGCCAGATGGACCCGGAGATCAAGCGGCTTCGCGAGCAGGGCCACAAGGGGGCTCTCGCCGCGGCCCGGGATCTGGCGATGTTCACGACGATGTACGGGTGGGGCCTCAGACGCCGCGGCGGCAGCCGTCGCACCACGGCGGACCCTCCTCGCCCGATACGCGCGTTGGCATCTGATGCCCCTCGCCCACCAGCGCGTCGACCAAGCTGGCTTCAGCCGCTACCAGCGCGAGCACCTGCGCCGACAGCTGAGCGCCGCCCGCATCCTCCTCGGTCACATCCGCAGCCGCGGACGCACCCTCGACGGCCTCACCCAGCACCTCGTCGACCGGTGGCTCATCGCCAACTCGACCGGCCCGTACTACGCCCGGCCCTTCCTGCTGTGGGCGGCAACCGCCAAGCTCGCACCCGCGGACGTCGCCATCGCCACCTCAAGCAGGCACGGCGAACGCTCCATCATGAACGACACCGACCGGGTCCTCACCGCTCTCAAGCTGGAGACCGACCACAGCCTCCCGCTCGCGGACCGCGTCGCCGGCTGCCTCGTCCTGCAGTACGGCCAGAGCACCGACCGGATCGTCAAGCTCACCCTCACCCAGATCCACATCCATCCCGACGAGCCAGGAGTCCTCGGCCTCCAACTCGGCCGAGAAACACTCTGGCTCCGGCCGCGCCTGTCCGCCCTCCTCCAACAGCTCATCCACGAACGCCGCCCGCTGGCGGCAGCACTCAAAGATCAGGAGTCCCCCTATCGATTTCCCGGCCTTCGCCCCTCCAGCCACCTCAGCTCGAACACCCTGCAACGTCGCCTCCAGCGCCTCGGCATCCCCAGCGCCAACAAGGCCCGCAACGGCGCCTGGCTGGCACTCGTCGGCGCGGTCCACTGGAAGATGCTCGCCGACCTCCTGGGCGCCGCTGACGGCACCGCCAACCACTGGCACAAGTGGAACGGAGGCGACCGCGCCAGCTACGTCGCCAGCCGCCTCCAAGCGGCACAAGCCCCAACCAGCCCGGAGTAGAGCTACTCGCAAAGTGGTCGTGGGCGGTCAGTGAGCGGCCGACCGCCCACGACCACCGGCCAGCCCGCCCATCCACTCCAAGATCATCAGGATCTTCTAGCGCGAAGCGGCAGAACCGGGTTGCTCGCGGAAGCTTGGCGTAGTCCCGCTTTCCGCACGATCCCGTACGATCGCGAACACCTCGCACCTAGACTCACGGTCAGGGGCACGGCTTCACGGGGCGGGGTCATCATGGGAGAGCCGTACGGCGGCATGCCGGATCCGAGCCAGGCGATGGATCTGGCCGAGCTCGTCAGCTTGTTGGGTGAGTTGCGCACGTGGGCGGGGATGCCGTCTTATCGCGTGCTGGCGAAGCGGACCGGGCCGCTGCTACGGCCGGCGCGCGTTGTGTCGACGACCACGGTGGTGGACGCTTTCAAGGTCGGTCGACGGCGCCTGGATCTGGATCTGGTGGTGGCGATCGTCCGGGCACTGGGCGTGGACGAGCCTGGAACGGCGCGTTGGCGGGAGGCGTGCATCCGAGTGCACGGGTTGGCCAAGAGCAGTGGCCCGGTGGGCGTGTTCGGTCAGCTCCCGGGGGACCTTGTGACGTTCACCGGGCGCCGGGACGAGCTCGCCCGACTCATCGAGGCCGCGAGGCAGCCTCGCGACGGTGGCGTCGCGAACGCAGTGGTGATCTCCTCGATCGAGGGCATGGCTGGGGTAGGCAAGACCCAGCTCGCAATCCGGACCGCACACGAACTGGTCCGTGCCGGTCACTTCGCGGACATCCAGTTGCACGTGAACCTGCGCGGCTTCGACCCTGATCTGCCCCCGTCCGACCCGTCGGCGGTCCTGGATGCCTTCCTGCGGCAGCTCGGCGTGCCCGCGCGGCAGATCCCCGAGAGCCGGGACGAGCGAGCGGCGATGTTCCGCGACCGGATGCGAAATCGCAGCGCGTTGATACTGCTGGACAACGCCGCGGACGCGGGCCAGGTCCGCGACCTCATCCCTGCCGACCCCACCTGCCTGGTCCTCATCACCAGTCGGCGTAGTCTGGCCGACCTGGACGGCGTCTCCCCGCACATGATCGACACCTTCTCCGACGCCGAGTCACTCGACCTGCTGTCACGGATCGCCGGCAGCGCCCGCGTTGCGGCAGAACCTGCGGCAGCTATGCGGATCGTGGAGTTCTGCGACCGGCTCCCGCTGGCGCTGGCGCTGGCCGCCGCCCGATTGCGCTCCCGGCCCGCCTGGAGCCTTGCTCAGCTGGCCGACCGGCTTCAGGCCGGCCGGCTTGAGGCGATCCGCGCCGGGCGCCGCGCGATACGCCCCGTGTTCGACCTCTCCTACCGGGACCTCGCCGAGCCGCTCCAGCGGACCTTCCGTCTCCTCGGCCACCACCTGGGCCCCGACTTCACCCCGGCCCTCGTCGCCGCACTCGCCGATATCCCCGACCTCGAGGCAGAGGACGCCCTCGAGCAGCTCCAGGACGAGAACCTGATCCGCCAGAACACACCCGGCCGCTATGAACTTCACGACCTGCTCCGGGGCTACGCCGCGGAACTCGCCGATGCCGATCCGGAGCCGGACCCCGCCGGGCCTGTGGCCCGGCTGGCGACCTGGGCCGTGGCCACCGGCCACGCCGCGTCACGCGTCATCGGTTCCCCGCCCCTGACTGGTGTGCCGCCCGAAGGAGCCGGAAGGCCCATGCGGTTCGCCGGCTACGACGAGGGCCTGACCTGGTTCGATAACGAGCACCAGAACCTCGCCGCCATCCAGGTCTCTGCCGCACAAGCCGGACTTCACCGTCACGTGTGGCAACTCGCCGCAGTCCAGAAGGAATTCCGTATCGCCCGCTACCAGTTCGACGACTTCCTCGCTGTGCAGCAACGCGCTGTCGTGGCCGCGCGGGCCGCCGGCGACCAGGCCGCCGAGGCCCTGATGCTGTCCGGGCTCGCCAGTGTCTACTGGAGGACGGACCGCCTCGACGAAGCAGAAGAAAGCTGCCTGAAGGCGCTGCAGATCTACCGTGGCACGGTCGTCGACCCCTGCGGCGAGGGCACGGCTCTGATCGACTACGGCGCGGTTCAATGCCAGCGTGGGAACAACGAGGACAGCCTCGCCCTCTTCACCCAGGCCCTCGAGCTGCTCCACGGCGAGGACGCGCCTCGGGCCTGCGCGGTAGCGCTGCAGAACCGTGGGGTGCTCCAGCAACGTTTGGGACGCCTGGCTCAAGCGTTCGCGGATACTCGTCAGGCCCTAGCGATCTACCGGCAGCTGGACGATCGCCGCGGTGAAGCTCTGGCCATCGGCAATCTGGCCTGGTTCCACCTTGTCGACGCAGACCTCGACGTCGCCTTCGATCTCTACCGCGAACAAGAACACCTTGCCCTTCTCCTCTCCGACACCTTCCTCCAGGCCGACGCGCTCTTCGGCACCGGCGAGACCCACGCCACGTCCGGCCAATTCGACCAAGCGCGTCACGCCTGGCAGAAAGCACTTCACCTCTTCGAGGAGATCAGCCACCCCAGGGCGGCCCAAGCGCAGCAGCGGCTCGACGCCACCGCGACTGAGTGCCCGATCCCCTGGACACCGACAGACTGGGCCGCCCCTCAACCCCTCAGGAAAATCGAGAAACGCCACGAGACCGCCGACGAGGAGCAGACAGAGCGACAAGGCGGCGGCCGCAGCACCTCATGAGTGTGGTCACTCTGTCCGGGCCCTGGCCCGGCCAGACTTCACGGTGAACCGTCAGGGATGCCCCGGTGGGCGTCTCCCGGGGAGTCGTCGGCTGAGGCTTCATCAACTGGGGCCTCGCGGGTAGGAACAGGGGGTCTCGCCGCAGGGCCTTGTGGTTATCGGATGCTGAGCCGGTCCTCGAAGAAGAGCGAGAACTGGTTCAGCGCCTCCTTCCAGCGTGCGGCGACATGGTTGATGTCGCTGGCCCTGGGAGTGATCTGCTCTCGGACGGCGAGGTAGAGCACCTTCAACGCCGCCTGCTCCGAGGGGAAGTGGCCGCGGTTGTGGGTGGCCTTTCTCAGCCGGGAGTTCATCGACTCAACTTCCAATCCACTTCCAAGCCCCGCAAGCCGCTTGATAACACGATCATGGACTCCACGAAATTCGGGGCAGCCCACCGGTTCTGAGGGAGCCGGGCCACGGCAACGTGGCCCGGCTACCCGACCAGTGGCGGGGCATCGCCACCCGCTACAAGAAGACCGACACCATCTACCGGGCCGGACTCCACATCGCGGGCACCTCCCTCTGGTCCGCCCACTGATCCAAACGAAACGGCCTAGTAGTTGCAGTACTGAAGGCCAAGGTGGTTCATGGCGTTGCCGTTGTCCACGTAGGGGGCGTAGGTCCACGAGTAGACGTGCAGGGTTTGTCCGGCGCTGTTGTAGTACTCGCTGATCGTGTGGTACCAGTACGGCCCGTAGCCCAGGTCCTGCCCCTGATTGCTCCAGCAGTCTGTCTCGATCCCGTCATTGTTGTAGGGGGAGAGGTCGGGGGCGACCTTGCTGGCGTTGCTGATGTTCTTGTAATACCCGTACACCCCCACGTTGTGGGTGGTGCTCAGGCGGATTCCCATGTCCGTGGTGGACGCGGACGCGGTCGTCGGGGTGATGGCGACAGCGGCGCCGGCGGTCAGCGTCGCTGCCGCCACGATCGTCGCGGCGCGGCGGGTGAGCCGGATCTTCATGTGCTACCTCCGAGGTTTTACGTGAGGCTTGGATGGCTTGGTCGCGTGGTTCTCGTGGCGGGTGCGTGCCGTCCACGACCGTTCGTGCCGTTGGACGTTCCTCGCTGTTCGTCCCTGCCAGCGGGTCCAGGTTGCCCGAGGCGGCCGTGCGGAGTCACGTTTCCCGTACGAACCCGTACAGCCGCTTCGTAGATCCTCCCGGGCAGGTGCGTGTCGGCGTGGGGATGTCGCGGTGACAGGTGGGGCAGGCGCCGGCCCAGGGGGCGAGGAGTAACTGCAGCTCGCGGACGACTTGGTAGAGGCTCAGGCCAGCGCCGCGGCTTTAGCGCACCGAGTCACAGATCACCCACAGTGACGATAGCGGCGAGCCGCCAACCATTGCTTCCTACCGCCAACTGCCACTTCCAGTCACAGCACAGTTCGTGCTAGGCATGACGGCCGCCTTAACTGCGGTGACTTTCCGTATTTTTGTGGTGACGCATTCGGCAAAATCGAGTATTGCTCGCCGCCAGCAGGACCTGCTCGGAATGTGGCGCAGTGAGGCCGCCGGGCGGCGGTTGCTCGTGCTGCTCGATGACGCGGTCCGCGTCGAACAGGTGGTGCCGCTGGTCCCGGCGGAACCCAGCTGCCCGACGGTCGTGACCAGTTGTTCGCCGATTCCCGGGCTCGCCGCCTTGGGCGCCCACCACCAGCGCATGGGCCTGCTCGCGGCCCGCCCATGTCGCCCGCCTAGTCGGCCGCATCGTCGGCGAGGAGCAGATGTGGGCGGAACCGGCCGCTGCCGAGGCCCTCGCGCGGGCCTGCGGCGGTGCGCCGCTGGCTCTGGGTCTGGCCGCCGGCGACACGGTCCTCGTCCCCGCCCGTCCGCTCACCTCCCACCCGCTGCTGACCCCCGCAACCGCCTGCCCAAACGGGAGAGTGTTCCGATGGCCATCGCAGCCGCCCACACCCGGCACTTGCTCGACGAACTCGTCGCCCGGCACCTGTGGAGGTCGACTGCCGCCTCTCTGCCCGAGGCACCCTCGTGAAGGGCGATCCCCGGCCGTTGGAACGGCGCCTGCGCGACCTCCTCGACAACGCGGTGCGGCACGCCCGCACCCGGGCCGCCGTCGCCGTCAGCGCCGGCGGCTCCACCGCCCGCGTGGAGGTGCGTGACGACGGCCCGGGATACCCGTGGAGCAACGCGAGAGGATCTTCGAATGCCTCAACCGGCTCGACGCCTCGCGTGACCGATCCACCGGACGGACCGGACTGGGTCTGGCGATCACCCGTAAGATCGCCCACCGCCACGGCGGCACCGTGGTTCACGGCCACACGCCGCAGGAAGCCGGCGCCTGCTTCCTCGTCGAGCTAGCCGTCCTGCCGGGATGAGGACCTGTTACGCATTGCGGGGTGGCGGCAAGTCTCGGGGTCGGGCGTTGGCGCGGCCTCGCACGTGAGGTCCCGTTCGTCCTGCTCGTGGCTGAGGTAACGGGCAGTGCACTCCTCGGAGCCGAGCTTGCGGCAGTGGGCGAGGGCCGAGAAACCGTCCGCAAACTCCTCGGGCGCGCGGACGACCCAGGTGCCCGGAGGCAGAGACTCCCAGCTGTCACTGTCCACGAGCACGGCGCCGGGGACCTGCTCCCGGAGGTCGGCAAGTCGCTGGTCCCGTTCATCCGGGGCCGTCGTATGGGGAATCTCGGCGAGGTCGGCAATCCAGGTTCCTGTTGCGGACCGGCTGCTCGCCGAAGCCGGGCCGATGTGGACACCCTGGTGGAGGAGTATCAGGGCGGTGGCCGTGGCGATCACGGCCGAGCCCACGACCGCGTCGAGCACCACGATGAGGCGGCGTCGACGACGACGGCCCGGCGCCTGCTCCACCGGCGACCGGACCACGCCGACGGTGGGCTCCGCCCGCGCCGAAGGCCGGCCGAACACGACGGTCTCCGTCTCGCTCCTGACGACCTCGCCGAGCAGCCCTGCGAGTCGGGAGGCCGACGGCCGACCGCCCGGGTCGCGCGCCAGCAGTTCCCCGATCACCTTCGTCAGTGCCCCGCCCTGTGACGCCAGGGGCATCGGCTCCTCGCACACCGCGCGGACGGTCTGGCGGATCGAGTGGCCGAGCACCGGCGTGCGGCCCTCGACACACACGTACAGCAGCATGCCCAGCGCCCACAGGTCGGATGCCGGTCCCACCCCCTCACCGCGAAGCCGCTCGGGCGCCACGAATTCCGGCGATCCGAGGACGTCACCCGTGACGCCGAAGGGTGGAGCACCGCCAGCGGCTCCGAAGCCCGTCAGCACGGCGGACCCGTCCGCACGGATGAGCACGTTGCCCGGTTCGACGCCCCCGTGCAGAACGCCCGCCGTGTGCGCCGCGTCCAGGGCGCCGAGCACGTCCAGGCCGACGCGGGCGGCCCGGGCCGGGGCCAACGGACCGTCAGTCCACAGCAGCTCACGCAGGCTGCGGCCCGTGACCAGTTCCATGACGAGCCAGGGGTGGGACTGCTGGACGAGCACCTCCTGGACGGTGACCGCGTTCACGTGGCGGATCAGAGCCGCCGCCCGGGCCTCTTCCAGCGCCTGCTGCCGTAGGCGGACCGATTCGGCCGGGTCGTCCGCCGTGCGGACGCGCAACTCCTTGAGCGCCACGTCGCGTTCCAGCAAGAGGTCGCGCGCCTGCCACACCGTCCCCGTGCTGCTGCCCAGCCGTGCCATCAGCTCGAAGCGCTCGGCCACGACATCGCCCACGGAATGCTCCCGGATTCGGGTCATGGGACCGGATCATCCCAGAGCGATCCTGAGGTTCTGATGAGGTCCGTCCCGCATCCCGCAGCGGCGGAAGCGACCTCTTCGGCAGGGGTGGAACCCGTGTCTAAAGTGGCCCGCGACGCTCCCGACCGCACCGGACTTCCCACCCCCGGCTCCCGTACCGACCGGGACGACGCGCCGCAGGATTCGGAGGACCGGCGCCGCGGGGACGTCGTCCTTTGCCTTCAGTCCCACCGCTCGCGGCATGCGGGACTGTGACGTTTCTCATGCCCGACCACCTCGACCGTTCGAACTCGGAGAGAGCCACCCCGTGACAGCAATTCGGGATCGCTACATCGATACGATCCGCGCGCTCGCCATCGTCCGAGTGATCGTCTACCACGCGCTCGGGCTCGGCTGGCTCACGGTCCTCTTTCCGTCGATGGGCGTCATGTTCGCCCTCGCCGGCTCCCTGATGGCCGCGTCGATGAACAAGTCCGGCCTGGTCACGGTCGGCCACCGCCTCCGCCGACTGCTGCCGTCCCTCTGGACGCTCGGCACGGTGGCCATTGCGGTCATGCTGATCCACGGTTGGACGGCCGGGGACGGGACATCGCCGACCGACCCGAAAATGCTGTTCTGGATTCTTCCGCTGAATTCTCCACCTGCCAGCAACTGGGGCCAGGAGTTCGTCGGGGTGCTCTGGTACATCAGCACCTACCTGTGGTTCGTCCTGCTGTCCCCGGTACTGCTGCCGCTGTTTCGCCGCCTCCCGGCGGTGATGCTCGGCCTTCCATTCCTGCTGGTCTACGTTTTCAGCCAGAATTCCTTCGGAATGAGCGACGCGATCACGGGATCGATCACCGATTTCTGCACTTACCTGGCCTGCTGGCTGCTGGGTTTCGCCCACCGGGACGGCATGCTTCGCGAGCTGAAGTGGCGGGTGGTGCTGCCGATTACGCTGGCCGCGTTCGCCGTCGGCGGCTGGCTGGCCTGGGCCCACCGGGAGGAATCCAACTTCGACCTGACCGTGGATTCCATGGCCAACTGCTACTGGTCGTTCGCGTTCGTCCTGCTGCTGCTGCGGTGGCAGCCGAAGATGTCCTGGCCGGCCCGCGTGCCGGCACTGGACCGGCTGGTCTCGCTGCTCAACGCCCGGGCGGTCACGATCTACCTCTGGCACAACCCCGGAATCTTCTTCATCGCCCTGCTGCTGGCGCAGTTCGAGCTGGACAGCTCCACCGCCGGTGGCGCTGTCCTGTTGATTCTCGGCACCCTCGTCTGGACGGCTGCGGCCGTGGTGCTGTTCGGATGGGTCGAGGACCTTGCGGCACGCCGACGCCCGAGCCTGCTCGCGGGTGGCGGTGGAGCGCGGCGGACCACGGCTTCCCCGCCGGCGGTCCGGGCGCCGATGGCCCGGCATCGAGCCTCACGCAGCTAACACCGTTGGTCGCTGAATGTGAATCGCCTCCTCCTTGCTTTCCGAGGAGCAGTTGGAGGCCGGCGATCGCATAGTCCTCCTCGAGAATGCAGCAGAGCAGGTCGGCCGGCGCCCCTGGCGAGCGTCGGCCGACTCTGTCGTCCTGACGCTCCAGTTGGCGGGAGTGACGGAGAATTTGCTGAACTTGTCGGTGTGGTGGTCGAGGGCCCCGAAGCCGACCTGGCCGGTGGTGTAGGAGGCGTCGCCGCCCGGCTCATGCAACGGCGCCGCTCGTCGGCGCGTCGCGCGCCGCCGCCTGTCCGAGGGCAAGCGCGCCCAGGAGCGGGGTGTTGAGCGGGAAGTCTGCCGCTACCAGGTCCGGCGGGTCCGGGACGGCGGCGCCGAGGGCCCGGCGCAGTGGTTGATGCAGGATGTCCCAGGCCCGCACCATACCGCCGCCGACTGCAATGCGCTCCGGGTCGACGGCGACAGTCAGATTCACCAGGTGGAAGGCGAGCTCGCCGGTGAACTCCTCCAGAAGCCGCGACAGCTGTGGATGGCGCGCGGTGCCGGAAAGGAGTTGACGGGCGCCGTCCAGACCGGGGAGCACTCTCAGGGCCTGATCCATGAGGGCCTTGCCGCCGACCGCCTCCTCCAGCAGGATCCGGTCACCGGCCGACCTGCCGACATCGGACACGTGTCGCAGATTGCGCCCGACCTCGCCGGCCAGGCCGTTGTGGCCAATGATGACCTCTCCGCCGACCACGATCGCGACGGCCAGCCCGCTGCCCAGGTTGAGGTAGATCGCCGGGTCGGCGCCGACCAGGGAACCGTACTCGGCCTCGACGCGGGCGGCCGCCATGACGTCGGTGGCCACCCGGACCCGGGCGCCCAGGAACGCCGACTCGAGCCTGCTGCGTACCGCCGGACCGCTCCAGCCTTGATTGTTCGGCGAGAGGGCACCGCCACGACTGCCCAGGACTCCGCGCATCGAGACTCCTACCGCGATCGGCCGACGCCCCGGCGCCACCCGTTCCATCAGGACCCTCGCGGCCTTCACCGCCCTGGTCAGGCAGCCCTCGGCGCTCCGCTCGGCGTGCGTCGACACGACATCCGAGCCGAGCCTGGTGCCGCCCGTGTCGGTTGCGGCGACCGCGATCCGGGTCCCGCCGATGTCGAAGCCCAGCACTACGGGCGATGACACGCGCCTCTCCTCGCACTCGGATGTCGCCGGGGGCTTGCCTCCGCACCCCGGCCAGCCGCCCACAGTGCCACGCAGAGCCTGAGGATCTGATGAAGCCGTCCACTCCCCCGCTGGTGTGGTAGCGCAGCACGATGCCTCTCCGAAGTCGAGAGTTCGCGCTGGAGGGCCTCGTTGGTGCCGATGACGCGTGGAACTGCGAGGTGGGCTCGATGGCGACGACTCGGCCGGTCGGTCCGACGGCATGGGAGGCCAGGAGGCTGAACGCGCCGCGGTGGGATCCGAGGTCGACGAAGGTGTCCCCGGGCCAAACAGGCGGTCGCGCAGGAAGGCGCTCAAGTTCGGCTCCCACTCGCCGAAGAGGTACTGCTCCGACGCAAGTCCCGGCGTGTTGCTGCAGACACCTGTCATTCCCTCAGCGCCGTACCGGGGTCTTCACATTCGCTCGAAGGGTCGGCTCATGCGGAAGCCCCCAGCGGTAGCCCGATCCGGCCGTCGCCAGCAATGGTCCACAGGATCGGGGCCGCCTGTCCGAGAGCTGACGCTCGTTCGTCCAACTCTCCGACTCCTGGTACGTCCCGCAGCCGGTACAGGCGGGCTCGCATGTCGTGGACGGCATCCCGGACCTTGATGGAGCGGACGCCGTCCGCGCAGTCGAGGAAGTCGCTCCAGGAGGCGAGGGCGCCGTCCACGTCGTCCTGGCGGAGCCGGACGGTTCCGAGGTCGGCCAGGACGATGGCGCGGGTTCGTCGGCGGTCGAGGCCGTGGATTTCGAGCGCGTGGTGCAGGTGGTCCTGTGCGCTCGCGTAATCGCCGAGCTGAGCCAGGATCATGCCGGCTTCGTGCGCCCAGCGGCCGATGCTGTAGTGCGAGGCCCACGAGTCGCCGGGGGCGCCGGTGGCGCGTTCGATGGATGTCTGCGAGCTGGCGAGTGAGCGGGTGGCGGTGGGCCGGTCGCCGTCCAGGGCAGCGGCGTTGGCCAAGGTGGCCTGGTAGTAGGCCCACCGCGCGGGGGTCGTCCAAGTTCTTGGCCTGGTTGACGCAGTCCTCGGCTATCCGGACGGCGGTCGCGCGGAAGCCGAGGTCGATGGCCTGGACTGCCAGGCCGCGCAGGGCTGTTGCGGCGAGTTCGGCGTCGCCAGCCTCGGAGGCCAGCCGGCAGGAGTGCGCGTAGTACTGCTGGGCGGCGTCCTGGTTGCCCTCGTCCTGGGCCATCCAACCTGCCAGGTGAACGAGTTGGGCGGTCGCGGCGAACAGTTCGCGGCCGACGGCCTCGGTCCAGGTGCCGTCCAGCCACTTGGAGACGTCCTCGTGGAGGTAGCGGACGGCAAGGTGCCGGGCGTGTCCGCCTCCGAGTTCGGCCGCCGCGTCGCCGAGGGACTTGGTCATCTGGCGGACGGCTGCAACTTCGCCCCGGCCGACCTGGACCTTCCCGCCGGCCTTCAGGCGGACACGCCGCAGCAGGCTGTCCGGGTCAGGCAGCCCCAGGGCCGCGAGCGCGTACGCGCTGGAGGCGGCCACGAATCCCCGGCGATCCACCACGTCCCTCCGGCTCAGCTCGATGACGGAATCCACGGTATCGCCCGAGGCCGGATCGTCCGGATCGGTTGGCGAACTGCCGCCCGACTCCGGTAGCCGCAGTTCCAGGACCTCGATCAGGTACGGCAGCCAGTACGTGGGGACTCGGCCACCGAGTCTCCAACGTGACACCTGGTCACGCCCCGGACCGGCGGCTCCCTTGCCTTCGGCGATGCCGAGTTCGCGGCCGAGCCGGGGCTGTGACCAGCCCCTTTGCTTCCTGGCAGCTCTGATCAACGTCCCGGTCGGTGCGGTATCCGCTGACACGGCGCCCCTCCCCTTGGCCGACACGGGCCGACAAGTGGCTGACGACTGGCCTACACCCTGGCAGCTTCTGCTCCTGCCTGCCCGCCATGTACTGCGCGGCGACCGGCAGCCTGCCCGCCCTTTGCCTCGCGGCGGGATCGACATCCGGCAGGCCGAGCCTCGGCTCGATCTCCCGCCGAGTTGGCGGGGAGTCATCTGGCCACGGATGTCACAACGCGTAGTCGTCAACGAGGTGGTTGCCCGGTTTCGGTCGTCGGCTGCCCGGTTTCCTTCGGGGCTTCCACCGGGAAGTGGATCGGGCTGAGCAGGTACTGCGCCCGTTCGGGGCCGGGCGAGTTGGCCAGCCTTGGCACGATGGCCGCGCGCAGCTCGCCGATCAGCTCCGTCAGTTCCGTGGGGCTGAGCCAGAGGGCGTGCTGCCGGTAGCCCACCTGGTCGGCCACGGGGTCCGCCTCCTCACGGTCGAGGTAGGCATTGAACTCGGCCAGCAGGGCGGTCATCGCCGTGGTGAACGCCTGCCGATGGTCCTCCGGGGTGAGCGCGCGGACGGCCTCGGGCCCGACGACGGCCCGGTCCGGTCGCAGCCGGTAGTGCCGCTCCACCGCCCCACGCACCCTGTGCTCCTCGGCCACCTCCAGGATCCCGCCGCTCACCAGTAGATCGATGTGGCGGTAGACGGTGGCCTTGGAGGCTTCCGGGATGCGCGCGCACAGCTGTGCGGTGGTCAGCAGCCTTCCTCCGCCCATCGCGTGCACGATCCGTAGCCGGATGGGGTGGGCGAGCAGTTTCAGGGAGTCCATACCCAAACCTTCTCACAACTGCTACCATTCTCAATTATGCGAATGGATGAGGATGGGGCACTGGAGGTGGCGCGAGGCTTCGCCGCGCTGCTGCGGGCAGAGCATTTCGACAAGATCGCGGAGCTTTTCGCGCCCCCGCTGCGGGCCATGGTCTCCGCCGAGGCGCTGCAACTGGCCTGGGCCACCGAGGCCGCCGGCCACGGCGGGATCCGGGCGGTCCGGGAACCGGTGATCGAGGCCGGCGAAACCGACCCGATCCGCGTGCGCATCGCGGTCACCTGCGCCGACGCAGGCTTCACCGTGGTCACCTCGGTCGGCGGCGACGGCCTGCTGCACGGGCTGCGCCTCGATCCGCACGACGGCGCCGTGTGGCAACCACCGCACTACGCACAGGAGGACCGGTTCACCGAGCGGGAAGTCCTGCTCGACACCGGGCCACTCGCCGTACCCGGCACACTCACCCTGCCCGACGGCCCAGGACCGTGGCCCGCCGCGGTCCTGCTCGCCGGTGGAGGGCCGTTCGACCGGGACGGGACCAGCGGCCCCAACAAGCCGCTGAAGGACATCGCCTGGGGACTCGCCTCCCGCCAGGTGGCCGTGCTGCGCTTCGACAAGCCGACCTTCGCGCACCCGGACCGCCTGCCCTCCGACTTCACCATGGCCGACGAGTACCTGCCGCCCGCCCTCGCCGCCGTCCGACTGCTCCGCCGGCAACCGGAGGTGGCCCCGGACCGAATCCATCTGCTCGGCCACAGCATGGGCGGCAAGGCGGCACCCCGGATCGCCGCCGCCGACCCAACGATCGCGGGCCTGGTCCTGCTCGCCGCGGACGCGCAGCCGATGCACGAGGCGGCCGTCCGGGTCGCTCACTACCTCGCGACCCTCACCCCCGGCCCCAGCGCCGACGAGGCGGTCGCCGCGCTCACCCGGCAGGCCGCGCTGGCGGCGAGCCCCGAACTCACGCCCGACACACCGCCCAACCTTCTGCCCCTGGGGTTCTTCGCCGCCTACTGGCTCGACCTGCGAGCCTACGACCCGGTGGCCACGGCGGCCGCACTGGCCTGCCCGATGCTGATCCTGCAGGGCGGGCGGGACTACCAGGTGACCGTCACCGACGACCTGGAACTCTGGCAGCGCGCCCTGGCGAACCGGCCCGAAGTGGCGATCCGGATCCACCAGGACGCCAACCACCTCTTCTTCACCGGCAGTGGCCAAGCCACCCCAGCCGAGTACGCCAGGCCAGGACACGTCGCCCCGGCGGTGGTCGACGAGATCGCGACCTGGCTGGCGCGACAGTAGCGGAGGACAAGGCCCCGTCCGGACCAAGTCTGCCGAGCCCACAGCGGTCACCCCCAGCCACACATGTAGCCGGCCATCCATGGGGAATTCCTGGCGGCCGCTCCCAGTGGGGAGGCGGACGCGACGATGGCCGGTCAACTCGACAGTGTGTCGGGTTGACCGGCCGTTCTGATGTTGGTGAATGTCGACGGCGGCAGGCACATCGGCACCATCGTCACCAGCCTGGTCGACAACGTCGACGCTTCACTTCACACCTGGAAGCCCTGGATGTCCGATGTCGTGCTCGTGAAGCCGTTGGTCGAGATAACCCTCACCTGAAGCGGTGTCCCCGGAGGGAACTGGCTTCGGTCGATCGTGATCATCGGGTTCTTCAGGCCGACCCCGACGGTCTGCCAGGTCCGTCCCCCATCAGTGCTGACCTGGGTGGCGAAGGTCTGACCGTCCTGCGGAACCGGGCCGAAGTCCAGATCCAGCCCGACGTTCCCGTCCTGCGCCGTCGTCGGACGGGCGCCGCGCAGGATCGGGGGCGGGGCTCCGGGGCGAAAGGTGTCCACGACCTGTCCGCCGACGAGCAGTTCAACGGACGCCGGGTTGGTCCCCACCGGGAGGACCGCGTCGATCAGGCCGGTGCGGTCCTGCCCCGGGTCCGGGTCGGACGACAGTTTGACCGTGACCGGGAAGTCCTGCGGCGGTGCGCCGCCGGCCTGCTGGATCCGGAGGACCACCGGGACTCCCCCGTCCGGGCCGGCGCCGTCCGGCTGTCCGGCCGGGGCCGGCTGGGCCGGCTGTTGGGCCGCCGCCGACACCGGGTTGACGAAGCGAATGGCACCGACACGTTGGGTCAGGTCGACCGTCCCGATCACGCTGACGAGTTGCCCGGCGTCGGGTCCCGCTCCCCGTGCCGCTTCGTCGGCCGCCGGTGTCGGGGCCGGCGCGGTGGTGACCGAGAGTCGCGGGAACCGGTCGTCGGGGCGGCCGCCGCTCGGCGTGGTGACTCTCAGTTCGGGGGCGGCCTCGCGGAGCGGAGCCACTGGGGTGGGCGCCGGGGCGCCGGCTGCGAGGGAGTCCTCGGCCAGCAGGCGCTGGCGGATGCCCTCGTAGGTGTAGCTGCAAGGCCACTGGAGGTTGCAGTAGGTCATGACGTCGTGCCACGGCACCCCCGGCTTGGCGGCCATGGGCAGATTCAGCTGGGGGTCGCCCACGTCGAATCCGGCGAAGCTGTTCGCGTCATCGGCCAGCTGTCCGTTCTGGAACGGGTAGTTCTGCAGGTCGTCCTTCGATTCACCGCAGAATCCCGGGTGCTTGCGGCCGTAGGTGTGGCCGAGTTCGTGCCCGCCGTACCAGTCGGCGTACGTGCCGTCGAAGTCCCAGCCCCAGGTGGCCGCACCGCACGGCGACGAGGCGACGGTGGTCGGGTCGGGTGTGTCGGGTACCCCGGAGGCGCATCCGCGCATGAAGAACCCGCCGTCGGCTGCCTGGCCGATGTAGTGGGTGCGCCGGTCACCGCCGGCGCTGATGTCGAGCGCGCGGATGGCGGCGAGCTGGGCGTTGGTGTCGGTGCATTGGAACGGCGGGGTGGCCATGACGTCGATGACGGCGTGTGGCGCTTCGATGACGTCTGCCACCGGGTAGGCGCGCTTGAGCCAGCTGATCAGGAAGGTGTGATCCACGTCCCGAGGGGTGTAGGTGACCGGGGGGTTCCCCGCGGTCGCCATGGTGTAGCGCAGCCCCAGGACCCGTACGCGAAGCGGCGGGGACGTGTGGAACCACACGGTCGGGCCGCCGGACGACCCTTGGAGCGGGACGTCCGCACCCGTCAGGGTGTCGGTCAGGGAGATCGAACTCACGCTGAGTGCCCCTTCGGCCGTCAGTGCGCGCGGCACGACGAAGTTGAGGCTCAGGCTTGCGTCGGCTCGACGGGTGGGCACGTCCTTGGGGGTGGCTGGATCGAGGGAAACGGTATTGGCCGAGGAAACGGTGATCGGGGGATCGGTGGGCGACCGGAGGAGGGTCACGGTGCCGTTCACGCCGGTGGCGGGGCCGCTCGCGCCGCTCACGTAGGCGCGGATCACGGTGACCTTGCCGGCGATCAGGGTAACGCTGTGCTGGAGGTCCTGAATGGCCTGGGTGACCTCCGCGGCGTCCAGCACGGCGAGCAGCTGAGTAGTCATGACTGACCCCTTGGACGAGCGTTCCGGCTCTTTCAGGTTATGCCGCTGCGGGGCTGTTCGCTGTTCGGCGGCGACCCCAGAAGGGGCTCAGGGGCCAACGCTGCTCCTGGTCGTATGCGTACGCATGATTTCTTCGGTAGGCCGCCGCGATTCCGTCCAGGAACGCCGTGTAGTCGGCGAGCGACGCCCTCGACCGTCCTCCGTCGGCGAGGCAGTCGGCCACGGCCCGTCCCGCTCGGGCGCCGGTGTGCAGTGCGGTGAGGATGCCCTGCGAGGAGAGCGGGTCGAAGGCGAGGGCGGCGTCCCCGGCTGCCACCCAGCCGGGCCCGGCCGCCGGGGTGAGCCGCAGGCCGTGGGCAGGAGCCCAGCGTGGCACGGGAGTTGCGGCCGGACCGTGTCCGGCCAGGCGGCGCCGGACGTGGACGGTGTGGCTGAGCGCGGACCAGAAGCCCTGAGGGGTGCGCAGGGAGGGCGTGGCGAGGTCGGCGTCGGTCAGGTGGGCGACCAGGCGCCCGGCCGGGACCCGGGTGGTGTACCACCAGCCGTGCGGCGCCGCCTCCACCAGGGTGCGGGCCTCGAGGTCCTCCGGCTGCGACCGGGGCCGGTCCGGGAACACCGCGTACGCGGCGACGAGCCGGTCCTGCCGTCGGCGGTGGCCGTGGCGGCGGCCGATGACGCAGCGTCGGCCGGTCGCGTCGACCGTCCAGGGGGCGGACAGCGGCGCCACAGCGCCGGTGACCCGGTCGCGGACGATCAGGCGGTCGTCGAGCCTCTCCAGGACGGTGGCCCGCCGCAGTTCGGCGCCCGCCGCGACGGCCGCGTCCCGTAGAAAGGCGTCGAAGCGGAGCCGGTCGAGGTGCCAGCCGTGCCCGTACGGGTCGAAGAGGTGGCTGCGGCCGTGCAGCGCCGCCGATCCCCAGGCGGCGTACGTGCCGGTGGAGGAGGGGTGGCCGGCGGCCAGGAAGCCGTCCAGCAGGCCGAGGTCGTTCAGCAGCGGCCGGGCGGCGGGCGGCAGGAACTCGCCGATCTTGAACACGGGGCCGTCCGGCGGCGGGGACTGGCCGCCGTCGTCCAGGAGCGCGACGCGGTGGCCGGCCCGGGCCAGGACGAGCGCCGCCACGGCGCCCGCCGGACCGCCGCCCGCCACAACGGCGTCGACGGGTCCGGACGGGCGCACGCGAACCGGTGGGCGAGGGCTCACCGGCTGGGCCGCAAGCGCTTGACCTTGTGGATGAACCCGACCGAGACCTCCTCGTCGGGAGCGTCCGCCATGGTGGCCGCGGTGGCCAGCGCGGCCGCGCCCACGACGGGGTCCGCGCCGCGGTCCACGTGCACGGTGACCAGGTTGCGCCCGGCCGGCGGGGCGAGCTCGGGCGGGAAGCTCACCTCGGACTCCACCAGGAGCTCGGCCGGGAGGCGGGGATCGTCGGTGGGGCCGGGCCGACGCTCGACCACCCCGAGCCTTCCGAAGTCCTGCACCATCGCGTTGATGGCGGCCGTGTAGTCGCGGGGCAGCCAGCGGAGCCAGGTCCGCCGGTTCTGGAACGCGGCCAGGCGGTCGGCCATCGGGCGGGAGGTGTCCATCACCACGTGGTAGTCCTCCTCGGCGAGCACGTGGTTGGGCACCCGGGCCGGCCAGAAGGTGGGCAGGTACGGGTCGTACGGGCCGAAGCCGAGCGAGGCGCCGTACTCATAGCCCGACCGGCAGCTCGCCGTGTCGGTCTGCCACGGCACCGCCATCCACCGGGTCAGGTCGCCCGGGCCCTGGGCGTGCAGCGGGCCGTCGAGGGAGAGCGCGAGCTCCGGCGTCAGCGTCTGGCCGTAGTCGGGAGGGGGAGGCGCCAGCGGGTCGCGGTGCCGCACTCGGAACGGGCCGGTGTACAGGGTGATGTGGCGCATCGGCCAGGTCAGCTCGCAGCCGGGGTGGAAGGCGTCGGCGAGGCAGAACGACAGGGCCGCCCGGTCGAGGGTCCCGGGCTGTTCGGCGAACGGGACGTCGTCGAGGGCGGCGGGCGGCGTGGCCGTCGGGTCGTAGTCGTCGACGAAGTCTCCGCGGGCCCAGCGCTGCAGGAGGCGGTACTGCAACGCGGAGAGCGTCATGTGCTGGCGCACCGACTGGGGCGGCAGGTTCATCGCGTCGCCGTAGACCGCCGGCCAGGGCACCGGTGACATGCCGTCGCGGTCGTAGTTGCGGACGGCGAGCCAGATCTGCCGGCGCAGCTCCCGCTGGACGGGTGAGGGGTCGGCCAGCGCGGCGACCCGGGCGGGGTCGAGGAGGAACTCGCGTCCGCCGAAGCCGAACTGGGTGGCCAGGCCCTTGTTGACCCACTGCAGGCCGGACAGCCGGCGCAGCACGGGCAGCACGTCACGGGTGAACGAGACCCGCGGCGGTTCGGGGAGTTGCCCGGCGCTGAAGAAGGAGTCGCGCACCAGGTCGTACATCGTGCGTACCGAGACGAGTTCGGGCGCGTAGTTGGGCGGCGCGGTCACCACCCAGCCCGGCTCGACCGGGACGGGCCGTCCGTCGATGCTCACCTCGGCGGTGACCGGGCCGTCGGAGGTGTCGTCGTACCAGCCGTCGTTGTTGGCGAAGGTGTCGGCGGGAGTGCCGGTCGACGAGGCCGAGACGCCGTGGCCGCCGAGGAAGATCAGCCGGCCGCTGTCGTCGGTGCGCAGCTCCCCGAGGTAGACGGGTTTGCCCATGAAGGTGCCGGTGTCGAAGCGGTACTCGGGCTTGTCGGAGCGGTTGCGGCCGCGCACCGAGCGGGGGCCGGGGTCGATGACCAGGAGGTCCTTGCGCTGGTCGGCCTGGATCTTGGGGTTGCGCAGGTTGCTGGCGTCGGCCTGGTTCGCCTCCGGAATGTCGAGGGCGATCTGGAACTGGTACCAGGCCGCCTTCGAGTTGGCGACGTGCACGGTCCAGCGCAGGTCGGCGTTGTCGGCGGTCAGTTCGGCGACCGGCTCGCCGGCGGCGTTGTAGCCGTAGACCCGGAACCGGACGGCCTGGCGCTTCAGGGCGCCGGTGGCGTCCTTGTAGCTCCCGGCGGGCAGCGGGGCGGGATCGTCGACCTCGGGGGCGAGGACGAAGTCGTCCATCGTGCTGTCGCCGACCCGGGCCACGCCGATGGCCGGGTGCACGGCGGCCCGGACGATCCGGGTGTCGCGGGCTGCCGGCGGGGTGATCTGCGGACGGGCGGGGCCTGGCTCGGCCGTCGGGACGCCGTTCACGTCGCGGCGCTGTTCGGCCGAGGCCAGGTACACCGTCCTGCGCACCTCGGCGATGCTGCCCACCGGAGTGTGGTCGGCGAGACCGTGCCACGGGTTGAAGGCGAGGTTCTCACCGTACGCGGCCTGGCCGCGGGCCGTGACGCCTTGCTGCTGGAGGGTCAGCCGGGCCACCTTCACGGGGGCGCTCTCGGACTCCTCCCACCGCACGGTCGCCCGGTCCAGCGGCATCTTCTCGTCGTCGGTGCGGAACTGGAGCATCAGGTCGAAGGCCGCCGGACCGGCCTTGAGCCGGTGGGCCAGGTCGGCACCGAGGTAGGTGGGGTCCTCGTCGGGCGGGGTCGCCGCCGAGTCGCCCGGCTCGCAACCGGCGGGCACCAGCTTGTACTTGACGAAACGATCCGGTCCGAAGGCGTAGGGGAGCACACCCCAGTAGGTGGCGGTCAGCACGCTCGGCTCGAACTTGGCCATGGCGTCGAGGATCTCGCGGGTGACCGGATGGGCTTCCAGGTACTTGTCGTAACTGCCGTCGATGACACCGGCCTTGGTGAACTCGCACATGTCCTGGGCGGTGTCGACGAAGAAGACGTCGAAGTTCTGCAGGAGCAGGTCCTGGGTGCCGGCCTCGGTGTAGCCCTCCAGCAGCTTCGGGCCGGGCACACCGAACAGCTTGATGCCGATGCCGAGGGTGGTCTTCAGGTCGGGAAGGCCCGGCACGGTGTCGCTGGAGAACCGCACCCACGCGGTCAGGCCGCCGGCCTGGGTGCGGGCGCTCTCCAGGAACCCGACGCGCAGGTCGGCCGGCAGGTCGTCGGCGACCGTGAGCGTGCCCCGGGCGACGCCGTGCGGCTTGAGGAACACCGGCCGCTTGACGGGGTCCTGGCCGCGGGCCATCCGGACACCCTGGGTCATGTCCACGAACATCTGCTTCAGTGCGCCGGCCGCGTTCTCGGCGCAGCCGGGCAGGGGTGGCGTCCCTGCGGTGTCGTCGAAGGGTTCGGGGGTCCGGGTCATGCTGTGCTCCCGTCGGTGCGGTGGTGGGTCGGGGTCGGCAGACCGTCGCGGTCGACGCCGCTCGCGGCTTCCGGACCCCGGTCCAGCGTGCGCGAACCTTCGGGGGGCGGCGCGCCGAAGTACGCCCGAACCGACCAGGCGGCGGGCCGGGGGCGGTCCGCCTCACTCCAATCGGCCAGCAACGGTCGCCCGGTCCCGGCTCCAGTGACAGCGTCGGGGTGGGCCGGCGCACCGTCGGCGGCCGGCCCACTGCCCCAGGAAAGGAAAGGCCATGACCAGACAAGGACTGCGCGTCACCGTCGAGGGCGACCTGCCCCACAACGTGCTGGAGCGGATCGGGGACTCGGTGCGCAGAGCCGTCCTCGACGAGGTCGCGGAACTCGACCTCGCGCCGCCGCTGCGCGAGGTGCCGTCCGGCAACGCCGGCTCCGCCCGCGACGCGGTGGACGCCCTGATCCACCGGCCGGGCCCGATCGGGATCGTCATGGCGCCGGAGAAGTAGATGGGCCCGGTCGAGGCCGGTGCGGCCGGAGCCGGGACGACGTGCCCGAGCAGCCTGTGCGCCCCGGGCCACCTGCTGCTCGGCATCGTCCGGCCGGACGGGACGGTCACCGCGCTGCGCCGGCCGCTGACGGTGGACGCCGACTTCGCGGCCCGCGCCTCCGCGCCCGGCCTGCGCCCGCCGGAGGCGCGGTTCCGCTTCGCCGGGCCCTGCGTCGAAGCGGCCTGCGGTCAGTGGGAGGGGGATCGGTGCTCGCTTGGTGACGCGGTGGCGCACGCCGCGCAGGAGGTGGGCGCGGACGATCCGGGCGCTCCGCTTCCCCCGTGCGCCGTCCGTTCCAGCTGCCGCTGGTGGCAGCAGAGCGGTTCCACCGCGTGCCGCGTCTGCGACCGGATCGTGCACACCTCGAAAGCGCCCACCGAGACCTCCTCGGTCCGCAAGAACTGATCTCCAAGGCCGCGGGAACGATCACTTTCCTGACCTGAATTCACCGCGTGCCAGCGGACGCTCTCGATCGGGGGGCCACGCCCGCTACTGCGGCAAGCGGACCTTGGTGACCCGTACGGCCCACGGATCGCCGTCCGCGATCAGTCTCCCGGTTTCGACCAGGGTCGCGACGCGCCAGAACAAGGGCATGTCGGCGACATGGTTGTCGCCCATCACCTGACCGACGATGCGGTGGACGGCCAGCCACTCGGGCGTGCTCGCCGCCAGCAGCTGGGCATCGAAGTGTTCGGCGGGCGCCGAGGTCAGGCCGGTGGCCGAGATGACACGGAAGGTCGCGTTCTCGTCCGTCAGCCGCCGCCAGTGCTGCTTGCCGCTCGTCCGCTGCTCCTCGGTGAGCGGCCGTGCGGCTCCCAGCAGGTTCTTCAACTCGTCGGGATCGAGAGCGGCGACCGCCGGCCCCAACGGGCCGGTGACCTCGATGACATCGAAGGAGCGCGTGCCCAGCCGCTCGGTCATGGCCAGGAAGAAGGCCATCTCACTGGCCGAGCGCCGGTCGAACCACACCACGACACGGTCGCCGGTGGCGTCCAGCGCGCGCCCGAACTCCGTGAGTTGGCGTCCAATACGGTTGGCGGCGGCCCCCGCCATGGGGGGAAACGCATCCCACCACCGCACCCGGACCGCCTGTTCGGCAGGAGCGATCGGCCCCCAGCTGAGATCGTCCGGAAACACCAGCACCCGGGCACCAGGACCTTCACCCGACTGGAGAGCGACAGACAGTGACCCGCCCGCCGGATCGCTGGGCACCACATGGACCGTCGACATGAATCCAAGGCTCCCACGGGAACTCGGTCACTGCACGTATAGATGAACAGGCCACCTGCCCCCCACCGCCCAGCGCACCCCCGGACCCCCGCGAGCGACGGGCTGCAGCCGCAGTCCGGTGAAGGCGGTGGGGCCGGGGATCGCGAGCCACTCGCACAATTCGGTGACGCTGGCGCCCAGGTAGGAGGAGCCGAGGGCCGCGATGGCCTGGTCACCGGTCGTCGGTGCGGGGGCGTTCATGAGGTTCGGGGCTGTTCGGGGCCGGGCCGGGCCATCTCCTCGGGAGTGAGGCGCAGGGCTTCGGGCGGGGCGGTGAGGACGTAGGGGCGTCGACGGAAGAAGCGGGGCAGGCGTATCCGTTGCAGTCTCATCGGTCACCTCGGGGCGAAGGGGTGTCGGCCAGCGACTGCTCCCAGCGGCCCGGGTCGCCGTCGTCCAGCAGGTAGCGCGCGGCGCCTGCAGCGGTGAAGCCGGAAGCCGCGCTCTACATCGAGGTCTCAAAGGACCGGGAGCGCAACAGCGATCCGCCGGCTTCGATCCCCATTAGGGGGTTGGCGGCCTTGTGGGGCGGCCGGGCCCTCCCCTTGGGCAGTCCAGGTTCCGCCAACACGGACTGCCCAAAAGGGGTGCCGGCCCCGTCCACCACACGGACGTCCGGCAGGGGCGCGGGCCGGCGCTGCTTGCCCGGCGCGGCCCAGCGGGCGGCGAGCCGTACGCCAGGAGGAGGCGCTGCTCTTCCGCCTTCCCGCCCCGGTCGGGGTGGGTGCTTGGTGTCCGGTGGTGGCCCGCCCGGGTATCCGGTCCACCACCGGGGTCGAGGTGTTCATGCCGCCTGTAGGTGACGGTACGGCGACTTGGCGGTGATCCGTCCACCGGGCGGGGCATCAGGACCCGTACTGCGTCGGCGTGCACGGTCGCGGCTACGGGTACGGGTACGGGTACGGGTACGGGTACGACGGCGGTGCCCGAAGTCGCCGTACTCGAGTGGGGCTCGCCGTCGAAGTCGAACTCCGCCCACACTCGCTTGCCCTCTCCGAGGCCGTCGGCCCCGAAACGGGCGGCGACGGCAGCCACGAGGGCAAGGCCCCGCCCGCTGGTCGCCTCGTCGTCCGCGTCCCGGAGCTCGGGCCGAATCGTGGACGGGTCCGAGACCTCCACCCGCAGTCCGCCGCCGGGCAACGGCACCAGAGCAACCGTCAGCAGCACCTCCGGGCAGTCTCCCCCGCAGCCGTGCACCACGGCGTTGCCCACCAGCTCGGACAGCGCCAGAAGCACATCAGACAGCGGGTCCTCGTCCAGGTGCAGGCCGAGTTCCGGCAGCGCCTTGCGCGCCCAGCGGCGGACGTCGCCGACGGTCTCCCGCACAGCGGCGAACCGCATCAGCCTCGGCACCGCGGCCCTCCCCGTTCGTGGGCCTGGGCGTACAGCAGCGCCGGTCCCACCGGTACTCCTGCCCAGGTCGACAGGCGGCGCTCTTCCTCGGGACCCGCCGCGTGGGGCGAGGCCGGCAGGCTCGACGGGTAGAGCGCGACCGGGACCGGACAGGGACCGGCTTCCGCGCCGTTCTGCGGTGTTCTTCTGCCGCACGAGAGCCGGGTCGGTGCGTTCATGCCGTGCCTCCAGGTGCTCCGCCACCGGGTGGGTGGCGTGGTGGTGGCCGCTGCGAAGACCCGGATGACGACGCGCGCCCCACAGCAGCGACCACCACCGTGGACCGGCACTCACGGCATCGCCACCGCCACATTCCGACACCCCAGGAGACGCCGGGGCCCGGCGAAGCCCTCAGCTGCACCGGAATCAGTGGCTGTCGGTGTTCCCTTGTCCGAGGTCCTGGCGCCGAATGTCCGAGCTGTGCCACGGATTGGACAGAGACCGTCGCAGGACGCGGAACCCGGGACAGGAAACCGGCGCCCAGCCAGCGGTTAGGGACACAGGGGGACGCGGGCGATGGTGTCCCAGGCGTAGCGGCCGGGCTCGCGGCGCAGCTCGACGAGCGCCACGGTGTCGACGACGGTGTGTACGGCGGGCAGGGTCCGCAGGGCGGCTACCGCCTCCACCACGGCGGCGGCGGGCCGTTCGATGGGGTTGTATCCGATCCCGAGGTGGGGGCGGTACTCGTCGGTTGGCCGTCCGCCGGGGATGCCGAGGCTCTGGCCGAGCCGGGTCAGGGCATGGTGCAGGCCGATCAGCGGGCCCCACGGGCCGACCGAGAGCCGGACGGCGCCGGGGGAGCCGGCCAGGGGGCGCAGTTCCAGGGAGAACGGTCGAAGGCGCAGCGCACGAGCGTCGGCGGTGAGCCGGCGGAGCAGGTCGGGCTGGACCAGTTTGCGGTCTCCGACGCGTAGCACGGTGATGTGCAGTCCGCCGGTGGGGATGGGGTCGAGCCCGAGGCCGGTGAGCGCAGCCTGGCACTGCTGGGCGAGGTCGTGCGGGGCGCCGTGTGCGGGGAAGGTGATCATCCAGTAGTAGACCCGCCTGTCCGGGGTCCACCCTGGACGATCCCAGTGGCGGGTCACGCACGTGAGGCCGGCGAACGCGTCCCAGTCGTTGGCCGCGATCGCGTCCATCGTGTCCACCAGTGGCGGGGCCGGCGGGAACGACCGGGCGGAAGGGCGCAGCACGGCCAGATCCTTACACGGTCAGTGCTCTGGTGGCGAGCTGTATCACCGGAGGCAAGGTGCTCCAGCGACGCAGGCGCTCCGCGTACTCGCGCACGTGGCGGCTTGCAGGCCAATCGTACTTGGCGGCCTCGTAGAGTTCGCCCGCGCGGTCCCAGACCGAGCTGATGGGTGCGGTGCGGGCCGATTCCAGAGCCCGCGCGCCGAGTGCCATCGCCTGCTCGACGTCGGGCTGTCCGTCCCGCAGATGGGCCGTAGCCACGTCCAGGGTGACGAGCGCTCGGCTCCACTCCGATCCGGACCGCTGGACGGTGCCGTAGATCTCCTCGCCGTACCCGAAGACCCGCTCCGTCTCGCCCAGCGAGAGGTGCACGGTCATCGCGTTGGCCAGAGTCCGGGCGAGCGAGTACGACTGGAAGGCGATGCAGGGAGTGAGCCCGCCGGGCACGTCGTGCCGCTCCGACAGCACGTAGGCGCGCTCGAGTACGGCGTGCGCCTCCTGGCGACGCCCAAGACGGGCCAGGGCCCTGCCCTGGCCGTTGGACAGCAGCCGGATCGCCTGTGGACTGTCCGGCGCCAGGTCCACGCCCTCCGCCGCGGCCGCGAAGGCATCCTCGTAGCGGCCCTGGTAGTACAGACATAGTGACAGGGTCCCCAAGACCCACATCTCCAGCTCGACATCGCCGGTCCACTGGGCCAGGGTCCGTGCCTCTGTGCAGTATGCCCTGGAGGCGTCGGGCTTTCCGGCGTTGACGGCCATGTAGGCCAGCAAGCCCGAGGCGCGGCCGACGAGACGCATCAGCTCGGTTCGCTGTGCGGGCAGTTGCTGGCCGGACAGTAGGGAGTGCAGTGTCGACCGCACCACGCGGGCCTCGCCGACCAGGCGCTGCGGGCCCTGGGTCTCGTAACGGTCGACGATGCTCGCCACCGACTGGCGGAAGCCTGTGACGACTTCGTCCGGCAACGAGTAGCCGGCGAGCCTCAGCAGACTGTTCTCGATCGCGAGCGGGTCGTCCAGCAGGATCGTGCCTGCCGATGAGGGGATGCCGGACGGCTCGTCGAGGCTCGTCGGGGCGAACAGCACATCCAACGGCAGATCGAACATCTGCTCAATGACCTGTGCGGCCGCTCCGCGGGGAACGTTGTCTCCGCTCATCCAGCGGCTGTAGGTGCGGGGCTGGAGTTCCAAGTCAGAAAGTCGCCGGTCGCTGGTTGCCCTGCCGAGTTCCCTCGCGACGGTCCGGTATGCCGCGGCAAAGGTGTTGTAGGTGCCCCAGTTCCGCCGCCGCGCCAGTTGCTTGATCCTCGGCGCTTCCACCGCCACCCTGCCTTCCGGCCGAACTGTCCGGCTCCGGTCAGCCTCCACGGTATCGCGAACGCCATTTCCCTTCGGGGCTGTTAGGAAATCCAAGGTGCAAGTGATATTGCGGGACGACCGGCCAAGCGAGTGCCCGATTTCGCACAACTGCGACTCTGGCACGTGCCATCGGCCCTGCCGGCACCCCGACACCTGAGCCCGTCCGGCAGAGCCGATCCGGTTGAGAGCCATCAGCACCGGCGAGCTTCAAGCAATGCGGGTGGCCACCCTTAGACACCCGGTCGCCTACCTCGCGTTCCGCTTGCGGTGATGCGCGGCGAGTTCCCGGGACAACTCCGCCGCTCGGAGCTTGGCCAGCCCTTCGGGCTCCTGCGTGATGGCAGGTGATGCCGTCACGCTGCGGGCGCGGGCCGCTGCCGCGTTCACCCGTTGAAGGTCTCGCTCAGGGCTGCCCGTGAAGCCGAGCGTGCGGCGGCGGTCGGCTTCGAGGAGCGCCCGGGCCAGAGGATGGCCGGCGGCTGCGGCTGCTGAAGCCGTTGCGGACTGCGCAGTTGCAGAGGCCCTGCGGGCTTGGTCGTAGGCTCCGGTGATCGGCGCGATCTGATCCGGGGACGCCGGGTACCAGCGGGTCCAGCCGTTCTCGAACTGATCGGCCGGCGTGCTGCCGCGCGGATTGTGCACAGGATCGGAGCTGAGCAGGATGCCGCGCTCCACCATGGTGCCGGCGATCCACGGGGTGTGCTCGGCGAGGACCTGCGCGGCAGCCGGGACGGCGTGGACGGCCGCGAGGAGGAGCGGTGCGTCGGACGGTGCGGCGATGATGTCGCCCGGCGCTCGGGTCGGACGCCGCCCGCGGTCGCGATGGGTCCAGCCGGCGGAGAAGAGCGTGCGGCCGAGCCTGACGACGGCGAACTCGGCCTCCTGGACAGGCTGCCGGTTCCGAGTGGTCGCTGCGGACTTGAAGTGCTGCCCCCAGCCGAAGGCCACCTGCTGCCACGCCCTGGCGGCCACACGAAGGGAATCGGCAGCCGACGTGAGAGCGTCTTGGACGCCGAGGGCCGAGGCCAGGTGCTCACCTGTGTGCTCGAGCAAACGTGCCGACAGAAGGTGCGCGTACGCGGTGTGGTTGGCGATCAGGACAAGGTTGGCGACAGTGACGTCCGGGACACGGAGCGTCGCCTGTCGTGTGATGTGCGCCCCGAGCCACGCGGTCCCGGCGGTGACGGCCTCCAGGGCTTCCTGCTGTGGTTCACCCGGCCGCACCGGGGAGGGAGGGGTGATCACCGCTGTGGTGAGGTTGGCGAGCCCAGGGGCTGGTGATGTAGGACGCGGAGAACTGAGCTGACGTCGGATCCCGATCGCCGCCCGTTCGATCAGGTCGGCCGTACCGACCAGTTGACGCTCGAGCTCGAACCCTCTGGTCTCTCGAAGGTCGGGTGGACACCGCACGCCGAGGTAAGTGGCGACCCATCCGGCCGTGTTGGCGAGATCAGCCGTCTCCGCCATGACGTGACGGGCCACGACGGGAGTGTCCAGATAGGCCCCATAAGGGCTTCGATGTTGCCCGTCGGGACCATGATGACTGTTGAGCAGGTCACTTCCGATCGCCAGCATCCGAGAGGCAAGGCCGAGGTCAAGAGAGACCGGGTCGGGTTCGGGGCTGGCGTAGCACGATTCGATCTGAAGCACGCGCCCGAGCGTTTCCAGGTTGTCCTCCAGGCGGGCGACATCACCTTCGTCGATGCCAAGTGGAGCATGTGCCAGTGGACCAAAGCGCCGGGCGTAGTTGTGCAACAGGCTGCACGTACCCGCCAGGGCTTCCGTCCGCGCCGCATGCTGTCCGGGAGTGCTTCGGATCGACGACTCCGACAGAACGGCAAGAGCGAATTGGAGCCTCGCGGCTGCCGATCCGGTGAAATCGCCCCAGGTCGGCTCCGATGTCATACGGACGACTCCTCGACGGGAAGGGAACTCCGAAGGGCGATCGCCGCATCGCGGCTGTGGAGGGCGGCCATATGGCGATCCCGGATCTGCCGAAGATCCGTGGAACGACGTCCAAGCTCGTCGAGTTCGTCGGCGAGTTCCTCCAAGTGCCCTGCCAGGCGGATGACCCCCTGGTGATCCAGCCGATCAGAGCCCTCCACCGCGGGCATGAGGGGCAGGGGCAGGTAGCAGGTCGCCTCGGTGGCGGAGGAAGCGGCGGCCAAAGCGCCGAGTTGGTCGTACCGGTCGTCGGTCGCGGCCAGATCTGCGAGCGACAGGGCCACGATGCTCGCAACCCTCAGGCTCTCCGCTGCGACCTGCTCGACGTCATCGGACGTCATGGGGTTCGAATTCACAATCTCGCCTTCCCTGTAGGTTGTTCGGTGCTTGAAGGAGACGGAGGTCAACGCTGGCGCGGCCTACGACATGCCTGGGCCGTCACACCCGGTCCCTGACTCTTCGCCTCATCTCCCGCAGGAGCGCCCGGTCGTACCTGGTCGCCGCCGGAGCGCAGGCGGGCCGCCACAGCCGATACCCCGGAGCCCGGTCCTGGCTTCCGAAGGGCGCGGCCCAGTGCCACCAGGCCCGGGATGTCGACCTCGGTGTCCGTCCTCGCCGGAGAGCGGTCCTGGCGGCTGATTCCCGAGGCGAGCAACGCCTCTGCCGTGGGGAGGCGCCCGTGGCTCCACGCAGAGGTGGCGTAGGAGTTGGCCGAGTTGCCGAGCGCGAGGAGAACCTCAGCGCTGGGCAATGCCGTCCGGCCCCGTCGGAGGCGGTCGGCCGCCGACTGGGCCAGCGATGCGATCGTCTCGCACGCGCGGATCGAGACGTTGCGGAGGAACTCGGAGACGCGACGGTCACGGAAGAGCCGCTCAGCGAATTCGCCCGCCTGCGCCGCCAGGCTGCGCCACAGGCGGCCGACCTCCCCGCGAACGGCCCGGAGCTCCTGCCACTCGGGTACGCCATGGAGGGCCGGGGCTTGTCGGTCCGCATCGCGGAGGGCCGCGTTGACGGCATCCGCGCGCCGATCGGCATCGCCGTTCGCGACAACCACCCCTCCCCCACGCGGGGCCGCGGCAACGGACTGCCACCGCACCTGGAGAGCCTGCACATCGGCCTCCAGAACCGCACGCAGATCCTCGGCCGTCCCTCGCTCCGCGGGCACGATCTCCTGCCACGCTGCTGCCACTTCGCCGAGCTGCGCCTTGAGGTCGGGAAGGCTGGTGTTCTCCGTCGCCGACCGATCGGTGGTCGGCTCGGAGTTCCCTTCTTCCGTCCACAGGGGCAACTCGTCCACCTGCGTCGCTCCGCCTCGCGCAAGGACCGTGCTCCCCCCCTCCCTGGGCGGCAACTCCATGCCGGCGGCGTCCGCCTCGGCCAGCTCGTCCCAGGGGTTCAAGTCAGCCACCGGAGGAGCTCCCAGCGCAAAGTCCTCGTGCTCGGACGGGCCCAGTGTGCGCATTCTGCATCTCCCACGAAACGAACCACCTGCGTGTTGCTCTGCGTCGAAGAAAAGTCGTCCAGGTCGAGGACGAACCGAACCCGGTGTAACACGGAGTCCTGCTGGTCAGTCAACCGACGCCACGAGGAGATCTGAAACTTCCTCAGCCAGTCCGCCCCTGACCGCGATCTGCGTCAATCCGCAACCACCCGCCCAACTCCCCGGGTTCACGACCGTCGAACAGCCATGGCATCCACGGTCGTACCTTCGGCTGGCATCGGCCTGATCCTGCCGGCGTTCCAGCGAGTTAGTTCTCGTTGTCACATCAGCCTGGCTCAAACCACGCTCCGGGCAGGAGCTGCGCGACCGCCGCCGCGCTGGCCGAGTTCGCCAGCAGGGAGACCGTTCGTGGTGTCCTCCGCACCCTGCCACGCGCGATCCGAGCGCATGGGCGACCAGCGTCTGGTACCCGTCCCCCGGCCGGGCACGAGGAAGTTCGCGAACCTGGAAGCATGCAATCTGTGGGCCATCGCGTGGCATCAGTTGACGTGCCGTCAGAAGCTGACCAGCGACAGGACGCGTGCCCCACCGGAGGTAAGCGGCGAGGATGGTCGCGGGCAGGGTTCGCGGATGAATGGGAACCTAGAGACCGATACATCCGATGTCAACGGGTCGCACGGCCTTGGTGGTCCATCCGGCCCGTGCCGTCGGGTCGGATGACGGTGCGGCAGTCGGCGGAACTCCGGGCCCCGTGCCGGTCGGGTGCAGTTTTGGTCGGACAGCGTGGACGGCGCCCTGATCCCGGGCTGTGACCGAGGTGTCGGGGCGTCCGCAATCACCGGTTCTCCGCGAACGTGCAGGTCGTCACCGGCACGGACAGCGGGCCCGACCAGCCCACGGAGGACCCGCTGCGACGTCGTGGGGTGGGCGGCCTCACCGAGCGCCCGGATTGCGTGGAGCGGCGGTCGAGCGCCGTACGACGATCTCGGTGGGGAGCACGATCGGTTCCACGCCGGTGCCGTCCACCAGGCTCAGCAACGCGTGGACGGCGCCGGTGCCCATCGCGTCGGCGTCCTGGCGCACGGTGGTCAGTGGCGGGGCGGTGAACTCGCACAGGTCGATGTCGTCGAACCCCGTGACCGAAACGTCCTCGGGCACCCGCAGGCCGTGCTCGTGCAGCGCGCGCAGGATACCGATGGCCATCATGTCGCTCTCCGCTATCACGGCGGTGAAATCCGCCTGCCGTTCCAGGAGTTCGAGCGTGGCGTGGTAGGCGCCCTCGATGGACCAGTCCGAGCGGCCGGTCAGAGTTGGGTCCTCCGGTATGCCGCGGGCGGCCAGGGCCTGGCGGATCCCGGTGATCCGGTCCTGGCCCGAGGGGTCGGTCTCGGTGCCGGTGATCCGGGCGATGCGGCGGTGGCCCAGATCCAGCAGGTGTTCAGTGATCCGCCGGGCGCCCTCGATGTTGTCGCTGGTCACGTAGGT
Organism: Streptomyces sp. NRRL WC-3742; assembly: GCF_000720635.1. Classification (GTDB taxonomy): domain Bacteria; phylum Actinomycetota; class Actinomycetes; order Streptomycetales; family Streptomycetaceae; genus Kitasatospora. The sequence continues at coordinate 89,969 of NZ_JOCF01000007.1, read as the reverse complement.
CGCGTGCGAGCCGACGCCGATCGAGTCGATGAAGACGGTCGGCAGTTCGGACTCGATCAGGGCCTGGGTGCGGACGTCGCCGGGCGGGCAGGCGACCATGATCGCGCCCGCCACCCGGCGCGAGCGCAGCAGCCGTACGTAGCTGTCACTGGCCGTGCTGTTGGGGCGTGAGGGCAGCAGTAGGTCGAAGCCGGCCTTGGCGGCGGCGGTCTCGATGCTGCGCAGCACGTCGAGGTGGAAGTGGTACTGCGGGCGGGTCAGCTGGGACAGGGCCCACACGTCGTTGGCGAAGAAACCCAGGGCGATGGTCTTCGAGCGGGCGCCGGACAGGCTCTGCGCGGCCACGTCGGGCTCGTAGCCCAGCTGCGCCGCGGCCTCCTCGACACGGTGCCGGGTCGCCTCGCTGACCCGTACCGTGCCCGAGAGGACCCGCGACACCGTGGCCCGCGATACCCCGGCCAGCCGCGCGACTTCCTCGCTCGTTGCCATCTTCCACCTTCCGAATCGGATCGCCGACTGCCCCGCGAAGGCGGCGCCGGACACTGCGCGGTCAATCTGAATGAACGCGCGTACGTGACCTTGGGTTCAGTATCCGATTGCGGGGTGTGCAAGGTCAACTCGCCAGACAACCAGCATGTTTCGGACCGTTGACGCCCCCTGGTGATCCACGTAACATCGCCGACACTCAGTAATGAACGCGCGTTCATAGCTCAGGCGAAGCTATCGGACGCTCGCCCGCCGCCCCACTCAGGCCGCCCCCCGAAGGATCCCCATCATGTTCAGACGCTCGCACAGACCAGCATTCCTCGCCCTGGCGGCCGCCACCGCCCTCGGCCTGACCGCCGGCTGTGCGGCCGGCGGCGGCTCCGACTCGAGCGGCTCGTCCGCGGGCGGGGAGGCCACGCTGACCCTGCTCACCTTCGAGACCCCGAACCTGACCGCGAAGTCCTGGGACGACGCGATCGCCCGGGTCAACGCCCAGGTCCCCGGGGTCAAGATCAAGAAGCTGGTCTCGCCGACCACCGACCGGGCAACCTACGCCAAGCAACTGCTGGCCTCCGGCCAGCTGCCGGACATCATGATCGCCGTCTCGCCGACCGACTTCGTCAAGGCCGGCGCGCTGGCGCCGTTCTCCGCCGACCAGCTGAACCAGTTCATGTACCCGAACGCCGGCGCGATCGGCGGCAAGACCTACCAGCTGCCCTGGGCGACCCAGACCGTCCCGTTCGTCTACTACAACAAGGACGCGTTCACCAAGGCCGGCATCAGCAGCCCGCCGACCACCCGGTCGGACTTCCTGGCCGACTGCGCCAAGCTCAAGGACGCCGGGATCACCCCGATCGAGATCGGCGGCGGCGGCACCGACACCTGGGCCGACCAGTACCCGCTGGTCGCCGCAGTCAGCGCCGACCTGTACCCGCAGGACCCGACCTTCCTGACGGACCTGGCCTCCGGCAAGGCGTCCTTCACCGACCCGCGGTTCGTGGCCGCCGCCGACAAGGTCGCCAAGCTGGCCTCGGCCGGATACCTGGACAAGGCAGGGCTCAGCCGCAGCTACGCCAACACCGAGCAGGCGTTCCGCGACGGCAAGGCCGCGATGTACCCGATGGGCAGCTGGTTCCCGGCCTCCGCCGACACCAAGCCCCCGTCCTTCCAGACCGGGGTGTTCACCTGGCCCACCGAGAGCGGACAGCCCGTGGTGCCGGTCTTCACCGGCGGTGGGATGACGGTGAGCGCCAAGGCGCCCAATGTCGCCCTCGCTCAGAAGTGGGCGCTGGCGTTCAGCACCGGCAAGACCAACCTGGACGCCCAGGTGAAGGCCGACGGCCTGTTCATGGCGATCAAGGGCTACACCCCGCCCGCCGACGCCGGCGCCGCCTACAACGCCAGCTTCCAGCTGTTCCAGAAGGCATCAGCGGCCAACCAGACAGTCAACTCCTTCGCCGGCGAACAGGGCGACGGGTCCCTGCCGCCCGGGACCGTCTCCGACATGCAGAAGGCCGTCGTCGACCTGATCAACGGCGGCAAGAGTGCGGAGCAGTTCGCCCAAGCGCTCCAGGACTCCTACAAGAAGAACACCAACGGCGGCTGACGGCCGGTCAACACCAGAGAGCTGGTGCGGCGTACCCGGTCGGGGCGCCACACCACCCCGCCCGCCGATCAGGAGGAAGAACAGTGTCAACCGCACCCAGGACGGCGCCACGAGGAAGGCGGCTGCGCACCGGAACGTTCTGGCTCGGCTTCGCCGGCCCGGGCGTCCTCCTCTACCTCGCCTTCGTCACCGTGCCCACCGTCATGGCACTGTGGCAGAGCTTCACCAACAAGAACGTGTTCAACCCGCCGACCCGCTGGATCGGCCTCAAGAACTACCAGGACCTCCTCGCCGATCCGGCCTTCCAGCACGCGCTGGTCAACACGCTCATCCTCGCGGTCCTGACCATCGTCGTCCCCAATGTCCTCGGCCTTGCCGTGGCGATGCTGATCGACCGGTCCACCCGCCTGTACCGGGCGCTGCGCAGCGTGTTCTTCGTGCCGGTGATCCTCAGCGGGGTCGTGGTCAGCGTCATCTGGCAGTCGATCCTGGCCCAGGGCGGCATCCTGGACACCGTGCTGGGGCAGCTAGGGGTGCACAACCCGCCCGGCTGGCTCACCGACCGCAGCCTTGCCCTGTACAGCGTGGGGACGGTCGCCATCTGGCAGAGCCTCGGCTTCTGCGTCGTGGTCTACCTGGCCGGCCTGCAGACCGTGCCGCACGAGCTCAACGAGGCCGCCGCCATCGACGGCGCAACCCCCTGGCAGCGCTTCCGCGCCGTCACGTGGCCGCTACTGGCCCCGGCCGTGACCATCAACACCGTCATGCTGCTGATCAACGCCTTCAAGACCTACGACCAGGTCCAGGTGATCACCAACGGCGGCCCGGGGACGGACGCCACCACCACGCTGGCCTACAACGTCGTCACCATCGGCTTCAACGAGAACCGCGTCGGCTACGCCTCGACCTACGCCGTGGTCATGCTCGTCCTGACCGCCGTGGTGTCCACCGTGACCCTGCGATTCCTGCAACGGCGGGAGCAGAACCTGTGAACCTCCGCACCGCACCACCGAAGGCTCCCGTCACCACCGGCCCCGTGCCGAGCAGCACCCCACCCACGCCCGCCCGGCGCAAGCAGCGCCGCTGGAACGACGACCGGCTCCCGTGGCTGCGCCCGGTCCTCTCCCTCCTGTGCGCGACGGTCTACGCCACACCGCTGTACCTCGTCGTCGCCAACGTCCTCAAGCCCAGCGCCGACATCACCGCCACGCCCTGGACCCCGCCGACACACCCGACCTTCGAGAACCTGCGAAAGGTGCTCAGCGGCCCGGACCACCTGTTCTGGAGCGGCCTGCTCAACAGCCTCCAGATCACCGTCATCTCGATGGTCGCCGTCACCGTCACCTCCGCCATGCTCGGCTACGCCATCGCCCGCTCCCGGCACATCGCCGCCCGCGCACTGCTGGTCTTCCTGCTGGCCGGCCTCATGGTCCCCGGTGTCGTCATCCTCAACCCGCTGGTCCAGATCCTGCGCGACCTCGGCCTGATGAACACCCTGCCCGGACTCGTCCTGGTCAGCATGGGCTACTACGTTCCCTTCGGCGTCTTCCTGTTCGCCGGCTTCGTACGCACCGTCCCGGTCGAACTGGAGGAAGCCGCCGCGATCGACGGCGCCGGCCGCTTCCGCATCTTCTGGTCCGTGGTCTTCCCGCTGCTGCGCCCCGCCACCGCCAGTGTGTTGATCTTCCTGGGCGTCTACCTGTGGAGCGACTTCCTCACCCCCCTGATCATCCTCGGCCCGGAGAACGGCACGACCGTCACCGTCGGCGTCTACCGCGCGGTCGGCATGCACTCCGCCGACTACGGACAGCTCTTCGCCTTCATGTCGCTCGCCTCACTTCCGATCCTCGTCCTCTTCCTCGCCTTCCAACGCCACTTCGTGAAGGGGCTGACCGGAGGCGCCACCAAGGGTTAGGCCCTCACCGCTCCACCTTTCTCCCCCACCCCCAGTGAAAGGTACGCAACACATGAGTCCATCCCCCACCAGAGCGCGGGTCACCGCGCTCGCCACGGCCACCGCCCTGGTGGTCGCCGCGCTCACCGGAGTGAGCGCCCAGGTCGCCGCGGCGGCCGTCGGCCCGGACGGGTCCGGCGGCGTCCTGGTCGACGCCGGCTACCTGCGCCTGGGCATGAACGCCGGCGGCCAGGTCACCTCCCTCGTCGACCGGCGTTCCGGAAGGAACTACGTCGCGACCGGGCAGGGCACCGCGCCGCTGGTCAGCCTCATGGTCGGTGGTCAGCAGGTGATGCCCTCGGCGGTGACGCTGGGCCAGGACAACACGCTGGTGTTCACCAACTCCGGTGCCGGCGTCGAGATCGACGTGGCGCTCCAGGAGAAGGCGACCTACACGACCCTCGAGGTCACCAACATCGTCGCACCGCCGGACGCGGACGTGCAGACCCTGCTGTGGGGCCCGCTGGCTACGAACATCACCCAGACCCTCGGCGAGAGCGTCGGCATCGTACGCGACAGCGCCTTCGCTGTCGGGATGAAGCCGCTCACCGACCGTACCGAGGGCGGCTGGCCGCGCGAGGAGGTGAACACCGCCATCGGCTGGCAGAACCAGGTCGCGGCCAACCCCTCCCAGGTGCAGGTCTCCCCGCTGGAGGAGTGGAGCGTCGGGGCCCGTACCCCGTGGGGGACCCTGCTGCGCGCCTTCACCTTCGACTACACCACGAAGCGCGACCGCCAGACCGGCGTGGACGGCGGCACGCTCTACCCGGTCCCGGTCGGTCCGCTGGCCAACGGACAGGGCAGCGTCGTCGGCTCGAAGATCGCCCTGTTCGGCACCACCCCGGACCTGGCGCCCACCGTCCTGTCGAACGTCGCCGTCGACCAGAACCTGCCCTACCCGACGATCAACGGCCAGTGGCAGAAAGCGGCCCAGGCGACCTCCAAGTCCATCCTGGTCCTGTCCGACCTCTACACCGGCAACGTCGCCCAGGCCGCAGAATTCACGAAAGCCGGCGGCATGGACATGGTCTACGCGCTGGGCAGCACCGACGGGCCGTGGCAGAGCGACGGCCACTACCAGTTCGACTGGAGATTCGGCGGCAGCGACAGCGCCGCGACCACCATGGTGAACGAGGCGAAGGCCAACGGCATCCAGGTGGGCGCCCACACGCTGTCGGACTTCGTCAGTCAGCACGATGCGTGGGGGACCCCGGTGGCCAGCCCGGACCTGGCCTACGGGCAGAGCGCCACCGCGACCCGGAGCATCGCCGTGGCCGACAACACGATCTACCTGTCCAGCTGCGCCCCGGTAGCCGCGGGCGTCCAGAACAGCTACCTGAAGATCGACGACGAGGTCGTCCAGTACGCCGGCTACAGCCAGGTCGGCGACGAATGCCGGATCACCGGCGTCAACCGTGCCTGGTTCTGGTCGAAGGCGACGGCCCACACGGCCGGCGCGACGGCCAACCGGGTGCTGGGCAACAGCTACGGAGGGGCGCTGGGCGGACTGAACATCATCGACAACATCGCCACCCGCTTCGCCTCCATCTGGAACACCACCGGCATCACCGGCATGTCGTTCGACGGCCTGGAGTCGGCCTCCCAGTCCGGCTGGGGCTCCTACGGCATCTCCAGGCTCGTCAACGACACCTTCCGCCGGCAGAACGCCAAGGACGGTTTCATCTCCGAGACCAGCCGGATGACCTCGAACACCTGGGACGGCCTCTCCCGGGCCAGCTGGGGCGAGGTCGGCTCCACCAGCATGAACCAGCTCTACCTGCACAACGTGTACTACCAGGACAACTACCTGCCCGGTGTGATGGGCTGGATCAACCCGCTGACCAGCTTCCAGACCCTGGAGGACACCCTCGCCCGCGGCGCGAGCTTCAACGGCGGCGCCGGCTTCCGGACCTCGGTGTCCGCTCTGGCCTCCAACCCCGACACCCCGACCGTCCTCTCGGCCATCAAGCAGTGGGAGAGCGCGCGCAACCTCGGCGCGTTCACTCCCGCCCAGAAGGCGCAGATGCGGGACCAGTCGACGCACTGGCACCTGTCGGTGGTGACCGAGGGCACGTCGTGGTCGCTGCAGCAACTGGACGGCTCGGGCACCCCGGTCGGCGCCGCGCAGTCGGTGGTCGCGCCGACGCCGGCGTTCACCACCGCCTCGCTGCCGTCGATGACAGCGGGCAGCCTGTACGAGGCGAAGGTGGCCACCAACACCCCGCAGACCATCCGGTACAGCGTCACCTCCGGTGCGCTTCCCGCGGGCCTGTCCCTGAACCAGGACACCGGCGGGATCACCGGCACCCCCACCTCCGGCGCGGCGGCCACCTTCACCGTCACCGGCAAGGGCGGCGCGGGGACCGCCGACGCCGTACGCACCTACACCATCAACTCCGCCACCAGCCCGGTCACCGGCCCGATCACCTCCGGCCTGTCGGCAGCCAAGTGCGTCGACGCCAACGCGGGCTCCAGCATCAACGGCACCGCGATCGACCTCTACGACTGCAACGGCACCGCCGCCCAGAACTGGACCGTGGCCGGCGACGGCAGCCTGCGCGCCCTCGGCAAGTGCATGGACGTCACCGCCGGTGCGACCGGCAACGGCGCCAAGGTCGAACTCTACGAGTGCAACGGCACGGGCGCCCAGGTCTGGCAGCCCCAGCCGGGCGGCGCCCTGCTCAACCCCCAGTCCGGCCGCTGCCTGGACGTCCCCGGCGCCAACACCGCCAACGGACTCCAACTGCAGATCTACGACTGCAACAACACCCCCGCCCAGAAGTGGACCCTGCCGGCCTGACCGGCTGAACCCGGACAGCCGAACCGCACCTCCGCCGTGGTCGCCGACCAGGACCGTCCCTCGTCCGGGTCGGCGACCACCTGCCTTCGAGCGCCATCGCCGACAGGCAGGACCCACGATGACAAGGACAGAAGATGACGCCGATCGTTGTACCGCCCACCGAGGGCGCCGCCGGCCCTGTGGCCATCGGAGTGCGCGCATGACGATCGCCGGCCTGCCCCGACCCGACTCCGACCTCGCCGTGCTCCGCGCGGCCGGTACCGCCCTGATCCTGGACCTGGCCGGCCCAGCCGTACCCCGGGTCCTGCACTGGGGCGCCGACCCCGGACCGATCGACGACCGCGAGGACCTGGCGCTCGCCACGTCGCCTCCATCGCCGGTGGCCTCGGTCGACGTCCCGGTGCTGTGCCGCCTGATCCCGACCCAGGCCGACGGCTGGGTCGGTCGGCCCGCAATAGCCGGACACCGGGCCGGCAGCTCCCCTCACCTGCGCCTGGTCCCGGCCGGGCAGTCCTTCATCGAGACCGATCCGGGGGGCGGTGGCACCGTCCAGGTCGCGGCGGACGACACCGAGGCGGGGATCACCGTCCGCACGGAGCTGCGCATGGAGCGCTCGGGCCTGGTGCGGATGCGCCACGAGGTGGTCAACGACGGGCCCGGGATCTTCTGGCTGGAGTCGGTGGCCTGCCTGCTGCCGACCGGCGACCAGGCGGGCGAGCTGCTCGACTTCACCGGCCGGTGGTCCGGTGAGCGCACCCCTCAGCGGCGTCCGCTCCAGCACGGCCTGGCGCTGCGGGAGTCGCGCCGAGGCCGCACCGGACACGACGCGACCGGGTTGCTGATCGCCGGAACCCCCGGCTTCGGGTTCCGCCATGGCGAGGTCTGGGCCGTCCACGCCGGCTGGAGCGGCAACCACCTCCACTACGCCGAGCGGCTGCCGGACCACGGGCCCGTGCTCGGCGCCGGTGAACTGCTCATGGCCGGCGAAGTACGGCTCGCCGAGGGCGAGTCGTACCGCAGCCCATGGGTCCACTTCGCATCGTCGTCCCGCGGGCTGGACGGGCTCTCGGAGCAGCTGCACCGCTTCCTGCGCGGCCGCCCGAACCACCCCCGCACGCCCCGGCCCGTCGTGCTGAACACCTGGGAGGCCGTCTACTTCGACCACCGCCCGGACAAGCTCACCGAACTGGCCGACCTCGCCGCCCGCGTCGGGGTCGAGCGATTCGTCCTGGACGACGGCTGGTTCACCGGCCGCCGCGACTCCACCGCGGGCCTCGGCGACTGGACGGTGGACAAGAAGGTGTGGCCGGACGGTCTGCACCCGCTGGTCGACCATGTGCGCGCGCTGGGCATGCAGGCCGGACTCTGGGTCGAACCCGAGATGGTCAACCCGGACTCCGGCCTCGCCCGCGCCCATCCTCAGTGGCTGCTGACCGCGCCGGGCCGCGCGGCAGCCCCGCACCGGCACCAGCAGGTGCTAGACCTAGCCCACCCCGACGCCTACGCCCACCTCCTTGCCCGGCTCGACGCACTGGTCACCGAGTACCGGCTCGACTTCCTCAAGTGGGACCACAACCGGGACCTGCTGGAGGCCGTCCATGACGGCGCAGCCGGCGTGCACGCCCAGACCCTGGCCGTCTACCGGCTGCTGGACGAGCTCCGCTCCCGCCACCCCGGGCTGGAGATCGAGTCCTGCTCCTCCGGCGGCGCCCGGATCGACTACGGCATCCTCGAACGCACCGACCGGGTCTGGACCTCCGACACCATCGACCCGCTGGAACGCCAGGCCATCCAGCGCTGGACCGGCCTGCTCCTGCCGCCCGAACTTCTCGGCTGCCACGTCGGCGCCGCCACCGCCCACACCACAGGGCGCACCACGGGCCTCGCGTTCCGCCTGGCCACCGCTCTGTTCGGGCACGCCGGCATCGAATGGGACCTCACCACCTGCACCGAGGACGAACTCGACCGGCTGGCCGCCTGGATCAGGCTGCACAAGCGGCTGCGCCCCCTCCTGCACACCGGAACCACCGTCCACACCGACCACCCGGACCCGTCCGCCTGGCTCCACGGCGTCGTCTCCCAGGACCGCCGCCACGCCGTCTTCACCCTCGCCCAACTGACCCGCACCACCGAGTCCGTCCCGCCCCGGCTCCGCTTCCCCGGCCTCGCCCCCGACCTGGCCTACACCGTCACGCTCTGCCCAGAGATCGGCCTCCCCGACGCCTTCCCCCCGCGGCCCGTCCCCTGGCTCACCCGTGGGAGCGCCCACCTGCGCGGATCGGCACTGGCCACCGTCGGCCTGGCCGCACCGCTGCTCGACCCAGCGCAGGCCATCGTCATGGAGCTGCGGGCGGACTGACACCCATGCGCCCGTCCACCCGATCGCGCAGCCACTGAACGTCGTGCGGAATTCGGATGAGCGGATCCTTGAACACCGCTCCGTAGCTTCGCCGCGATCATCGTTCGGCCCGCACTGCGCGAAGTGCGGGCGGGGGCCGGGTGCCCTCGGTGTTCGGTGCGTCGAGGGCACCGGCCCGACATGAACTCAGTCCTCCGGTTCTGCCAGCTGCTCCACCAGCAGGTACGCATTGGCGAGATCTAGGCCGGTGGCCTTCCGTAGACGCCTGGTGGCCTCGTCGCGGTCTCCGGTTTCCAGTACGCGGCACAGTTCGGCGTGCAGGGCGACGTCGTCCTGGGCGAGCCGGGCGGCGGCCTCGGCGGGCGTGGTGGGCAGGCTGCCTTCTCGGACCAGTGCGGCCAGGGCGGTCGGACCATGGGCCAGTGACAGGAAGGTACCGTCGCGCAGCGCGCGAACGGCCTTTGTGTCGTCCCCCGCAGCATGCAGGGCCAGGGCCAATCCCTGGGCCCGGGCGGGAATCGGCGTCAGGGTGGCGGCACTCGCCGCGGCGTCGGCCATGATCAGCAGTTGTTCCGGATCGCGGCGATGCCCATCACCTCGGCGGCGAGCGAGCCAAGGACGGCACCCAGGTGCTCGATCTTCTCCGCCCCCGTGGCAACCCGGATCAGCAGGTAGGCGGCTTGCTTGACCGAGCCGACCTTCTTGATGAACGCCTTCAGCTTGAGGACCTTCACGGCCGGCACTGCGGCTGAGGCAAGGGCGCCCGCGATGGCAGTGACACACATTGCCGCGTGCCACCAGCCGAAGGGCTGGACGGCCTGCGGTACGGCCTGTGCGTCACCCGCGGGCTCCGGGTAGCACTGCTGGAGGTATGCCCGGACGGCCTGGTCGCCGGCCTCGGCGATGTCGTCGGGCATCTCCTCGAGGACCTTCATCGCCTCCTCGACTCGCTGCAGGTCTGCCGAGGTGACTCCTTCGGGCAGGACCATCTCGTCGGCCGCGACACGATATCGGGCGGCAGCGGCCGCCTGGGCGGTACCGACCCCGGAGACGCCGACTGCGGAAGCGCAGATCATGGCAATGGCACTGGACTTGAGAATCCTGGAGCGCATGGAAGAGGTCCTCATTTCTGTCGATGTCCACCCGAGTTTCGAACGGCGCCCCTGCCGCCGACGGGGTTTGCCTTGGCCTGCCCCGTGCACCCGGCATCAGGCGGTCAGAAGGTATGTCGTTGCCAAGACGTCAACCAACCTCATTTGATTGACACTTGAGCATTACTTACCGGTAGGCGCAACACCATCCAGTCGGCGGGGCGGGACCCCCGTCGCCCGACGGGCCGGGCGGTCATGGTCGTACGGCGAGGGATCGACGTCTCGGTGGGAGGGCGCGTGGTAGCGCGCGGACACTCAACGGAGGGGCGGAATCGGGGTCGCGCTTCGTTCGCCGCCGGAGCGGGGTCAACTACTGGGTTCAACTGTTAGTGAGGCATCTGCATCCGGCCCTGACCGGAGTTTCGTGCAGGATCGTTTCCCTGCGCATGACCTGCGCTCGATCGACGATGCGCCGTTCTCCGGACTCGAGGCCGATCGGCGCAGCCCGGCCAATGCGCGGTCGAGGGGTTGGCCGAGTCGACCGCTCGTCCTGCCGCCGCCGCGAACGCACTCAGGTGCAGCAGGGCGAGGCTGGCGACCAGGCTGTCCCGGGGCAGGGCCGTCGCGGCGAGCGTGCGGTCGGCGAGCGCGTCTGCGGTGCACGAAGGGCGGTGGAGAAACTCGGTCGGCGCGGTGTCGAGCAGTCGACGACGGGCCAGGTGGCCGCTGTCGGAGCCCGATTCGACGGCTTGATTCAGCAGTGTGACCCCTCCTCCGGGCGGTATTAGGGCCAGTGGTGGCTGCAACACCCCCAGTTCAGGGGATGCGACGGTCCACCGGATCCGGGAGGACCGGGCCCTCAGGGCGCGTCAACGGGGTCCGGCGAAGCCTGGATGCCAGCCTGGAACGCCTGGGCGACCACTGCCGCAGTCCTCCTTCGCGGCTTCCGTCCGGTCGACGCCTCCTTGATCACGCCGTGGATCACTTCACCGGCCGATCTGCTGCCCTGGGTGAGGCCCGCCTGGCTCGTGTCCGAGATGCACTGGCGAGGGCGGAGCGGTCGGCCGCCGCCCGCTGACGGTCCAAGCCCTCGCCGGTGGACCGCGCTGGCTGCCCTTTCTCCCATTCATCCGATCACTGCCTCTTCGATGCAAACGGGGCAATTCCGACAAGTTTTCACTCCTGGCAGGTCAGAGCGAGAGTTTCGCTGGTCCAACGTCGTCAGTCGGCCGGCGAGTTGGACTCTTGACATCGGATGTATATTGTCCCCAAGCCAGTTGGCCCCACCCTCAGGCCCCACCCGCTGGCGTCCTCAACGGCCCCACCGTACGAAGCTGCCGTCGGCACGGCGCTCCTCGATGCCCTGTCAGCTCGCAGGCGCAGGCTTTGCCGTGGGCCGAACGCGGCACCACACCCGCGACAGCACGTCAGCACAGTCCTCGAGTTCGGCAACCGGCTACCCCAACCCCACTCCACGGGAGCCACTTCACGGACCGATTCCCCAGGAGTGCGAAGGCGGTCGCCGCTCCCACCGCCCTGGCGCTCGTCGCCCCCGGCAACACGGCGAGGGCCGTAGCCGCCAGCCTCCTCACCCTGACCGTTCCGTCGGCCTCCGGCAAGACCTGCGCCTCGGTCACTCTGCCCGTCACGGTCACCACACCCTCCCGCCACCAGCAGGCACCGGCCAACCCGGGTCAGCTCCCCGGCTCGACGCGGCAGCCGGCCCCACCTCGGCCGACTGCGGAAAGGCACCTTTCATGAGACACCGTCAGATACGCGTACTCGCAGCGACGACCGCCGCCGCGGTGGTGAGCGCCGTCCTGAGCGCGTTCACCGCGGCGGCGGCCACTCCCGTCACCCTGTACGCCTCCCCCACCGGCAGCGGCTCCGCCTGCTCGCAGAGTGCACCGTGCTCGCTCGACGGCGCCCAGAGCGCCGTGCGCGCGCTCAACCCGGCCGGCAGCGGTGCGGACGTCACCGTCAACCTGCTCGACGGTACCTACCGCCCGTCCAGCACCTGGAAGTTCACCGCCGACGACTCGGGCAGCTCGGGCCACCCCGTCATCTGGAAGGCCGCCCCTGGCGCCCACCCCGTCATCTCCGGCGCCACCCAGATCACCGGCTGGACGCAGACCGGCACCGCCGGCATCTGGTCCGCCCCGGTCCCGAACGGCAGCGCGAGCCGCCAGCTGTACGTCGACGGACACCAGGCGCCCATCGCCCAGGCCAGTCCCAAGGACCTCGGCTTCACCGGCTCCTGGTCCGGCTCCGCCACCGGCTACGACATCAGCAACGACAGCACCGCCGTGTCCTGGTTTGCCGGCCTGACCCCGGCGCAGGTCGCCGGAGTCGAGTTCGACTACCCGGGCGGCAACGGGCCTTGGACGGAGTCCCGCTGCCGCGTGGCCTCCTATGCCGACGGCAAGCTGACCATGGCTCAGCCCTGTTGGAACAACGTCACCAACCGGTCGAGCTTCAACCCGCGTAGCGGCGAGCTGCCGTCCATGAAGCCGAACACGATGCCCGCAGCCGTGACGAACACCCAGGCGCTGCTGCGTCCCGGACAGTGGTACCTGGACTCCTCGGCGAACACGCTCTACTACCAACCGCTCGCCGGACAGCGGATGACGGCTCTGGACATCGAGCTTCCCCGTCTGGAGGCCCTGGTGCAGGGGGCCGGCACGCTGGCCGCCCCGCTGCACGACCTGACGTTCCAGGGCCTGCAGTTCTCCTACGCCACCTGGAACGACCCGTCCACCTCGGTGGGCTTCGCCGACGTGCAGAGCAACCTGCGGATGACCGGCACGACGCCCGACCAGGGCCTGTGCCTGTGGTCCGACCCGGCCGGCTCCTGCCCCTGGGGAGCTCTGGCCCAGCCGCTGGCCAACGTCGCCTTCACCGCTGCGGACAACATCACCCTCACCGGCAACCGCTTCTCCGAACTCGGCGGCGCCGGACTGAGCGTCAGGTACGGCTCGCACAACACCCTCGTCCGGGGCAACGAATTCACCGACATCGCCTCCACCGGTATCCTGCTCGGCTGCACCGCCGACCCGAACCCCACCAACCCCAATCCCGCCACCGATCCGGACACCCCGGAGGCGATCAAGCAGGGTTGCACGCCTGACGCCTCAGCCGTCAGCGGGGACACCATCGGCACCAACGAGATCCTCACCGGCACCACCGTGTCCGACAACACAATCCACCACGTCGGCACCGAATACCGCTCCGCCCCCGGCATCATCCTGCTCTTCTCCCAGGGCACCACGATCACTCACAACACCCTCTACGATCTGCCCTACACCGGCATCAGCGCCGGCGTCATCCAGGGCCACGTCGACCAGGCCGACAGTTCGCAGAACGCGATCAACATCAACCAGGACAACACCATCAGCTACAACGTCCTGCACGACTACATGTCCGTGCTCGAGGACGGTGGCGCGGTCTACGTGGAGGGCCACCAGGCGCAGTACTACGACGCTTCCGGCAACCCCACCAGCTACGACAAGGCCGATCCGACGCAGACCCTCGCGCACGGTCTCCAGGTGACCGGCAACGTCGCCTACAACGGGGGCCACACCAACCAGACCTTCTACTCCGACGCCGGCTCCGAGTGGATCCACTGGAAGGGCAATGCCGCGTTCAGCGCGGGCGAGCACGCCACCGGCGGCTGTAACCCGACCGGGCACATCTGGACCACCGGGAACTACTTCAACGCCGACATCGACGTCGTGGGGTGCAATCCGGGGACGGTGGATCTTCACGCGAGCGACAACACGGTGATCTTCGCGAACCCCCGGCCGAACGACATTCCGTCCGCCCTGCTGAGCAAGGCGGGTGTGACCTCCGGCACCGCCGTGCCGGCCGGCGCGGCGGCGTCCGGGTCCTTCTACATCTCACCGGCCTCGAGCACCAACCAGGTCCTGATCGCCGGCGAGGGGTTCGGCGCCACCACCCAGGTCTTTGCGGGCGCTACCCAAGTCAGTGCTGACGGCGTCCAACTGCTCAGCAGCCATTTCCTGATCGCCACGCTCCCCGCCGGAACGACCGCCGACCAGGTCTGGGTGCTCAACCGGGTCAACGACACCGATCCGGCGATCAGCCACAGCGGTTTCTCCGTCTCCGGCAACCGTGGCTTCGGCGACCACGGTGACGACGTGCACTACGCCGCCGCCGACGACTCCACTGCCACCTACAACTTCACCGGCACCTCCATCCAGGTTTACGGCGAACAGAACACCGACCAGGGCACCATCGGCATCACCATCGACGGCGGCACCCAACAGGTCGTCAACACCACACCCGCCGACGGGACCCGACACTCCAACGTCCCCGTCCACACCGCCACGGGCCTCGGCTCCGGGTCCCACACCGTCACCGTCACCAAGCTCTCCGGCCAGACCAGCACCCTCGATGGCTTCGGCACGCCGTAGCCGTATCCCGGCTCGCGCGTTGGAGGAACATCGGGTAAAGATCCGTCGCCCGGGGCCAGTTGACGCTTCGGTCATTGTTCACTCCGGATTCTCTGATCACCCGGATCCCACCGGTGGTGTCATGGGGCCACCACTCGGCGATCCGGACCGAGCCCTCGTCAAGGAGCCCTTGCCCATGCCTCACCCCCAGCGTCTCGCCGCCTCGGCGGCCGCGCTCGCACTCGCCGTCGCCGTGCTCGCGGCCGGCGGCACCGCTCAGGCCGCCCCGGCGGCGGGCACCGCCGCCGCCACGTGTTCGCAGGCGTTCCTGCCCCTGCCCGACCCGTCCTGCACGCCGGGCGTCACCAACCCGGACGTCACCGAGGACACCGTCGACGACACCATCTGCGTCGCCGGCTACAGCAAGTCGATCCGCCCGCCCACGAGTTACACGAACCGACTGAAGGTCAAGCAGATCGGCGAGTACGGCTACGAGAACACCGACACCGCGGACTACGAGGAGGACCACCACATACCGCTCTCCCTGGGCGGCCACCCGACCGACCCGCGCAACCTCTGGCCCCAGCCGCGCTACGGCACCGGCCCGGACGACCTCACCGCCGCCGACAAGGACAAGGTCGAGTACAAGCTCTACCGCGCGGTCTGCAACCACCGGGTGGACCTGCGCCCCGCCCAGCGCGCCATCGCCACCGACTGGACCACCGCCCTGTCGGTACTCGGCCTGGACTGAGCCGAGCCATGGACCGGAGCGGGGCCGCTACCCCGTTCCACGCCCGCGCCCCTACGCCGGGGCCCTCCGTCGGGGCTGTCAGGCAAGCCTTGACAGGGCCGATGGCGGACCTGAGACTCGTCGCACCCGAAGCGTTCCGGCCACGCGGTACCCCGAGACCTGCGAACGAGCGGCAGTCCTCCTGCTTGCGTCCGCCGGTCGGGCCAGTGTCTCCGTGCCCCCCATGGAAGTCAGGGTGATGAATCATGACCACCATCCCGGCTCCCGGCGCGAATCCCGCGCCACGACGGACGCGTGCGCCGGCGGTCCGATGGCCCGGTTCGGTCCGTCGGCCCGGATCGGCGGACTTCGAACGTTCCGCGGCGCAGTGGCTGTTCGACCTGGCCCCGGCGCGATGGAGTCACGAGCAGGTGTTCCACCGCAATCCCCTGGACCTGGCCCTCATGGTCCGGCTCCACCTCGATGCCGAGATCCTCGCCGTGCAGGCGGGGCTGAAAGCCCTGCGCATCGCCCTGATCGGCGCACCGCGGCACCCCGACGACGCCGAGACCATCGACGCGTTCCTCCGCGAGCAGGCATGGGCGAAGGCCGTCCGCGGGCAGGTCAGGCTGGTCGAGGACGCACTCCACCTCTCCGCCGGGCGTGTCGGCCGCAAGCGCGTCGCGCCTCTCGTCCTGAACGCCCCGTGAGGGAGCGAGCCCACGGCTGCCCAGCGCGGTCGGCCTCACCGAATCCTCAGCCACGTCCGGTCAGGCTCTCACCGGACACCGACGGTGGACGCAGGACGGAGCAGGGCCATGCACGAGTCCGTACGGATACCGG
Source organism: Streptomyces sp. NRRL WC-3742 (assembly GCF_000720635.1). GTDB lineage: Bacteria > Actinomycetota > Actinomycetes > Streptomycetales > Streptomycetaceae > Kitasatospora. The sequence continues at coordinate 73,688 of NZ_JOCF01000007.1, read as the reverse complement.
CGCGCGCCGGATCGTTTCTCCAACGGGGCGCCCTGCTCGTCGTGATGCTGGCGGTGCTCCTGGCGACCTCGGCCGCGGTCATGCCGATCGTGAGCCCGAGCGCCGAGACCCTGAAGCCCGTGTGCCGACAGGCCGGGGTCATCGCGCACCACCGGATCGCGGCGCACCACTGCCGGGGAACCTCGCCCCGCCCGAACGGCGATGCCCGAACCGGCGGCGGCCAGAGGTCGTACCGGGGCTCATCGAATCCTCAGGTTCGTGCTGCGATGATCCTCCACGTCGACGGTGCCTCCCTCTCCCGTCCCACGGTAGGAAAGCCACCCGTCGACGACGCCGGCCCGTTGCCGTAGCGGCGGCCGCGAACCGGCGGTCGGCTGTGCGCCTCCCGGATATCCGCCGGATCTCGGCGGGAGGTGCACGGCCCTCCTCGGAAAAGGTCGGATCTCTGCCCCCCTGGGTCCCGCGGAACACCTCGGACGTCACTATCCTGGCCGACATGCGAGTACTGGTGGTCGAGGACGACGATGACCTGCGGTTTGCGGTGGCTGCCGCACTGCGCGGCAGCAGCCTGGCCGTGGACGAGGCCGCCGACCTCCCCGAGGCCGACGAGGCGTTGTTCGTCACCGCCTACGACTGCGTCGTCTTCGACCGGATGCTGCCGGCCGGGGATTCGGCGGACTACGTGCGCCGGATGAGGTCGGAGGGGCAGACCGTGCCCGTGCTCTTCCTCACCGCGCGCGACACCGTCGCCGACCGGGTGGAGGGCCTGACCACCGGCGGTGACGACTACCTGGCCAAGCCCTTCGCGGTGCCGGAGCTGGTGGCACGGGTGCGCAACCTGTGCCGGCGCACCGCCGTCCCGCGCCCGCCGGTGATCCGCTGCGGGGGCGTGGAGATCGACACGGCCGGCCGCACGGTGCACCGCGACGGTGTCCGCCTGAGTCTCACGATCAAGGAGTTCGCCCTCCTGGAGACGCTCGCCGCGCGCCGCGGCGAGGTGGTCCGCCGCGGCGAACTCATCGAGCGCTGCTGGGACGAGCTGACCGAGCCCAACTCGAACGTGATCGAGGTCCTGGTCTCCCAGCTCCGCCGCAAGCTGGGGGATCCGCCGCTGATCCACACCGTGCGCGGGGTCGGCTACCGACTGGAGTCGCAGGAGTGAGACGCCCGGCCCCGGTCGACCGGCTCCGCCGCTCCCGCCGAGGGGCCCCGCCGACGCCCAAGGGCCGCATCCGACGGCTGAGGCGCCGCATCGCCCTGCTCTTCGGCCTCGTCAGTGCGCTCGGTCTGGTCGGAATGGCGATCATCGCCGTGCAGGGGGACAACTCGTCCTGGCGCGCCCAGGTCGACACCGATCTCAGGCTCCGCACTGCCCGGGTCATCGCCGATCTGACGTACGACGAGGAGGGCGACCTCGACTACCCCGACCCGAAGGAGGGCGCGTACGACTGCCCGCCGGTGACCCTGTTCGAAGGCTCCGGCAGTCGGCTCTCCCCGGTCGCCACGCCGCACCGGCCCTGCCTGGCCGTCCCCGCCGCCGCCCTGCAGGTTGTCGCCGCCGAGGCCGGACGCGACAGGGAGATCGCCACGAGCACCGCGACCACTCCCGACGGCCACCGCCTTCGCCTGTACGCCCAGCCGTTCGCCGGTTCGGGCGCCAACGCCTCCGGGGCCGTCGCGGTCGCCGCGGTCGACATCTCGTCCGACCTGGCCGACAACGAACGGCTGACCCTGCTCCTCAGCATCGCCTGCGCGGTCCTGGTGACCGTCTCGGCCGCGGCGGGCCACTGGCTCGCCGGGCGGGCGGTTCGGCCGGCCCTCGCGGCGCTCGAGCAGCAGGAGGCGTTCTTCGCGGACGCCGCCCACGATCTGCGCACCCCCGTCGCCTCGCTGCGCGTGCTCGCCGAGACAGGGCTGCGCGGGGAGGCCGACAGCACCGAGGTCATGCGCCGCACGCTGCGCCAGTCCACCCGGATGAGCGAGCTGGTCGACGACCTGCTCACCCGCGCCCGGCTGCGGGCCGGTGCCGTACGGCTGGGCCTGGAGCCGCTGCGGCTCGACCAGCTCGTCGACGCCGTCGTCGCCGACACCCCGACGGACGGACACCGGGTGACCGTCCGGACCGAGGAGGTGGTCGTCCTCGCGGACGCGGGGCTGCTGCGCCGCGCCGTCGCCAACCTCCTGGGCAACGCTCTCGCCCACGGCCACGACCCGGGACGACCGGCCGACATCGAGATCACCGTCACGTCGGACGGCACCGTCACGGTGGACGACGCCGGTCCCGGTGTCCCTCCCGAGCAGGCCGGGTCCCTCTTCGAGCGGTTCCGCAGCGGAAAGGGCTCCAGCGGCCTCGGGCTGTCGATCGCCGCGTGGGTCGCCCACGCCCACGGGGGTTCGCTCACCGTCGCCACCAGCGACCGGGGCGGGGCCAGGTTCCTCCTGCGGGTCCCGGTCCAGAGGAGCTGACGGCCCCGGGCCGCCGCCCGCGCGTGGCGCAGGCTCACCGAATCCTCAGGTTCCCTCAGCCAGAATGCTCCGGTCCCCGGATCGGCACACGAGGAGCGCGAACCGTGCGCCGCCGGATCTCCCATCGGGGACGGCACACGGCAAGGAAACAGGTCATGACCCCCCTACCGCAGTACTCCCTCGGCGACCTCGTGGCCGAGCGCTTCGAGCTGCTGGAACGACTCGGCGCGGGCGGCACGGGTACGGTGTGGCTGGCGCGGGACCTCGTCCTGGAACGCGAGGTCGCGCTGAAGCAGATCCGCTCGGCCACCGACGACGTGCACCGGTCCACCGACGTGCGGGAGCGGGTGCTGCGGGAGGCCCGGGCCCTCGCCAGGATCGACCACGGGAAGGTCGTCGCCGTCCACGAGGTCCTGGACCGGTGGCCCGACCTCTGGATGGTGATGGAGGCGGTGGAGGGACGGTCCCTGCACGAGGTCCTCCAGGACGGCCCGCTCAGCCCCGTCCGGGCCGCGCGCATCGGCCTGGACGTGCTCGGTGCCCTGCGGGCCGCCCACGCGGCCGGCGTCCTGCACCGGGACGTCAAGCCGGGGAACGTGCTGATCCGGCCGGACGGCTCCGCCGTGCTGACCGACTTCGGCATCGCGTCGTTCGCGGGTTCGCAGACCCTCACCGAGCCCGGCGACATCGTGGGCTCACCCGAGTACATGGCCCCCGAACGCATCAGTGGCGGCGAGGTCGGCCCCGCGTCGGACCTGTGGTCGCTCGGCATGCTGCTCTACGTGTGCGTCGAGGGCGAGCACCCCTTGAGGCACGACACGGTGTGGCAGACGCTGCTGGCGGTCTGCGAGAAGCCGGTTCCTCCCCCGTCCAAGGCCGGCCCGCTCTCGGCGGTGATCGACGCGCTGCTCTCACGACAGCCCGATGAGCGTCCTTCCCCGGCCAGGCTCGCCGAGCTACTCGACGCCGCCGCCGAAGGCGGGAGGTGGGCGGGCCCGAGCGAGGCGAACACCGTCGTGCTCCCTCTGGCGCCCGCCCGCACATCCCCGGACACGCTGGTGGAGTCGCCGACCCTGGTGGCCCGGCCGGTCGGGCGTCCCCCCGCCGATTCGCCCTCCTCCGACGGCGCTGCCACCCCTCGCGGTGAGCGCCGCCGCCTGCTGCTCATGCTCGCCGTCCTCACGGGCACCGCAGCGGTCGCGACCACCGCGTTCACCCTGTTGGGCAGCGGGAACCGCGCCACCGACCCCGAACCGTCCCCCACAGCGGGTCAGAAGGGCGGCTGGATCGCCCAGTTGGCCGAGATCCCGAACACGACCGACGCCGACGAAAGGGACGAGGAACTCGCCGCCATCCAGCGGCAGGTGCCCGGTGCCACCCTCGTCGACGGCGACGCCTGGGCCTCGCTGACCCCGGGACAGTGGATCGTCCGCGCCCCCGGCGGCTTCGCCAGCGGTCACGAGGCCGCCGCCTTCTGCGCCGAACACGGGACCGAGCACTGCGCCGGCCGCTACCTCAGCACCGATGAGGCCGACCGGGACCGCCTCTGCCGGGCCGACGCGTCCCCGGGCTCGGCCGCCTGCCGACGCCCCGATGACCGATGACCCGGCCAACCGACCGGCCTCTCTCCCCCTCTCCCTCCCCCGTTGTGTCGCGCGACGGGCCTCACTGCTCGACGTCCAGGCACGAGAGCAGGAACCGCTTCACGTCGGTGGCGTGGAAGCGGTCGCGCGCGTGCTCGCGGCTGGAGCAGAGCAGGACGGGGGCGTCCTGCGGGTCGTCCGGGAGGCGGCCGTGGCTGCCGCGGACGCAGGTCGGGTCGATGGGCACCACCGACATGGTGCCGCGGATGCCCAGCTTCAGCTTGGCCAGTGCCATCGCGGCGCGGGCCATGACCAGCGGGTCGGCCGGGTCGAAGAAGAGCTCGGCCGGGTCGTAGCCCGGTTTGCGGTGGATCTCCACGCCGTGGGCGAAGTCCGGTGCGCGCTCGTCGTCCAGCCAGTAGTAGTAGGTGAACCAGCTGTCGGCGGAGGCGATCGCCAGCAGGTCACCGCCGCGGTCGTGGTCGACGCCGGCCTTCGCCTGTCCGTCGCGGTCCAGGACCTGGTCCACGCCTTCGGTCTTCAGCAGCACCTCCCGTACCCGCTCCAGATCGGCGGGATCGGCCACGTACACGTGCGCCACCTGGTGGTCAGGTGTGGCGAAGGCGCGGGACGTCCACGGGTCGAGGTACTCCATGCCCTGCTGGGTGTGGACGTTCAGCAGGCCCGCCCGGCGCAGCACCCGGTTGACGTCGACGGGGCGCCGCACCTCGGTGATGCCGTACTCGCTCAGCGCCACGACCGTCGTTCCCCGGGCGCGCAGCTCGTCGATGAACGGGCCCAGGAGCGTGTCGAGTTCACGCGCGGCGGTGCGGGCCTGCGGCGAGTTCGGGCCGTGGCGCTGGAGGTCGTAGTCGAGGTGGGGGACGTAGACGAAGGTCAGGTCGGGGTTGTGCCGGTCGACGACCCGCCGGGCGGCCGCGATGATCCAGCGGGAGGAGGCGATGCCCGCCTTCGGGCCCCAGTAGTCGAAGAGCGGGAAGCGGCCGAGTTCCGCGGTCAGCTCCTCGCGCAGTGCGGGCGGATCGGTGTAGCAGTCGGGGGACTTGCGGCCGTCGTAGTGGTAGACCGGTCGCGGGGTGACGGTGATGTCGACGTCGGCGCCCATGGCGTACCACCAGCAGATGTTGGCGACCTTCAGGCCGGGGTGGGTGCGCCGCGCCGCCTGCCAGACCTTCTCTCCCCGGACGAGCCGGTGGTGCTGGCGCCAGAACGCGATCTCGCCCATCTCGCGGTCGTACCAGCCGTTGCCGACGATGCCGTGCCCGGCGGGCAGTTCCCCGGTCAGGAAGGTGGACTGGACCGAGCACGTGACCGCCGGCAGCACGGTGTCCAGCTCGGCGAGGAATCCGCCCTCGGCCACGGCCCGCAGGCGCGGCATGTCGGCGAGCGCGCGCGGGGTGAGGCCGACGACGTCCAGGACCACGACGGCCATCACGTCCTCCTGCTCTGCGTCGACGGGGATGCGGTCAGCCCGAGCCGGGCCAGTTCCCGGCGGGTCCAGTCGAGTTCGGCGGCGATCCCGTCGACGAGGTCGGCGCTGCTCCGTGGCGGCTCGGGGAGCACGGACCAGGTGTAGGTCTCGACGTCGAGGTGGCGGGTCCGGGCCCGTTCGCCGCCGAGCAGGGCGGCGAGCGCCTGTTGGAGCACCGGGCGGGTGGTGGCCAATGGGGGTGCGGGGTCCGCGTGCACGGGGATGTGGAAGTGGGTGCGCCACGGGCTGCCGCCGCTCAGCGCCGTGGGGCCGGCCAGGGCCTGCGCCAGGTCGTCCGTCCCGTCCTGCGGCCGGTCGGCCTGTCGGGTCTGGTGCAGGAACCTGGGCTCGTCGAAGGCCGTCAGAGCGCTGCGGGTGGCGGGGTCCGCTGGGGAGGACGCGTGGAGGGCGCAGGAGACCTGGGCTTTCAGGACGGTGATGCCGGCCCGGTCCAGTTCGGCCACGGCCGCCTCGGGGTCCTCGAAGGCGACGGCCAGGTGGCAGACGTCGAGGCAGAGGCCGAAGTGGTCCGGGTCGAGGGCGGAGAGGTGGTGGACGGCCTGGCCGGTCGTCTCGATCAGGCAGCCGGGTTCCGGTTCCAGGGCGACCCGGATGGTGCATCCGGTCCGCAGGAGGATGCCGGTGAGCTCCGCGCCGAGGAGGTCGAGGTGGCGGTGCGCCAGGGCCTGGTGCTCCCTGGTCCAGCCATCGCTCCAGCCGAGCGGGAGGGTGGAGATGGTGCCCTCGGTCACGTCGTCGGGCAGGAGCCACGCCAGGATCCGGGCCAGGTCCCAGGTGTAGTGGAGTCGCTGGGGCGAGGACCAGTCGGGCCGGTACACCGCGTGCTTGACCACCGGCTGGTGGAACCCCTGGTAGGGGAAGCCGTTGAGGGTGACGACCTCCAGCCCGCGGGCGGCGAGTTCGGCGCGCAGCCGCAGCACGGCGTGCGGGTCGGCGGCGAGCTCGGCGGCGACGCGGTGGGCGAGCCAGAGCCCGACGCCGAGCGTGGGCTCCCCCAGGCGCTCGCGCACGGGGACGGCGAAGGTGTCGAGCTGTCCGAGGATGCCGGCCAGGTCCTCGGCCGGGTGCACGTTGGTGCAGTAGCCGAGGTGCACGGTCTCGCCGCTGCGGTGCTTCAGGCGCATCAGCTGCCGCCCCTGCGCACGGAGTTCCCGGCGAACACCAGGTCGGCGGCCGACCGGTCTGGCTCGGGCTCCAGGGTGAGGCGGCCGCTCTGCCCGTAGAACGCGACCGGGTTGCGCCACAGCACCTGCTCGACATCGTCCTCGGTGAAGCCCGCGGCGAGCATCGCGTCCGCGGTGGCCCGGGTGAGCAGCGGGTCGCTGTGGCCCCAGTCGGCGGCGGAGTTGACGAGGACGCGATCGGTGCCGTGTTCCTGGAGGATGCGCACCATGCGGTCCGGGTCCATCTTGGTGTCGGGGTAGATGGAGAATCCCATCCAGCAGCCGGAGTCGGCGACCAGGGGCGCGGTGACCTCGTTGAGGTGGTCGACGGCCACCATGGCGGGGTCGATGCCGTCGGCGTGCACGAGTTCGAGGGTGCGGACGGTGCCGACGGCCTTGTCCCGGTGCGGGGTGTGGACCAGGGCGGGAAGGGCGTGCTCGCGGGCGAGGGCGAGCTGCGCGGTGAAGGCGCTTTCCTCGGCGCCGGTCATCGAGTCGAAGCCGATCTCGCCGACGGCGACGACGCGGTCCTTGGCCAGGTAGCGGGGCAGGTCGTCGAGGACCGGTGTGCAGCGGGGGTCGTTGGCCTCCTTGGGGTTGAGCGCGATGGTGCAGAAGTGCTGGATCCCGTACTGGGCGGCCCGGTAGGGCTCCCATCCGATCAGGGCGTCGAAGTAGTCGCGGAAGCTCGCGGGCGAGGTGCGCGGCTGGCCGAGCCAGAAGGCGGGTTCGACGAGGGCGCGGACGCCGGCGGCGTGCATCGCCCGGTAGTCGTCGGTGGTGCGGGAGGTCATGTGGATGTGGGGGTCGAAGATGCGCAAGGGGTTCTCCCGTGGGGGTGGGGGTCGACGGCGGTCACGGCGCGCTCAGGTCGGGGAGACCCTTCGGGCCAGGCCCCTGGCCAGCGGGTAGGCGGCCAGCAGCGGGAGCGCGGCGCGCAGGCGGCCGGTGCGCGCGATCAGGGCCGCCTGCAGCGGGATCATGGCGTGGATCCCGGCGCCGACGGCCCGTCTCAGGTGCGCGGCGTCGGGGCGGACGGTGGCGGCCAGCTGCGCGGACCCGGCCGCCAGTAGGTAGCCGCCGAGCAGGGCCGTGGACGTCGCGCGGTGCGCGGGGGCCGCGCCGGGCGGGCACAGGCCGGCGGCTCCCAGGCTCAGGGTCGCGGTGGCGGCCAGCGCTGCGGCGGGGAGGGAGGCGGTCGCACCGTGCACCTCGCGGCGGCTCACCATGGTGATCGCGTACGTGTGGCCGGCGATCACGGTGGCGGCGGGGGCCGCGTCGCGCCACCGGGCCGTTCCCGCCCCCAGGAGCACGTCGAGTGCCCGGGCGGCGGCCATGGCCGCCGGTCCGTAGGGGGTGTTCTTCAGCTTCAGGTCGTAGGCCCAGACGGTCGCCGCGAGCGGCAGGGCGATCGGCAGGGTGGTGCTGCCGGTGGCCAGGGCCAGGCCCGCTCCGGTGAGGGCGGAGGCGGTGGCGAGGGCCGTGCCGGGGCTGGTCCGGCCGGAGGGGATGGGGCGCTCGGGCCGCTCCTCGGCGTCGACGTGGCGGTCGGCGTAGTCGTTCAGTGCCATTCCCGCCCAGTAGAGGCAGGTGGAGGCCGCCGCGAGGCGCACCGCGCGCAGGCCGTGGCCGCGGCCCGCGGCGGCGGCGCCGGTGAGGGTGTCGCCCAGGACGGTGAGCGCCGCCGGGGCCCGGACAAGCTCCGCGAGCACGCGCAGGCCGGTCACGACCGTGCGTCCCGGTACCAGGCGCGCAGCGTCTCGAACTGGGTGACGAGCCGGTGCTCGCCGTCCGTCCTCTCGGCCCGTACGGGGTCCTTGAAGAAGAAGGCGAGCTGTTCCTGCGGCCCGGTGGCGCCCAGTTCCCGGGCGCGGGCGAGGAACCGGGCCAGGTCCAGGACGAGTGGTGCGGCCAGCGCGGAGTCGACGCCCTGCCAGGTGAACTGCATCGTCATCGGGGTGCCGAGGAACCCTTGGAAGGCGATGTGGTCCCAGGCCGTCTTGCGCTCGCCCATGCTGGGCACGTAGTCGATGTGGGTCCGGCCCTCGACCCGGGCTCCCAGCATGGCGGTCAGGCCGCTGCTCTTGGAGGCGTTCTTGCTGGCGGCCGCTTCCGGCTCCGCCAGCGTCGCACCGTCTCCCCCGCCCAGCAGGTTCGTCCCGGACCAGGACCGCACCCGCAGCGCCCGGTGGGCGAACATCGGGCCCAGCGCGGCCCGCACCAGCGTCTCCCCCGTCTTGCCGTCGCTGCCCGCGTACGGCAGCCGCAGCTCGTGGGCGAGCCGGCGCAGCGCCGGGACCCGGATGCCCGGCGACGGGGTGAAGTCCACGTAGCCGCAGCCGGACTTCAGCGCCGCGTAGGCGTACAGCGAACTCGGCGGCAGGACGTCGGGGGCACCGGCCAGGGCCCGTTCCAGCTCGGCGGCGCTGTGGTGCACGGACAGGATGGGCATCGGTGGTTCCGTCGAGGAGACGTTGACGACCACGACCTGACCCAGCCGGTTCCGTTCCCGGAAGGACACCATGTCCTCGGTCAGCGCGGCCGCCACGGTCGCCTGGGGCTCGTCACCCGGTGTTCCGGGGGCTCCCGCCCGGATCTCCTGGTCGGCGCAGCGGAGCGCGTGGGCGACGGGGCCCAGAAGCGCCGGGGAGAACACGCCGCCGTCGGCGAGCTGCTCGGCCCGCTTGGGCAGGGGGGTGGTGACCACGTCGTGGCCTCCGAAGACCAGTCGGCCGACGGGCGTCAGGCCCGCGTCGGCGAACTCGGGGAGTTCGCCGACCATGCCGGTCGGCGGCACCAGGCCCAGACCGATCGCGGCCGCCCCCACGACGGCCGTGGTGGCGACGGACCCCCGCGCCCCGATGAACCAGACGCCGACCGGCCCGGCGCCCTGCCCTGGCACGTACCTCATCTCATCCCTTTCCGCTGTGCTGGTGGTGGGGGCCCGGCGCCCGCCGGGGGGAGGTCGGACGCCGGGGGATCGGGCGGGTCAGTCGACCCGGGTGAGCTTCCACTGCTGGGCGGGGGTGCCGTTGCAGGTGTACTGGTTCAGCTGGATGCCGTCGGCGGTGGTGGCGCCGGGCACGTCCAGGCACTTGCCGCCGGCCACCGACACGAGGCGGTACACGCCCGAGCCGGAGGGCTCCACCCGCCAGCTCTGGTTGGGACCGCCCCAGCAGGTCCACTGCTGGAGAAGGGCGCCGTCCGCCGTGGTGCTGTCGCCGGGCACGTCGAGGCACCGGCCGCCGGCCGCCGTCAGCGTGAACGCGCCGTTCCCGGCGTCGCTCAGGCGCCACCGCTGGGAGGCGCTGCCGTTGGACGGGTTCTGGACGACCGCAGCGCCATCCTCCACCGGTGCGGACAGCGCGTCAACGGCCTTGCCGCTGGCCGCGTTCGTCACGGTGAACGTACCGGCGCCCACCGGGCCCACCGGTCCCGGCGGACTGCAGTCGGCCTGGACCGCACCCGCCGCCAGGCGGATGCCGCCGAGGAGCATGGCCCGGAAGGCGGGGTCCTTGTAGGACTCCACCGTGTGGCCCATCCCGGTGTACCAGGACCGGCCGCCCTGGACGTTCTGGCACCAGGTGATGGGGTGGTCGCCCATCCGGTCCCCCGGGTCGTAGGTGGACTCGTCGACGGAGGCGAGGACGTGGACGGAGCCCCGGGGGTTCGTGCGGAAGTTGTACCACTCGTCCCATCGGCTCCAGGTGGCGGGCAGGTGGGCGGTGCTGGGGTTGGTCCGGTCCTCGACGACCACCGTGGCCTGCTGCTCCTCGGGGTGGCTCTTGAAGTACGCGCCGACGACCTGGCCGTAGAAGGGCCACTGGTACTCGGTGTCGGAGGCGGAGTGGATGCCCGCGTAGCCGCCGCCGGCGCGGATGTAGCCCTCGAAGGCGGCTTTCTCGGTGGTGTTGAGGACGTCGCCCGTGGTGAGGGCGAAGACGACCGCCTGGTAGTTGGCGAGGTTGGCGGGGGTGAACACGGTGTCGTCCTCGGTGGCGTCGACCGTGAAGCCGTTCGCGGCGCCGAGGTCCTTGAGGGTCTGGACGGCGGTGGGGATCGAGTCGTGCCGCCAACCGCTGGTCTTGGAGAAGACGAGCACCTTGAAGGTGGGCGGGGCGGCATCGGCCGCGGAGGAGGCTGCGGGGACGGTGAGGGTGAGTGCGAGGCCGAGGCCCAGCGCGGGCAGGAGCCTTCCGAGGGGGAGCATGCGAACTCCTAGGGAGGGGAGCAGGAGGGGCCGGGAGAGGGCTGGGGGAAGGACCCGGCGCCCACCGCGGGTGGGCGCCGGGTCACCGGTCAGTTGACCTTGCTCAACTTCCACTGCTGGGCGGGGGTGCCGTTGCAGGTGTACTGCTCCAGCTGGACCCCGTCGGCGCCGGTGGCGCCCGGCACGTCCAGGCACTTGCCGCTGGCCGCCGACACGATCCGGAAGGCGTCGGCGCCTACGGGCTCCACCTTCCACTTCTGGTTGTCACCGCCCCAGCAGGTCCACTGCTGGACCAAGGCGCCCTCCGTGGAGACCTTGTCGCCCGGCAGGTCCAGGCACTTGCCGCTGTTCAGCGGCTTCAGCGTGAACGCCCCGTTCCCGGCGTCGTTCAGCGTCCACTGCTGGGAGGTCCCACCGGTGTTCGGGGTCTGGACGACCGCGGCGCCCTCGTCCGTGGACGCCGCCCGCACGTCGACGGCCTTGCCGTTGCCCGCGTTCGTCACCACGTACCTGCCACCGGCCTGCGGGCCGGTCGTCACGGAGACGCCCTTGCCGCCGAAGGTGAAGGAGTTCACGTTGAACGAGGACGCCCCCGTGGCCCGGAACACCGCGTACAGGGTGTGGCTGCCGCCGGGGTCGGCGACCGGGACGGGCGCCGTGGCGGCGAAGGTCTCCCATCCGCCGGTGGCCGGGACGGCGATGGTGGAGACGAGCGTTCCGGTCGGCGAGTCGGCGCGCAGCTCGATCGTGCCGCCGCCGTCGGAGGGCGAGGACACCCGCGCGAAGACGCTGTCGATCCCGGACAGGTTCGTCGGGTCGAACGAGATCCAGTCGCCGTCGCCGATCGTGCCGACGACCCGGCCGCCCTCGGCTCCGGCCGACGGCAGGATCTCGGTGCCGGAGTGGCCGGTGTAGTGCGGGGCCTGCTTGCGCTTGGGCTGCAGGGTGATGCTGGTCGTGCCGGCGAGTCCGTTCGAGCTGGTGTAGTCGGCGGTGAGGACCATGTAGATGTCGGCGAACTCGCCGTGCCCGGACGCATTGGTCGTGAACGTCCCGGAGCAGCCGTTGATCTGACCGGTCTCGTGGGTGTGGGTGTGGTCGTGGCCGAGCGCCGGGGACACCTTCACCTTGGAGCAGTCGACGGGGCCGCCGTCGGGATCGGTCACCTCGACCGTGTAGCTGACGCTGTCGCCCCAGCCGAAGAAGCCTCCGTCCGGCGGGTTGGTGAAGCGGACCGTCGGGCGGACCACGCCGACGGCGACCGGCACGGTGACGGCGGCCGACTTCCCGCTGGCGTTGGTGACCGTCAGCCGGGCCTTGAACGTTCCCTTGTCGGTGTACGTGTGGGTGGGGTTCGCGTCGGTGGACGTCGAGCCGTCCCCGAAGTCCCACAGGTAGGTGAGCGCTTCACCACCGGGGTCGACGGTGCCCGCCGAGGAGAACGCGACGGCCAGCGGCGGCTGTCCGGAGTCGGGCGTGGCGCTCGCCTTCGCGAGTGGGGCCTGCTTGCCGGAGACGTAGTCGATCCGAAAGATCCCGGCGTCCTTGTTGTCGTGGCCGAAGCCGTTGCCCCACTCGGCCATGTACATCGCGCCGTCCGGGCCGAACTTCATGTCGATCGGCCCGCGCGGCTTCAGGTCCGCGGGGAACGGGTTGATCTTGAGGAGCTCACCGGAGGAGTCGAGCTTGAACTCCTTGACGAAGTTGCGGCTCCACTCGTAGAAGAACGGCGTCTTGTCGTAGTACTCGGGGAACTTGCGGTCCGAGGGGTTCGCCGGGTCGTAGTGGTAGAACGGGCCGCCCATCGGGGCCGCGCCCTGCCCGTGGTCGATCTCGGGGAACTGCTTGGAGGGATCGTAGGTGTACCAGACCGTCGCTGCCTTGGTCGGCGGCAGGTCGGTCAGCCCGGTGTTGTTGGGCGAGTTGTTGACCGGCTTGTCGCAGTCGAACTTCGCGCCCGAGGTGCGGGTCGCGAAGTCGTACTTGTTGTACGGGATCTTGTTCGCCACGCAGTACGGCCAGCCGTAGTTGCCGGGTTCCTTGATCAGGTCCCAGGTGACGTGCCCCTCGGGGCCGCGGTTCGCGTTCGGCACCGAGGCGTCGGGCCCGTAGTCGGCGGCCGAGATCCACCCCGTGTCCTTGTCCACGGAGAACCGGAAGGAGTTGCGCATACCCATCACGTAGACCTCGGGCCGGGTCTTCGCGGTGCCGGGCGCGAACAGGTTGCCCGCGGGGATCGAGTAGCTTCCGTCGGCCTCGGGGTGGATGCGCAGGATCTTGCCGCGCAGGTCGTTGGTGTTGGCGGCGGAGCCCTGCGCGTCGAACCTCTGCCGGCCGGGCCGCTCGTCGATGGGGGTGTAGAGGTCGGACTCGAACGGGTTGGTGTCGTCACCGGTCCCGATGTAGAGGTTGCCGCCGGGGCCGAACGCGAGGTAGCCGCCGGTGTGGCCGGGCTCGTTGTCACGGCCGACCGGGACGTTCAGCAGCTGCTTCTCGCTGGCCGTGTCGAGGGTGTCGTCCGCGTTGACGGTGAAGCGGGAGAGCCGGTTCACCTGGGGGCTCTTCGGCGCGTAGTAGAGGTAGATCCACCGGTTGTTGGCGAAGTCCGGGTCGAGCGCCACGCCGACCAGGCCGGCCTCGCCGCCGTCGTAGACGTCCAGCTTGCCCGCGCGGTGGGTCTCCGGCACGCCGTCGTGCGTGTGGATGACGTTGAGCTCACCGGAGCGGGAGACGTAGAAGACCTTGCCGTCCGGGGCGACGTCCAGCGCCATCGGCTGGGTGGGGCGCCCGTCGAGGGTGACCTTCTGGAAGCTCTTGGTGACGGTGCCGCCGCAGTCGCCGGCCGCGCTGCCCGCGGCCCACTTGATGCCGCCCAGCAGGTGCTGCTTGAACAGCGGCTCGGAGTAGGCGGAGGACTCGTGGCCCATGGCGGTGGCCCAGACCTTGCCGCCCTCGGTGCTGCGGCACCAGGAGATCGGGTGGTCGGGGCCCATCTTCTTCGGCCCGGCGTCGTAGGTCGTCTCGTCCGCGGTGACCAGGACGTGCACGTCGCCGCGCTGGTCCTTGTCGAAGTTGTACCACTCCTCGGCGCGGTTCCAGCGGTCCGGCAATCCCTGGGTGGACGGGTGGACCTTGTCCGCGACCTTGGCGGTGCCGTTCAACACGCCGTCGGAGTGCTCGGTCATGTGGGCGCCGCCCATCAGGACCTGGTCCCACCACGGGAACTGATCCTTGATCCTCATGTCCGTGGCGTTGTGCACCGCGACGATGCCGTGACCGCTGTGCACGTAGTCCTGGACGGCCTGGCGCTGGGCGTCGGTGTCCCAGACCATCCCGGAGGTCTGGAACATGACGACGGCGCTGTAGGTGTTCAGGCTCGCCGAGTTGAAGACGTTGGCGTCCTCGCTCCGGTCGACCTGGAAGTTGTTGTCGGCGCCGAGCTGCTTGAACATCTGCACACCGGCGTCGATGGAGTCGTGCCGGTAGGAGCCGGCGGCGGTCTTGGTAAACAGCAGCACCTTGAACGCCGGCTCCGCCGCGTGGGCGGCGGGTATCTGCAGGAGCGCGGCTCCGAGGACGGAGGCGCCGAGCGCGGCGAGGCCGCGCTTCAGTCTCGATCGTTGCACTGTGCTTCTCCAGTGGTGAGTGGAGGAACGTGGGGGTTGGTCAGTGCTCAGAGGGTGCGCAGGAACGCCAGGCCGTCCGCGGCCAGAGCGTCCGGGCTGGGGGCCAGAGGACGCCAGATGGATGCCGCGGTGGCGATCGTCGTGTTGTCGGGGGTGAAGGACTCGATGACCAGCGGGCCGGCGTAGCCGGCGAGGCCGACGGCCTCGGTGAACGCGGGCCAGTCGAAGTGGTCGGCGCCCGGGGCGCCGCGGTCGGTGCCGCAGACCTGGAGGTGGACGAGCCGTTCGGCGGCCGTCCGGACGGCCTGGGCCGGGCTCCTCTCTTCGATGTTGAGGTGGTAGGCGTCGAGCGCGAGGCCGCATCCTTCGGGAAGGGCCTCCAGGGCCTGATCGACGGTGTTGATCAGGCTGGTCTCGTAGCGGTTGAGCGGTTCGACGCCGATCCGCACCGACCGCTGGGCCGCGTAGTCCACGACGGGCTTCAGGTTCTCCTTCAACTCGGCGTACACGCGGTGGCGTTCGTCGGTGTCCAGGTGCCAGGTGCGGCCGACCGAGGCGTAGGCCGGGCCGCTGATCGCCGGGGCTCCGACGGCGACGGCCACGTCCACGCAGTGCCGCAGGTAGTCCTGGGTGTCACGGACGGTCCCGGGCGGGGCGGCGACCAGCTCCCGGCCGGGCGGCATGACGAGCACCACCGAGGCGGCCAGTGCGTGGGTGTCCAACAGCTCGGCGCAGTAGCGCGGGTCCCACTCGCCGGGCTGCTCCACGGGGAGTTCGATCACGTCGAACCCCAGGGTGGCGACGTGCGGGACGAGCCGTTCCAGGGTCACGGTGGTCAGCGGGGAGGTCCAGACCCAGGTGTTGACGCCGATCTCGTACATCTACTTGCCACCCCATGCCTGCGGGTAGCCGGGCAGGGTCTCGCACCCGCACAGCGCGTAGTGCAGCGGGGGCATGCCGGGCTTGAGGTAGGTGGGGAGGCTGTCCTGGGTGATGGTCGGCTGGGGAAGGTTCCAGACCTTGGGCACGCTCTCGCCGTTGAGGATCTTCAGCGCCGCGATCACCGGGGTGCGCCACTGGTAGGTCGGGTAGGTCGGGGCCACCGCCGTCAGCTTCGCGTCCTTCCACTTCTGGAGGAAGTCCTGCTGGTCCTCGCCGTTGATCGGCGGGACGGGCTGCCCGGCGTCCTCGAACGCCTCGACGGCGGCGACGGCGGTGGCGCCGGCGTCCATCCAGACCCCGTCGAGCTTGCCGTGGCGCTGGATGTAGTTGGAGACGATGCTCTTGGTCCTGGCGGCGTCGCCGTCGGTGAACTCCACGCCCACCACGTTCAGTTGGCTCTTGTCGAAGGCGATCTTCGCCGCGGACCAGCGGGTCTCCAGGGCGTCCACGCCGGGCAGGATGCGCAGCGCGAGCACCTTCCCGCCGGGCTTGACCTTCTGGGTGAGGAACTCGGCGCCGGCCGCGCCGAAGGCGTAGCCGCCGATCGGCTTGATGAACGTGACGGGGCAGTCGGTCTGCACGCCCCGGTCGAAGACGATGACCGGGATCTTCCCGCAGGCCGCCTTGACGGCCGGGGTGAGCGTGGCGGTGGTGTTGGGCGAGACGATCAGCGCGTCGCAGCCCTTGGCCTGGAGCTCGGCGATGTCGGAGATCTGCTTGTCGTCCTTGCCCTCGGCGTCCAGGACGGTGAGTTCGGAGATCTCCGGGTGGCTCTTGGCCTCGGCCTGCATGGACTTCCAACCGACCTGCCGCCACGGGTTGTTGGTCGCGGCGTTGGAGAAGCACAGGTGGTACGGGCCGGCCTTCTTGTACTTCGCCGTGTCCACGGGCTGGGGGTCGATGGCCTGCTCCCACGGCTTGTCGGCCGGGCCGGTCGGCGTCTTGGTGCGCATCGCGAGCTG
Source organism: Streptomyces sp. NRRL WC-3742 (assembly GCF_000720635.1). Classification (GTDB taxonomy): domain Bacteria; phylum Actinomycetota; class Actinomycetes; order Streptomycetales; family Streptomycetaceae; genus Kitasatospora. The sequence goes on along the minus strand of NZ_JOCF01000007.1, from coordinate 57,223 downwards.
GGAGTCGTAGTCCGCCTGGACGAAGAACTTCGACTGGTCACCGGTGTTCGGCGTGACGCCGGCGTGGGCGGTGCTGTCGCCGTTCGCCGTCATGTCGGTGGAGCAGGCCGCCAGCGGGAGCAGCACGGCGAACGCGGCCGCGGCGAGGAGGCGTCTGCGGGTGAGGAGCATGGTGGTCCCCTATGCGGTGGAGGCGGAGCGGCTGCGCCGCGGAAGCTGCACGGTCCCGAGGGCGACCGCGGCGATGAGGATGAGGCCCTGGACGGTGTACTCCATGGCCCCGGAGATGCCGTGCAGGTTGAGGAGGGTGAAGAGGGACTGCAGGGTGAAGGCTCCGGCGATGGCCGCGACGACCGAGCCGCGACCGCCGCCGAGCACCACGCCGCCGACCACGACGGCGGTGATCGCCTTGAACTCCAGGCCCTGTCCGACCTTGGCGGAGACGCCGGCGAACCCGCCGAGCAGGATGGCGCAGACGGCGGCGGACAGTCCGGAGAGGACGAACGCCAGCGTCTTGACGCGGTGGACGCGCACACCGGACAGCCCGGCGGCCAGCGGGTTGTCTCCGGTGGCGACGAGGGTGCGTCCGAAGTCGGCGCGCATCAGGGCGATGACGGCGGCCACGGCTGCGGCGAGGATGAGCACCGACCACGGCACCGGTCCGAGGCTGCCGCGCCCGAACCGGCGGAACTCCTGCGACAGGGCGCCGCGCGGGGCTCCGTCCGTCCAGAGGAAGACCGCGCCCGAGAGGATCAGCAGCGTGCCGAGCGTCACGATGAACGACGGCACGCGAAGCCGCGTGGTCACCAGCCCGTTCACCGCACCGACCAGCGCCCCGACGGCGAGCAGCAGCGCGATCACCGGCCAGGTCGCCCCCGACTCGCCGTCGATGAGCCGGGCGGCGACCACGACTTCGGCGGTGACGAGCGAGCCGACGGACAGGTCGAACTCGCCGGAGACGATGACGAAGTACTGTCCTGCGGCGAGGATGGCCAGCGGAGCGGACCGTTTGACGAAGGCCAGGAGGCTCTGGGGTTCGAAGAACGAGGGGTTGGCGACGGCGATCGCGACGAGCAGGACGGCCAGGACGCCGAGGATGGGCAGGTTTCGCTTCATCGGGCGAACCTCCTGCGGGCGTAGATCGCCAGGGCGGCGACGAGGACGACGCCGCGCACCACGTCCTTGGCGAAGGAGCTGATCTCGAGCTGGTTGAAGATGCTGTCGAGGACGGCCAGGAGGGCCACTCCCCCGACGGTGCCCGCGACCCCGCCCTTCCCGCCGGCGAGGGCGGTGCCTCCGAGCACCACGGCGGCGATGGACTCCAGGTCGTAGCCGCCGTCCGTGCCGACGGTGGGCGAGCCGGCGCCGAGCCGGGCGGCGAGCAGCAGTCCGGCGGCGCCGGCGGCCAGCGAGCAGAGCACGTGCGTGGTGACGATGACCCGCTCGGTCCGCACCCCGGACAGCCGGGCGACCTCGGGGTCGCCGCCGACGGCGAAGATGCGGTAGCCGAGAGCGGTGCGGCGCAGCAGGAACCAGGCCGCCGCCGCGATCGCCAGCCACAGCAGGGCCGCGACCGGTACGGGCCCGATCCGGTCGTAGCCGAGGTGCTGGAAGGATTCGGGGACGCTGCCCGCGGGCCCGGCGTACCGGCTCTCCAGGATGCCCTTGATGATCAGTGAGACGCCGAGGGTGGCGATGAACGCGTGGACCTTGAGCTTGGTGATGACCAGTCCGTTGACGAGCCCGGTCAGGGCGCTGACGCCCAGGACGGCGGCGATCGCCGGGACGACTCCGTAGTCGGCCATGGTCTCGGCGGCGACGAGGGAGCACAGGCTGATGAGGTAGGTGACGGACAGGTCGAGTGACCCGGCCAGGATCGCGAGGGTCTGTCCGACGGCGACGATGCCGAGTGCGGCCGAGCGCTGCTGGATGCCGACGATGTTGCTCTGGCCGAAGAACTGGCCGCCGTCGACGGTGAAGACGATCCAGCCGACGACGAGCAGGACGCCCAGGGCGAGGAACACGGGACGGGCGGGGCTGTCGGCGGCGAGGGCCCGTAGCGCGGGTCTCTTCGGCGCGAGCGTTTCGAGCTGCTGGGTCATGACCCGGCCGCCAGGTGCATCACGGCTTCCTCCGTGGAGCCTGCGGGCAGGTGGCCGGCGATGCGTCCTTCCCGCAGGACGATCACGCGGTCGCTCATGCCGATGAGTTCGGGCAGCTCGGAGGAGATCATCAGGACGGCCATGCCGTCCTCGGCGAGTTCCCGGACCAGTTCGTGGATGGCGGCCTTGGCCCCGACGTCGACGCCGCGGGTGGGTTCGTCGAAGATCAGCACCTTCGGTGCGACCGTCAGCCACTTGGCGAGCACCACCTTCTGCTGGTTGCCGCCGGAGAGGTGGCGCACCTCCTTCTCGGGGCTGGGCGGGGCGAGACGGACGCGCCGCAGTACGTCCAGGACGGAGTCGCGGTTGGCGGCCCTGCCGGTCCGCGCGACCAGGAGGGCGTTGTCGCGCACCGACTGGTGCAGGACGAGGCCCTCGGACTTGCGGTCCTCGGTGACCAGTCCGATGCCCGCGGCGATGCCCTCCCGGACCGACGCGGGGCGGCTCGGGGTCATCTCGCCGCGGGTGAACGGCTCGGCGCCGAACAAGGCTTTGGCCAGTTCGGTACGGCCGGCGCCCTGCAGCCCGGCGAGGCCCACGATCTCCCCGGCGCGCAGCTCGAGGGTGATGTCGTCGAGCCTGTCGTTGCCGCCGCCGCGCACCGAGAGCAGGACGTCGGCGGCGGGGCGGGTGGCGCGGGGCGGGTAGTAGTCCGTCAGTTCGCGGCCGACCATCAGCCGGACGAGTTCGGCGGTGGTGAGTTCGGAGATCGGCAGCGTGGTGACCTTGGCGCCGTCCTTGAGGACGGTGACGCGGTCGGCGAGTTCGAAGATCTCGCGCAGCCGGTGGGAGATGTAGAGGACGGCGATGCCGCGCTCGCTCAGCCCGCGGACCAGGCGGTACAGCAGCTCGACCTCGTGCTCGGCGAGCGCGGCGGTGGGCTCGTCCATGACGACGATCCGGGCGTCCACCGAGAGGGCCTTGACGATCTCGACGACCTGTTGCTGGGCGACCGAGAGCCGGCGGACGAGGTCGCGGGGGCCGAAGGACTCCTCGCCGATCTCGTCGAGCAGCCGGGCGGTGGTCGTCTCCATGGCGGCCCGGTCGACCAGGCCGCGGCGCACGGGCTCGCGGCCGAGGAAGACGTTCTCGGCGACGGTGCGTTCGGGCAGGAGGGTGAGCTCCTGGTAGATGATCGAGACACCGGCGCGCCGGGCGTCGAGCGGGTGCCCGAACGCCACGCTGCGGCCGTCGAGTTCGATCGTCCCCTCGTCGGGGGTGTGCACCCCGGCGAGGATCTTCATCAGGGTGGACTTCCCGGCGCCGTTCTCGCCGATGAGGGCGTGCACCTCGCCGGCCGTCACCTCCAGGTCCACGTCGGTCAGTACCCGGGCGCCGGGGAAGCTCTTGCCGATGCCCTTCATCGTCAGCACGCGACCCACCCGCCTTCCTTGACGGAGCGTAGGGCGGCGTCGGTGAGGTGGGCCGCGCGGGAGCCGTCGTCGAAGGTGGGCAGGCCCTCGCGGTGTTCTCCGCCGATCGTGGCGTAGGTGTCGGCGACGAAGGCGTCGAAGCAGTCGTGGAAGCCCTGCGCGTGGCCGGCCGGGAGCGGGGAGTACGGCCTGGCGGCGGCCGAGAGGGTCATCGGGTCGCGGATCAGGGCCTGGGAGGAGGTGCGGCCGCCGAGCCACAGGTGCTCGGGGTTCTCCTGGTCGAAGGCGAGGCTGCCGGAGGCGGCGGAGATCTCGAGGAAGAGCCGGTTCTTCCGGCCGGGGGCGACCTGGCTGACGGCGACCGAGCCGAGCGCGCCGGAGGCGGTGGTGAACTGGACGGTGGCGAGGTCCTCGGTGCGGACCGGGCCGCTGGTCACCCGGTCGGCGACGACCACGGAGGTCTGCGCGCAGACCTTGGTGATGCGGTCCCCTGTCACGAACTCGGCCAGGTCGAACCAGTGGGAGCCGATGTCGCCGATCGTGCGGCCGGGCCCGCCCTGCTCGGGGTCGATCCGCCAGTTGTCGTCCGTGGACCTCAGCAGCCAGTCCTGGAGGTAGCCGCCCTGGATCAGGCTGACTCGGCCGAGGCCCGCCAGTCTGGCCCTGGCCTCACGGATCATCGGGTGGAAGCGGTAGACGAAGGGGACGGCGGCGACCGCTCCGGTGTCCTGCGCGTGAACGGCCATCAGGGCCGCGGTCGGTGCGTCCGTCGCCAGCGGCTTCTCGCAGACGACGGCCAGGCCGGCGTCCAGCGCCTTCAGGGCGATGGGGGCGTGCAGGTGGTTGGGCGTGCAGACGTGCAGGACGTCGATGAGGCCGGAGCCGATCAGCTCCTCCGCCGACTCGAACGCCTTCTCCGCACCGAGGCTTCGGGCGCCTTCGACGGCTCTGTCCACGCTCACTCCTGCGATCCCCACCAGCCGGGCACCGGCTTGTCGGACGGCCCTGGCGTGGACGCGGCCGATGAAGCCACTTCCGACGATTCCCACCCTGAGTTCCGCCGACTGTCGTCGTATGTCGAGCATGTTTCAGAGAGTAGGAACTACTTATGACGGCCGTCAAGCATAAGTACGGTTCTCGTTATGATTAAGTACGGCTGGCCGGCCGACGGGCGGCGGGTGCGACGAGAAGGAGACGCGAAGTTGACCACTGAAGCGGCGGGCGCGGGCGCCCTCCTGGCGATCCTGCGCGACGGTCAGGCCCGGACCCGCGCCGAGTTGATGCAGCTCACGGGGCTGGCCAGGTCCACCGTGTCGCAGCGGCTCGACGCCCTTCTCGACCAGCAGTGGATCGTGCCGGCCGACGACGCCATCTCCTCCGGTGGCAGACCCGCGGTGGCGTTCGCCTTCAACGTCGGGGCGAGGATCGTCCTCACCGCCGACCTCGGCGCCACCCACGCCCGGATCGCCGTCACCGACATGACCACCCGGGTCGTGGCCGAGCGCAGCCAGGACATGCCGATCACCGAGGGGCCCGAGCCCGTACTGGGCTGGCTGGTCGAGGAGTTCACGGGCCTGCTGGCCGAGTCCGGGCACACCCTCGCCGACGTCTGCGGCGTCGGCATCGGCCTGCCCGGGCCGGTCGAACACACCACCGGACGGCCGGTGAACCCGCCGATCATGCCCGGCTGGGACGGCTTCGACGTGCCCGGGTGGCTCGGCCCGCGGATCGGCGCGCCCGTCCTCGTCGACAACGACGTCAACATCATGGCGCTCGGGGAGCACTGGGCCGCCAGCCCCGAGGTCGCGCACCTGCTCTTCGTGAAGGTCGGCACGGGGATCGGCAGCGGCATCATCACCGAGCACCGCCTCCACCGTGGGGCACAGGGCGCCGCCGGGGACATCGGCCACATCCGGGTGGCCTCCGCCGGCGACCGGCTCTGCCGCTGCGGCAACACCGGCTGCCTGGAGGCCGTCGCCGGTGGCGCGGCCCTCGCCGCCCGGCTGCGGGAGGAGGGCATGGACGCCGCCGACGGCCGCGACGTGGTCAGGCTGGTCCGCTCCGGGAATCCGAAGGCGATCCAGCTGATCCGCCAGGCCGGGCGCGACATCGGCGACGTCCTCGCGACGCTGGTGAACTTCTTCAACCCCGGCGTGATCATCATCGGCGGCGACGTCGCCGACGCGGGCGAGCACCTGCTGGCCGGCGTCCGGGAGGTCGTCTACCGCCGCTCCCTCCCTCTCGCCACCCAGCACCTGACGATCCGGGGCCGCCAACTCGGCGACCGCGCCGGCGTCATCGGCGCCTCCGTCATGGTCATCGAACACGTCCTCAGCCCCATGGCAGTGGACCGCTCGGTCGCGAGCGCCGAGCGGTGAGTGAGCGAGCGCCGTCCCAGACCTTCTCCTTGTAAGAGGATTTAACTATTCGAGAACAGGGAGAGCAACGGCCCGGACTGCGGGGCTTGATAACGGATCGGCAACGTCGGGTCGCGCGGAGATTTTCTGTGACCTGGACCGTCGGCGCCCGTCTCCTCCGGGTGGAGGAGCATCACCGGTGCCGCCCGCCTCGGGCACTCCCGGTCCTCCGTGTGACAGCGCGCCCCGCCCCGGGGCAGCCGCCGTCACGGAAACCTGTTGCCAACCGATCCCCGGGACGCACGACGCGAGGTCGGACGCCCGGGGAGTTAAGGAATGCGCGCATGGCACGCACAGATCTCCGCACCACCCGCTCCGGTCGGCGGCCACTCGGCCGCCGGGCGCTCGCCCTGGCCGCCGCCACCGCCACGACGGTGCTCGCCGGAGGCCCGTTCACCGCTCCCGCCGCGGCCGAGCCGGGGCCGGAGGTGACGGACCACCACGCGGTGGTCCTGGTGAACTTCCGCAACGCCTCGCTCTCCGACGCCAAGGTGGTGCACGAGAAGGCCGTTCAGCAGTTCTTCAAGTCCAAGGACTCCGTCGCCGCGTACTACGCCACGAACTCCGGCGGGCGCGTGGCCGTGGTACCGGCGCAGGGCGACGGCGTCTTCGGACCGTTCGACATCGACATCGACAAGTCCCAGTGCGATCCCGGCAAGATCGCCGATCTGGCCGCCAAGGCCATGCCGGCCGACGTGAAGCGCGATCACCTGTCGATCGTCATGCCCGGCGGCAACGCGTGCAGTTGGTGGGGTCTGGGCTCGCAGCCGGGGCCGACCACCTGGTTCCAGGAGGGAGCGATCAACGGCGACGACACCACCGCCGCCCTCCACGAGTTCGGGCACAACATGGGCTTCCCCCATCAGGGACGCGCGCTGTGCCCCGTCGGGCAGTTCACCAACTGCTCGGGCGACGGGACCAGCCACATCACCCCCATGGGCGGGGGCGGCGGTCACAAGGGGCTGTCCTCACCCGAGCTCATCGCCAAGAAGTGGCTGCCCGCCGACCGGATCGTCTCGCCCAAGACGACCACGACGGTCCACCTCACCCCCCTCCACGCCCCGGCGGCCGCCGGTGGCTCCCGGGTCGTCGACATACCCTTCGGCAGCGACGGCGACCGGGTCGTCCTCGAGTACCGCACCAATGTCGCCGACAGCGTGGACACCGACGTCGAGAACCCGGGCGTCTTCGTCTTCCTGGTCCGCGGGGGGAACTACCTGTACCCGGACAACCTCCGCAACACCACGGAGGACAAGGCCAAGATGGTCGGCTCCTTCACGGGCACCGAACCGATGACCGACCTCGCTCACCACATCAAGCTGAGCTACAGCAAGATGACCGCCGACGGGGTCGACGTCACCGTCGACCTCGCCTTCCAAGGCGCCCAGTCCGGCACCGCGAGCGCCACGCCCGGCGCGAGCAAGGGCGCGGACGCCGCTCCCAAGCCGGCCACCACCGCCCCCCGTACGACGCCGAGCGCGAGCCACTCCCACCCCGGTGACACGACCGAGGACCTGGCCTTGGCCAAGTCGCCGGTCAAGGCTTCCGACCAGTCGGCGTCGCCCGCCGCCAAGGGCCCGCAGCTCGCCGCCACCGGCGGCAGCAGCGTCATGGTCCCGACGCTGATCGGCACCGCCCTCCTCGGCGGAGGTGCGGTGCTCGTCCTGCGCCGCCGCCGCCAGGTGCGGCACCGTCGTCACTGATCCGGCCGAATCGGCCTGATCGATGGAGGGGTCGTCCTCGCGGACGGCCCCTCCCCCCACCTGCCCCGGGCCCCGGTCAGCCGTGGCTGTTGCCCCACAGGGTCCTGTCGTCGACGTTGTCCTTGGTGACCAGGGGGGCGGGGAGCTCGTCCTCCAGGCCGTTGGCCAGGAGCTTGATGGTGGACTGGTGGTCGGTGGGGCCGGGCTGGAAGTACCTGCCCTCGGCGGCGGCCTTCGCGTAGAAGAGCGCGTACTTGGCGTACAGGTCGGCGGGCTGGGAGACGGTCGCGTCGATCTGGCCCTTGCGGATGGCGTCGAGCTCGGCGGGGATGCCGTCGTTGGAGACGATGGCGATGTGGCCGCTCTGCCCGGCGGGCTTGAGCAGGCCCTTCTGCTGCAGCAGGGCGATGGTGGGCTGGAGGAAGACACCGCCGGCCTGCAGGTAGATGCCGCCCAGGTCCGGGTGGGCGGCCAGCGTGGACCGGAGCTTCGCGGAGGCGACGTCCCCCTTCCACTCGGTGGCCAGCTCGATGACCTCGATCCCCGGGAAGTTCCGCTTCATGCAGGCGGCGAAGCCGTTCGAGCGCTCGTAGCCGTTGATCGAGGCGAGGGAGCCCTGGAGCTCGGCGACCCTGCCCTTCCCGTGCAGCTGCTGGCCGAGGAACTCGCATGCCTTGGAGCCGTAGGAGCGGTTGTCGGCGCGGACGACCATGTACACCTCGCCGCCCTCCGGCTCGGTGTCGACGCTGACCGCACGGATCTTCTGGCCGTTGAGGCTGTCGAGCAGCGGCTGCAGGGCTCTGGTGTTCTGCGGCGCCATGACGATGGCCTTGGGGTGTTGGGCGGCCAACGCCTGGATGTTGGCGGTGAACGTCGCCTCGTCGCCGTTCGAGGCCGTCGGCGGCAGCATGTTCAGCCCCAGGCTCTCGCTCTCCAGCCGGACGTACCTGGCGTACGCCTTCCAGAAGTCGGAATCGGTGCTGGGGGTGTCGATGCCTATCCGCGGCGGTGCTCCGTTCGGCTCGGCACTGCCGCCGCACGCGCTGAGGCATCCGGTGAGCAGGACCGCGGCGCCGCACAGGCAGGTTCTCCGGGCCTTTCGTCTCTTCATTCGTCAGACCGTCCTTCGGGTGGGGTTCTCGCACCGGGTGGCGGAGACGGCGGAGGTCCGAGGCCCCGGCCCGCCACCGAAGCGGGCAGGCCGGGGCCGGGGAGCGAAAAGGGCCGGAGCAGCGCGACCAGGTTCCCCGACGGACTGGTGGCGCCGCTCCGGCGGCTTCAGGTGGTGGTACCGGTCACTCCTGCTTCTCTCCCGAGGCGTAGCGGGAGATGATCAGCGCGATGATGATGATCGCGCCGTTGAGGAACTGGTTCCACAGGGGTGGCACTCCGGCGAGGGTCATGACGTTGACCACGAGCTGGAGGGTGAGGACACCGGTGAGGGCGCCGAAGAGCGTGCCCCGGCCGCCGTTGAGGCTGACGCCGCCGATGACGGTGGCGGCGAAGACCTGGAAGATCCAGCCGTTGCCCTGGTCGGCAGAGATCGAGCCGTAGTGGCCGGTGTAGAGGATGCCGGCGAAGGCGGCGAGCAGTCCGCCGAGGATCAGTACGGCCCAGACGATCCGGTCGACGCGGATACCGGCCGCCCGGGCGGCCTCCGCGTTGCCGCCGATCGCGTAGAGGGCGCGGCCGTGCCGCAGCCAGGCGAGGGCGCTGCCGCCGGCCAGGAACAGCAGGGCGCAGATCCAGATCGCGGCCGGGACGCCGAGCCAGCTCGCGCTGCCGAGGTAGCGGAAGGAGTCGGGCACGTTGACGATGGACTGGCCCTGGGAGACGGCGACTTGGAGGCCGCGCAGCAGGGTGAGCGCGCCGAGGGTGACGATGAAGCCGTTGAGGCGCAGCTTGAGGATGAGGAAGCCGTTGATCGCGCCGATGAGGGCGCCGACCAGCAGGCACAGCGGGATGGCGCTCCACTCCGGGAAGAGGCCGAGGCCGTTGAAGCGGGCGCCGTGGTCGGGCAGGACGAGCCAGACGGCGATCACGGGGGCGACGCCGATGGTGGATTCGAGGGACAGGTCCATCCGGCCGGCGATGAGGATGAGCGCCTCGGCGAGGACGAGCAGGCTCAGTTCGGTGGCCTGCTGGCCGACGCCGAGGAGGTTGTCCGAGGTCAGGAAGGCCGGGGAGACGATGAATCCGATCACGCCCAGGACCAGCAGGACCGGGACGAGCGACAGGTCGCGGTAGCGGGCGAGGTCGAAGCGGCGCCCGGCGGGGGCGGCGACCGCCGCGGCGGGGACCTCAGTGGTGGGAGTCATGGGGTTCCTTCGTATCGGTCGGGCCGGTCATGCCCTCCATGGCCGCGACCAGTTGTTCGTCGTTCCAGCCGTGCTCGAACTCGGCGACGACGCGGCCGTGGAACATGGCCAGCACGCGGTCGCAGACCCGCAGGTCGTCGAGTTCGTCGGAGACGATCAGGGCGGCCTTGCCGTCGTCGGCGACCTGGCGGACGGTGCCGAGCAGGGATTCCTTGGACTTGATGTCCACGCCGTTGGTCGGGCGGATCGCGACCAGGACATGCGGTGCGGTGGCCAGTGCCCGGGCGATGACGACCTTCTGCTGGTTGCCGCCGGACAGGGCCGACACCGGGGCGGAGGCCCCGGGTGTCTTGATGTCCAGGTCCTTGATCATCCGCTCGGCGAACGCCCGGGTACGGGAGGGCAGCACGGTGCCGTAGGGGCCGAGCTGGTCGGTGACGGTGAGGGTCGCGTTCTCGGCGACACTGCGCTGGGGCACCAGGCCCTGGACGTGGCGGTCCTCGGGGACGAACCCGATCCCGGCCGCGAGGGCGGCGTGGACCCGTCCGGTCCGGACCGGACGCCCTGCGACGGTGACCGTGCCGCTGCCGGGCCTGTGCAGGCCGGCGAGGGTCTCGCCGAGCTGCACGTTGCCGCTCGCGGCCGCCCCGGCGAGCCCCACGACCTCTCCGGGGCGCGCGGTCAGGGAGAAGTCCTCGTAGACGCCGGCCAGGGTGAGACCGGAGACGTCCAGCAGCGGGTCGCCGTCCGATCGTGCTCTCCCCTTCACCGACCACGCGGGCTCGGCGCCACCCGCCCTCTCGCCGGTCATCGCCTCCACCAGCGCCTGCTGGTCCAGCCTGACGACCGGGGCGGTGACGATGTGCCGGGCGTCGCGGTAGACCGTCACGGTGGTGCAGAGCTCGTAGACCTCCTGCAGGTGGTGCGAGATGAACAGGAAGGCGACACCCTGTTCCTGCAGTGAGCGCAGCTTCTCGAAGAGCTTCTCGATGCCGCGTGCGTCGAGCTTGGCGGTGGGCTCGTCCAGGATGATGAACCGGGCGCCGAAGGACAGCGCCCGGGCGATCTCCACGAACTGGCGCTGCTCGACGGTGAGGTCCTCGGCGCGCGCGGTGGGGTCGACGTCGACGCCGTACTCGGCGAGCAACTCTGCGGCTCGGTGGCGCAGTTGCTTCCAGCTGATCGGGCGCAGCGCGCCCGCGCTCTGCCGGTCGAGGAAGAGATTCTCTGCCACGCTGAGCGCGGGGATGATCGTGGAGCGCTGGTAGACGCAGGCGACCCTCGAGCGCCAGGCGTCGGTGTCACCGGGAGCCGGTGCCGGTTCGCCGTCGAAGCGCAGGGAGCCGGTGTCGGGCGTCTGCAGTCCGGTGAGGATCGAGACGAGCGTGGACTTGCCCGCGCCGTTGCGGCCCACGAGGGCGTGCGACTCACCGGGCTCGACCGAGATGCGCGCGGCGCTCAGGGCGACGGTGGCGCCGAAGCGCTTGCTGATCCCGTCGGCCTCGACGACCGGGCCCCGGACGGGGCTGGGGTCCGCCATGGGGATGTCCTTTCCGCTGGGGGTTCCGTGAGTGGCGGCGAGCAGCCTGCCGCCACTCACGGCTCTGGGGACTACTTGCTGACGTTGTTGCCCCAGAGGCTCTTGTCGTCGACGTTGTCCTTGGTGACCAGCGGCGCGGGCAGCTGGTCCTCCAGGCCGTTGGGCAGCTGGATGATCGTGGACTGGTGGTCGGTGGCGCCGGGCTGGAACGTCTTGCCCTCGGCGCCGGCCTGCGCGTAGAAGAGCGCGTACTTGGCGTACAGGTCGGCGGGCTGGGAGATGGTGGCGTCGATGTCGCCCTTGCGGATCGCGTCGAACTCCTGCGGGATGCCGTCGTTGGAGACGATGGCGATGTGGCCCGGCTGGCCAGCCGGCTTGAGCAGGCCCTTCTGCTGGAGCAGGGCGATGGTGGGCTGGAGGAAGACGCCGCCGGCCTGCATGTAGATGCCGCCCAGGTCGGCGTTGGCGGCCAGCGTGGACTGGAGCTTCGCGGAGGCGACGTCCCCCTTCCACTCCGTGGCCAGCTCGATCACCTGGATGTCGGGGAACTTCTCCTTCATGCAGGCAGCGAACGCCTCGGAGCGGTCGCGGCCGTTGATGGAGCTCAGCGCGCCCTGGAGTTCGGCGACCTTGCCCTTGCCGCCGAGCTGCTTGCCGAGGAACTCGCACGCCTTGGTGCCGTACGCCTTGTTGTCGGCGCGGACGACCATGTAGACGTTGCCCTTGTCGGGGCGGGTGTCGACGCTGACCACCGGGATCTTCTTGCCGGAGAGCTGTTCGAGGGTGGAGGCGATGGCACCGGTGTCCTGGGGGGCCATGACCACGGCCTTGGCCCCGGTGTTCTGGAAGACCTGGACGTTGGCGACCAGCTTGGTCACGTCGTTCTGCGAGTTGCTGACCGGCAGGGTGTTCAGGCCCTGGGAGGAGGCGTCCTTCTTGACGTACTGCGCGTAGGAGTTCCAGAAGTCGGAGTCCGCACGGGGCAGGTCGATGCCGATCGCCGCCTTTCCGCCACCGGAGGAGGACGAGGAGGCCGAGTCGCTGCCACGGTTGCAGGCCGTGGCGGCCCCCGCCAGGACGACCACGGCGGCGGCGGTGGCCGCGATTCTGGAGGAGCGAGGCTTCATGGTGCTGATCTCCTTGGCTGGGATGCCGGCTTCCTCGGGACTGGCGGGAAGCGGTTCGGTCCGGCGCGGGGGAGCCGAGCGGCTCGTCCCCGCGGGGTGGCGGAGCAGAGGGAGCAGAGTGAGGGGGGAATCGGCCTCCCTCCCGGCCCTCATCCGGGAGGGAGGCCGATTCCCCGGTCCGGCGGGCCCGCGACGGGGGAACGGATCACGCCTCCGCAGTCATCGGATGGATTGCGGTAGTGAGGACTTTACGAGGGCGCCATCAGGCTGACAAGAGAAGACCTCGGATGATTCCCATTCGTAACATCCAGGTGTCCAACCTGCATTGTCAAGAAGTGTTACGCCTCGTTCCGACCCGTACACGCAACAAGGCGATCCACCGAGCGAGGACGGCAGAGATCCAAAGATGTCCCAAGACATCCGATGACTTCTTGCGATGAAGTGCCCTGGCTCGTATGGTCAGGGCACGGCAGAATCATCCGATGTGTTGCCGGCGGAGGGCCACGACCTCCGGAACTACGACAGGAGACACCGCATGAAGCTACTGCGTATGGGGGCTCCGGGGGCGGAAATCCCGGCCGTCCTCGGCGAGGACGGGTGCACCTACTCCCTCTCGGGCCTGACCGCCGACATCGACGGGCCCTTCCTCGCCTCGGACGGGATCGACCGGGTCCGGGACGCACTGGCCGCGGGCACCCTGCCGACCATCGACCCGGCCGACCAGCGGATCGGCCCTCCCGTCGCCCGCCCGGGCAAGGTGGTCTGCATCGGCCTCAACTACCGCGACCACGCCGAGGAGACCGGGGCCGCCGTCCCCGAGCGCCCGGTGGTCTTCATGAAGGACCCGTCCACCGTGGTGGGCCCGTACGACCAGGTGCTGATCCCCCGCGGGTCGGTGAAGACCGACTGGGAGGTGGAACTCGCCGTCGTCATCGGCCGCGAGGCCCGCTACCTCGCCGACGCGGAGGCGGCGCGGGAGTGCGTCGCGGGCTACGCGATCAGCAACGACGTCTCCGAGCGGGAGTTCCAGCTGGAGTTCTCCGGCCAGTGGGACCTGGGCAAGTCCTGCGAGAGCTTCAACCCGCTGGGCCCCTGGCTGGTCACCCCGGACGAGGCGGGCGACCCGCAGGACCTCGCCCTGCGCCTTGCCGTCAACAGCGAGACCCGCCAGAGCGGCCACACCAAGAACATGGTCTTCGACGTCGCGTACCTCGTCCGGTACCTGAGCCAGTACATGGTGCTGCGCCCCGGCGACGTCATCAACACCGGCACCCCGGCCGGTGTGGCCCTGGGACTGCCCGGCAACCCCTACCTGCGCGACGGAGACACCGTCGAGCTGTCCATCGACGGCCTCGGCACCCAGCGCCAGACCTTCCGCAACGCGTGAGAGGCACCCCCTTGTCCGCAACCGCAGCACGCATCACCGCCGTCGACACCTACGACGTCCGCTTCCCGACCTCGCGGGAGCTGGACGGGTCCGACGCGATGAACCCCGACCCCGACTACTCCGCCGCCTACGTCGTCCTGCGGACCTCCCAGGACGGACGCGAGCGCGGTCACGAGGGCCACGGCTTCACCTTCACCATCGGGCGCGGCAACGACGTCCAGGTCGCCGCCATCGACGCGCTGCGCGACCACGTCGTCGGACGTACGGTCGCCGAGCTGTGCGCCGACCCCGGCTCGCTGTACCGTGACCTGATCGGCGACAGCCAACTGCGCTGGCTGGGCCCGGAGAAGGGCGTGATGCACATGGCCGTCGGCGCCGTCGTCAACGCCGTCTGGGACCTCGCCGCCAAGCAGGAGGGCAAGCCGCTGTGGCAGCTGCTCGCCGACGCCGACCCCGCCTGGCTCGTCTCCCAGATCGACTTCCGCTACATCGCCGACGCGCTGACGCCCGACGAAGCCCTCGACCTGCTGACCAAGGGCAAGCAGGGCGCCACCGGGCGCGCCGCCGAACTCCTGCGCCGGGGCTACCCCGCCTACACCACCTCCCCCGGCTGGCTCGGCTACTCCGACGAGAAGCTCACCCGCCTCGCCCGCGAGGCCGTCGCCGACGGCTTCACCCAGATCAAGCTCAAGGTCGGCGCCGACCTCGCCGACGACATCCGCCGCTGCCGGGCCGCCCGCGCAGCCGTCGGGCCCGACATCCGGATGGCCATCGACGCCAACCAGCGCTGGAACGTCGCCGAGGCCGTCGAATGGACCACGGCGCTCTCGGAGTTCGACCCGTACTGGATCGAGGAACCCACCAGCCCCGACGACGTGCTCGGACACGCCACGATCCGGCGCGGGGTCAGCCCCGTGAAGGTCGCCACCGGCGAACACGTCCAGAACCGCATCGTCTTCAAGCAGCTGCTCCAGGCCGACGCCATCGACATCCTCCAGCTCGACTCCGCCCGGGTCGCCGGCGTCAACGAGAACCTCGCCATCCTGCTGCTCGCCGCCAAGTTCGGCGTCCCGGTCTGCCCGCACGCCGGCGGCGTGGGCCTGTGCGAACTCGTCCAGCACCTGTCCATGTTCGACTACGTCGCCCTCACCGGCACCACCGAGGACCGCGTCATCGAGTTCGTCGACCACCTCCACGAGCACTTCCTCGACCCGGTGGTGATCACCGACGGCCACTACCGTGCCCCCACCGCGCCCGGCTTCTCCGCCGCCATGCACCAGAGCACCATCGACACCTACATCTACCCCGACGGAACGTTCTGGGCGGCCGACCTGGCCGGCTCCGGCACGGAGGAGGACGCATGACGACCGACCTCGACGGGCTCACCGCCCTGGTCACCGGCGGCGCCTCCGGAATCGGGCTCGCCACCGCCCAGTTGCTCAGCGAGCGCGGAGCGGAGGTCGCCGTCCTCGACCTCGACCCCAAGGGCGCACACGCGCCGCTGCACGGCTTCGCCGCCGACGTCGCCGACGACCTGTCCGTCCGCGCGGCCGTTCAGAGGGCGGCCGAGGCGCTCGGCGGGATCGACATCCTCGTCAACAACGCCGGTATCGGGGCCGCCGGGACGGTCGAGGACAACCCGGACGAGCAGTGGCACCGCGTCCTGGACGTCAACGTCCTCGGCATCGTCCGCACCACCCGCGCCGCCCTCCCGTACCTGCGGCGCTCCGCCCACGCCTCGGTGGTCAACACCTGCTCCATCGCCGCCACCGCCGGCCTGCCGCAGCGCGCGCTCTACTCCGCCAGCAAGGGCGCCGTCCTCTCCCTCACCCTGGCCATGGCCGCCGACCACGTCCGCGAGGGCATCCGCGTCAACTGCGTCAACCCCGGCACCGTGGACACCCCCTGGGTCGGACGGCTGCTCGACGCCGCCGACGACCCGGCCGCCGAGCGCGCCGCGCTCAACGCCCGCCAGCCCACCGGCCGCCTGGTCGCCGCCGCGGAGGTCGCCGCCGCCATCGCCTACCTGGCCTCCCCCGCAGCCGGCAGCACCACCGGCACCGCCCTGGCGGTCGACGGCGGCATGGCGGGGCTGCGCCTGCGACCGGAGCCGACGCCATGACCCTGCGCCGGAACAGGCTCGGACGCGGCCCGCTCCGGGTCAGCGAGTTCGCCTTCGGCGCGGCGGGCATCGGCAACCTGTTCACCCCGTTGAGCGACGAGCAGGCCGCCGAGGCCCTCGACGCGGCCTGGGACTGCGGTGTGCGGTACTTCGACACCGCCCCGCACTACGGCCTGGGCCTGTCCGAGCGCCGGCTCGGACAGGCCCTGCGCCATCGCCCCAGGGACGAGTACGTCCTGTCCACCAAGGTCGGCCGCCTCCTCGACCCCGTCCCCACCTTCGGGGACGACCTCGCCGACGACCTCGCCGACGACCTCGCCGACGGCTTCGCCGTCCCCGCCACCCACCGGCGCCGCTGGGACTTCAGCGCCGAAGGCGTGCGCCGCTCGATCGAGGACAGCCTTGGGCGGCTGGGCCTGGACCGCATCGACATCGCCTACCTCCACGATCCCGACGACCACGCGGAGCAGGCCCTCGAGGAGGCGTACCCCGAGCTGGAACGCCTGCGGGCGGAGGGGGTCGTCGGGGCGATCGGCATCGGCATGAACCAGGCCGAGCTGCCCGCCCGCTTCGTCCGCGACACCGACCTCGACGCCGTCCTGCTGGCGGGCCGCTACAGCCTGCTCGACCAGCGCGGGCTCGCCGAACTGCTGCCGCTGGCCGAGGAACGCAAGGTCGCCGTCGTGGTCGGCGGGGTCTTCAACTCCGGTCTGCTCGCCGACCCGCGCCCCGGCGCCACCTTCGACTACGCCGCCGCGCCCGAGGAACTGCTCACCCGCGCCCTGGACCTCAAGGCCGTCTGCGAGGAGCACGGGGTGCCGCTGCGCGCCGCCGCCCTGCGCTTCCCGTTCGGGCACCCCGCCGTGGCGAGCGTGCTGGTCGGCACCCGCAGCGCCGCCGAGGTCCGGGACGCCGCCGCCATGCTCGACCACCGCGTCCCGGACGCCCTCTGGGCCGACCTCAAGGAGCAGGGGCTGATCCCCCTCGAGGTCCCGACCCCCTGGGAGGCGAGCTGATGCGCGTCGCCCTGTTCATCACCTGCATGGCCGACACCATGTTCCCCGACACCGGCCGCGCCGTGGTGACCGTCCTCGAACGGCTCGGCCACACCGTGGAGTTCCCCCAGGAGCAGACCTGCTGCGGGCAGATGCACTTCAACACCGGCTACCGCCCGGACGCCATGCCCCTGGTCGCCCGCTTCGCCCGGACCTTCGCCGGCTACGACGCCGTCGTCACCCCGTCCGCCTCCTGCGCCGGCATGATCCGGGAGAACCACCCGGTGCTCGCCGAGCAGTACGGCCACGGGGTCCTCCAACGGCAGGTCGCGGAACTGACCCCCAAGGTGCACGAGTTCACCGAGTTCCTCACCGACGTCCTCGGCCTCGAGGACGTCGGCGCCCGCTTCCCGCACCGCGTCACCTACCACCCCACCTGCCACTCGCTGCGCGGACTGCGCCTCGGCGACCGGCCGCAGCGGCTGCTGCGCGCCGTCGAGGGCCTCGACCTGGTCGACCTCCCGGCCGCCGACTCCTGCTGCGGCTTCGGCGGCACCTTCGCCCTCAAGAACGCCGCGACCTCCGGCGCGATGCTCGCCGACAAGGCCACAGACGTCCTGGAGACCGGCGCCGAAGTCCTGTGCGCGGCCGACAACTCCTGCCTGATGCACATCGGCGGCGGACTCTCCCGCCAAGGCAGTACGGTGCGCACCATGCACCTGGCCGAGATCCTCGCCAGCACCGAAGGAGCTCCGCGATGAGCAACCCGACCGACCGGGGCGTCGTGTGGCTCGGCTCCCCCGCCTTTCCCGACGCGGCCCGCAGCGCACTCGGGAACACCCAGCTGCGCGCCAACCTGAAGCGGGCCACCGGCACCATCCGCGACAAGCGCCTCGCCGTCGCCTCGGAGCTGGACGACTGGGAGGAGCTGCGCACCGCCGCCGAAGCGGTCAAGCGCCGGACCTCGCGTCATCTCGACTGGTACCTGCTGCAGTTGGAGAGCTCCGTCACGGCGGCGGGCGGCACCGTGCACTGGGCCTCCGACGCCGCCGAGGCCAACCGGATCGTCACCGCGCTGGTGCGGGCCACCGGGGAGAAGGAGGTCGTGAAGGTCAAGTCCATGGCCACCCAGGAGATCGGCCTCAACGAGCACCTGGCCGAAGCCGGGATCACCGCCTACGAGACCGATCTCGCCGAACTGATCGTGCAGTTGGGCGACGACCGGCCCTCCCATATCCTCGTGCCCGCGATCCACAAGAACCGCAGCGAGATCCGCGACCTGTTCGCCGCCGAGATGGGCAACTGGGGCCTCCCCGCACCCGACGGCCTCACCGACGACCCCAAGGCGCTCGCCGAAGCGGCCCGCCGCCACCTGCGCGACAAGTTCCTCAGCGCGAAGGTCGCCGTCTCCGGCGCCAACTTCGCCGTCGCCGACACCGGCACGGTCATGGTGGTCGAGTCCGAGGGCAACGGCCGGATGTGCCTGACCCTGCCCGAGACCCTCATCACCGTCATGGGCATCGAGAAGGTCGTCCCCACCTGGGACGACCTGGAGGTGTTCCTCCAGCTGCTCCCCCGCTCCTCCACCGGCGAGCGGATGAACCCCTACACGTCCACCTGGACCGGGGTGACCGAGGGCGACGGGCCGCAGGAGTTCCACCTCGTCCTGCTCGACAACGGCCGCGCCGACACCCTCGCCGACACCCTCGGCCGCCAGGCCCTCGCCTGCATCCGCTGCTCCGCCTGCCTCAACGTCTGCCCCGTCTTCGAGCGCACCGGCGGCCACGCCTACGGCTCCGTCTACCCCGGGCCCATCGGCGCCGTCCTCACCCCGCAACTGGTCGGCGTCGAGAAGGCGGCCTCGCTGCCCTTCGCCTCCACCCTGTGCGGGGCCTGCTACGACGCCTGCCCGGTGAAGATCAACATCCCTGAGCTGCTGGCCCACCTGCGGGCCGAAGCCGTCGAGGCCAAACGGGCCGGACGACACCTGCCCACCGTCGAGGCTCTGGCGATGAAGGCCGCCACCACCGTCCTCGACTCCCCCGCGCTGTTCACCGCCGCCCAGAAGGCCGGCTCGCTCGGCGGGCGCGCGCTCGCCCGGCGCGGCCGCATCCGCCGACTGCCCGGCCCGCTGAGCGGCTGGTCCGACACCCGCGACACCCCCGCGCCGCCCGCCGAGTCCTTCCGCACCTGGTGGCGCAAGAACAGGGAAGGTGACCGATGAGCAGCCGCGCCGCCGTCCTCGCCCGCATCCGCGCCGCCCTCGCCGACGTCCCGGCCGACGAGCTCCCGAACGACGTGCCCGTCCCACGGAACTACCGTCGCAGCCACGTCGAGCCCGGTCAGGACGCCGTGGCCCTGTTCGCCGAGCGGGTCGCCGACTACCGCGCCACCGTCACCCGGACCGACCCCGCCGGGCTGCCCGCCGCCATCGCCGCCGCCCTCACCGCACGCGGGGCCACGCGGCTCGCGCTGCCCGACGGCTTCCCCCTCGAGATGCTGCCGACCGGCGGCTGGGAGTGGCACCCGGAACCGCTCGACGTCCCCGACCTCGACGCACTGGACGGCGCGATCACCCTGGCCTCCGTCGGCATCGCCGTCACCGGCACCATCGTCCTGGACACCGGCCCGGGCCAGGGCCGCCGGGCCCTCAGCCTCGTCCCCGACTACCACCTGTGCGTCGTCCGCGCCGAGCAGATCGCCGAGGACGTCCCCGACGCCCTCGCGCGCCTCGACCCCACCCTCCCCCTGACGTTCGTCTCGGGACCGTCCGCCACCAGCGACATCGAACTCGACCGGGTCGAGGGAGTCCACGGCCCCCGCACCCTCGACGTCATCGTCGTCGACCTCCCCACGCCGGAGCAGCCATGAGGATCGCCCTGCACACCCGCGTCCGCGAGGACCGGATCGAGGAGTACGAGGCCGCGCACCGCGAGGTGCCCGCCGAACTCACCGACGCCATCAAGGCCGCAGGCGTACGCGAGTGGACGATCTGGCGCAGCGGCTCCGAGCTGTTCCACGTCCTGGAGTGCGAGGACTACGCCCGCCTGCTCGCCGAGCTGGAGAACCTGCCGGTCAACATCGCCTGGCAAGCGCGCATGGCCGAGCTCCTCGACGTCGTCCACGACTACTCGGCCGCCGGTGGCGCGGCCGGGCTGCCGGTGGTGTGGGAGCTGTGACGCCCCCGCGGATCATCGACGCGCACCACCACGTCTGGGACCTGGCGGCGCGCCCGCAGCCCTGGATCACCGGCGGGGCCCTCGCTCCGCTGGCCCGTTCCTTCACCGCGGACGAGCTCACCGCCGAGGCCCGCGCGGCCGGCGTGGTCGGCACCGTCGTCGTCCAGACCATCTGTGTCCCCGAGGAGACCCCCGAGCTGCTGGCCCTCGCCGCAGGCAGCACCCTGGTCGCCGGGGTCGTCGGCTGGACCGACCTCACCGCCCCGAACGTCGCCGACGCCATCCTCGAGCTGCGTGAACTCCCGGGCGGCGACAGGCTCGTGGGCATCCGCCATCAGGTCCAGGAGGAGCCCGACCCGCACTGGCTGCTGCGCCCGGACGTGCGCCGCGGCCTGCTCGCCGTCGCCGCCGCCGGGCTCGCCTACGACCTCGTGCTCAAACCGCACCAGTTGCAGGCCGCCACGCTCGCCGCCGCCGGCCTGACCGGTCTGACGTTCGTCCTCGACCATCTCGGCAAACCTCCGATCGCCACCGGCGAGGTCGCCCCCTGGGCCGAGGACCTGCACCGCCTCGCCGCCCTGCCGAACACCGTCTGCAAGCTCTCCGGCCTGGTCACCGAGGCGGCCCCTGGGCGCTGGCGGACCGAGGACCTGAAGCCGTACGCCGATGCCGCCCTGGACGCCTTCGGCCCGCAGCGGCTCCTCTTCGGCTCGGACTGGCCGGTGTGCACCCTGGAGGCCGGCTACCAGGAGGTCCTGCGGATCGCCGACAGCCTCACGGACGGGCTGACCGCCGCCGAGAAGTCGGCGGTGTTCCACGACAACGCGGTCCGCGTCTACGCCCTCTGAGCAGCCACCGACCCGCCCCGTCGAACGGGGCGGGTCTATTCTTTAGACATCGGACCATTCTGGAGGGGCGAAGAAGTGCCAGTCACCGACGAGGCGATCGAGAAGATCAAGGCCATGATCGTCAGCGGAGAGCTGAGCCCGGGATCGAGGCTCCCGAAGGAGGCCGACCTCGCCGACCGGCTCGGGCTCTCCCGCAACTCCCTCCGGGAGGCTGTCAAGGCGCTCTCCCTCATCCGGGTCCTCGACGTCCGCCAGGGCGACGGCACGTACGTCACGAGCCTGGCCCCCGATCTGCTCCTCGACGCCCTGGGATTCGTCGTCGACTTCCACCAGGACGACACGGTGCTGGACTTCCTGGAGGTCCGCCGCATCCTGGAGCCGGCGGCCGCGGCGATGGCCGCGCGCGCGATGTCGGACGAGGACATCGCCGAACTCGGCGCCGTACTGGCGGGCCTGAGCGACGACCCCTCGCTCGACGAGCTGATCGAGAACGACCTGGAGTTCCACCGCAGGCTCGCGGCCGGCTCGGGGAACGCGGTGCTCGGCTCGCTGGTCGACGGCCTGTCCGGGCCGACCGCGCGGGCCCGGATCTGGCGGGGCCTGACGGAGGAGGGCGCTGTCGAACGCACCCGCCAGCAGCACCAGGCGATCGTCGACGCCATCGCGGCACGTCGCCCCGACCTCGCACAGGCGTGGACGACGGTCCACATCGGCGGCGTCGAGCAGTGGCTGCGCGGCACCCTGGGCGCGGCGGGCTCGGCCCTCGGCTGATCCGCGGCCCCGCCCCGCACATGAGGCGCACGAATACGGCGTCACCTCACCGTCGGTGCCACCACCGCCGCGGTGGCACCGACGGAGCTGAGGTGCGCCGTCCGTCGAGCGTCCAGGAGCTCCAGAGGGTCCAGGAGCTCCAGAGGGTCTAGGAGACCCTGAACCCGTCGACGATCATGTACTGGCCGGTCTTCATCACCCCGGTGATCGTGTGCTCGCCCGGGGCCAGGCCGCTCGTGGAGTAGACGGTCTGCTGGTACTTGCGGCTGTCGCTGTAGGCGTCGACGGTCTTCTGGACGACGCCGTCGATCGAGATCTCGATCTGGCCCTCGTCGGTGTTGGTCTCGGTGATGAACTCGACACCGGTGCCGTTGAAGGTGTAGCTGAAGGAGTGACCGATCGTGGTGGTGGCCCAGATGTCGTCCATCAGGGAGTTGGCTCCGCCGATGGCCGCGTAGTGCCAGCTCCAGCCGGCACCGGAGTAGGTCACCCCGGCGGTGTCGTTGTAGGTCTGGGCGGTGACCGGCTTGGTCACCGTCACAGCGGTTCCGCCCTGCTGGCCGCGCCACACGTCGAGGGCGGCCGTGCTCCCGGGGGCGACCTTGTTGTAGACCGTCCAGAAGCTGTTGCGGTCGGTGACCGTGATGTCGTTGATCCTGCGGACCACGTCGTTGGCGCGCAGGCCCTGGGTGTAGGCGGGCGAGTCGGTGGGCACGGCGGTCAGGAGGAAGCCGTTCTGGTCCGGGAGGCCGGTGGCGGACTGGTCCGCGTTGCCGCCGATGTCCTTGGCGGTGGCGCCCAGGAACAGCTCCTTCTGGTCCTTGATGCTCGGCACGACGGGCGAGGTGGGCAAGGTGACGGCGGGCGGGGTGGCCTCGCCGGCGTTGCCGGTGCCGAACCGGTCCATCGGGAAGTTGGTGAAGCCGAGCGCCAGTGCCGGCGATCCGGCGGCGACGGTGTAGTCCTTCATCGCGGGGTCGGTCCAGGGCGAGCCTTGCGCGAAGAGCGGGTCGGCGGTCCTGGAGTTCTTGTCCAGGCCGTTGGACTCCCAGGTACCGCCGAGGCCGCTGACCGGCTGGCCGTTGTTCCAGAACAGGTTGTTGTCGGCGGTGTACTTCGCAGTGGCCGGGTCGCTCTGGTAGTTGTCGTACGCCTTGCCGGAGAGGGTGATGTTGTTCTTGATCGTGTCACCGACGTTGCGGTGGGTGATCTGCTCGTAGATGGTGCCGTTGACCAGGATGTTGTTGGTGACGGTGCGGTTGAAGCCGTCCCGGAGCTTGATGCCGGCGTTCAGCAGCAGGTTGTTCTTGAGGACGTAGTTGGTGGAGCCGTCGTCGAGGTCGACGGCCCACTCGCTGTTGTGCCAGATCCTGTTGTTGCTGATGGTGATCGGCTCGACGACGTCGAGCTGGGAGATCTTCTTCTGGTACGCGTCGGAGTCGGCGTCCGGATTGAGGTTGGGGCCGGCGACGGGCCAGAAGCGGTCGCGGCCCCAGGCGTTGATCGGCCCGTGGTCCGAGGTCTCCTTCACGCAGTCGAAGATGTCGTTGTACTCGATGAGGTGGCCGCCCCAGGTGCCGTCGTTGACGTTCACGCCCGAGCGCGGGCTGCCGTGGACCGTGTTGTGGGAGACGGTGACCCGGCTGCTCATGGAGATGTTGACGCCGGCGCTCTGCTTCTCGAAGCGGCCCATGTCGGCCATGCTGTTGTAGCTGACCGTGATGTCGCGCGGGTAGTCCTCGCTCTTGGGGCCAGGGGTGGAGTCGGTGGGCGGGTTGACCATCGACGCCCAGGTGGAGGGATCGCGTACGGCACTGCGGGAGCCCACGACCTGCACGTCGCTGGCGCCCGAGCCGGTGAACCGGTTGCGGGTGACCACGTCGCCCTTGTTGTATCCGTCGATGACGACGCCGTTGCCACCGACCTCCTGGAAGGCGGAGTTGGAGACGGTGATCCGCTCGGCGTTCTTGGCGTGGACCGCTCCGGCCCGGGCGATCGCCCAGTCGCCCAACTGCAGGCCCTCGTAGGGCGTGTTGAAGAGCGTGCGATGGGTCCCGGTGTAGGTGAAGCCGTCGAAGGCGAGGTCGTGGACCGGCTGGGAAGCCGACGCGCCCTCGATCCGCACCAGCTCGTTGAGTTCGGCGGTCTCGACCACGGCGGTGTTCAGATCGGTGTCGGCCGGCGGCTGGAAGTACAGCTTCCCGGCCGCCTTGTCGTAGAACCACTCGCCCGGGGCGTCGAGCTCCTCGAAGACGTTCTCCGCCACGACCGTGCTGTCGTCCTTGCCGCTGCCGCGGTTGTTGTCGCCCACCCACTCCAGTTGGAGCCCGGAGGAGGTGCGGCCGGTGATCCGGAAGTCGTTGCCTCCCCAGTGCCCGTTGTGCAGTGCGCGGACGAAGCCCGTGGCGGGGTTCTTCCAGTTCTGTGCGCGGCTGTTGAGCGTGGACATGCTGGTGGTGCCGTTGAGGAATTCCGCGTCGGCTTCGAAGTTCGGGTAACGGGCGAGGATCTGCTTCTTCCCGTTCACGAACAGCCCGTCCATGTCCAGGCCGGTGCCGACGTCGGCGACCTTGATGTCGCCCGAGTACGTCGACCAGCCCGACCGCACCGCGCGGCCACCGCTGAGGACGACCTTCTCGCCCGGGTAGGCGGAGTAGGTGACCGGGGCCGACGCGCTCCCGGAGTCGGCGGCCGAGAACGACAGGGTGGCCGCCAGGTAGTAGGTGCCGCCGCGGACCCAGATGTGGACGGCGCTGCCGGCCGCACTCGCCTCCCTGGCCGCGGTCTGGGCCCGGACGGGGGTCAGGAATGCCTGCGCCTCCGACGTGCCCTCGTTGTCGTCGTCACCGTCGGTCGCGACGTAGAGGTTCACCGCGGCGGGGTCGGAGGGCGTCACGGCCGCCGCCGGCGTGGACAGGGCCGGGGTGAGGGCGACCGCGATGAGGGCGGTCGAGGCGGCCAGGGCGAGCATGCGTCGGGACGGCCGTCTCGGGCGGCCGGACCGGTGGGGGTGGGAGTTCGGCATGTTGCGGCTCCTTGCGCTGGACGGTTGCCAGGTGCCGGGGGGTGACACCTGCCGCCGCACCTGAGGGAGACATCCGATGTGTGGCCGGATGTGGCGCGTGGGTGAATCCTGGGCGCGAAGGGTCCTGAACGTCAAGATGCTGGTGGGGAAAGGTTAGATCCGGTGGCCATGCCTCCGAGGAGGCACGGCTTCCGGGACGGCGCGTCGGCAACGTCATCCGATGTATCGCCTGGCGCGAAAGCCTGCGGGGGCGAGCACCAGGCTCAGCTCAGGTCGAAGATCCCGAAGCCGAAACCGTCGACCTGCAGTCGGGGGCCGTCGATCGTCGTGCCGACGTTCTCCACCGACCGGGCGCGACCGAGCCGCGCGTCGTCGACCACGATCTCGGCCGCGTCCCGCCGCGGGTTCACGGCCACGAGGTAGCGGTCACCACGGAGGTAGGTGAACGGATAGCCGGTGGAGAGGACCCGGAGTTCCGAGCTCGGATCGAACGCCGTTTCCGACTTCCGCAGCTTGATCAGCCGCTGCACGAGACACAGCAGCGAGTCCGGATCGTCCTGCTGCGCTTCCACCGTCGGGCGCTTCGGGTCCTTGTCGATCGGCAGGTAGAGCTTGTCGGCGGGGGCTTTGGAGAATCCCGCGTTGGCCGTGGAGTCCCACTGCATCGGCGTGCGATTGCGCTGTCGGTCCCCGTCGGGATCACCGTCGTCGCTGCCCTCCTTGTTCGGCAGACCCTTGATCATCTTCATGCCGATCTCCTCGCCGTTGTAGATCATCGGCAGGGTGGGCCAGGTCAGCTGGAGGACCAGGCCCGACTTCAAGGAGGCGGTGCCACGATTACCGTCGTTCAGGCGGTTGGCGTCGTCGAAGTTGCCCGTGGGCAGGGCGATGTACCCCCCGCGCTGGCGGATGTCCCCGCTCCACTGCGTCCAGGTGTCCACGAAGATCTTGGCCGACCCACTGCCGGAGTCGCTGAAGTACGGGTCCTTGCCGCTGAGGAAGAGCGAATTCCATGCTCCGCCCTTGGTGGGGTCCGGGGAGGTGGAACCAAGGTTGTGGAGGAAGAAGTCCGCGTGGAAGCCGGCATCGATCGACTGCTTGGCGTACCCCCATTCGGAGATCAGCATGGCCTCCGGGTAGTTGGCGTCGAGCCACTTCCGGTTTGCTCGCCAGATCTTCGAGGTCTCCGCGTAGCCGGGGTCATCCTTGACGAGGGAGAACGCCATGTCGCAGCGGAAGCCGGAAACCCCGAGGTCCAGCCAGTGCTTCATGATCTCCTGCAGTGCGGCACGGTTCGCCATCGGGCCTTCGGCGTCGACGGTCTGGCGCCACGGCTCCTCGGGGTCCATCCGCGCGAAGCCGTAGTTCAGCGCGGGCTGGCTCTCGTAGTAGTTGTGCAGGAATGCGCCGCGCTTCGATCCCTCCCGCAGGACGTAGTTTCCGGGCAGGTCGTCGGCGTCCGCGTGGTCCGGGCCGGTCCAGATGTAACGGCCGTCCTTCAGGTCGGTCTCCGAGGCGGTGAACCAGGGGTGCTGGTCCGAGGTGTGGCCGGCGACCAAGTCCAGCAGGATCCGGATCCCCTTCTCCCGCGCGGTTTTCACCAAGGTCTCGAAGTCCTTCAGCGTGCCGTAACGCGACGCCACGGCCTTGTAGTCGGACACGTCGTAACCGGCGTCCTTGAAGGGCGAGGGATAGATCGGGGGGATCCAGATCAGGTTGACACCCAGCCACTTCAGGTAGTCCAGGCGACCGATGATGCCCTTGATGTCCCCGATGCCGTCGCCGTCGGAGTCGGCGAAGGTCTGCGGGTAGAGGAGGTACATCACCGACTTCTCCAGCCAGGCCGGACCACCCTGCGGTGCGGCGTGGGCGATCCCGCTGAACGTGCTGTTGGCAAGTGCGGAACCGAGGATGACAGCTCCGGATCCGACGAGGAAATTGCGTCGGGACACCATGATGTCCGCCTCCAATCGACGGTTGAACTGACTGTGGGGGATCAGGCCGGCGGCCGCCGCTTCCGGTGGGGTCCGCTGTCGCACTCCGGGCAGCGTGGGCCTGCGGCCGGTGCCAGGCCAGTGATTCGGCTGCGGCAACCGCGCGGCCGATGACGCGGATTGTGACAGGGCGATCCTTAGGTTTTGATGAGCGGGCCGCACTCGGACCGGCCTCCCTCAGGACGGAAGAGGCACGGCTTCAGCCCTTGGACGAGCCCGAGTTGGCGCCGCGGACGAAGTGGCGCTGGAAGCAGAAGAACAGCACCGCCACCGGCACCGTGGAGATCAGCGCGGCCGCGAGCTTGAGCGGGTACTGCGTTCCGGAGCCGAGGCCACCGGAGACGAAGTGCGCGAGGCCCGTGGTGAGGGTGTCGTGCTCACTGGACTGGGTGGAGACCAGGAAGTGGGTGAACTCGTTCCAGGAGCCCTGGAAGGAGAGCACGGTGAGCGTGATCAGCGCGGGCCTGGACATCGGCAGGACCACGGACCAGAAGATCCGGAACGTCCCGGCGCCGTCGATCCGCGCCGCCTCCTCGATCTCACGCGGCACCGACTCGAAGAACTGCTTCATGATGAAGATCCCGGCGGCGTCCACCAGCAGCGGCAGGATCATCCCGCCGTAGGTGTCGAACATGCCGAAGCTCTTCAGCACCAGGAACTTCGGGATGAGCAGCACGACGCCCGGGACGGCCATCACCGTCAGCACGAAGACGAACAGCAGCCGCCGTCCGGGGAAGCGGAGCCGGGCGAGCGCGTAGCCCGCCATCGAGTCGAACAGCACTCGGCCGGCCGTCACCAGGACGGTGACCAGGACGCTGTTGCCCAGCCAGCGCAGGAACGGGACGTTCTCGACCCCGTCCGCGAGGCCGACGAGCCGCCGGTACGAGGCCAGCGTGCCGCCCTGCGGCAGCAGCGTCATCGGGTGGGCCGCCGCGTCGGGATCGGTCTTGAAGCTGTTCGCCAGCTGCAGCAGGAACGGCAGCAGGTAGAGCAGGGCGAACCCGGCCACGGCCGCGTAGCCGAGGTACCGCAGGGGCGCGGGGAAGCGGCCGAGGACCGCCCGCTCCCGGGCGGGCTTGTCAGCGCGGGGCACGACGGGCTCCCTTCGGGCTGCCGAAGCTCCGGGGGCTGCGGGATCGCCGTTTCGGCCGGCCGTCCCGCTCGCGCAGGACCCACCGCTGCAGGGCGGTCAGCAGCAGGATCAGGCCGAGCAGGACGAACGCGATGGCGGCGCCCTGCCCGTAGTCGGCGTTGTCGAAGCCGGCCGAGTAGGACAGGTAGGCGGGTGTGAGGGTGGTGTTGCCGGGCGCGCCCTTGCCCATCACGTAGACCTGGTCGAACACCTGCCAGGTGGAGATCAGTCCGAGCGTGAGGACCAGGAAGAGCACGGGCCGCAGCGCGGGAAGCGTGACGTGGCGCAGCAGTTGGCGGCGGTTGGCGCCGTCGAGCGCGGCGGCCTCCTCGAGTTCGCGCGGGATGTCCTGGAGGGCGGCGAGGAAGATCAGCATGAAGGTGCCGGAGGTGGTCCACACGGCCATCAGGATCAGGGTGAACATCGCGACCGAGGGCCCGGCGAACCACTCGGACCAGGACAGTCCGAGCGGGCCTCCCCCGCCCGGCGCGGGCTGGTGGACGCCGAGCGGGCCGAGGACCAGCCAGACCACGCCGCGTGGGTCGGCGAACCAGTTGGGCCCTTGGACGCCGAACCAGCCGAGCATCCGGTTGACGGCTCCGCTGCCCTGGAAGAGGAACAGGAAGACCGTCGAGACGGCGATCGTGCTGGTGACGGACGGGAAGTAGAAGACGGTGCGCAGGGCTCCCCGGCCGCGCAGCATCCGCTGGTTGACCAGGAGGGCGAGCAGGAGTGCCAGCACCGTCTGCAGCGGCACGGTCAGCAGGACGTAGTAGAACGTGTTGCGCAGCGAGGTGGCGAAGAGGGTGCGGTCCAGGCCGTCGTCGGCGAAGAGGCGGCGGTAGTTGTCCAGGCCGACGAAGTCGGCGCTGCCGCTGAACGGGCTGGACTGGCCGTTCCAGTGCAGCAGGCTGACCCACAGGGCCATGCCGATCGGCAGGACCAGGAAGAGGCCGAGGACCAGGACCATGGGGCCGGCGAACAGCCAGCCCCACGCTCCTTCGCGCAGGTGGCGGCGCTTCGTGCGAGTGGTGCTGTCACTTGGCATTCTTGAGGGCCTGCTCGCCGTTGCGCTGGAGGTTGCCGAGGACGGTCGCCGGGTCGCCCGTCCGCAGCGACTGCAGGTCGGTGTTGAACTGGGTGAGCACCTTGGTGAACCCGGCGACGGTGACCGGCGACTGGGCGTGGGCGACGCCGTCGACCCATGCCTTGGACTCGGGGTACTTCGCAGCGTAGGCGGCCAGCGCGCTGGTGCGCGAGGGCATGACCCCGAACGCCTTGGCGAACTCCAGCTGCTGGTCGGCGGAGGTGAGGTGCTTGACGAGGTCGACGCCGGCCGCCTGGTGGGTGCTCTTCGCGGCGATGCCCCAGCAGTTGCTGAAGGCCAGGGTGCCCTGGCCGGCCGGGCCGGCGGGCAGCGGGAGCACCTTGTACGGGACGTTCGGGTAGTCCTTGGCCATGGCGCCCTTGAGCCAGTTGCCCTCGATGGTCATCGCGGCCTTGCCCTTGCCGAGCGCCTCGCCGCCCCAGCCGGCGTCGACCTCGGAGACGTACTTGGCGCTGCCGGCCTTCAGCAGGGACTGCACGTACTCCAGAGCCTGCTTGTCGGCCGGGCTGTCGGCGGTCATCGCGCTCTGCTCGGGGTTGGTGATCCAGCCGCCGGCCTGCTTCATGAACACGCCGAGCCGCTGGTACTCGGGGGTCGTCACCAGGCCGGTCACGCCGTCCTTGGTGAGCTTGGCGGCGACGTCGGCCAGTTGCTGCCAGGTGGTCGGGTAGTCGGCTTCGGTGAGCCCGGCTCTCTGCCAGAGCGTGGTGTTGACCGCCAGGCCGAGGGTGGAGCTGTCCTTGGGCAGGCAGGTCAGCTTGCCGTCGCGGCTGAACGCCTTGCGCAGCTGCTCCGAGAAGTCGGAGGCGTCGGGGATCTGGTCGCCGTACGGGTAGAGCGAGCCGCCCTTGGCGTAGTTCGCGAACTGGTCGGAGTTGACGTAGAAGAGGTCCGGCGGGTTGCCGCCGGCGAACGCCTGGCCGAGCTGCTGGTTGATGTCGCTGGCGATCTGCACGGTGACGGTGTTGCCGGTCTTCTGGGCCCAGCCGGCGGCGGACGCCTTGACCGCTGCGGTCTCGGCCTCGCCGGAGGTGGCGATCAGCACCGTGAGGCTCTGCTTTCCGCCGGAGGACTGCTTGGCCGAGCTGTCGCCGAAGCCGCCCGAGGAGGAGCAGCCGGTGACGGCGCCGAGGGCGAGCGCCGCGCAGACGGCGGCCGCGGAGAGGGTACGGGAAGTGGCCATGCTGGGTCTCCTTGCGGGGGTGGGTGGGGGTCCGGGGAGGGAGTCATGGGGCTCGGGCGGCCGCCCGGTGGTCAGAGGCTCTCGCGCAGGACCAGTTCCGGGGCGAGCAACACGTGCTGGGCGGGGCGGCGTCCGCCGTTCAGCCGGTCGAGCAGGAGCCGCATGCACGCGCGGCCCACCGCGTCGATCGGCTGGGCGAGGCTGGAGAGCGCGGGAAACACCAGGGGGGCGATCGGCGAGTCGTCGAAGCCGATGACGGCCGCGTCCGGGCCGGGGGTGCGGCCGGCGGCGCGCAGGGCCCGGTACCAGCCGAGGGCCAGGGTGTCGCTCACGGCCACGGCGGCGGTCGCACCGGCGGCGAGCAGTTTCTCGGCGGCCTCGGCGGCCTCGGCCGGGTCGTTCACGCTCTCGGTCCGGCGGCCGCGGGTGGGCAGGCCCAGCTCACGCATGGCGCTCTGCCAGCCGCGGGCGCGGTCGTCGCCGGCGCCGGAGCCCTTGGGCCAGCCGAGGAAGCCGATCTTGCGGTGGCCGAGCGCGGCCAGGTGCCGGACGGCGGCCGAGGTCCCTGCGGCGCCGTCGACGTCGACCCAGTCCCCCACGTCCCTGCCGGACCAGGTGCGGCCGAAGGCGACGAAGGGGACGCCGTGCTCGTGCAGCCATGCCTG
This sequence comes from Streptomyces sp. NRRL WC-3742, assembly GCF_000720635.1. Lineage (GTDB taxonomy): Bacteria > Actinomycetota > Actinomycetes > Streptomycetales > Streptomycetaceae > Kitasatospora. Next base: position 26,174 of record NZ_JOCF01000007.1, on the reverse strand, counting down.
GCGGCGATCGCCGCGCTCGGTGCCGCTGAGGACGAAGCCGTCCGCGCCGTGCTCGTCCAACAACCGTTGGTAGCCGGTGAGTTCGCTGTCCCCGGGGGTGACGGCGAACACCACCACGCGGTAGCCGGCCCCGTCGGCGGCCTCGGCGAGTGAGTGCAGGAACTGGTCGAGGACCGGGGTCGCGGCTCCGGTGCCGCCGGCCCGGACGCCGTAGCCGATCAGCTTGCTCGCCCTGGACTTGAGCGCCTGCGCGGCGCGGTGCGGCCGGTAGCCGAGCTCGTCGATCACGCGCCGGACCCGCTCCAGCGTCTCCGGGCGCAGCAGTTCGGGCGCGTTGATCGCGTTGGATACCGTCTGGCGGCCGACACCGGCCCGCGCGGCGACCATCTCCAGGGTCACGGCGGTGCCCGTCTTCGGCTTGGGCGATGGGTTCGCATGCATGACGGCGATCCTAGGGCTCGGTCTCGATCGACGAGAAGGAGTTGGAGCGTTCCAAGTGGGGGTTCCATCTCCCCCATCAGCGGGGTTAATGTCTTGGAACGCTCCAATGACGGAAAGGTTGCGCCCCTTTGGAAGCAACTGTCAAGCCCCGGAACGAGGATGTGGAGACCATGTCAGCGATCGAGCTGCAGCCCTTCCTGCACGACGCCCGCCTCTCCGTGGCGGCCCCGAGCTTCTGCGCCTCGCGCCCCGACGGCCGGATCGCCGGGGGCGCCGAGGGCTTCTACCACGGGGACCGCCGGTTCCTCTCCCGCCTGGAGGCCGACGTCGCCGGGATCTCCGGCGCACCGGTCGTCGGCGCACCGGTCGCCGCCTCGCACGGTGAGGACGGGCAGCTCTCCTTCGTCACCGTGCTGCGCGGCCTCGCCGAACGCACCGCCGACCCGGCCACCACCCTGGAACGCCGCCGCGACCTGCACCCCGGTCGCCTGGTCGAACGCCTCACCGTGCGCAACGCGGGAGACCTCACCGCCCGGCTGCGCCTGGACATCCGCGCGGAGAGCGACTTCGCCACCATGGACACCGTCAAGGCGGGCCGCACCGGCGTCCCGCTGGCGCCCACGGCCCTCGGCGGCGACGCCCTGCGCTGGAGCAGCGGCCCGCTCACCGCCGTCCTCACCGCCACCCCGGCGCCGGACCGGCTCGACGCCGCCACCGGAACCCTCGGCTTCGTGATCGAACTGGCCCCCGGCGAAAGCTGGCAGGCCGTCCTGGAATGCACCGCCGAACACCGCGACGGCGACCTCTTCCCCGCACCGCCCGCCGACACCGCCCCCTGGACCACGCCCGCGGTGATCGGCAGGGAGCACGACCTCGCGCACTGGATCGCCCGCTCCCACAGCGACCTGCGCGGCCTGCTGCTCACCGACCCGCTGCACCCCGGCGACACCTTCCTCGGCGCCGGGGCACCCTGGTTCCTCACCCTGTTCGGCCGGGACTCGCTCTGGGCGGCCCGGATGATGCTCCCGCTCGGCACCGACCTCGCCGCCGGCACCCTGCGCACCCTCGCCCGCCGTCAGGGCCGCACCGTCGACCCGGCCACCGAGGAGCAGCCCGGCAAGATCCTGCACGAGGTCCGGCGCGACGAGCAGCACCTGGACACCGGCTCCCGGCTGCCGCCCTGCTACTTCGGCACCGCCGACGCCACCCCGCTCTGGCTCGTCCTGCTGCACGACGCCTGGCGCTGGGGCATGCCCGAGCACGAGGTCGAGGAGCTGCTGCCGCACGCCGAGGCCGCCCTCGACTGGCTGGGGACGTACGCCGACGCGGACGGCGACGGCTTCCTGGAGTACGCGGACAGCACCGGCCGGGGCCTGTCCAACCAGGGCTGGAAGGACTCCTCCGACAGCATCCGCTTCCGTGACGGCCGGATCGCCGACGCCCCGATCGCGCTCAGCGAGGTCCAGGCGTACGCCCACGAGGCGGCGCTCGCGGCGGCCGCGCTGCTGGACGCCTTCGGCCGCCCGGGCGCCGAGCGGTGGCGCCAGTGGGCGCAGCGGCTGCGCGAGCGCTTCCGCGCCCGGTTCTGGGCCGAGGACGAGCACGGCCGCTACCCCGTGGTCGCGCTCGACCGGCACAAGCGCCCGGTCGACTCGGTCGCCTCCAACATGGGCCACCTGCTCGGCACTGGGCTGCTCTCCACCGAGGAAGCGGCCCTGGTGGCGCGGCGGCTCACCGCCCCGGGCATGGACAGCGGCTTCGGCCTGCGCAGCCTGGACGCCGGCGCGGCCGGCTTCAACCCGCTGGGCTACCACACGGGTTCGGTCTGGCCGCACGACAGCGCCGTCGCCGTACACGGCCTGGCCCGCGCCGGGCTGCACGAGGCCGCCGCGCCGCTGGCCACCGGACTGGTACGGGCGGCGGCGGCGTTCGACCACCGGCTTCCCGAGCTGTTCGCCGGCTACCCGCGCGCCCGGTACGCCCGCCCCGTCCCGTACCCGGCCTCCTGCCGGCCGCAGGCGTGGGCCGCCGCGTCCGCCGTGCTGGTCCTGCAGTCGCTGCTCGGCCTCCAGGCCGACGCGCCCAACCGGCGGCTGTGGATCCGCAGCCGGGTCCCGGCCGGCTACGAGTCCCTGCGGATCACCGGCCTGACGGTGGCGGGGCTGCCGATCGAGGTGACGACCGACCACAGCGGGGCGGTCGACCTGCGCGCGCCCCGCGGGTTCACGGTCACGGTGGAGCACTGACCCGCCCGGGGAGCGCCGCCCGGCGCTCCCCGGCGCTCCCCGGCGGCGACGGCCATCACCGGGCCCGGAGCGAACTTCACGGCGACCGGTCTGGGCAAACCCGCGGGTCGTAATGTAATTTAACTATTACTTCCCGGCGGAACAGCCGTCGGCCTGGGGAAGTCATCAGCCGGTCACCGCTTGGACGTTGAGCGGCTCACCGGGCTGCGCCCGTCGCACCGCGCATCCCTGCCGACGGAGGCGTGCTCTTTGTGTGACTTCGGCAGTCGCCGCCCGTCTCCCCGTGCAGAGGCCCTCGAAATCCCGCATGTCTGGAGTCTGACGGATGGTGACGGATGTCGACACGACCCTGGTGACGGCAGCCCGGGACGGCGACAGAGCGGCCCTCGACGAGGTCGTCGCCGCCTACCTCCCGCTCGTGTACAACATCGTCGGACGGGCCCTGGCCCGGGACGCCGAGGTCGACGACACCGTGCAGGACGTCATGCTCCACGTCGTCCGCGGCCTGCCCGGCCTGCGCGATCCGGAAGCCTTCCGGTCCTGGCTGGTGGCGATCACGATGAACCAGGTCCGCAGCCACCACCGGCCCCGGCAGGCCGACCCGCACCCCCAGGATGTCTTCGACACCCTCCCCGATCCCCAAGCCGACTTCGCCGAACTGTCGGTGTGGAAACTGCGGCTGACCGGCCAGCGGCAGGAGACCGCCCGGGCCGCCGCCTGGCTGGACGACGACCACCGGGACCTGCTGTCGCTCTGGTGGCTGGTCGAGTCGGGCCAGTTGAGCCGGGCCGACCTCATCGCCGCGACGGGTGCGAACGCGCACGCGGTCACCGTGCGGATCGGCCGGATGAAGAAGCAGCTCGACACGGCGCGCGGCATCGTCCGCGCGCTGGCCGCCACCCCGCGCTGCCCGGACCTCACGGCCCTCACGGCCGACTGGCCCGGCGTTCCCGGACCGCTCTGGCGCAAGCGCATCGCCCGCCACACCCAGGACTGCCGCCGCTGCCGGGACGCCGGAAGCGACCTGGTGCCCGTCGAGGGCCTCCTGGCCGGGCTGGCGCTGGTCCCCCTGCCCGTCGGCCTTGTCGGCAAGGTCACGTCGAACCTGCCCGGCGTGCCCGCCGGACCGGCGCAGGCGCACGGCCGGGCCTCCCACCGCAAGCCGAAGTCCCGGCAGGACCACTGGAAGACGAAGGTCGCCGCGGCCGTCGTGGCCGTGACGGCGATCGGCGGCACGGCGGCCGTCCTCGAACCGGAGACCGGGAACCCGACGCCGCGATCCGCGCCTCTCCCGTCCGCGTCGGCGCCGGACTCCCCCGCCGCCACCCCCCGGCCGACCGGCGCGGCCTCCGCCCCGGTGACCGCCGACCCGATCCCCCGGCACGCCTCCCCCTCACCCACCGGGCCGGCCCCCGTTCCCTCCTCCGTGACGTCGCCGTCGGCATCGCGGGGGACACCTTCCCCGGCGGCGTCCGCCACCCCGTCGGCCGCTCCGTCAACGGCCACCCCCTCGGCGGCGACGTCCACGACCGGCTCCGCCGGAGCGGCCGAACCCGAGGAACAGGTACTCGTGGCCATCAACCGGGCACGCGCCGAGCAGAATCTGCCGGCACTGCAGCGCACCACCGCGCTGAACCGGAGCGCCAACGGACACAGCCAGGCGATGCTGTCCGGCTGCGGACTGAACCACACCTGCCCGGGCGAGCCGAACCTCGGCGCCCGAGGACCGGCCACCGCCGAGAACATCGGCAACGGCGGACCGGTGGCCAACACACCGGGAGCGATCGGCGGGATGGCCGTCGGCCTGACGAACGCCATGCTTGCCGAGACCGCACCCGAGGACGGCCACCGCCGCAACATCCTCGGCTGCTCGTACCGCCACGTGGGCATCTCGATCGTCCGGGACGGCTCCGGAAGGATCTGGATGACCCAGGACTTCTCGGGCTGACGCAGACGCGACCGGCACTGCGAAACGCCGCCGGTCGGCCACGACCCGACGAGGGCCTAGCCCCTCGTCAGGAGCGCCCCCACCCCCACCCCTCAAGGAGCGCCATGTCACGAATGGCAGCACTATCCGGCTTGGCGGCCGGGGTCCTGCTTCTGGCAGCCGTGCCGCTTGCCGGCACCGCGCAGGCCGCCACGGGTACCGTCGTCTACGCCTCGCCGGCCGGCTCCGGCAGCGAATGCACCATCACCGCCCCCTGCAGTCTGGACGGCGCGCAGAACGCCGTCCGGTCCGCCAACGGCTCGATGACCGCCGACATCACCGTCTACCTGCGCGGTGGCACCTACCACCGCACCAGCCCGCTGGCCCTGGGCCCGCAGGACTCCGGCACCGGCGGCCACAACGTCAACTGGGTCGCCTACCCCGGCGAGGTCCCGGTCCTCAGCGGCGGGCAGCAGGTCACCGGCTTCAGCGCCTACGACAGCTCCAAGAACATCTGGCGCGCGTCCGTCCCCGTCGGCACGCAGAGCCGGGAGCTGTTCGTCAACGGAGTGCGCGCGCAGCGGGCCCGCGGACCGCTGAACCCCCAGGGCTTCGACCTGTCCGGGTCCTCGTTCACCACCAGCGATCCGTCCTACGCCTCGTTCACCGATCAGAGCCGGATCGAGGTGGTGGCGAACAGGGAGTGGAAGCACATGCGCTGCCCCTTGAAGAGCATCACCGCGACCGACAGCGGCGGCTCCAGCCTCAACGTCAACGCGGACTGCTTCAAGAACAACAACAGCAGCGTCCCCAATCCGGGCTTCCCCTTCAACGGCTCCGGCCTGCCGAAGCTCGACGGCATCTCCTGGATCGAGAACGCGTACCAACTGCTCACCCAGCCCGGCCAGTTCTACCTGGACAGCGACGCGGGCTACCTGTACTACATCCCGCGCGCCGGCGAGAACCTCGCCGGCGCCGACGTCCAACTGCCCACCGCCGCCGAGCTGCTGGACCTCTCCGGCACACCCGGCCACATCGCGCCCGTGAACGACGACGACCCCGACGCCGTCTACACGGGCTCATGGACCGCCCTCGGCGACCGCGGCTCCTTCGGGGATCTGTACGGCGACGTCCACGCCACCAGCACCGACGGCGACTCCGTCAGCTACACCTTCACCGGCACCGGTGTGCAGGTCCTGACCGAGAAGCACCCCGACGGGGGCGACATCGACGTCTACGTCGACGGCACCAAGACCCGGACCGTCTCGGCAGCGAGCGCTGCGGGCAGCCGCCGGCTCGCCCAGCAGCCGCTCGTCGACGTATCCGGGCTGAGCAAGGGCACGCACACCGTCAAGCTGGTGAAGGCCGGCGGCTCCGAGATGCTCGTCGACGGGTTCAGCGTCATCCCCGACACCGTCCAGCCGGTCCACAACATCACCTTCCAGGGCGTCACCTTCGCCTACAACACCTGGAACCAGCCCACCACCACCGGCTACGTCGACAACCAGGCCGGGGTGCTGTGGAACACCGCCACGAAGTACCCGACCCCGACCCGCATCCCCGGCGCGGTCCAGGTCCACCGCGGCAACGCCATCGCCTTCACGCGCAACACCTTCACCCACCTCGGCTCCACCGCCCTCGACCTCGCCGACGGCACCCAGAACTCCGCCGTCACCGGCAACATCATCACCGACACCTCCGGCGGCGGCGTCTCCCTGGGCGAGGCCGACGACTACTACCAGACCCGCCCCGAGCTGATGACCACCGGCGACACCATCACCGACAACACCATCACGTACGTGGGGCAGCAGTACCAGGACACCATCGGGGTCTGGGCCGGCTACACCCAGAACGTCACGATCGCCGAAAACGACATCGGATACATGCCGTACTCCGGCATCTCCCTCGGCTGGGGCTGGGGCTGGGCCACCCACTACGGCACGAACTACGCCGGGGACAACCGGATCACCGGCAATTCCCTCCACAACGTGATGCTCCTCCTCCGCGACGGCGGCCCCGTCTACCTCAACGGCGGACAGGGCAACAGCGGCAGCGGGACGAACGCGAGCACCACCACCACATCCGTGATCTCCGGCAACTACCTGGCCGTGGCCAGCCACGCCTGCTGCTCCGTCTACCTCGACGAAGGCAGCTCCTGGTGGGACGTCCACGACAACGTGATGCGCTTCATCGCACCCAGCTCCTGGGTCGGCGTACAGAGTGACGGATCGGTCCACGACACCACCGTCAAGAGCAACTACTCCGACACGTCCCTCTCCGAGAACGGCAAGGGCGCCACTGTCGAGCCGGCCACCGTCGTCACCGACGGCGCCTGGCCGGCCCCCGCGCAGGCGATCATCACCGCCGCCGGCCCGCGAGCGCAGTACAGGCCACTGACCGGGCGGATCGACGACGACGATCCCGGTATCTCCTACTCCGGTGGCTCCTGGGGCTACAGCAGCAACCGTGGCCTCGGCGACTTCAACGACGGCATCCACGTCGCCACCACCGACGGTGACGCCGCCGGTTACACCTTCACCGGCACCGGCATCCAGGTGCTCGGCGAGAAGGGCGCCGACCAGGGCCTGGTCACCGTGTACCTGGACGGTGTCTCCCAGGGCCAGGTGGACACCCACGCCGATACCCGCCAGGTCCAGCAGGTCGTCTGGAGCACCAGCGGCCTGACCCCGGGCTCCCACACCGTCAAGGTCGTCAAGAGCAGCGGAGCCTTCGCGACCCTGGACGGTTTCCAGGTCACCCGGACGGTCAACGACGATCACCCGTCGCTGCAGTACACGGGATCCTCGTGGCAGGCATCCACCGGCCGCGGCTTCGGCGACCACGGCGACGACGTCCACGCCGCGACCGCCGACGGTGACGCGGTCACCGTCACGTTCTACGGCACCGGCATCGACTACCTCACCGAGACCAACACCGATCAGGGCACGGTCAGCGTCTCCCTCGACGGCACCTCGCAGGGCAGCCGCAACGCCTACTCCGCGACCCGCGCCGCTCAGCAGAACCTCTACTCAGCCGGCGGCCTGACGCTCGGCCACCACACCCTCACCCTCACCAAGGCCGGCGGCGGCTACCTGTTGGTCGACAGGTTCGACATCAGGTGATCCTCGCCCCGACGCCAAAGGCCCGGGCGAGGTCCTGGAGGACCTCGCCCGGGCCTTTGGGGCGCGACTACGCGAGGGACCAGGTGACCGTGTCGGTGTGGGTCTCGCCGTTGATCGTCGCGGTCACCACCACGGTGTTCGGACCCGGTTGCAAGGTCACCCCGGTCCACCGGAAGATGCGGCTCGCGCTGCTCCGGCCGCCGAGGGACGAGCCGTTGAGCGTGGCGGAGACCGTGTCGGCGTTGGAGTAGACCTTCAACTCGGTTGCCGCATCGGTGCGCCGGGTCCAGCGTCGGCTGGTGATGTACAGGGTCGGCGCGGTGGACCAGTTGGCCCGGTAGAAGTAGAAGGCGTCCTTCCGAACGGCGCGGTCACGGGTGACCAGCCCCTTGTCGTTGATGCCGGGCTGACCTCCCTCGTTCCGCCAGGACGAGGCGAAGTCGAACATGTTCCAGACATACGTTCCCCAGATGAACGGGCGCGTGGCGAGCTGTTGCCAGGCCGCCTCGTGGAACAGCGCCTGGTACTCCTCCGGATGCCACTGGCTCTCCGCGTCGACCGAGGACGGGTTGAGGGCGTGATGGGCGGTGTTGGCGCCGGCGCCGTACTCGGACAGGCCCAACGGGCGGGTCGGGTCGTTCTCGTGGACGGTGTCGGCCCACTCTCCCAGGTCGTCGTGGATCGAGCCCCCGTCGTCCCAGCCGTAGTACTGGTTGCCGCCGAAGGTCTGGGAGTGCCGCCGGATCCCGACGTCCCAGGTGCCGCTGTCGTCCGCATAGGCGGAGATCCGGTCCGGGTCCTCGGCCATGACGATGTCGGCGAGGGATCCGAGCAGGGTGTTCGTCGCGGTGTCGTCCTTGCGCTGCTCGTTGCCGATGCCCCAGAACACGATCGAGGGGTGGTTGTAGTTCTGCCGGATCAGCTCGTGGAGCTGGTTCTGTGTGCTCTCGGTGAACCCGGTGGAGGCCGTGACGGTGTCGACCAGGGGAATTTCGGCCCAGACGACGATGCCGCGCTCGTCGGCGAGGTTGTAGTCGTTCTGGTCGTGCTGGTAGTGCGCCATGCGGACGGTGTTGGCGCCCAGGTCCTGGATGAGATCGAAATCCCGGGCGCGGTCGGCGTCGGAGAGGGCCCAGCCCTTGTCGGCCAGGTCCTGGTGCAGGCTGACGCCGTGCAGTCCCAGCGGCTTCCCGTTAAGGTGGAAACCGGTCGCCGGGTCGAGCTTGAAGGTGCGCAGGCCGAGCGGCTCGGTGACCGCGTCCGTGATGGTGTCGGCTCCGCCGGTGGCGTCGTGGACCTCGACATTGGCCTGGTACAGGTAGGGGTCGGTCACCCCGTTCCACAGCCGCGGTCGGCTGACGGTGACGGTCTGCACCACGTCGGCCCCGGTACCGGGAGCCATCTCCCGTGCGGCGGTGCGTTGGTCGGCGATCACCGTCCCGGTCGCGTCGGTGATGACCGTCCGGACCGATGCCGACCGTGCGTCGGTGTGGTGGTTCCACAGCTTCGTGGTGACCGTGACCGTCGCCGAGTTCGCTGAGACGTCCCTCTGGCGCAGGTAGACACCCGGCCCGGCGAGGTCGAGCATCTGGACCTGGAGCGGGTCGACGGCGTGCAGGCTGACGTTGCGGTAGATGCCGCCGTCGAACGAGAAGTCGGCGCTCAGCGGGGCGATGTCCGGGTCGTGGGCGTTGTTCACCTTCACCGCTATCACGTTGTCCTGCCCCGGCACCAGAACTCCCGTGACAGGGAACCGGAAGCGGGAGTAGCCGCCCTTGTGCCGGCCGACGTGCTTGCCGTTGACCCACACGTCCGCGACCTGGTTCACGCCGGCGAACTGCAGGTAGAGCATCCGCCCGGCCAGCTCGGCGGGAACCGTGCAGCTCTGCCGGTACCAGCCGATGCCCCGGTAGTAGGTCTTGGTGACGCAGTCGGCGGCGTTCCAGGTGTGCGGGGTGTTCACGGCCGCCCACCCGGAGTCGTCGAAGCCGGGCGCCTCGGCACCGTTGACGTCGGACCTGGTGAACTGCCAGCCCTGGTTCAGGCTGATCGACGTTCGCGGGCTCGCGGCCCCCCGCGAGTCGCACGAGACACTCCGTAGCGGCGGATTCTCGCTGGTACGGCGGGCCGACCGGGTCTGCTGCCCCGGTCGGCCCGCCGTCTCTAGCGGTAGGTCAGGCGGTCGACCAGCAGGTAGTCGCCGCCGGTCTTGACCAGCTTCAGGGTGTGCACTCCGTAGGGCAGCCCGTCGATCGTGTAGACCCGCTGCTGGGCGGTGCGGGTGGGGGTGTTGGCGCTGACGCTTCCGCGGAGTTGGCCGTCGACGTAGACGTCCATGGTGCCCTCGTCGCTGTTGGTCTCGGTGGCCACGTCGGCGCCGGTGCCGTTGAAGGTGGCGGTGACCGAGTCGCCGTCGGTGGTGGTGCAGTGGACGTCGTCGTTGAAGTCGCCGAAGCCGCGGCCGGTGAGGTGGGACCAGTTGCCGGAGTAGGCGAGCGACGGGTCGGTGTCGTTGACGGAGTGGTCCAGTTGGAAGCCGTCGATGGTGGCCGTGCTGCCGCTGGTCTTGGTCAGGGTGACGGTGTGGTTGCCGTAGGGCAGGTTCGCGGTCCGGTAGATGGCGACCTGGGCCTGGCGTGCGCCGGCGGTGGAGGTGTCGACGGTGCCGGCGGGGGCGCCGTCCAGGGTGACGGCCAGTTGGCCCTGGTCGGAGGAGAGTTCACCGAGGACGCGCAGGCCGGTGCCGGTGAACTTGATGGTGGCCGTGTCGCCGTTGGCCGGGGTGGCGTGGACGTCGGCGCCCAGGTCGCCGGTCTGGCGCATGCTGTAGACGTTCCAGCTGCCGGTGTAGGAGATGGTCGCCGGGGCCGTCAGGCCGCCGTAGTCGCTGTCGTTGAGCAGGTCGGCGTCCGGCGGCATCAGGGACCTGTAGCCGGTTTCCAGGCCCGCCCGGGCGATGATGTCCTTGGCGCCCTGCGGCCAGGAGCCGTTCGTCACCACGGTGTTGTTGCTGTTGACGTCGACCCTGGTGCCGTTGTTCAGGTAGCGGGAGGTGTCGGTGTAGTTGTTGTGGATGGTGATGTCGTGGATCGTCCAGAGCCACTCGTGGTTCCAGTCGCTGCCCATCTGGCTGATGACGTTGTCGTAGCTGTCCCAGTTGGAACTGCCCTCGTCGTGGTACAGGCCGTAGGCCGCGCCGTTGTTGCCGGTGGAGACGGCGAGGACGTTGCCGGCCACCACGGACGTGGCATTGCCGTCGCCGGTGCCCTGGCCGCCGAGGGTGTAGACCGGGCCGCCGTCCTCGAGGACGCGCATGGTGTCGTGGACGTAGTTGGCCAGGATCCGGTTGCCGCCGGAGTAGACGGTGCCGTGCTGGGCGACGCCCTGGGTGGCCCATCCCCAGCCCCAGCCCACCGAGATCCCGGAGTACGGGGTGTGGGCGATCTCGTTGTGGGCGACGGTGACGGCGCGGGAGTTGCCGACCATGATGCCGACCGCGTCGGCGTACTCGCGGCCGATGTTCACGATCGCGTTGTCCGAGACCGTGTCACCGGAGGTCATCAGCGCGGTGTCGTTGAGGTAGTAGTCGTCGACCTCCCCGACCCACACTCCCGCCCCTGAGGTGTCCTGGATGCGGTTGCCCGTGATGCCGGAGTCCTGCGTGCCGTCGGCCAGATCCACGGCATTGCCGCCGACGTGGCTGATCTCGCCGCCGGTGATCGAGATCCGCTGCCCGTGGTGCACCTGGACCGCCCCCGGGGTGCGCACCACCTGGGTCGACCTGCCCGCCCACAGGACGCCGGCCTGGTTGTCCGCGTAGCCGTCCGGGCCGGCGGGCTGCAACCAGGTGGCGTACGAGAAGGTGATGCCCTGGAAGGCGATGTCGTGGACCGGCGCGACCACGTCGGGCACGACTGTGAAGGCGTCGACCGTCAGGACGCCACCGCCGGTCTTGACCAGTTTCACGGTGTGCGAGCCCTTGGCGAGACCGCGGACCGAGGCGATCACCTGCTGTGCGAGCCGGGTGGAGCTGTACGCGGAGGCCGAACCGGTGCGCACGCCGTCGACGTAGACGTCCAGGCCGCCTTCGTCGGTGTTGGTCTCGCCGAGCACGTCCAGGCCGGTGCCGTCGAAGGTGTAGGCGACCGAGTCGCCGTCGGTGTGGGTGAAGTGCACGTCGTCGCCGAGGTCGCCGTACCCGCGCTTGCCGGAGACGGCCCAGGAGCCCCCGTACACGGCGCTCGTGTCGTCGTCGTTGACGGGCGCCAGGTGGCCCGGAGTCCCGGCGACGTTCACCAGGGTTTCCAGCGTGGGCAGTTCGACGTCCGCGGCGGCGAGGTTCTCCCCGGTGCGGGGGATGTAGTACACCTGCGGCGTCCCGCTGCCGTCCACCACTCCGGTCCGGTCCAGGTAGAACTGCCCAGGAGCGGAGAGGAGTTCGTAGGCGTTCTCGATCCAGCTGAGCGGGTCGAACGGGGGGCGGCCGGATCCGTTGTACGGGTACCCGGGCGCGGGCGACTCCGTGCTGTTCGCCCAGCACGGCTGGGCGGCGTCGAGGCTGGAGCCCCCGTCCGCCGCGGTGATGCCGGACAGCGGGCAGCGCAGGTGCTTCCAGTAGGACAGGGCGGCGATCTGCACGTCGGAGGGGTTGCGCCAGGTGGTGTACGAGGGATCGGCGGTGGTGAACCCCGCGGCGGACTTCCTGAATCCCGCCGGGTTGAGCGCGGAGCGGGTGCGGTCCGCGCGCTGGCCGTTGACGTACATCTGCAGACCCTGGGCTCCGGCCGGAGCGGGGGCCTTCCAGATGTTCTTGGCCGCATCGACCTGGGTGAAGCCGGTGACCTGCCGGCCGCCGCTGAGCACCGGCTGCTCACCCGGGTACGCCTGGTAGACGACGGTGTGGCCGCCGGTACCGGAATCCTGGGGGCCGAGCTCGAAGGACGCGGCCAACCGGTAGGTGCCGCCGCGCAGTTGCACGGCGATGTCGCCGCTCATGCTCGGGGCGAGAGTGCGGACCAGGTCGCGGGCGGCGGTGAGGGAGCAGGGGGCGGCAAGGGTGCAGGCGCTTCCCGAGCCGGAGGGGGAGGCGTACAGGACGGTCTGGACGGCGGCACGCGCCGGGGTGGCGGCGAGACTGCCGACGGTGGCGACCAGGGTGGCAGCCGTGGCGACAGCCACGGCCGCTGTCCGCAGGGTGGGCGGAGCCATGGGGGTACTCCTTGCGACATTGCCTAGACATCGGATGTCAGCGAGTGATCGGGGCGCTGAATGCGTGCATTTCAGGCCCGATAGTGAACAAGCATCCGATCAATGTCAATGGAGTGGACAAATCTGGGCGTTGCCCGCCGTCAGCACCGGCCGACGGGGTACTCCCACTCGGCGGAGGGAGCGCCGTCCTCGGACGGCCGAACCGTCAGCAGGTGCTCGGCGATCTCCAACGGCACGGCCACCAGCGGGAATCCGGAGTCCAGCGGGATGCTGACCCGGTGGACCGAACCGAGGGCGGACACCTCGACCACCGCGGTGGTCTCGCCGACGAGGCCGACGGTGTCCAGGCTGGCCACGACGTCCGGGCGGCCGACGTTGGCGGGGTAGTCGGTGAAAGTGAACAGGAGGTCGCCGATGTCCTCGAGGAGGTCGGCGTAGACCAGCAGGGGCGGCGCCTCCCCCGTCACCGGGAACCGGGTCAGGGGCCTCGGGTCCGGGGCAGCCCATCCGCCTTCGGAGGCGAGGGCGACGTGAAGGTCGTGCCGGGTCGCCGTGGCCGGCAGCAGCACCGGCGCTCCCGACCTGGGACTCACCGTGGTGACCAGGACGAGGGGGACCCCGTTCGAATCCTCGGCGGAGGGGAACGCGATCCGTGCCAGGTACCGGCTGCCGCCGGCGTTGGCACGCTGGAATGCCGCCGCCTCTCGGAGGAACTGCCCACGCTGGAGCTGCCGTTGATCCGCCGCCATGATCTCGCCCGTCTTCCGCCGCTGTCCGGATGGTCAGGAGGTGGCACCCGGTCCGGGCCGGTGCCGGTCGTACGGCCGTCCGCCAGGTGGCGATGGCGGCGGTACCCACCGGTGCCGGCGACCCGTGGGCCTGGGCCGCGTCGGAGCCCGTCCTCCGGTGCGAGCCGGGTGGCCTGCACGCGATGAGAGTGCCACGGAGAACCTGAGGTTCTGATGAGCAGACCGTTTCACCCCGAGCCGAAGGTCTGCACCCGCGGTTCAGGCCGATGCGGCAGACGTGATTCCGGAGGCCGCCGGGGGCGGCGCGGTGGAGTCGCGCACCACCAGACGGGCCGGGACGACGATCGGGTCCGGGGCGCCGCCCTGCTCGATGGTGTGCAGCAGCGCCTCCACCGCGCGCGCCCCGATCCGGTGGACGTCCTGGTGCACGGTGGTCAGGGCGGGCCGCATCAAGGTGCACAGGTCCAGGTCGTCGAAGCCGATCACGGAGACGTCCTCCGGCACCCGCCGCCTGTGGTCGGTCAGCGCGTGGATCACCGCGAACGCCTCGATGTCGCTCTCCGCGACCACTGCGGTGAACTCGACGCCGCCGGCCAACAGGATGGTCGTCGCGTCGTAGGCGCCCTCGGGGGTCCAGTCCGAAGGAACCACCAGCCTGGGGTCCTCCAGCACACCCGCGTCGGCCAGCGCGGCGCGGGCACCGGCCGCGCGGTCGCGCCCGGGCAGTACGGTCTCGGGGACGGCGATGCGGGCGATCTTCCGGTGGCCGAGTTCCAGCAGATGACGTACCGCCTGCCTGGCACCGTCGACGTTGTCGGAGCTCACATGGGTGGCCCTCGGCCCCGATCCCGCCGCGTCGATGAACACCGTCGGCATGCCCGACTCCAGCAGCGCCTGCCTGCGCGTGTCCAGGGGGGCGCCCAGGCTGATGACGCCGGCCACCTTGCGCGAACGCAGTCGGCGGATGTAGCCGGCGCCGTCGGACCGGTCGGGCCGGTCGGGCGTGGAGGGCATCAGCAGGTCGTAGCCGGCGAGTGCGGCGTGCTCCTGCAGCGCCCGCAGCACCCCGATGTAGAAGTACAGGTCGGGCCGGGACAGCAGGGACAGCAGCGCCTCGTTGCCGAACGCGTTCAGGGCGATCGTCCTGGACGTCGCGGTGACCAGGCTCTGCGCCGCAGCGTCCGGCACGTAGCCGAGCGCGGTCGCGGCGGCCTCGACCTTGGCCCGGGTGGCCTCGCTCACCCGCGCCGAACCCGAGAAGGTGCGCGACACGGTCGCCTGGGAGACCCCTGCCAGCCGAGCCACATCCTCACTGGTGGCCATGGTGTTCGGTGTTCCTCTCCGGCCCCGGGTAACCGTGCGTAGGAATACGCATTCACTCCCAGGGCGGGTCCATCCTGGGCAGGGCATGTCGAGGCTGTCAATCCGCTCACGAGCCGCTTCCACCCACGGGTCTTGACCGCCGATTCGGGCGGAGCTAACGTCGCCGCCAACGTGAATACGCATTCATGACGACGGGCGAGCCCTCTCCGCGGCCCCCGTCCCGTCCTCATCCCGCCGACCCCCGCCGGCGGCGCCCCCGAAGGACAGCCACCATGCTCGGACGTTCCCGCCGGCTCGTGTTCCTCACCGCGGCCACGGCCGCGCTCGCACTGACCGCAGGCTGTTCCGCGGGCGGCTCGTCCACATCGGGTGGCGGCGCCTCGGGCGGCGTCACGCTGACGTTCCTCACGTTCGAGACGCCGAACCTGAACGCCGCGTACTGGGACGCGGCGATCGCACGCACCAGCGCCAAGGTCCCCGGCGTCACGATCAGGAAGCTGGTGACGCCGAACACCGACTACACCACCTACGCGAAGCAGCTGCTCGCCTCGGGCCAGCTTCCGGACGTGATGATCGGCATCTCGCCGACCGACTTCGTCAAGGCCGGCGCCCTGGCCCCGTTCACGGCCGACCAGCTGACCGGCTTCGTGGACCCCATGGCCAACTCGATCAACGGCAGGAGCTACCAGACGCCTTGGGCCACCCAGGCCGTGCCGATGGTCTACTACAACAAGGACGACTTCGCCAAGGCCGGGATCGACCACCCGCCGACGACCTGGTCGGAGTTCCTGGCCGACTGCGCCGAGCTCAAGGCCGCCGGCATCACCCCGATCGAGATCGGCGGCGGCGGCGCCGACAGCTGGGCCGACCAGTACCCGCTGGTCGCCGCCGTCAGTGCGGACCTGTACCCCGCGGCCCCGACGTTCGTGGCGGACCTCGCCTCCGGCAAGGCGTCCTTCACCGATCCCCGGTTCGTGGCCGCCGCGCAGAAGGTGGCCACGCTCGCCTCGGAGGGTTACCTGGACAAGGCGGGGCTCAGCCGCAGCTACGCCAACACCGAGCAGGCGTTCCGCGAGCACAAGGCCGCGATGTACCCGATGGGCAGCTGGTTCCCGGCCTCCGCCGACACCGATCCGCCCTCCTTCCCGGTCGGGGTGTTCACCTGGCCGACCGACAGCGGGCAGATCGTGATGCCGGCCGACACCGGCGGCGGGACCGCCGTCAGCGCCAAGTCCAGGAACGTCGCGCTGGCCCAGAAGTGGGCGCTGGCGTTCAGCACCGACAAGGACAACCTCGATGCCGCGGTCAAGGCCGACGGCCTGTTCATGGCGGTCAAGGGCTACACCCCGCCGAGCACGCTGGGCGCCAACTACACGGCCGGCTACGAGCTGTACCAGAAGGCCGTGGCGGCCAACAGGACGGTCAAGGCGTTCGCCGTCAACGACGCCCTGCCCTCCGGTGTCACCAACGACATGTACAAGGCGATCGTCGACCTGGTCAACGGCGGCAGGAGTGCGGCGCAGTTCGCCCAGGTCATGCAGGACTCCTACAGGAAGAACACCAGCGGCTGACACCCCGGTCGTACCCCGCGCCGGTCGGCGGCCCGCCCAGGGACACCGCACCGGTGGACCGTCCGTCGATCAGGAGGAGAACAGTGCCGAGCGCACTCAAGACGGCGTCACGAGGCAACCGGGTGCGGACCGGGTCGTACTGGCTCGGCTTCGCCGGGCCAGGAGTCTTCCTCTACCTCGCCTTCGTCACGCTGCCCACCGTGATGGCCCTGTGGCAGAGCTTCACGAACAGGAACATGTTCAACCCGCCGACCCGCTGGATCGGCCTGCGCAACTACCAGGACCTGCTCGACGACCCCGCGTTCCATCACGCCCTGACCAACACGCTGATCCTCGCGGTGCTGACGATCGTCGTCCCCAACGCCCTGGGCTTGGCCGTCGCGATGCTCATCGACCGCTCCAGCCGCCTCTACCGGGCGCTGCGCAGCGTGTTCTTCGTGCCCGTCATCCTGTCCGGTGTGGTGGTCAGCGTCATCTGGCAGGCGATCCTGGCCGACGGCGGGATCCTGGACACGATGCTGGCGCAGCTCGGCGTGCACGAGCCTCCCGGCTGGCTGACCGACCGTCACCTCGCCCTGTACAGCGTGGCGACGGTCGCCATCTGGCAGAGCGTGGGCTTCTGCGTCGTGGTCTACCTCGCCGGCCTGCAGACCATCCCGCACGAGCTCAACGAGGCATCCACCCTCGACGGCGCCTCCGCGTGGCAGCGCTTCCGCCACGTCACGTGGCCCCTGCTCGCACCCGCGGTGACGATCAACACGGTCATGCTGCTGATCAACGCGTTCAAGACCTACGACCAGGTCCAGGTGATCACCAACGGCGGGCCCGGCACGGACGCGACCACGACCCTGGCCTACAACATCGTCACGATCGGCTTCAACGAGAACCGCGTCGGCTACTCGTCGACCTACGCCGTGGTCATGCTCGTCCTGACCGCCGTCGTCTCGACCGTGACCCTCCGACTCCTGCAACGGCGGGAGCAGAACCTGTGAACCTCCGCACCCGACGCTGGTCCGACGACCGCATCCCCTGGCTGCGCCCCGTCCTCTCCCTGGCCTGCGCGACGCTGTACGCCACGCCCCTCTACCTCGTCGTCGCCAACGTCCTCAAACCCAACCGCGACATCGCCACCGAGCCCTGGACCCTGCCCACCCATCCCACCCTGGCCAACCTGCGCCAGGTGATCAGCGGCCCCGACCACCTCTTCTGGAGCGGCCTGCTCAACAGCCTCCAGATCACCGTCATCTCGATGGTCGCCGTCACCGTCACCTCCGCCATGCTCGGCTACGCCATCGCCCGCTCGCGCCACATCGGCGCCCGGCTCCTGCTCGTCTTCCTCCTTGCCGGGCTCATGGTCCCCGGCGTGGTCATCCTGAACCCGATGGTCGAGATCCTGCGCACCGTCGGCCTGATGAACACCCTGCCCGGACTCGTCCTGTGCAACATGGGCTACTACGTCCCCTTCGGCGTCTTCCTCTTCGCCGGATTCGTCCGCTCCGTACCCCTCGAACTCGAGGAAGCCGCCGCCATCGACGGTGCCGGCCGGTTCCGCACCTTCTGGCTCGTCGTCTTCCCGCTGCTGCGCCCCGCCACCGCCAGCGTCACGATCTTCCTCGGTGTCTACCTGTGGAGCGACTTCCTGACGCCGCTGATCATCCTCGGGCCGGAGAGCGGCACCACCGTCACCGTCGGCGTCTACCGCGCGGTCGGCATGCACTCCACCGACTACGGCCAGCTCTTCGCCTTCATGCTGCTCGCCTCCCTCCCCGTCCTCATCCTCTTCCTCGCCTTCCAGCGCCACTTCGTCAAGGGCCTCACCAGCGGGGCCTCCAAGTAGGCGCCGCACCCGGGGCGACCACCAGTGGCCGGGCCTCGACCGCACCGCCATGACCGCCCAGACCCTGCACCGTTCCTCAAATCCCCCTGAGAGGTACGAGAATGCCTTCCACCCCCACAGCAGGAACCCGGGCCGCCGTGCTCGGGGTGGTCACCGCGCTCGCGGTGGCCGGACTGACCGGCCTGGGCAGGACGCCCGCGACTGCCGCCGCTGCCGCCGTCGGTCCGGACGGGTCGGGCGGTGTCGTCCTGGACGCCGGCTACCTGCACCTTGACCTCGACGCCACGGGACAGGTCACCTCCCTGGTCGACAAGCGCACCGCGAAGGAGTACGTGGCCACCGGCCAGGGCACCGCGCCGCTGGTGAGCCTGATGGTCGACGGGCGGCAGGTGATGCCCTCGGCGCTCGCGCTCGACGGCGGCACGCTCGTCTTCACCGGCCCCGGCGGGTTCGAGGTCGACGTCGCGGTCCAGGACCTGACCACGTATTCCACCCTCACCGTCACCAAGGCCACCGCTCCGGACGGCGCCGACCTCCAGACCCTCCTGTGGGGGCCGCTGGCCACGAACATCACCCAGACCCTCGGCGAGAGCGCCGGCATCGTCCGCGACGACGACTTCGCCCTCGGCATGAAGCCGCTCACCGACCGTACCGAGGGCGGCTGGCCCCGCGAGGAGCTGAACACCCCCATCGGCTGGCAGAACCAGGTCGCGTCCAACCCGATGAATGTGGACGACGCCCATGAGCAGTGGAGCGTGGGGGGTCGCACGCCGTGGGGCACGGTGCTGCGGGCGTTCACCTTCGACTACACCCGGACGCGCACCCGTGTGACCACCGGCGACGGCTCGACGGACGTCTACCCGATGCCCGTCGGTCCGCTGCCGAACGGGCAGGGCAGCGTGGTCGGTTCGAAGATCGCGCTGTTCGGCACCACCCCCGACCTGGCGCCCACCGTGCTGTCGAACCTCGCACGCGGGCAGGGCCTGCCGTACCCGACCATCAACGGGCAGTGGCAGAAGAGCGCCCAGGCGACCTCCCAGTCGATCCTGGTCCTCTCCGACCTGAACACCGGCAACGTCGGCGAGGCCGCGAAGCTCGCGAAGGCCGGCGGGATGAGCCTGATCTACAAGTTGGGCCCCCAGGACGGCCCTTGGGACTCCGACGGGCACTACGGGTTCGACAGTGACTTCGGCAACAGCGACACCGCCGCGAAGGCGATGGCCGACGAGGCCAGGGCCGAGGGCGTCCGGCTGGGAGTGCACACCCTGTCGGACTTCGTCACCCCGAACGATCCCTACATCCAGCCGCCGTTCAGCCCGGACATGGCTCTCGGCCTGAGTACCACCCTGAGCCGCAACCTCGGGCCGGCCGACACCACCCTGTACCTCACCAGTTGCGCACCGCTGGCGAAGGGCCCCAAAGGCCAGCGCATGCTGGTCGGCCAGGAGGTCGTCACCTACGGCGGCTACACGCAGGCCGGTGGCGAGTGCCAGGTCACGGACGTGAAGCGCAAGGCATGGGACAGCGCTTCGGACGCCCACCAGGCCGGCACGCCGACCGCCCGGATACCCGAGAACGAATACGGCGGCGCGCTCGGCGGCATCAACATCGTCAACGCCGTCGCCGGCCGGTTCGCCACCGTCTGGAACACCACCGGCATCGCCGCCACCTCCTTCGACGGGCTGGAGTCCGCCTCGGAGTCCGGCTGGGGCGCCTACGGCATGGCCAGGCTCGTCAACGAGACCTTCCGTCGACAGACCAGCCCCGACGGCTTCATCTCCGAGACCAGCCGTGAGGGCTCCAACATCTGGGACGGCATCTCCCGGGCCAGCTGGGGCGAGGCCAACACCGGAATGGACAAGCTGTACCTCCACAACGCGTACCACCGGGCCAACTACCTGCCCGGCATGATGGGCTGGATCACGCTCGAGGGTGGCACCAAGCCCAAGGACCTGGAGGATATCCTGGCCCGCGCGGCGTCCTGGAACGCCGGCTCCGGCTTCCGCACCTCCATCGGCAGCCTGACCGACGGGCCCAACACCGAGGTCCTGCTCGAAGCGATCAAGCAGTGGGACACCGCCCGCGACCTCGGCTCGTTCACCCCCGCCCAGCTCGCCTCCCTCCGGGACCAGTCCACCCACTGGCACCTGTCCGTGGTCACCCCCGGACAGTCCTGGTCCCTGCAACAGCTCGACGCGAACGGCAACCCCACCGGCCCGGCGCAGTCCGTCACGGCCCCGACCCCGGCGTTCACCACCACCACGCTGCCGACGACGAGCACGGGCACCCTCTACGAGGCCCGGGTGGTCACCAACACCCCCCAGACGATCCGGTACTCGGTCACCTCGGGCGAGCTGCCCGCCGGCCTGACGCTCAACCCCGACACCGGCGGCATCACCGGCATCCCGACCACCGGGACGCCCGCGACCTTCACCATCACCGGCAAGGGCGGACTCGGAACCGCCGACGCCGTCCAGACCTTCACGATCAGCCCGACCAGCCCGATCAGCTAGGTCCGCTCCGCAGCCCGTGAGTCGCCCCCACCAGCTGTGCCCCGCCGACAACAGCAGGCCGAACCCGAACTTCGGCGCACTGCCGGTGCAACTCGCCGCCGTCAACCGGCAGTTCCTGAACGTCGTCGAACTCGTCGTCGCCGCCGCGGTGGAAGGCGACCCCGACCACATCCGGCACGCCGCCATGACCTACCCCTCCACCACCGCGCAGTTGACGGTGGATCAGATCCGGCAGCTGTGCGACGAGATGGTCGCCACCCACGGAGACGCACTTCCCGAGCCGCTGCGCCGCACGCCGCACGCTCTGCGGGCTCACTGACGGAACGACGCGCAGCCGAACGCCCCGCGCCCCCCGAGCGCGGGCGCACGTCCCCCACCGAGGAAGGAACTTCGATGCGAAAAGTCAGATCGGTCCTCGCGACCGTGGTCGCGTTACTGCTCGGCCTCGCCCTGACGGTGCTGCCGACCGGGTCCGCCCAGGCCGCGGGCGGCTCGGCGACGGACTGGATGTCCCAGGGCAAGTTCGGTGTCATGGAGCACTTCCTCGCCGAGGGCTGTCCGCCCGACGGCTGCCCGACCACCACCTACCCGAAGCTGCCGACGGCCGAGGAGTGGAACGACCGGGTGGACGCCTATGACGTCAAGGGCGTCGTCCAGCAGCTGAAGTCGGTCGGCGCGGGCTGGATGCAGATAGCGCTCGGGCAGAACACTGCCTACTACACCTCCCCCAACGCCACCTACGACGCGCTGGTCCCGCCCACGGCGGAGCACCCGTCCCGGCTGTCGCGCCGCGACCTGATCAAGGAGCTGGGCGCCGCCCTGCACGCCGAGGGCATGAAACTCATCGTCTACGTGACCAGCGACACCATGGCGTACGACGACTACGCCCGGCTCATGCTCGCCGGCCCGGACCAGGTCAAGCAGGAGCAGCCGACCCCGGTGTTCCAGGCCAACTGGCTCAAGGTCGTGCAGACCTGGGCCACGCAGTGGGGGACCGACGTCGACGGCTTCTGGGTCGACGGCGCCTTCTTCGAGCTTCTGGAGCCGTTCTACGACCAGATGGCCAGGACCCTGCGCCGCGGCAACCCGAAAGCCCTGGTGTCCTTCAACGCCGGCTCTGTGCGCCCGCTCAGGTCGTGGACCAAGGAGTCCGACTTCACGCCGGGCGAGACCGGCGCCGACGACTGGCCCCGCCCCACCGACAGCCGGTGGGTGGACGACCGCGGTACCCGGACGCAGTTGCAGTACCTCTCCTTCCTGCAGCGCTACTGGGGTGACGAGCCGACCGCTCCGCTGTCCTTCAGCACCGACGAGATCGTCTCGCTCAGCAGAGGTGTGGTCCGTGTCGGCGGCGCGGTGACCTGGGACGTCGGCTACGACCGGAGCAACGGGCACATCTCCGAACCGGCCATGGAACAGCTGAAGGCCATCGGGCAGGCCGTACGCAACCTCGCACTCGGCCAGGCCGCCACGCAGTCGAGCACGGGCTACGGCGGGGACGCCGCGCGTGCGGTGGACGGCAACACCGACGGCGACTTCGGGGCCGGTTCGGTCACCCACACCTCGGACAGCCCGCTGGACACCGACCCGTGGTGGCAGGTGGACCTCGGCTCCTCCCGGCAGGTCGGCTCGATCAGGCTGTGGAACCGCGCCGACTGCTGCTCCGACCGCCTGCGCGACGTCTACGTCCTCACCTCCGACACCCCGTTCACCTCCTCCGACCTGACGGCCACCCTGGCCCAGCCCGGCGTGACCGGCTTCCACCAGGAGGCCGCGGTCGGAACGTCCCTGATCGTGCCCGTCGACCGCACCGCCCGGTACGTCCGCGTCCAGCTGCGCGGCTCCGACCGCCCCCTGTCCCTCGCCGAGGTCCAGGTCCTGAGCTGACCCCCACACACCGGAAGCCGGCGGCCGTCCCAGCCGACCGGCTTCCGGCACTCATGACTCACGGATCGAGCGAGTCACCGCCCAGTTCGGTGACCCGCCGGTCGAGACGTACGGTCAGCTGCCGCCCCCGGTAGGCGATGGCGTGCTCGCCGCAGGCTCCCTCGTGCAGGGCGCGGAGCCGGGCCGAGACCAGTTCGGCGCCGGTCTCTCCCTGCTTCCATTCCAGGTCGACCCGGACACCGGGTCGCGCGACCAGGCCGCGCACGGTGCCATCGGCGAACTCTGCCGGGACGGCGGGCAGCAGGGTGATGCGGCCGTCGTGGCTCTGTACGAAGCACTCGGCGACGGCCGCGACGTAGCCGAGGTTGGCGTCGATCTGGAACGGCGGGTGAGCGGCGAACAGGTTGGGGTACAGGCCGCCGGACCACGGGCCCCGGTCGGTCTCCATGTCACGGAAGAGCAACGCGAGCAGGCGGCTGACGGCCTCCGGCTCCCCCAGCCTCGCGCGCAGGGCGAGCCGCCAGGCCAGTGACCAGCCGGTCGAGTCGTCTCCGCGCAGGTCCAGCGTCCGACTGGCCGCCGCGCGCAGCTCTTCGTCGAGCCCGGCACCGGGGAAGAGCTGGTAGAGGTGCGACTGGTGCCGGTGCCGGGGGTCGACGGCAACGTGGTCGTCGAGCCATTCGGCGATGCCTCCGTCCCGGCCGACGCGCACAGCGGGAATGCGCGCCAGGGCGGAGCGGGCCCGGTCCACCAGGCGGTCGTCGGCCCGCCCGAGCCGGGCGGCGAGGTCGAGCAGGCTCTGGAGGAGCTCGGCCGCCAGGCCGAGGTCCATGGCCGACGATCGCGTCACCGCCGCCGCTCCACCGCCCGGGGCGAGGAACTCGTTCTCGGGCGAGGTCGACGGCGCGGTACCGAGGCTGCCGTCGGACTGCTCGACGAGCCAGTCGAGCAGGAACTCGGCGGCCGAGGCGGTGACCGGCCAGACGGTGCGGCGCGCGAACTCCTCCGGGTCGGGCTCGGACCGGGCCCCGTAGGCGAGGTGGTCGTGGAGGTGCCGCACCAGCCAGGGGCCGGCGAACGGCCAGAACGCCCACTTCGGGTCGTGCCCGCCCTCGCCGACCGGCTGGGTGTAGGCCCAGATGTCGGTGTTGTGGTGGGCCACCCAGCCGGATGCCCCGTACAGCCGGCGCGCGGTCCCCCGGCCGTTGCGGCTCAGCGCCTCGACCAGCTCGATCAGGGGCGGCACGGTCTCGGGGAGGTTGGCGACCTCGGCCGGCCAGTAGTTCATCTGTAGGTTGATGTTGGTGGTGAAGCCGGAGCTCCAGGCGGCACGCATCGAGTCGTTCCAAATGCCCTGGAGGTTGGCGGGGGTCCCGCCGCGCCGGGAGCAGGAGATCAGCAGGTAGCGGCCGTAGTCGAAGAGCAGGACCGCGAGCCTCGGGTCGGCGGCCAGCGCCCCCCGGGGGTGGGCGTTGGCCGCCAGCAGGCGCTCGCCGGTCGAGCCGTCGGCCGGCTCCCGCGCGTCCATCTCCCAGCTGACGCGCCCGAACAGCTCACGGTGGTCGGCGAGTTGACGCTCCCGGATCGCCGGGACACCGCGCTCCAGCGCCTCGGTCAGCTGCGCGCTCGCACGGACCAGGGCGTCGTGCTCGTCGCCGTGCGGGGGCCGTCCCATGCCCTCGAAGGTGGTGGCGGTGGCGATGACGAGGTCCAGGGTGGTGACGTTCGTCAGCGTCGCGTGCGTCCCGTCCTCGCCGACGACCACCTCGCCGTCGTGGAGCAGCGCGACGGTCGCGGCGCCGCGCAGTGCGGCGCCCGGTGTGCCGTCCCAGGAGATCGGCTGTTGCACCTGGTCGTGGGCGGGCCGGACGTCGCTGGGAAGTTGCAGCAGGATCGCGAGCGCAGCGCCGCCGGGCGACCGTACG
Source organism: Streptomyces sp. NRRL WC-3742 (assembly GCF_000720635.1). GTDB lineage: Bacteria > Actinomycetota > Actinomycetes > Streptomycetales > Streptomycetaceae > Kitasatospora. Next base: position 1,425 of record NZ_JOCF01000007.1, on the reverse strand, counting down.
GCGCCCGGTGTCCGCAGCGGGGAGGTGAGCGAGAGCTCCACGTCGACCGGGCGCCCGGCCCGCAGCCGGTGGACCAGCACGTGGTCGGGATGGCCGGCGAACGAGGTCTGCCGCACCTCGGTGCCGTCGCGCCGCCAGCGCGTCTCGTGGGTGGCCGTGCCGAGATCGAGGCTGCGCTCGTAGAGGTCGGGTTCGCTGCGCCAGGTGCCCGATCCGGCGGGCGTCACCCTCAGCGACAGGTCGACGAACGGCAGGAATGCCTGGCTGTGCCGGTGCTGGAGCTCTCGCACGGCGGTGCCCGCGGCCTCGGGGTCACCCGCCAGCAGCGAGGCCCGTGCCGCTTCCACCGCTGCTCGGGCCTGCTCCGCGGTGACCGTCGGCGGCAGTTGCTCGCTCGCGGTGCTCCCCGACCAGGCGGTGCCTTCGTTGATCTGCAGCCGTTCGGTCTCGACGCCGCCGAACAGCATCGCTCCTTGGTATCCGTTGCCGATCGGCAGGGCCTCGGTCCACGCCCGGGCCGGCCGGCGATACCTCAGAACACTCAACGCGGTGGTTCCTTTCCTGAAGTGGTGCCACCGTCGGCGGCGCCGGGGCAGCGTGAGGGCCTGGCCGGCGGATGTGTCCGTCGGCCAGGCCCTGGAGGGTCAGTTGACGGTGGTGAAGCCGTCGATCAGCATGTAGTCGCCGCTCTGCTTGGTGACGGTGACGGTGTGGGGGCCCGAGGTCAGGCCACGCTTGGAGGGCCGAGTCGCCGTTGGCGCTCGTGGCGTGCACGTCACCGGACAGGTCGCCGAAGGTCCGGGAGGGGTGGTACGTCCATGCGGCTCCGGTGTAGGCGATACCGGAGCTGTTGTCGTTGACGGTCTGGACCGGCAGGATGTTGGTGTACGCCTTGAAGGCGTCGATCAACAGGGACCCACTTGTGTTCACGACCTTCAGGGTGTGGGCACCGTAGGTGAGCCCGGCCACGCTGTACAGGGGTACCTGCACCGACCGGCCGGCGGCGTTGGCGTTGACGCTGCGCACGAGCTGGCCGTCGACGTAGACGTCGGCGGCGCCCTGGTCGCTGTTCGTCTCGGTGATCAGGTCGATACCGGTGCCGGTGAAACTCACGCTCGCCGAGTCCCCGGCGGTCGAGGTCGCGTGCACGTCGTCACCGTGGTCGCCGAGACCCCGGCCGGTGATCGCCGCCCACCCGCTGCCGGAGTAACTGATCGCGGACGAGCTGTCGTTGATCAACTCCGGTGCCTGCTGGTCGAGGTAGACGATGACCGGCACACCCGCCGGCACGGTCACACTGACGGCGCCGTCGGCCACCGAGACCGCGATGTCACTGCGGTGGTCCTGGTAGAGGGCGGAGGCGCGGACCTTGGCGGGGTCGGCGCCCGCCGGCAGCGGATAGGCCAGCTTCTGGTCGGTGCGGGA
>NZ_JOCF01000006.1 GCF_000720635.1 Streptomyces sp. NRRL WC-3742 | reverse complement strand
ACCCCCACCCCGCCCGACACCCCCTCCCCAGGCCCGGGACCCCACCACGGACAGCACGACCACCCGTGATCCCACGTAACTCACACGCCACTGTCGGATCTTCCTACTATCCTCCCGGCATGGCCCTTGCTGATCCGACACAGGAAGACGTACCGCCGACCATCTGGAAGCACGGCCTCTCCGCCCCGGACGCCGAGGAGAACGACCAGGTTGGCGAGCGGCCGCAGCTGATCCTCCAGCCCCGAGGCACCAGGGACGGGGGACCGCAGCACTTCGCCAAGTCCATGCGACAGGGCGTCCGGATCTCCGACCTTCAGAACGCGATCGGCTCCGAAGCTGACGCACTCGTCGGCCTGTACCCGGACGGGGTCGCCCGGCTGTGGGGCTCGACCCCGACGTCACAGGCCAACAACGAGAAGGTGCGGGCCTTGCGCGGCCGCAGGGTCGGCGACGATGTCCTCTTCTACACGGGGAACTGCTTCATCGCCCGCGCGACGGTCGTTCGGCTCTTCACCAGTCCGGTCGTGGCCGAAGCGGTCTGGGGTCGCGACGAGAACGGCAGCACCTGGTCGCACGTCATGGCCCTCGACGACTTCGAGGAGTTCCCCCAGCCGCTCCCCGCGCTGGACATCCTGGCCGAACTCGAGGTGCCGCGTCCCCTTCGCATGCTCACGCTCCGGTCGGCCAACGACTACGCGCGCATCGCGCACCGGCTTCCGGCCACCCGCCGCCCGACGTCGCCCGACGGGTCCGGGCGGCCTCAGGCGGCCGCCACCCCTCGGATGACCAGGCCCGAGTTGCTCACCCGGCTCGAGACGCTCCGGACCCACCGCGGCTCCGCCGGCGGGGAGCCGAGCCGCCACCAGCCCCTCGCGCTGCTCTGGGCGCTCGCTCGCGTCGCGGCGGGCGGGCCCCGGCTCGCGCCCTGGTCGGACTTCCGTTCCGGCGTCGGACCGCTGCTCTCCGAGTACGGCCTGCCCGGCTCCAAGGTCACGCCGGAGTACCCGTTCTGGCACCTCCGGGGAAGCGGCCTGTGGGAGGTACACGGAGTGGGCGCGGACGCGGACTCCATGCCCTCGCTGGGAACCCTCAACGCCACCCAGCCGGAGGCCGGCCTGCGCGAGGACGCCGCCAGGCTGCTGCAGGATCCGGCCACCCGCCTGGAAGCGCTGCTCCTCCTGCGAAGCCGCTATCTCCACGACGTCGACCCTCAGGCCCTGCTCGACCGCCTGGGACTGACCGGGTACACGACGGCGGAGGGCATCGACGAGGACCCGGACGACGCCTCGGAGGACGAACCCATGCCGACCGGCGCCGCCCCCGCCCCTGAGCGCGCGGCCGGGGCCACCCGGCGGCGGGATGTCCAGTCCTCCCGCCCCGTCCGGAACTCCGCCATCGTGAACCGGGTGAAGGAGATCCACGGCTCCAGGTGCCAGGTCTGCCGGACCCGGCTTCGCTACAACCGGAAGCCCTACAGCGAAGCGGCCCACATCCGTGGCCTGGGAAAGCCCCACCACGGTCCCGACGAACTGCACAACCTGCTGTGCCTGTGCGCGAACCACCACGTGCTCTTCGACGGCCTGGAGATCTACATCGACACCGAGGGCGTCGTCCGGGAGACCCACGGGGACCAGGTCGTGGGCCCGCTGCAGCAGCACCCCGACCACCCGGTCGACGAGACGTACGTGGAGTACCACCGCACCCTGTGCATGCTGAACCGCCTGCCGGCGAGCGGCTGAACCGGGTCCCGGTACGACGGTGGGGCGGCGGTCCGCAGAAGCGGGCCGCCGCCCCACCGTGGGGGGCCGGGCGGGTCAGACCGCCGGGACCGGGTAGGTCGGGTATTCGACGCCCGAGATGTAGCGGACGACGCGGACGACCTGGCAGGAGTAGCCGAACTCGTTGTCGTACCAGAGGTAGAGGATGGCGTTGTCGCCCTCGACCTTGGTGGCGCCGGCGTCGACGATGGACGCGTGGCGGGAGCCGATGAAGTCGCTGGAGACGGCGTCCGGCGAGTCGGTGAAGTCGATCTGGCGCTTCAGCGGGGAGGTCAGGGAGACCTCGCGCAGGTACTCCAGGACCTCGTCGCGGTTGGTCTCGCGCTTGAGCTGGAGGTTGAGGATGGCGATCGAGACGTCCGGGACGGGCACGCGGATCGAGCTGCCGGTGATCTTCGCCTGGAGGTCCGGGAGGGCCTTGGCGACGGCGGAGGCGGCGCCGGTCTCGGTGATCACCATGTTGAGCGGTGCCGAGCGGCCGCGGCGGTCGGCCTTGTGGTAGTTGTCCAGCAGGTTCTGGTCGTTGGTGAACGAGTGGACGGTCTCGACGTGGCCGCGCACGACGCCGTACTCGTCCTCCATCGCCTTGAGCGGCGGGACGATGGCGTTGGTGGTGCAGGAGGCGCAGGAGATGATCTGCTCGTCCGGCTTGATGGTGTCGTGGTTGACGCCGTGGACGATGTTCGGCACGTCGCCCTTGCCGGGGGCGGTGAGGACGACCTTGGCGATGCCGGGGCGCAGGTGCTTGGACAGGCCCTCGCGGTCGCGCCAGCGGCCGGTGTTGTCGATGAGGATGGCGTCCTTGATGCCGTACTCCGTGTAGTCGACCTCGCTGGGGTCGTTGGAGTAGATCACCGTGATCTCGTTGCCGTTGGCGATGATCTTGTTGTTCGCCTCGTCGACGACGATGGTGCCCTGGAACTGGCCGTGGATGGAGTCGCGGCGCAGCAGGGAGGCGCGCTTGACCAGGTCGTCGCCGCCGCTGTTGCGGACGACGATCGCCTTGAGGCGCAGGCCGTTGCCGGACGCCTTCTCGATCAGCAGGCGGGCGACGAGGCGGCCGATGCGGCCGAACCCGTAGAGGACGACGTCCTGTCCGCAGTCCCGGCGCTCCAGCTTGTCCGCGCCCGTGGCGCCGGCGACGGCGCGGGCGGTGAACTCCTCGACGCTCAGGCCGTGGTCGTCGGCCTTGTAGGTCGCGGCCAGCATGCCGATGTCGATCTGGGAGGGGCCGAGGTCCAGGGTGGTGAGCGCGCTCAGGAACGGCATGGTCTCGGTGACCGAGAGCTCCTCGCCGGCTATCTGCCGGGCGAAGCGGTGCGTCTTGAGGATGCTGACCACCGACTTGTTCACCAGGGACCGGCTGTGCAGGAGGACGGTGACGTCCTTCTCGCGGTGCAGGCGCCCGATGATCGGGATCATCGACTCCGCGATCTCCTCGCGGTTCTTCCAGTCCGTGAACACGTCGTCGTTGACAGTCACAAGTCCATCTTTCGAGCTGAGGGTGTTGCGCACATGGTAGCTTCGCCCGCCCGCCGCCCTTCGGCCGGTCCCCGTCCCGCCGCCTCCGGACCCCGCCGCCCGCACGTCTCCGACCTGCGCATTCGCCCCGGAGTGGGCACGCGGGCAGCGGGGGGAAGGTGATCACCGCCACCCCGTCAGCCCCGACCGGCGACGGGTTCGGCCCCACGGACCGCGCCCGGGCACGACGTCACAACCGTGTCCGGACGCGGCCCGGCGGCCTCGGGTCGCGGATCAGCCGGCCTGCTCCGAGAGCACAGCCATGACCGCTTCCTTCTCATGAGCGGGCGCCTTCTTGTCGCGAAGGTTGTTGGCGATGATCGTGGGGATCAGCGAGGTGTCGAGTTCGAGCGACCTCAAGGTGTAGACGTCGCTCCCGCCCTCACGGCTGGTGGCGATGTCGAGACCCAGTTCCCGCAGCTCGCGGGTACGGCGCTCAGTGTGGACGGAGTCCCTGGTGACCACGCGCAGGAGGGCCGCGCTCAACGGCTCCCCGAGCCTCTGCAGGAGCATCGAGAACAGCTCCTCGTGGGTACGGCTGCCGTAGGGCACGGTCAGATAGCGCTCCGGGATGCGCTCCCCGTACTCGTCCGCCATCCGGGCGGCAAGCTGCGCGCGGAGGTCCCTGAAGGTGTCGCACTCTGCGGGCAGGCCAGTCCGCACAGCGGCCTGCATGGACTCCGCCAGCAGGCGCTTCGCGTAGAGGTAGGCGTCGAGGAGGTTCTGGGTGTCCGTCCCAGTGTCGCCGTTCTTCAGCAGGTCGAGGACACCCTCGACCGCGATGGCGGCATCCGGCTTGAGCCGGTGCCAGTCGGCGGTGGGGTCGGAGTACTGGTCGGTCATGTTCAGAGAGTCCTATCGTTTCGCCGCAGCCGTGATCGAGCTGTCGGGCGGGTAGCGGAGGATATGCACGTCCTCCCCGGCGTCCTCGACCGCTTCGAGGTCGTCTAGCCATTCGCGGAGGAACTGCTCGCCCTCCTGATCCATGCGGTTGGCCCGCATGAACCTGACCTCGCTGCCGATCTTCACTCTGGGGTCGCGGGCAGCGCCGCCCCGCGCGCCGAGCGACTCCTGCAGGCTCAGTCCTGCGGCGAACCGGCGGATGTCGGAGACGAAGTCGAGGACGACCACCTTCTCCTTGCCCGGAGCCAGACGGAGCCCGCGACCGAGTTGCTGGACGAAGATCCGGCGACTGTGGGTGACCCGCTGGAAGACCACGATGTTGACGTCCGGGACGTCCACGCCCTCGTTGAGGACGTCTACAGCGCACAGGATTCCGGTGCGGCCGTCCGCGAAGTCCCACAGGATGCGGTTCCTGGTGGCAGCGTCCACCGCTTTGCCCTGCGCGGTACGCGAGGCGATCACCTCGGCACCGGTGAATCCGAGCGCGTTGATCCGCCCCGCCATCCGCTCGGCGTGGTCGATGGTCCCGCAGAACACGATGCCCCGCGGATTCCTCTGCTCGGCCCACGCCTCAGCGAGGCGGTCGACGACCGCATCGTCCCACTCGTCGATGAAGACGGTGCGATTGATCCCCCGCGGGGTGAGCGCTGGTGCCGTCTCGGCGAGCCCGGCCGCCAGCGCGTCCCAGTCGATGTTGTCGGTGAACATCCGGTAGTCGACATTGGCGAGGTAGCCCTCTCGGAGGCCGCGCACCATGTCGATGTCGACGACTGGGAAGTCGAACCAGGTCTGCAGGGACTTCCCGTCGGGCCGCCAGGGCGTCGCCGTCATCCCGAGGAGGAACGCACCGCCGTCGGCAGCGGACAGTTCGCCGAGCACGGCATCGTAGGCCGTGGTTCCGAGGTGGTGGCACTCATCGACCACAACCAGCCCGAACTCCGGCAGCTCGCGCCCGGCCTTGACGGCGGTGGCGACGCTGTCCACGCAGGCGAACACGACGTCCAGGTCGTTGAGCGCCTCCGTGTCGGGCCGCTCGTAGCCGTTCCACACCCCGGTCGCCGCAGAAGCCGGCAGCAGCGGCCAGAACGCACGCTCAAGCTGGTACACGAGCTCGTTCCGGTGCGCGAGGACCAGGGTTTTCGTCCCGGACCGTAGGGAGCGGGCCCGGCGGTGGAACTCTGCGGCCACGAAGGTCTTGCCGAGTCCGGTCGCGAGAACGATGAGCGCGCTCCGGGCGCCGTTCACGAGCTCGTTCATCAGACCGTCTACGGCCCGCTCCTGGTAGGAGCGCAGCTGGAAGCGGTCCGGGTCCCGCAGCGCAGGCGGCGCGTCCGCAACACGCTCCGCCTGCTTCTGGAGCGTGCGCCGGTCCCACAGCTGCAGGGGGATCCCCTTCGCCGCGAGCTGCTCCTGCTGGGCGCGGACCGATGCCTCGAACCCGTTCAGGCTGACGACGACCGGGATCTCCGCGTCGTAGCGCCGACAGGCATCGACGGTCTGCGCGATGACTTCAGGCCCCACCGGAGACCGCCACCGCTTCATCTGGAACAGCCAGCGGCGCCCGTTGAGGCTGCCGATGACGTCTGCTCCACCGTCGCCGCTGGCCCCTGCGAGCTGCACACCGGAGTACCCGAGGGCCATGATGAGGCGCTGCACGGTCCGCTCGAAGGACTGCCAGCCCGTCCCGGCCAGGTTGAGGTCGGTAACGATGCGCTGGGTCATGCGAGCTTTCCGACCAGGAAGTCGACGGCAGCCCGCGCACGGACGACGATGAGCCGCTCGGGCTGGTCGTAGCGGAGGTACGACGCGCAGTCCTCAAGGCAGCGCAGGTACTTGACCCGGAGGTCCTCTTGCAGCTTCCGCGCGATCACGGGACTCGCCTCGTTCTCGCTGGGCCACGGGTCCTCCCAGACCAAGCCGTTGAACCAGCCCTCGGCATGGCGGCCGAAGAAGGCACTGACCGTGTCGCGGTCGCAGTACCGGAGGTAGCCTCCAGTGGCCTTGAGCCGCCCGAGCTCCGCGAGATCCGCACCGGACTTGATCATCGACTCCGCGAGAGCGAGCTGCTGCTGCTCGTCGAGCTCGTCGTAGAAGAGGTCCGCGTGGGGCGCCCTGAGGATCCGTTCCGTGATCTGGTCGAACAGGGACTTGATGTCGCTCCGGACACTGTCGGCACTGTCCGTCACCACGTCTCCCCAGCCCTTCTTGAGGACCTCCGCAGTCAGCACGGCAGCAGTGTGCCCGGGCCGGCTCTGGAGGTTGCGGTGCAGGGAGTGGAGGAAGTGGGCGACCTCGGTCGCGATCAGGAACTCCGGCCGCAGCCCCATCGCGGTGAACACCGCGTGGGTCGGGTCGATGTAGACGGTGATCTGCCGAGTATCCGCACTGGTAACGAGTGGGACCGCCTCCTGCCCGAAAGCCGGAAGGATCGGCCGGTGCGTGGTACGCACCCGAATGTCCAGCGGGCTGCTCGTCTTCCCGTCCGCCAGCACTACAGCGAGCTGCTTCGCACTGAGCTCCTCGACGTCTGCGGATGCAGAGCTCAGCGCCTCGGAGCTGGCCGGGTGGGGCGCGTCCTTGACGTGCCCGCACCTCTCGCAGCGCTCTGCTCCGGCCTTGTTCTCCTGGATGCAGAAGGTGCACTTCCAAGGCAGCTGGACCTTGACCACCTGGGACGTGCCGCAGTTCGGGCACGCTGTCGCGGAGCGCAGGATCTGCCTGCCGCATTCGGCGTTCAGGCACGGCTTCCCGTCGAGCACCTCACCACAGCCCCCGCACTCCTCGGCCGTCGGCGTGTTCTGGAAAGCGCACCCGGGGCACTCGGGGAGCACCTGGATCGGCGGCTCCGCAGCCGTCTCGACGAGCTCCCACCACTTCGCATCGTCGTAGAAGCCGGGCTCGCGGTTGAGGAAGCGCTGGTAGTACTCCTCCTCGACGCTCCGGGGGATTCGGTCGGCCTTGCCCTTGGCAGGGTTGTACTTTCCCATGTACAGGTCGCCACGGCCGAAGTTGCGGACCTTCCGGTACCCCTGGAAGAGCAGGGACACAGGTGTGTCGTTCACCTCGCCGTCGGTCCAGTTGTTCGGCAGCAACGAGCCCCCGCGCAGGAATCCGATGGCCTCCTGCCACTCGTCGGAGGCCAGCTGGAAATGCTGCTTCTGGAAGTCGACCGGCACCTGGTCGAGGTGGACCTCCCCGACGATCCGGCCGTACTGCTGGTCCACCGGGTACTCGCGCTCGGCACGCCCGGTGCTCTCGTCGGAGAACTCGAAGAACACCGCCTTCTCGGCCTGGCGGATGGCCCGTCCGTTGCGGATCAGGTCGATCCCGAAGTCGTTCTGGTCGTCGAAGCGCTGGATGCCCACCCAGCCGTGCACGCGGTGGCTTATCTCACGGCTCTCCGTCGCGCCGCATCGGGGGCAGGCGTCGTACTCGCCGAAGTCGGTGCCGTCGTGGAGGCAGCGCCGCGCGCTGCTGATCACCTGGTCGAAGCTGATCCGGGCAGGGATCTTGCCATGGGCCTTCCGCTCCACGAAGCGCTCCTGCGACCACACGCAGTGCTCGAATGCCTGGCAGCGCTCGTTGTTGACAGTGATGACCACCGGATTGGCTGCCCCCGGGCGCAGCAGGGTCGCGTACCGCCTCCCCAGACGGCTGCGCAGAGTCTTCTTCGGCATCCTCGCGAGCTCGCGGATGAAGCCGCTGTTCGCGTCGCCGTCAGGCCACCAGTCCCGGATCTCCACGACTGTTCCGTGGCGCAGGCCCGGCGGCTTCTCGATCTGCTCAGCCCGCGCGGTGAAGGTCTGGGACTGCATGAGCTCAGGTAGGTCAAGCGTGACCTGGACCGCGTGGTCGTCCTCTTCTCGGGCGGAGACCACCCGGGTGATGCGCCCCAGCTTTCCGGTAGCGATGTTGAACCCCATGCCGAAGAGGCCCAGGGTGTCGAAGTGGTTCTTGGAGGTGTAGCCGGCCCGCATCGAATCGCCGATCTGCTCCTCTGTGAGGCCCGGCCCGGTGTCGCGAACGCGGATCATCCCCTCGCCGCGCGCGACCTCGGCAGGCCCCGGAACGTCGATGATCACCTGGCGGACCGCTGAGGGGGCCCCCGAGGTCGCAGCGGTCCGGAAGGAGTCGACCGCGTTGTCGATGAGCTCGCTCAGCGCGTCGATCGGCAGGATCGGGGTGCGGGTGAGAGCGACGAGCACCTTCGGGTCGGGGGTGATGTCGATCGGCCTGTGCGCCATGTTCTGGTCGGCTCCATGTCTGAATTCGAATAGTGGGTCCGCAACGCGGGCGCATCCACCCCGTGATGAACCGTCCGCACGAGCACGGGCGGCTATGCCCTCGGTTGCATCTGGCGCGCAGCGAGCCTCTGCAGCGGTCGGCGATCCGTCTCACCGGCTTCTCGCACCAGCTGGACGAACCAGGGCGCTACCCAGCTATCGCTGCGGTACGGCCACTCGCCCTGGGCGAGCACGGTTCCGGGATACCACTCCGGAGCGGGCCTGACCTCCGACCGAACTGCTGCAAAAAGTTCCACGAGGGGCTCGTCGTCGGCGGGCACCCGGTGCCCGAGTTCGGCCGTCACCCCGATCAGCCACCACTGGAAGTGCCGGTGGCGCTCCGACTGCGCGAACTGCCTCACGGTACGGGTCGTAAGGTCGGCCGCACGGTACGCCTCCAGGGCCAGGCCGTCCGGCGGCGTGACCACGTGGGCGTTGTCGTCCGTCACTGCGGGCGCCGTCCCCACGCTGCGCTGCGCCACAGCCTCGAACGCGCGGTCGATCTCGTCGTAGGTGGCGGTGGTGAGCTCCATGGACGGTGCGAGGAACTCCTCGATCCCCTGGAAGAACTGCCCCGGTTGTTCGATCCGGAGTTCGGCTCCCGTCCGCTGACGCATCTCTTCGAAGAGCTGCGGCCACGGGCGCTTCCCGCCCCTGCCGTCGAGATCCTCGTACCAGTCCTTCTTCGAATCAGCGGATACGAGCAGAACCCGCTTCACTCCGGGGTCAGCCGCCTTGTCCAGGATTTCAGCCCAGACGAGATAGTCGCCGACCTGGTCCAGGGGTTTCCCCTTCTTCCCCGCATCCGCGAATCCCGGGGGAATCTCGTTCGGGAACCGGAAGGTCAGCGCTTCCTCCAGCCTGCGGTGCACCACCGGATAGTCCGTCGGCGGGGCAAGGCGGTCCTCGAATAGCGCCGCCACCTCCGGCAGCACGGGATCGTCCGACTCCACAGCAGCGGGAAGGAGGTCATGGCCCGACTTCAGCTGCTTGGCGTGCTTCTTCAGGACTTCTTGCCACTCAGCCAGCAGTTCCTTGACCGTCGCCTGATTGATCGCCTCGTCCAGGCTGCTCTGCGCAGCGTCGTCATTGGCGTACTTCCCCAGAAGCCGCTTGACGTGCGCGCTGGCATCCAGCACTGCCTTGGACGCCTGTTGCAGATGGCGGTCAATGATGACCGGCGCGTCTCCGAGCTCCTTGCTCCGCTCGATGATCACCCGTCGGCGGCCCCTCACGAATTCCTGCCCGACCTGGTACGGCAGCCAGAGGCGCTTGGAAATCTGCGCCAGGGCCGACAGGACTTGGTTCCGCACAGCCGGGTTGTACTCGTACAGACTGAGGAGCACGTTGGTGTCGAGCACGACAAGCGCGTCCTCGAAGAACGCCCTCCGGTCGTCCGCCCCCGCACCGCCGCCGGGGAGGATCCAGGATCGGAACTGCTCCACCAGCGGAAGATCTGCCTGGCCCACGCTTCCGTGCTCCCTCCCTGCCTGCTGGCCCACCATCCTGTCGACGCGGGCGGGACCCGTCAAGGCGCGATTACGGAGCGGAGTCACCCTGGTAGTTCCGGCACGTCCAACCCCCTGCCCTGCGGGTGCTTCGTCGCCGTGGCGGGAGTCGCCCCGGGGCCACCGGGCTGAATCGCGCGGCGCCCCGACGGTCGGCAGACAGGAATCCGGGCCGCTGAGTGCGGCGTTTTGGGCTGTGTCAGTGGTGTCGCCTAGGCTTCTGGTTCTGCTGGTGGCACCTGTTGCCAGGCAGCCCGCAAGCGCCTCCGCCCGGAATGCCGGACAAGTGCTGACGGGACTGGCACCAGCAGCGGCAGCGAGCAGAGGGCTGTCACTGGCAGTGGAACACGTCGGCGTCCGCCCGCAGTGCGGCGCCACCGAGAGGAGGTCTCATGGCACCTGAGCGCCTTGAGGTGGTCGAGATCTGCGCCGGCGCGGGCGGGCAGTCCCTTGGCCTGCACAACGCCGGGTTCACGCACGTGCTCGCCCTGGAGCTCGACCAGAACGCCGCAACGACCCTCCGCCACAACCTCGCCCGTCTCATGAAGGCCGAAGGCATCGCCCCCGAGGACGCCGAGCGCAAGGCAGCGGCCACCGTCAAGGTGGGGGACGTCGCCGACCCTTCGCTCTGGGATCCCACCGCGTACAAGGACGTCGACCTCCTCGCGGGAGGAGTGCCCTGCCCGCCGTTCAGCATCGCCGGGAACCAGCTCGGCGCGACGGACGAGCGGGACCTGTTCGCCTGGGCCGTACACCTGTGCAGGGAGATCCAGCCGAAGGCGCTGCTCCTGGAGAACGTCAAGGGCCTTAGCGGCAACCGGTTCTCCGCATACCGCCAGCACATTCTCGAACTCCTCCACGAGGCCGGGTACGTCGGCGAGTGGCGCCTGCTGGAGGCCCACCAGTTCGGTGTCTCCCAGCTCCGGCCGCGGTTCGTCCTGGTCGCCTTGCAGAAGGAGTTCGCCGAGTACTTCCACTGGCCTGAGCCCGCCGACAACTCGGCCCCGACCGTGGGCGAGCTGCTCAAGGACCTCATGGGAGCCAACGGCTGGGCTGCCGAGCACGTGGCTGCCTGGGTCGAGAAGGCATCGGCCATCGCGCCCACCATCGTCGGCGGCTCCAAGAAGCACGGCGGCGCCGACCTCGGCCCGACCCGGGCCAAGGCCGCCTGGCGGGAGCTGGGGGTCGACGCTATGGGCGTCGCCAACGAGGCTCCCGGACCCGGCGAGGACGGCGATCACCTTCCGAAGCTGACCACCGCCATGGTCGCCCGGATCCAGGGCTGGTACGGCGATGACTACTACTGGGAGTTCCAGGGCCGTAAGACCACCGTCTACCGCCAGATCGGCAACGCCTTCCCGCCGCCTGTCGCGGAAGCACTCGGCAAGGCGATCGCCAGCGCGCTCCGCAAGGAGAGGAAGCGCGAAGACTCCGTGGAGTGGGTCCGGCCGGAGCTCGACCCTGTCTATGTGCTGCTCCGCCACCACCCGGACAAGGCCCTCACTGCCCAGAAGATGGCCGACCTCATCGCCAGGTCCGGCGGGAAGAAGCTCCCCCCGCCGGAGATCGAGCGACGCATCGCCCACATCGAGCGCGACTTCCACGTGGAGAAGACGCCTCGAAGCAACGGCGAGCTGGCGTACCAGCTCGGCGAGTTCAAGGCATTCATCGGCCAGCAAGACCACGCCCGCCACGACTACTTCGCCCAGCACCGGGGGAAGGTCAGCTGACGTCCCCGCCTGCGCGCCGCTGCCGGACGCTGTCCACCACTGTCGGCGCGCAGGCTTCCGCCGAATCGTGCTCCCAGAACCGCAGGACGAGCCAGCCCTCGGCCGCGAGCCGGGCATCAGTGTCCCGGTCCCGCTGGACGTTGCGGCCGATCTTCTCCCGCCAGTAGTCCGGGTTCGTTTTGGGCGGGACGAAGTGGTCCGGGCATCCGTGCCAGAAGCAGCCGTCGACAAAGACAGCCACCCTTGCCGGGCGGAAGACGAGGTCGGCGCTGCGCCGCATGCCCTGCAGCGGCTTCGCCGCCACCCGGTACCGCAGCCCCGCCGCATGCACAAGCCTCCGAAGCGCGAGCTCCGGCTGGGTGTCCCTGCTGCGGTTGCCCACCATGCTCCGGCGGTTGGCCGCCGACGACGCCCATGACCCCGGAGGCGGGGCCCAGGTCTCCGAGGCGTTGTCCGGTGTGCTCCTGGCCACGGCATCTACTCCTGTCACTCGGGAGGGACCGGGCGTCCGGCAGTCGATACGCGCTGCCCAAGGCACACGGCTCCGGCCCGCTCACGGCGCAGTAGCCAGCCTAGTGCTGCTTGGCAGCTCGGTCAGACGCCTTCACGCTCGGGCCCCGCCACCCCGTCAGGGCTTGGAGGCCCGGCCCCGCAGCAGCACCAGGACGGTCGCGAGCAGCGCCAGGCAGATCGCGCCGAGCACTCCGGTGACGGTGTGGAAGGCCCCGTCGTACGCGTCGACGAGCAGTGTGCTCAGGCCGTCGCGGCGCTCCGCCGGGACGGAGGCGAGCGGGCCGGCGAGGTCTCCGGCTGCGACGGTGCCGGCCACCGATGCCGGATCGACGGGGTACCCCGCGAGCGAGTCGTGCGTACGGGCGGTGACGACGGTGGCCAGCAGCGCCCCGTACACCGCGACGGCGATGGCCTCGCTGCCGAGCCGCATGGTGTTGAGGAATCCGGCGGCCATGCCCGCCCGCTCGGGGGCGACGAGGGCGAGCGCCTGGCCGTCGACGAGTCCGGCGGCGAGGGCGTACCCGGCGCCGGTGATCAGCATGGGGAGGGCGACGAGGGCGAGGTTCACGTCGGGCGAGAACAGTTCCAGGCCGAGGACGCCGACCACCAGTAGCACCAGGCTGAGCCGGATGACGCCCAGCGCGGAGGCCCCCCTCGCGACGAGCTTCGCGGCGGCCATCGGCAGGACCAGCATCGGCACGGTGAGCAGCAGCATCACGGCCCCGGCGGCGCCGCTGGAGTACCCGCCGGCGCCGGTGAGGTACCCGGGCAGGTAGGTGAGCATGGTGACGAACCCGAAGGAGCCGGCCACCGGCACCAGGCACAGCGCGAGGAAGCGGCGGTCGGCGACCACGCCGAGGTCCAGCATCGGGTGGGCCGCCCGTCGTTCCACCCACACGAAGCCGAACAGCGCGAGGACCGTCCCGGCGAACAGGCCGAGCACCCCCGCACTGCTCCAACCCCACTGGGAGCCCTGGGCGATGGCGGTGGTGAGCAGCAGCATCGCGAGCACGAACAGCGCCGAGCCGGACAGGTCGACGCGGGCCTCGGGGTTGCGGGTGTGGCCGACGGCGCGGCTCATGGCGGGCACCGCCGGGAGCACCAGCGCCAGCACGGCCACGTGGACGGCGAACACCCAGCGCCAGCCGGCGCCGTCGATCAGCAGGCCGGACAGGGACGGCCCGAAGGAGACGCCGATCCCGGCGACGGTGCCGAACAGCGCGAACGCCCGTCCCCTCGCCGGGCCTTCGAAGACGGTGGACAGCAGTGCGGCCCCGCCCGAGAAGATCGCCGCGCCGCCGACCCCGGCCAGGGCGCGGGCGGCGTCGAGCAGCAGGACGTCCGTGGCGAGGACGCTGACCAGCGAGGCGGCGGCGTAGATCACGGCGCCGAGGGCGAAGGCGCGGACCCGCCCGATGATGTCCGCGATCGAGCCCCAGACGAGGGTGAAGCAGGCGAACGCCACGTTGAAGGCGTTGACGACCCACTGCAGCGGCACCAGGTCGGCGTGCAGGTCGGCGCCGATGTACGGCAGGGCGACGCCCGTCCCGGAGATGGAGGTGGGCACGACGAACACGGCGACCAGCACCGCGCCCAGGACCAGGGCACCGCTGCGCCCCAACTCCCCTTCCGTCACCTGTTCTTGAGCTTTCACGGGCACGGGCATGGCGAAGCGACCCCCTGGACCTAAGGATGCGGCGGCGGAGACCTCACATCGAGGTTCGCCTGATGTCGAACCTGAGACTGGCACGCCCGGAAGGTACGATGCAAGTGAAACCTTGAGGAAGGGACACGCCGCCATGGTCGACACCGAGGGCCACCCCACCCCGGAGGAGATGGACCTCCGAACGATCCTCACCGCCCTCTCCGACCCCCTGCGCTACCAGATCGTGCAGGAACTCCTCGACCTCCCCGAGGCCACCGAACGCACCTGCCTCTCCTTCGGCTTCGCCATCTCCAAATCCACCCTCAGCCACCACTTCCGCACCCTGCGCGAAGCCGGCCTCGTCCAACAGGTCAACCGCGGCAACAGCCGCAAGGCCCACCTCCGCCGCGCCGACCTCGACGCCCGCTTCCCCGGCCTCCTCGACCTCATCCGCCACAACCCGGCCCCCTTCGCCCCGGGCTCCACCGCCGCCCTCACCCAGGAGCAGTAAGGGCCACTGCCAGATCGGGCGGAACCCGGTCTTCGCGGCGGTCGACGCGACCGGGCGGCTGATGGGCTTCTACGCCCTGCTGGTGGACGAGGCCGAACTGGACCTGGCCTTCGTGGCGGACGAGGCGCAGGGCACGGGCATCGGCCGCCTCCTCATGGAGCACATGCTCGACCAGGCCGCGGTAGCGGGCCTGACCCGGGTACGCGTGGTGTCCAACCCGCCCGCCGAACGGTTCTACCGGCGGCTGGGGGCCGAGCGGGTGGGGACGGTTCTCCCCTCCTCGGCGAACGTGACCTGGGAACGCCCGGAGTTGATGTTCACCGTCGCCCGCGCCGCCGGGCCGAGCCGGTGACACGGCTCGGCCCGGCGGTCGATCAGGCCCCCGCCACCGGCTGGTCGAGGAACGGGAGCACCGCGGCCGTGAGCGTCGGCGCCGTCAGGATGTCGTAGTGCGTCGCCCCGGGCAGGACGGCCAGCCGGGCCGCCGGGAGCCCCGAGCCGTCCCAGCCCGGGTCCCGCAGACCGCCGCCCAGCAGACCGAAGAACTCCACCACGTGCGCGGGGCGCACCGCGTCGGCGTCGCCGAAGACCAGCATGGTGGGAGCGGTGACGGCGGCCACCTCGGCCGTCCAGTCGTAGTCCAGCTTCAGCAGATCGGCGGTCTTGCCGACCAGCACCGGCCAGTCCTGCGGCCTCGGCGCCGACCTGGCGTAGGACTCGTAGGCCGGGGACTGCTTCATCATCTCGGCAGCCTCCGCCCCCATCCGGCCCATCGCCGCCACGACCTCCGGGTACCACCCCTCGCGCTTGGCGGGCGTGGACACCACCACGAGCCGCCGCACCGCCCCGGGGTGCTGGATCGCGGTGCGCAGGGCGACCGCCGCCCCGAACGAGTAGCCCATCAGGTCCGCCTGCGGCAGATCCAGGTGCTCGATCAGGGCGGCGACGTCGTCGGCCAGCAGTTCGGTACGCAGCGGCCGGTCGATGTCCTCCGTCCGGCCGTGCCCCTGGAGGTCCACGAGCACCACCCTGCGCCCCTCGGCCAGCGCCGGCAGGAGCGGCGCGAACATCTCACCGGAACCGAGGCCGCCGTGCAGCAGGAGGAGCGGCTCACCCGAGCCGTGCTCCTCGTAGTACAGGGACAGTCCGTTGATCTTCGCGTAGCCCATGCCGGTCGCCCTTCTCATCGGGTCATCTTCGAGGCCGTACCGGCCGCACCGTAGTGCCGGTCACTGACAACCACGAGCGCGCCACTCAGAGAAGCTGGAAGGACCACTCCTGCTTCCAGCCGTCCTTGCAGGTCCAGACGCCCAGCTGCTTGAAGTCGCTGTCGTGGGCGAGGCAGTTGTCGTCGTCGATCTGGATGCGGTACTTGCCGTTGCCGAGGCTGACGAACTGCCACTTCTGGTTGTCGGTGCCGCCCCACGCCTGCTGTTCGGCGAGGTAGGTGTCGGGATTCTCGGTGAGGTTGTACCCGAGGTCGTTGACGATCCGGTAGCGGTCGCCGCCCAGGGGCTTGATCGTCCACCTGGAGCCCTTGTAGCCCAGGACTCCGCCCACGATCGGCGAACCCCAGCTCGCGGTCTCGGTCGGTGCCGACGCGCCCAGGCCGTTGTCGAGCTTCAGGAACAGCGGCCGCTCGGTCGGGACTGCGGCGGAGCCACCCCCGTTCGGGTCAGGCTTCGGCTTCGGGTTCGGGTCCGGCTTCGACGGGTTGGTCGGGTTGGTCGGGTCGGTCGGCGTGATCACGCCGCCGGAGGTGGACTCGAGGACCCACCCCTGGTGCCAGTCCTGCTTGCAGGTCCAGACGCCGAGCTGCTTGAAGTCGGAGTCGTGCGCGAGGCAGTCGTCGCCGGAGATCCGGATCTGGTAGTGACCGTTGCCGATCGAGGCGAGCTCCCACTTCTGCTTCGAGGAGTTGCTCCACGGCTGGAGTTCGGCCATGTAGCCGCCGCTCTCGGTGAGTTCCAGCCCGTACGAGCTGGTGATGCGGTAGCGGCCGCCGCCCACCGAGGTGAGCTTCCACTTGGACTCGTTGCCGCCCCGGATCCCGGCGACGACCGACGCGCCGGCGGAGCCGTTGAGCGGGACGGCGCCCAGGCCGTCGTCGAGCTTGAGGTAGACGTCGGCGCCGTTGCCGCCGGGCGTGGGCGGGTTGGTGGTCGGCGGGGTGCCGCCCCAGGCCCAGTTCTGGTTGGGGGCGTCCCGACGGTCCTCGGAGCCGCAGGCCCAGGCCGCGACCGTACTGCCGTTGGTGGTCTGGCCGTTGAAGTCGTCGATGCAGACGTCCTTGGACCGGTCGTCCAGGTCCGTCATGTGCCGGAAGCCGCCGCTGGCCGACATGCTCCAGCGCTGGCCGGGGATCTCGAGGCAGTCCCAGACCTGGAGTTTGGCCCCGTTCGCGGTGTTGTTGTCCGCCAGGTCGAGGCACTTGCCGTTGGCCGCCTGGAGCTTGTAGCCGTTGTACGTCCACCGCTGGGCGTCGCCGCCGTTGCACTCCCACATCTGCACGGGGGTG
Organism: Streptomyces sp. NRRL WC-3742; assembly: GCF_000720635.1. GTDB lineage: Bacteria > Actinomycetota > Actinomycetes > Streptomycetales > Streptomycetaceae > Kitasatospora. The sequence goes on along the minus strand of NZ_JOCF01000006.1, from coordinate 139,393 downwards.
CCGTTGGCGCTGCCGTTGCCGCTGACGTCCAGGCAGGCGTGGTTGCCGGGGCTGGAGTCGGGGGTCAGGCTGCCGGTCCTGGTGCCGTAGCCGGAGCGCCCGGGGAAGTGGATGGTGCGCACGTCACCGTCGCACTTGTACGGCCGCGCGGTGCCCGAGCGGCAGGTCCACGAGTCCTTCTTGACGCTGTCGCCGTCGTTGCCGACGAACGCCCAGTTCATGAAGCCGCCGTCGGTGCGGTTGCGGAAGGTCGAGTCCCCCTGGAAGACCCAGATCCGGAACACGTCGTAGCCGGAAGGGTCCTTCTTCTCCTTGTCCAGGAAATGGTTGAGCTTGTAGGTGGTGTCGATCACCACCCCCTTCATGTCGGACTTGTACTCGCCCTTGAACCATTCGGTTTCATAAAGGTCCGTGCCCACGGTCTTGTACACCATGACGTTGAACCCGGGGAACTTCGCACTCAGCTTGGAGGCGGTGCTCTGGGTGAACTCCGCGTTGTCCACCTTGTTGACATTGGCGGCGTTGCGCATCGCCCTCATCATGTCGAAGGCGGAGCCGATCAACGCGGTCATGCAGTTGCCGCCACCCACCGAGGCCGGGGTACCGCAGGTCTTGTCCACGGGGGCAGCAGCGGGAGCGGCGTGGGCCTGCGCGGTGAGACCGGAGACCATGGCGACTGCGGCGAGCCCGCAGGCCAGTGCGCGTTTCAGGCGGGACAGGGATTTCAACTCGGAACCATCTTTCTACGAGGCGAACGAAGATGGATCGTAGGCCCCGGATTCCTTCATTCTGCCGCTCCATACGAAACCCATATGGCACGGCCGGAAACCTTTGCACATTTCACTGAATTCTCGATTGAACCCGACCGCCGATTTATCCGTTGCCCTCCGTCCACAGGGGCCCGCTCCTCGCGGTCCCCAGAAACCACACCGCTTGCAAGCAACGCGTCCGTAGCGCGTGCGCCCGGTTCGACGGGAGGAACCCGGTCGATACTCATCCGTGAATTGGTGCAGGCAGGATCACCCCTCACCGTCCATCACCCAGCTGTCCAGCCCAGGAAGCAGCAGGTCACCGGTTCGGAGACCATGCGCCGACAACGCATGACGACCCCTCGGGGATGGAACCGACCTCTCGGGCCTCCAAGGGGCTCTTGGGAGCGCTTTCCGGCGGTCACGCCCACATACCTTGCCGCCGAGCCGAGTTGGGGGACTCGGCCCGGCTGTGGCGGTGTGGTTTCAGCTGGACGGGTGGTCGGGTTCGGGCTGGTCTTCGGGGTGGGGCATGCGGAGGGCGGTGATGACGCCGAGGGCGACAGTGGCGAAGGCGAGCACGATGAGGACGGTGAAGGCTGCGCCGATGAGGAAGTTCATCAGTCCCGCTACTCGTTCCGGTCCAGGTCGCGGGGGAGGTGGAGGAGGTTGATCAGGGTGCTCACGGGCGCGGGGCCGAAGTCGACCAGGAGGCGACCGTCGACGACGGCCTTCGAGGCGCCGGCGGATCCCCAGAGGAGTCCGAACTGGAGCCCCCGGCGGTGCAGTTCGCCAAGGAGGGCGGTGATCTGGGGCCGGGTGCAGTCGCCCGTGCGGGGGTCGTCCGGGGCGACCGGTTCGCAGGTCACGCGGCGGAGTCCAACTCGAACCACACGAGTTTGCCCTTCTGCTGCGGGTCGACGCCCCAGCGGTGGGTGAGACCCTCGACGAGCTGGAGGCCACGGCCGGACTCGGCGAACTCGCCCGGCGTGCGCTGCTCAGGGAGGACGTCGCTCTCGTCCGAGACGGTGACCCGGAGGGTGGAGCCGAGGAGGGAGAAGAAGACCACGGGACAGGCGGTGCCGCCGTGCCGCCACGCGTTGACGATCAGTTCCATGAGGGCGAGTTCGGCGTTGAAGACGGTCTCGGGGTCCCAGCCGCAGCGGAGCATCGAGTGCCGGAGGGACTGCCGCGAGAGGGCGAGGGAGGGGGTGTTACGGGTGCACACGGGAGCCTCCGTGAGAGGTGGTGGTGTTGGAGAGGAGCCGGCGGATACGTCGCCGTGAGCCAGGCCAGAGTGGGGCTGGGTGCTCTGCGGTGCGAGGGCAGGAGGCGCCTACCGCCCTTGAAGACAGCCATTACTGACGATCCGTCTGATCGGCTTTACCGACCGTATCGCAGAGGCATGAAAAATTTTCCATGGATCTGGAACATTCCCTCTAACGTGGTACTGCCAGCCCCGAGATGGACCGCCGCTCCGGCAGCGCGGCACACTGGGATCAACCCTCTCCCGGAAGGAACCAATGGCTCGCGCGAACCCAACACTCCGTCAGCGTCGGCTCGGTGCAGAGCTGCGCAGGATGCGGGAACAGGCCGGCTTCGGCGGCAGCGAACTCGGCCGCCTCGTCGGCATGAACCCGGCGCAGGTGACGCAGATGGAGGCCGGGAAGATCGGCATCAGCGTGGAGCGTCTGCGCACGGTCGCCGCCACGTGCATGTGCGTCAACGAGCCGTTGATCGATGCCCTCTCCGAGATCATCACGGAGCGCGAGAGGCCGGGCTGGTGGGAGGAGTATCGCGGAGTCCTGTCCGATGACTTCGTTGACGTCGCTGAGTTCGAAAGCCAGGCTCGACATCTCACCGCATACACAATGGCGTTCGTTCCTGGCCAGCTCCAGACCGGGCCGTACGCGAGTGCTGTCTTCGCCCAGACCTTCCCTCCCCTGCCGCGCCATGAGGTTGACCTGAGGACTGCCTTTCGCATGCAGCGGCAGCGCCCCATCCGCTCCGGCGCGACGCCATACGCTGCATTCATCCATGAAGCAGCGTTGCGCATGCGGTTCAGTGGACCGGCCGTCCTTGCAGAGCAACTCGGCGCCCTCATCGAGGACTCCAGGCAGCCGAACATCTCGATCCGAGTCGTTCCGTTCGACATCGGCGCCATGCCGAGCTCCAACGAGAACTTCACCTATGCCGAAGGACCCACCCCCGAGCTCGACGCGGCTCAGATGGATACGAGTCTGGGTTGCCGAATCTTCGATGCCCCGGCCCACATGGCAAGGTTCCGTTCTCTGCTCGCGCGACTCGACTCTGGTGCACTCTCCGACGAGCAGTCCCGGGACTTCATCGGAACCATCAAGAAGGAATTGGAAAGCAATGAATAGCTCTGTGTGGCAGAAGTCCAGCTACTCCAGCTCGAACGACGAGTGCGTGGAGGTGCGGACGCTTGGTGGGGCGATCGAACTCCGCGAGTCCGACGACGGCGACATAGTCGTCCGCACCACCCCCACCAGGTTCGCCAACCTCCTCCGAGCCACCAAGACCGGCGAGTTCGACCACCACGCCAACTAACCAAGTTCCCCTGGCCCGGCCCGACCCTCACGGGACGGGCCGGGCCTTCCGCTCGGCCGGCGGTGGACCGAGAGTGACCTAGGTTCGGCGTCAGGCCACGTCGCTGGGCAGGACGTAGGCCCGTGCGAACCAGTGGCCGATCTGTGCGCGGTGGAGGTGTCCGGCCACGCCCTTGTCGCCTTCCACCGCCATAGTGGCGTGGAGATGGAGGACTCCGCCCACGATGTCACCGACAACGCCAACGATCTCGGCGGGCTGATCGTAGTCGGTCACGATATCCGCCGACGGGTCGTCGGCAGGCATCGTGCTGAGCGTGAACGAGTCCGCCGCGCCGATCAGGGAGACGATCACGCCATCCGTGACCCCGGCAGCCTTGGCCTGTTCGGTGATGCTTTCGACCAGCTCAGCGTTCTTCACTTCGAACACGTGCACGTTCAGTTCTCCCAACTGAGAAGCGGCGTGAGGTCACGGAGCATAGCGGCGGCGCACCAACGCGCCCCGGCATCCCGGGGGTTCAAGGCTTCCGCTGCGAGCCGTGCGGCAACGAACCCAGCTCGGGGCCCGGCGGTGGTGAGATCGACCGCCAAAGACCCCGCTACGTCCCAGTCCAACTTCCCGGCGCGTGCCAGCACCGCCGTTGAGTAGAGGTGCCTCACCTCCGAGTCATGAGCGAGCACACTGGCCACTGCGGCGGCCGAGCCACGCCCCGGCCGCTTGGCGAGGATTCCCGCAGCATTCACCCGGAGAAGGGGGCTCCCACCGTCGCTCATCCACTTGTGCAGGCGTGCGGTGGTAGGGATATCCGCCAGCGAGGCAATGACCAAGTCCGTGGCGTGCGTGGTCTGGACCGTCGTCAACGGGCCGCAGTCGCCCCCGGCCATGCTTGCCGTGAGTTCTCCCGCGATCTTCCCGTGAGTGGCGACCAGCGTGGACAAGCTGAGGAACGCACGTCTGTTCACCCTTGAGAGGCTAGCCTCGCCCGTCAGTGCCGTCAGCTCGCAGCCCAGTACGTGAGACAGGGCGGACAACCAACGAGGGCCTGGGATGCCCTTGTTGGTCTCCCAGCGCTTCAACTGGCCGAGGACCGTGTCATGGTCCTCCGGCGGTTTTCCTTCGTGCCGGCAGAGCGCCGCTGCCATCTGGGGGCGAGTCATGGGCTTTGCCTCGCGCAGGTCCCGGAGTAGATCACCGAATGCCACCCCTTCAGTTTGCCCCCAGTTCTGCCCCTTTCGTGGCCAATTCCTGTGAGCGCACTCTGGTCCTCCCGGGTCTTCACCTGCCCAACCCCAACGGAGGCGAATAGCGCCATGACCATGAGCGGACCGAGCCCGAAGGGCGCGGAGAAGGTCGCTCAGTCCCCCGGACGATCCGGGCGGCTGATCGGCGTTCCCCCTACCGCGCCGACGAAGCCCCTCACCCCGCCTGGGCCCCAGCCGGCGGCCGAGACTACCCCCGGCCTCCGGACTGCCAGTGCCCGGACCCCCGCTGCCGGGCCGAGCGTGCCCGCCTGGTGCGGGGCGCCGAGGCGGACGATGAAGCCGCCTGACTCCAAGGTCGCCCCCGGGACCAGCCGCGAGCCTACCCATCGTCAGGACTGCTCTGAGTGTCGCGACTTGGATGCAAGGGAGTGCGGTGCGTTGCGGGTGCGCGACCCCCACACCGGGCAGTGCTTTCGGGACTATTCGGAGCTGACGGACGTGGCCGTTCTTCGCGAGCGTCACGCGTCGTACTGCAAGTTCCCCCGGGCGGTGAGAGTGAGTGAACTCATTCCGGCATCGCCGGAGGCAGAGGCGGAGGCAGAGGCGGAGGGCGCCAACCGGGCCGAACCCCTGCCCGGCCCTAGAACCCGCTGAATCGGAATCCATGCGACCCCTCCGGGCCCGTACCCGGGAGCTGCAGCAACACGGCGCGCCGGAGTGGCGCGCGTTCTTCGAATAGGGACCCATGGTCAACCACAACCGCCCCCAGTCCGGCATGTTCGACTCCAGAGGCACTGGCCACCCGCCGCGTGAGGTGTTCTTGCCCGCGCACCGGGAGTGCGCCCCGACGATGAACCAGGCCGAGGTCGGCAACGCTCCGGACGTGCCGGTGCGGCAAGCCACCGACGATCTCCCCACCCCGATTGAGAGGGTGAGCGAGTAGTGGCCCGTGGCAGCATCGAAACGGTCATCCGGCTCTGCGACTTCACCGTGAACTCCAACCCGGCCGAGGACGTCATCGGTTGGGCCGAGTGCCGGGGTGACAACGGCACGTGCACATGGAAGAGCGGTAAGCCGGTGGCCGTCAAGGTGCTCGGGATCGACATGGCCAAGCACAACCGCGACATCGGCCACACGGCGTTTGTCCGACACCTCACGGACCACGTGACCGTCACCCCGGAGAGCCCGTCCCGCAGCTAGGCGCGGCACGCCTCGGGAAGCCGCACAGACACCCGCAGAGGGCCACGGACATGGGTCTCCGGCCGTCTGCGGGCCCGGCCCTACCCCCCCGTCATCCCTCCATGGGACGGGCAGGGCCCTCCCACAGACCCCCGTCCTTCTGGGCGGGTCATGCAAGGCAGTGCGCCACCGAGAAGAGAGGAACGAACCATGACCGTTGCGCTGGAAGCGCCTACGGAGACCGGGTTCCGTGACCCCCGCGCGCTCCTCAACGCGGTCCGACCGCACGTCAAGGAGCTGACGTACAACGTGTTCGAGGGGCCCGGCAACTCCGGCGACCTGTACGACCGGGAGATCGCGCTCCTGCTCCGCGACAACACCATGGTCCGCAACATGGCTGAGCGGATCTTGGACAACGCCATCGCGTACACGATCACCGCCATGGAACACCCGGGAGTGCACCTGGGCGTCGGGAAGGTCGTCGACATCGGGGTGCATCAGCTCCTGCTGGACACGCCCGTGTACTTCGCCATCTGCGAGGTGTACAACGCCGGGAAGTACAAGCACCACGCACCGTTGATCCAGCGACGCGGCGACGGGATCGTGATCCGCACCGCCGAGTTCCTGCGCGGCAACGGGTTCGACGCCGACGAGGAGCTGTGGGCGATCGACGGGGCGGACTGCTCCCCGTGCGACAACAAGGTGCCCGACAGTCACTGATCGAACGCTAGGGTGCCTCCGCCCCTCCCTGGGGGCGGAGGCACCCGCCTGCCAACTCTTCTTCAAGGGAAGCCCGTTGCCTGCACAGCACAACATCGAATCCGAGCGCGAACTCTGGGACACGTACGCCGCCGGCATCAAGGACGACGTGTTCGACACCGGGCCCGTCTTCCGCTGGACCCAGTACGCCGACCACGGGCCCGGGCCCGAACTGCTCGGGTCACCGACCAGCGCGCTGGAAATCGGATGCGGCACCGGCCGCGCGCTGGCCGCTCTGGCCGAACAGGGCGTGAAGGTCACAGGCGTGGATCTCTCGCCGGTCATGGTCGAGAAGGTCTCCGGGCGCTGGGGGCCGTCCGGCGTCCAGATCCACTGCGCCGAGGTCCTCGACTACCTGAGCAGCACTGACGAGACATGGGACGCGGTCTACTCGGTGTTCGGAGCGGTCTGGTTCACGGACCCACTGAAACTGTTCCCCCTCATCGCCTCCCGCCTGAACCCCGGTGGCATCCTGGCCTTCTCGCAACCCCCCGCCATCCCCGGTGCCTACGGCCCGCAGGGCATGTACAAGGGTGGTTTCGCCGGGAGGGCGCTCTACACGTACCGCTATTCCTACACGCCGCGCAGGTGGGCCGGCCTGCTCCTGCGGAGCGGGTTCGAGTCGGCGGAAGCCCGCGTGCTCGACGCCCCGACCGACGGACACATCGGGACTCTCCTCGTCACGGCGAGAACTCCGCGTGACTGACCGGCGAGTTCGACCAGCACGCCAACTGACTTGGTGGCGCCTCGCTACGTGTAGCGAGGCGCCACCGTATCGGGGGCGGAGTTGCCGGGGGTCGGATGCAGTGGGGTAATGGAAACGGCCTGTCCGCAAGCGACTTGGGAGTCGGACATGAGCGGTGGCCCCGAACCGATCAGTGCCGAGGGCCTGCGTGTGGCGCAGGAGGAGCTGGCGCGGTTGCGCGCCGAGCGAGGGAGGGTTTCCGGGACGCTGCGTGGGGAGGACGATGCGGTGGGCGACCGGGCGGACCAAGCGGACGAACTTCAGCGGGCCGACGATGTGGCCCGGCTGGAGGACCGGATCGCCGAGGTCGAGGGCCGTTTGAAGGAGGCCGCGGTGGCCGGAGCTCCGTCCACGACCGTCGTGGGCGTGGGCTCCACCGTCACTCTGCGCTTCGACGACGGCGAGGAGGAAGTCATCGAGGTCACGGAGCTGGCCGAGATCGGCGAGCGGACCCTCGTGACCTGGGACAGCCCGCTCGGCAAGGCCCTCCTCGGCCGCCACGCGGGCGAGACCGTCGCCTATGACACCCCGGCCGGTGCAGCCAGTGCCACCGTGCTGTCGATCGGCGGCTAGAGCGCGAGCTTGAAGCCTTCGTGGCTGCGCGCGTAGCCCAGCGACGCGTAGAAGCGGTGCGCGTCCTCGCGCTGCTTGTTGCTGGTCAGCTGGACGAGCGCGCACCCCCGGTCGCGGGCCCGAGCGGCCGCGAGTTCCATCAGCGTCCGGCCGAGCCCGCCACCCCGCCGGTCCGCGCGAATCCGTACGGCCTCGATCAGCGCGCGTTCGGCGCCACCCTTCCCGAGCCCGGGAATGTATGTCGCCTGGAGGCAGCCGATCACCGTTTCGTCGGCTTCGACCAGCACCAGCATCTCGTTGCGCGGGTCCGCCTCGATATCCGCGAAGGCCCGCTCGTGCGCCTCCCCGACGACGATGCCCGCCGGGTCGACCACCCGGTCCTCGTCCGCCAGCAGGGCCAGTACCGCCGGCAGGTCGGCGCGGGTCGCGGGTCGCAGTATCGGGAGAGGCGTGATCGGGAGAGGCATGGCGCACACCCTACCGGCCGCCTGATAAGCGCCGCCTATCAGGTCACAGGAATTCCCTCTTTGACCCTCGCTTCCGAATTCACCGAAACTGAATTCGGAAGCGAAAGTCCCCCCACCGAGACGAGATCCGATGCAGGCCCCCCGCTGGCTCCCCGCAGCCGCCGCCGTGGCCGTCGCCGCCTGGGGTGCCAACCAGTTCACCGCCCTCGCCACCGTCTACCGGGCGCGCACCGACTGGTCGGCCCTCGCGCTGGCCGCGATGTTCTCGGTCTATCTGCTCGGCCTCGCCCCCGGCCTCCTGCTCGCCGGGCCCGCCGCCGACCGGTTCGGCCGCCGCCGTACCGTACGGGCGGGCCTGGCGCTGTCCGCCGCCGCCAGTCTGCTGCTGGCCACCGGCCACGAGGGCGCGGGCTACGCCAGCCGCCTCGCGACGGGCTTCGCCGCCGGGCTGGTGTTCCTCGCGGGCGCGACCTGGATGCGTGAGCTGTCGACCGCGCCCCCGCAGGTCTCGTCCCGCCGGGCGATGTACGCCACCGGTACGGGCTTCGCCGCCGGAGCGCTGGCCTCCGGGGTGCTCGCCGAGTGGCTGCCCGACCCGATGACGGTGCCCGCGCTCGCCCACGCCGCCGCCTGCCTGCTCGTCCTGCGCGCCACCCGCGACGTGCCCGACACGGCCGCCGTCCGTCCTCCGCCGAGCAGCCACGTCGAGGCGCACCGGGCGGCCGTCACCCACCCCCGCTTCCGTTTCGTGGTGCTGCCCGCCGCCCCCGCCGTCCTCGGCGCCGCCACCGTCGCGTACGTGGTCCTGCCGCCCCTGGTGGCCGACCGGACGCCCGGCTACGCGCCGCTGTTCGGCGGTCTGGTCGCCGCCCTGACGCTGACCGCCGGTGTGGTCGCCCAGCCCTTCGCCGCCCGCCTGGACGACGCCCACAGCGCCCGGGCGACCCTCGGCGCGATGGCCGTGGTGATCGCCGGACTGCTGGTGGGCGCCCTGGCCGCCGCCCGGGACTCGGTCGCGCTGGTGGTCGTGGCCGCCGTCGTCCTCGGTACCGGGTACGGGCTGACGCTCGGCGCGGGCCTGCACGAGGTGGAGCGCCTCCACTGCGGCCCGTCCTCCGCCTCGCTCTACCAAACCACCGTTTCCGGTGGTTTCCTCACCCCGCTGCTGCTCACCGGCACCGCCGACCACGCCTCCTACCCGGCACTGCTCGTCGCCATGGCCGTCATCGGCCTGCTCTGCCTGGGCGTCACCGCCGCGCACAGCCGCCGTCACCTGCCGGAGCCTCCGAAGCGAGAGGATGCCTCTGTACAGAGCACACCAGCACAGGCCACACAGGCCACACCGACAGCGAGGAGCCATCACCGATGGGCCGAGTGACCGTCCCCCGCAGGGTGCTGCGGCTGCGCGAGGGCGTGCCCTCGCACCGCCCCGACACCCTGGCCGCCGAGGAGCCGATGGAGATCCGCGTCAACGGCCGCCCGCTGACCGTCACCATGCGCACCCCCGGCGGGGACTTCGACCTGGCCGCCGGTTTCCTGGTCAGCGAGGGCGTCCTGCACGCCGCCGACCACCTCGCCGCCATCCGCTACTGCGCGGGCGCCACGGCCGACGGCTCCAACACCTACAACGTGGTCGACGTCGCCCTCGCCCCCGGCGTCCCCGCCCCCGACGCCTCCCTGGAGCGCAACTTCTACACCACCTCCTCCTGCGGCCTCTGCGGAAAGGCCAGCCTGGACGCGGTGCGCACCACCGCCGCATGGAGCGTCGCCGAGGACAACCTGCGCGTCACCCCGCAGCTGCTCTCCGCCCTCCCCGACCGCCTGCGCGCCGCCCAGAAGGTGTTCGACAGCACCGGGGGCCTGCACGCGGCGGGCCTGTTCGACGCGGACGGGCGGCTGCTCTGCCTGCGCGAGGACGTCGGGCGGCACAACGCGGTGGACAAGGTGGTCGGCCACGCCCTGCGCGAGGGCCTGCTGCCCGCGCGCGGCACGGTGCTGATGGTCAGCGGCCGGGCCTCCTTCGAGCTGGTGCAGAAGGCGGTGATGGCGGGCATCCCCCTGCTCGCCGCCGTCTCCGCGCCCTCCTCCCTGGCCGTGGACCTCGCCGAGGAGAGCGGCCTGACGCTGGTCGGCTTCCTGCGCGGCGAGTCGATGAACGTCTACACCCGCACCGACCGCATCGAGACCGAGACCGGGACCGAGTAACCGGCATGCTTCTGCGCCAGCTGGAGTACCTCGTCGCCCTCGCCCGCGAGCGCCACTTCGCCCGCGCCGCCGAAGCCTGCCACGTCTCCCAGCCCGCCCTGTCCGAGGGCCTGCGCAAGCTCGAGGACGAGCTCAAGGTGCTGCTCGTGCGGCGCGGCCGCGCGTACGAGGGCCTCACCCCCGAGGGCGAGCGGATCCTGCGCCGCGCCCAACGCCTGCTCGCCGACCGGGACGCGCTGCGCGAGGAGGCCACGGCCCTGCGCACCGGCCTGAGCGGCACCCTGCGGATCGGCTCGGTGCCCACCGCCTCGGGCGCCGTCTCGCTGCTCACCGACCCGTTCTGCGCGGCCCACCCGCTGGCCTCCGTCGAGCTGCGCACCGACCTGCGCGCCGAGGAAGTCCTGCGTCGCGTACGGGACTTCGAGATCGACGCGGGCATCACCTACGCGCCGGAGAGCACCGAAGGCGTCCGCACCCACCCCCTGTACGAGGAGCGCTACGTCCTGCTGACGGGCGGCCCCGAGGAACCCGCCGCCCGCCCGAGCGCCACCTGGGCGGAGGCCGCGGAACTGCCCCTGTGCCTGCTGGAGCCGGGCATGCAGGGCCGACGGACCCTCGACGAGGTGTTCACGGGCCTCGGCCTGGCCCCGCGGCCCCGCGTGGAGACGGACTCCGTGGCCTCCCTCTTCGCCCATGTGCGCACCGGCCGCTGGGCGAGCGTGGTCCCGTACGCCTGGCTGCACGTGTTCGGCGTGCCGCCGGGGATGCGGGCGCTGCCGCTGGTCGAGCCGGTGCACGGCGCCCCGATCGTCCTGGTCGTGGCGGACCGCCGACCGGGCCCGGTGATGGCCCGCGCCCTGCTGGAGGCGGCCCTGCGCACCGACACCGCCACGGTCCTGGAACACCTGCCCTGAACACCTGCCCTGAACACCTGCTCCGAACATCTGCCCTGAGTCGCCGAACCCCACCCCCCGACGTAGCCTCGACCCCCGGGGGCCCTTCCGGAAGGCTGAGCACCGTGACCAAGCCCGATGACGAACAGGTCGGCCCCTCCCCCGACGGCGAGCCGCACGTCGCCCCGTACCACCACCCCGCCGCCGGCTGGGGCGCCGCGAAGAGCGTCACCCGCTTCCTGGCCCGCGAGGGCACGTACGTGGACGGGCCGCGCGCGGTGATGAAGATGAACCACGAGAACGGCGGCTTCGACTGCCCCGGATGCGCCTGGCCGGACGACACCAAGGGCCTGCACCTGGACATCTGCGAGAACGGCATCAAGCACGTCACCTGGGAGATGACCCGCAAGCGCGTGGGCCGGGAGTTCTTCGCCGCGCACTCGGTGTCGGAGCTGTCCGAGTGGAGCGACTTCGCGCTGGAGGACCAGGGCCGCCTGACCGAGCCGATGGTCTACGACGCGGCCACCGACCACTACGTGCCGATCAGTTGGAAGGACGCCTTCGAACTCGTCGGCTCCACCCTGCGCGGACTGGACGACCCCGGCAGGGCCGCGTACTACACCTCCGGCCGGCTCGGCAACGAGGCGACGTTCCTGTACCAGCTGATGGCCCGCGAACTGGGCACCAACAACCTGCCCGACTGCTCCAACATGTGCCACGAGGCCAGCGGCCGGGCGCTGCAGGCGTCCCTCGGCACGGGGAAGGGCACGGTCGACCTGGAGGACTGGGAGGTCACCGACGCGCTGTTCATCCTGGGCGTCAACGCGGCCTCCAACGCACCCCGGATGCTGACCTCGCTGGCCGAGGCGTACAAGCGCGGCGCGCAGATCGTGCACGTCAACCCGCTGGTCGAGGCGGCCGCGACCCGCACGATCATCCCCCACGACTTCACCGACATGGCGCTCAACCGGGCGACGCGCACCAGCACCCTCAACCTCCAGCCGCGCATCGGCGGGGACATGGCGCTGCTGCGCGGCATGGCGAAGGCCCTCCTGGAGCAGGCCGCGACGGACGACAAGGCGCTGGACCGGCTGTTCGTCGAGCGCCACACCTCCGGGTTCGAGGAGTACCGCAGGACCTGCGAGGAGACGCCCTGGGAGGAGATCGAGCGCCAGAGCGGCCTGGGGCGCGCCGAGATCCTCAAGGCGGCGCGGGTCTACCGGGAGGCGGACCGCTCGATCTTCAGCTGGTGCCTGGGCGTCACCCAGCACGAGCACGGCGTGGACACCGTGCGCGAGATCGTCAACCTCCTTCTGCTGCGCGGGAATCTGGGCCGCGAGGGCGCCGGACCCTCCCCGGTGCGCGGGCACAGCAACGTGCAGGGCAACCGCACCTGCGGCATCGACCACCGCCCGGCGCCCGCCTTCCTGGAGCGCCTCGGCGAGGTCTGCGGATTCACTCCGCCGACCGCCCATGGCCTGGACACGGTGGGCACCATCGAGGCGATGCGGCGCGGGGACGTGACGGTCTTCGTCGGCATGGGCGGCAACTTCGCGCTCGCCGCGCCGGACACGCCCTACACCTACGAGGCCCTGCGTGCCTGCGAGTTGACGGTACAGGTGAGCACCAAGCTGAACCGCAGCCACCTGGTGCACGGCAAGGCGGCGCTGATCCTGCCGTGCCTGGGCCGCACCGAGAAGGACCACCAGCGCGCGGGCCTGCAGTCCACCTCCGTCGAGGACTCGATGAGCATGGTGCACCTGTCGGTCGGCATGAAGCGCCCGGCCTCCCCGCAGCTGCTCTCCGAGCCCGCGATCGTCGCCGGGATGGCCCGCGCGGCGCTGCCGGACAGCTCGACGCCCTGGGAGTGGTACGTCGAGGACTACGACCGCATCCGCGACACGATGGCCGAAGTCCTGGACGGCTTCGAGGACTTCAACCGCCGGGTACGGTTGCCGCTGGGCTTCCGGATCAAGCAGCCGGCCCGCGAACTGGTCTTCCTCACCCCCTCCGGCAAGGCCGAGTTCTCCGCCGCCCCGCTGCCCGACGTCGTCCCCGCCCCCGGCACCCTGGCGCTGGGCACCATGCGCTCGCACGACCAGTGGAACACCACCATCTACTCGGACAACGACCGCTACCGGGGCGTGAAGAACCTGCGCACGCTGGTGTTCCTCAACCGGGACGACATGCGCGAGCGGGGCATCGCCGAGTTCGACCCGGTGGACGTGACCAGCACCGCCAGGGACGGCAGCAGCCGCTCGGTGCACGGCTACCTGGCCGTCCCGTACGACATCCCGCGCGGCTGCGCGGCCGGGTACATGCCGGAGATGAACGTGCTGTGCGCGATCGGCGACTTCAGCACGCAGAGCGACCAGCCGATCATGAAGCACCTCAAGGTGACCGTGACGAGCAGCCGGGCCGCCGGGAGCCGGTAGTACTTGGTCAGGTCAGGTCCGGACTAGTCGGTCGGCTGCGGCGTCCAGCGGTGCAGTCCCTTGCGGTCGTAGTACCGGGTCATCGCGAAGCCGAAGACGAGGGCCAGCACCAGGCCGACCGCGATCATCGCCCAGCCCCGGGCCAGGCCGGCGTCGCCCCGGGCGTCGAAGAAGAGGATCGCCCGGATGCCGTCGCTCAGTTGGCGCATCGGCTCGAACGCGCCGAGGAAGCGGTAGAAGCCGGGCACCGCCTGGAGCGGCACGGTCGCGCCCGAGGAGGGCAGGGCGAGCGCGATGAAGACGAACATCGACACCAGCTGCCCGATCCCGCCGAAGGCCGCGTTGATCGCCTGGACGCCGAGGCCCACGGCCAGGCTGGCGCAGTACGCGAAGAGCCAGAGCATCGCCGTGTGCGGGGCGTCCATGCCGAGGATGCCGACCGTGCAGAGCAGCACCAGGCTGGTGGTGACCAGCATGATCCCGGCCGTCATGACCATCTTGAGCAGCAGGGTCTGGGTGCGGCTGATCGGGACGGTCGGGCGTCGGGTGTGCCAGGGGCCGATCTCGCTGTCGGCGTAGCCGAGCGCGCCGTCGACGCCGCTGTGGATGATGTTGCCGCCGATGAAGGCGGTCAGCACGGCCAGCAGCGTGTAGTAGAAGGCGCTCAGGCCGAGGCCGCTGTGGCTGCCGATCGGGTGGCCGATCCGGGTGGTGACGGCGAACGGGTCGGCGAGCACCAGCCGGGCGACGGCACCGGTGTCCGGGCCGGTGGCCGTGGCGCCGGACGCGGGCGGGACGGCGGCGAGCAGGTCCTTGCCGGTGGCGAGCGATGCCTGATGGGCGGCGTTCTGGGCGATCTGAGCGGCGATCGAGGAACCGAGGCTGCCGAGACCGGGGTTGGTGAGGACGGTCAGGGTGGGCCGGTCGGTGGCCTGACCGGTCACCAGCGCGGTGACGGCGGTGGTGAAGTCCTTCGGGACGACCAGGGCGCCGTAGACCTTGCCGGAGGCGAGTTGCCGGTCGAGTTCGGCGCCGTCGATCCGCTTCCAGTCGACGGTCGTCCCGGGGCTCGCGGCCACCACGGCCTTGGTCAGCAGCGTGCCGACGTTCTCGGTGCGGCCGGGCGGAGGCGGGCCCTGGTCCTCGTTCACCAGGGCGACCGGCAGCCGGTGCAGGTGCCCGGTCGGATTGACGATGCCACCCATGTAGAGCAGCGAGAGGACGACGGCCAGCAGGCCGCACAGGATGCCCGGGAAGAGCCACAGTTTGGGCCGGCGCGCGAGCTGGAACGCCCGCGCCTGCCGGGCGGGCCCCTGGGAGTCCGTGGTAGCCATGCCATCCCTCGGGGTCGGGCACGCCTGGGCGCCGTGCCGATGCGGGTACGGCGGGAAGTCGTTCCGTGGCCGCCGCGTCGCCAAACCCGCCGTCACCCGGCCGGCCCCCCGGCCGGGCCCTGGCGGGCCGATCCTCCGGGCCTTCTCAGGAGGTGGCGGCCGCCGGGCAGAACTCGGCCTCCAGCTCGTGGGTGAAGACCCCGATCGGGGAGCCCATGGGGCCCTTGGCCCAGTCGCCGTTCACCTCGGTGGAGAGCAGGTGGCGGCCGTCGCGGCTGCCGAAGGTGTAGGACCAGGATCCGTTGATCGCGCCGCCCATGCCCCAGACCGTGGTGCAGGACAGCTTCTGCGAGGCGACGCCCAGGCCGTACTGCGAGTCCTTGATCCAGTTGACCCCCGGGTCCAGCATCGTGAACATCTCGTTCTGCTGGGCCTGCGGCAGCAGCCGCCCCTCGAGCAGGGCGCGGAAGAAGGTGTTGAGGTCGCCGCTGGTGGAGATCATGTCGCCGGAGGCGTACCCCCAGGAGGGGTTGAGGTCGGTCACGTCGTAGCTCGGGGCGGTGTCGACGTCCGTCGCCATCAGCTGGGAGTAGTGGCGGGCGTGCGGGCCGTGGATGCGCATGTCCCCGGCGGCCGGGACGTACGTGCTCCTCAGGTGCAGCGGGCCGGTGATCCGCGCGGTGATCTCCTGGGCCAGGCTGCGCCCGGTGACCTGCTCGACGATCATCCCGGCGAGCGCGTAGTTGGTGTCGGAGTACGCGAACCCGGTGCCCGGGGCGAACACCGGACCGTTGGCCACGGCGACCTCGACGAGCTGACGCGGTGTGAAGTCGTCGAAGCGGTGCTGCAGGAACGGCGTGCCGACGAACTCCTTCCCGAGCTCCGGGTCGCCGACGTAGTTGAAGACACCGCTGGTGTGGTTGAGCAGCTGGCGGACGGTGATCCCGGAGCCGTCGTAGCCGTTGCCGTCCAGCAGGCCAGGGAGCCACCGCTCGACGCTGTCGTCCAGGCTCAGCCGCTGCTCGGCGGCGAGCTGGAGGACGACGGTGGAGACGAAGGTCTTGGTGGTGCTGCCGATCCGGAAGCGGTCCTGGGGCTTCATCACGCGGCCGGTGGCCCGGTCGGCGGTGCCGGCCGTCCCGAACCAGGTGGAGTCGCCGTCGCGGACCTCGGCCCGGGCCCCCGGCAGGCCCGCCTCGGTCACCGCGCGGTCGAGCACGGCCTGGACCCCGGCGTGGCCGTTGCCCTTCGGCTGCTCGCCGACGGCGAAGGCGGCCGGTGCCGAGGCCAGCAGGGCGGCGGTGACGGTGGCGGTGACGGTCGCGCTGATCGCGGTGCGGACGGTGGTCTTCATGGTGGGCTCCCCGTGTGGTCGTTCGGTGTTTCGCTACGAGGAAAACCTTAGGCTTCCGTTCGCAGGTCCATCAATGCCATGCCTGCCCGTCAGACATGAACTTCCTGCTCAGAGCCACTGGTTCCTTGCAATGACCCTGTCGGCTAATGCAATCGGCTCGACGTCCGACTGTTGCAATGGAATACTCGGCGGCGACGAGAGGAGCCGCCCGTGCCAGGCGCCAGACTGACCCAGGAAGAGCGTCGCCTGATCGCCGCGGGGCTCACCGCGCGGCTGGGCTACGGGGAGATCGCCCGGCAGCTCGACCGCCCGACCTCCACGATCACCCGCGAGATCGCCCGCAACGGCGGCCCCTCCGGCTACCGCGCGGACAACGCGCAGCGCGCGACCGTACGGCGCTCCCGGCGGAGCAAGGCCCCCGCTCCCCGCGTACCGGAAGGGAGCGCGGGCGGCGCGGGCCACGCGCGCGGCGCGGGCACGGGTGACGGGCGCGACCAGGCGGCGGTGGAGGCGTACGCGACGCAGCTCGCCGAGCTGTTGGCGCAGCTCGGCATGCCGCGGATGGTGGGCCGGGTGCTCGCCTGCCTCTACGTCACCGACTGCGGCAGCCTGACCGCCGCCGATCTGGTGCAGCGGCTCGGGGTGAGCCCGGCCTCGGTCTCGAAGGCGATCGGCTACCTGGAGGCGCAGGAGCTGGTGCGGCGCGAGCGGCCCGAGGGCGAGAGCCGCGAGCGGTACGTCGTCGACGACGACATCTGGTACCGGGCGATGCTCGCGAGCGCCCAACGCAACACCGCGCTGGCCGAGTTCGCCCGCAACGGCGCGGACCTGCTCGGCGTGCGGACCCCGGCCGGGGCGAGGATGACCGAGGCGTCCGTCTTCCTGGAGCTGGCGGGGACGGACATCGTCCGCGCCGTCCAGCGCAGGCGGCGCGGACACTCCGGCTGACGGAACGCGAACCGCCCGCCGGCAGGGCCGACGGGCGGTCACAGGTACCGGAATCAGAAAGCGTTCCGCCACTGATCGGTCCGGCTGCTCGTCCAGACCGTCCAGTTCTGGTCGCACCGGCGGCGAAGCATCGGCCCTTCCCCCTCTTCTCGGATCACCGGAACACCTCGGCGTCGAGCGCGAACGACACCGGTATGACACCGGATGGAACCCTCCCCCTCGCGGGGTTCCATCCGGCCCTCCGACGCTTCTCGAACATCCGCGTCAGGCTTCCCCCGTACGCCCCCCACGGTAGGCCGTGGGCGGGTCCGGCAATCCGCATCGCGTCCTCGCCTCTGCGCACTCCGTCTCATGTCCGCTGTGCCCGCTCAGCGCCTGGCGGCGGTGCTCGCGCGGCGTGAGCCCGTAGGCGGCCTTGAAGGAGCGGCCGAAGTCGGAGGCGCGCAGGATCCCGCAGCGTGCGGCGATGACGTGGATGGGCACGGCGTGCAGCGCGGGGTCGGCGAGGTCGCGGTGCGCCCTGCCCATCCGCTGGCTGCGGATGAAGGCGGCGACGGTCTCGCCGTGGGAGTGCTCGCTGAACAGGCGGTGCAGGTGGCTGACGGAGATGTGGTGGGCGGCGGCGACCGCCGCAGGGGTCAGGTCGGGGTCGTGGAGGTTGTGCCGGATGAACGACCTGGCGCCCTCCACGGTGACCCGGTCCCGGGCGGTGGGCGACAGTTCGCCCAGGGCGTCCAGCTCCCGGATGACCCAGGCCGACACCAGGTCGACCAGGACCGTGCCGAGCCGCGCCGACTCCAGGGGCCGCAGCCGGGCCGCCTGCCGGTCGAGCCCGAGGAGGAACTCCGCCAGCAGCGCGCCCGTCCCCTGCCGTCCGCACCTGCCGCGCCCGAGCAGGCCGCGCAGGCGGTCCGGGGGCACCGGCATGAGCGAGGCGGGCAGGTCGATGCCGACACCGGCGACCGTTCCCCCTTCCCGGCCCGGCCCGTCGGCCCCGAAGTAGCGCAGGTCGTAGGAGTGCCAGCTGTCGATCATGACGAGGTCGCCCACCCTGACCTCGGCCTGGTCCCGGCCTCGGGACAGGATCTGGAAGCCGTCCGTGAGCACCGTCAGGTGGTACTGCTCCTCGTCCGCGCGTCGGATCATGCGCTCGGTGCGCCGGAACCGGGCCGGGGGGAACGACGTGCCCAGCAGGGCCGCCGGCCCCAGCTCGAACCGCCGCACCTCCGCCGTGAAATCCTCGATGGAGGCGACGGTCGCATCGCACACCCGTGTTCTGAGCAGCAGTTCCCGCCAGTTCTCGAAGCGCTCCCGCGCCGACAGGCCCCCGGCCTCGTTCCCCGCCACCACGGACCCCTCCTTCCGATTCGCCCCCGCCGGGTGGGCGGGGTTCTCTCCCCCGTGCGACAACGGTATGCCGGTACACCGCCAAGCCGCTGACACCTCGGAATCGGCTCTGGAAGGGGCGAGCCGTCCGGTGGCAAACGACCTCACGACCTCACGACCTCACGACCTCACGACCTCACGGCCCCACGGGCCCCGCGACCTCACGGCCTTCGGCGGGCGAGGCTGCGCAGGGCCCGTACGTACGGGCTCCAGCGGGCGGGGGTGGGAACGGTGGCGCCGCAGGCGCGGACGGCCTGGTCGAGGCAGTCCTCCAGCAGGGCGTCGTGCAGGTGGCGGAAGGCGAGCGGCCAGGTCAGGCGGCCGGGGCCGTGCAGGCGCATGGCGACGGTGTGGCGCAGGAGGGTGCCGTCCCCCTCGGGCGCGGGGTGGACGGTGAACTCGTGGAAGCCGTCGAAGCCGCGCGGGCCGGTGAACCGGAACCGGACCCAGAGGCCCGGCTGATGACCGACGACGCGGTAACGGACCGGCCCGTGGCCGCCGGAGGCGCCGACGGCGAGCGGGCCGTCCAGGCACATCCGGGGCCAGGCGGGCCCGGGCCACAGCCGGTCGTCCGGGCCGGCGAGGCCGTCGAGGAGGGCGCCGACCGTCGACTCCGATGCGGGGATGGTGCGTTCGTGGATGTTGAGCACGGGCACGGTGGGTGAGCCCCTCTTGTTTTGGATGCTTCTCTCCAATTGAAGTGGAGAGTACTCTCCACTTCATGCCCAGGCCACCCCTCCACGACGAAGCCTCGCTCCTCGACGCCGCCGTCCGCCTCGCCGCCGCCGGCGGGCCGCCCGCCGTCACCATGTCCGCCGTCGCACGCGAGAGCGGTGCGCCCAACGGGTCCGTGTACCACCGCTTCCCCCAACGCTTCGCCCTGCTGGCCGAGTTGTGGCTACGGACGGTGGGCGAGTTCCACGCCGCCTACCTGCCCGTCCTCGAGGAGCACACCGACCCCCACCTCGCCGCCGGAGCCGCCGCCCGCCAGGTCGTCACCTGGTCCCGCGCCCACCGCGAACGGGCACTCGTCCTGCTGCACGGCCCGGAAGCCTTCGGCAAGGCCGAGTGGTCCGAGGAGCACCTGCGCCGCGAACGGCAGGACGGGCGGCGGGTACGGCAGGCCGCGGCGGCCCTGGCCGAACGCCTCGGGACGTCCACCCCGCTGGACCACGACCGCCTCACCCTCGCCCTCGTCGGCCTCCCCCTCGCCGTCGTCCGCCCCCACCTCCACGCGGGCTCCGAACTGCCCGCCCACGCGGAGGAGTTGGCCGAGCGCGGGGCGATCGACCTGCTGCGGGGCGGCGCCTAGCGAACGCCCGGGGAAAGCCCCTGGGCCGGATGGCCCCCGGGACCGCCCCGGCCTACTCCGAGGGGCTCAGCGCGGCCAGGTCCTCCTCGGAGAGGCGCAGCGCACCGGCCGCCACGTTCTGGGCGAGGTGGTCGAGGTCGCCCGTCCCGGGGATGGCGAGGACGTGCTGGCCCCGGTGCAGCGTCCACGCCAGCCGCACCTGGGCGGCGCTCACCCCGTGGCGGTCGGCGACGGCCTGCACCCCGCCCTCCTCGGACGCGACCGCGCCCGTCTCGCGCCCCTTTCCGGCGATCGCGTAGAACGGCACGAAGGCGATGCCCTGCTCGCCGCACAGGCGCAGCACCTCCTCCTGCTCGGGCGCGGCGCCGAGCCCGTACATGTTCTGCACGCAGACCACCGGCGCGATGGCCTGCGCCTCGGCCAGGTGGTGCGGGCGGATGTTGGACAGGCCCAGGTGGCGGATGAGCCCCGCCTCGCGCAGGTCGGCGAGCGCGCCGAAGCGCTCGGCTATGGAGTCGGTGCCGAGGATGCGCAGGTTCACCACGTCGAGGTGGTCGCGGCCCAGCTGCCGCAGGTTCTCCTCGACCTGGCCGCGCAACTCCTCGGGGGTCCTGGCGTGCGCCTCCCAGTCGCCGGAGCGGCCGCGGGCCGGGCCGACCTTGGTGACGATGACGAGGTCGTCGGAGTAGGGCGCCAGGGCGCTGTTGATCAGTTCGTTGGCGGAGCGCAGCGAGGAGAAGTAGAAGGCGGCGGTGTCGAGGTGGTTCACCCCCAGCTCCACCGCCCGGCGCAGGACGCGGATCGCCTGCTCGCGGTCGCGCGGGACGGCATCGGGCGCGAAGGCCGCGCCGTACTGGGGCAGGCGCATCGTGCCGAAGCCGATGCGGTTGACGGTGAGGTCGCCGAGGTTCCAGGTGCCGGAGGCCGTGGCGGTGATCGTTTGCGTGGTCATGGCGGAATGATCGGTGAAAGATGGCCCCTCGGGCCAGCCCTGAGTTGCTGTTCGACGGGGTGCTGGAGGAGCCGGGGAAGAGGGACAAGGGGCGGAAAAGGGCGCACGCAGGGAGCGCGCCGTAACGCTGTGCGCGCGATAGATCGCTTTGCGGAACCAGCACGCGGAATGCGGAGGTACGGTAGCGACCAAATCGCCTGAGGGGAACTGAGATGTCACATCGGCGACTTGAGAACGGGACGACGAGGAGCCCGGCTGCGATGTTCGGAGAGGCGCTCCGCTTCGCACGCGAGCGGGCCGGTCTCAAGCAGGACGAGTTGGGCACGGTCCTGCACTGCCACCGAACACAGATCACCCGCTACGAGAGCGGAAAGCGCGCGATGGACCGAAGGATGGTGGAGCTCGCCGACGAAGAGCTGGACATGGGGGGCTTGCTGGTCCGCCTCTGGGAACGGGTGGACTGGCACGCGGATATCGAGCATCCGGATTGGTTCCAGAGTCACGTCGACAGGGAGTCCGAGGCGGTGGCCGTAAGGACCTTCCACATCGCCGTGGTGGACGGATTGCTGCAGTGCCGTGAGTACGCGGAGGCGGTGTTCGCTTCGAGCGATGCAGCTGGGAACCGCGACCTGATCAGGCAGCGGACGATGGCCCGACTGGCGCGGCAGGAGCGATTTCTCGATCCAGACGGGCCGCTCCTGCTCGCAATTCTGGACGAGAGTGCCATCCGGACCGTCTACGGCGGTCCAGGTGTGATGCGGCGCCAGATGGAGCATCTCCTGGCGATGGCCAAGCGCCCGAACATCGGCATCAGGATCACGCCGTTCGCGCCTCGAGGGGCAAGCCTCACCGTCTCAATGATGTTGCTGGACATGCCTGATGGTCGAACCTACACCTACTCGGAGAGTCTCGACCGAGGGCATGCGAGCGACTCTCCGGAAACAGTGGCGAGGCATCGGCGCAGCTATGATCTGCTCACCGGGGAGGCCCTGTCGGTGACCGAGTCGCTCACCCGGATGGCCGACGCGCTGGAGGAGTTCAGGAATGATGAGGAACGAGCTCGACGCGACCACATGGCGCAAGAGCAGCTACAGCGGCGGGAACGGCGGCGCCTGCATCGAGGTAGCCCCCGGATTCCCCGGTCTCGTCCCCGTACGTGATTCCAAGGACCCCCAGGGCCCGGCCCTCGTTTTCTCGGCTTCCGCCTGGGGAGCCTTCGTCGCGGCCGTCCGCTCGGGCGATCTTCCCTCCTGACCACATGTGGTCCCGGGGACGTCGGTCAGCGGCCAACATGCTCGTGCGCAGCAGCGACTCGGTTGCTGGCTATGCTGCCGATCATGACCAGCGACCCGACGACGACCACACCCGTCGTCCTCGACGCCGCGCAGGTGGCGTCCGATCCTGAACTGGCGGGCCGGCTCGCCGAATCCGCGCACCGGATCCTCGCCGACCTGGTACGCGGGGGCGCCGCGCTCGGCTGGGTCGAACCGCCCTCCCCGGGCGAGGTGGGGGACCTGCTCGACCACGTCCTCGCCGCCGTACGGGCCGGGGACGGCTCCCTGCGTCTGGCGTACCTGGACCGTCGGCTCGTCGGGCTCGGGTACTGGCTCCGCTACGCCCGGCCGACCCATCGGCCGAACGCGGACCTGGAGAAGCTCGCGGTCGATGCCGCCGTCCACGGCCGGGGCGTTGGGCGGGCGTTGACCGCCGCCCTGATCGAGGACGCCCGAGCGGCGGGAATCGAGGTCCTCACCCTGGACGCCCGTGGCGACAACGCCAACGCCCTGCACCTCTACCGGTCGTTGGGCTTCACCGAGTACGGCCGCCTGCCCGACTTCGTCGCGGTCGGCGAACGCCGCTACGACAAGGTCTTCTCCATGCTCGACTTCCGCCGTCGACCCTGACTTGGAGGGTCCGCCCGCAGGAGCCACCCCTCGCCGCAGGCGAACGTGACGCCCTGGAACGACGGGCCGGACGCCACCCGCTCGAACCCCAACTCCCGGTGCAGGTCCAGCGAGGCGCGGTTCTCGGCGGAGACGAAGCACCACACCGGCTCATGCCTCCCCCACACCCACTCCATCCGCCACTCGGTCAGCAGCCTCCCCAGGCCGCGACGCCGCCAGGCGGGATCGACGGTGACGCCGGTGAGGTAGTAGCCGGAGGGCTCATCTGCGGACAGGAAGGCCACGTTCGCGTACCCGGCGAGTTCGTCCGCCACCCTCGCGGTGACCACCAGGCTTCGCTCACCGCCGAGCCCCCGACGGATTCGCTGCGCCCACTCCCCCGCCGACCCGCCGCGCGCCCGGGCCTGCAACGCGGCCAGGACTGGCACGTCCGCCTCGACCGTCTCCGCCACCATGGCCGCCACCGGCGCCTGCCGTTCGACGGGGTCGGGATCGTACGCGGCGAACCGCGGGTCGTCACTGGCGATGTCGCTGGTCATGCCGCTCCTCTCACCGGTACCGGTTCTCAAGGATCCCGGACCAGATCTGCCGTGCCGAGGGCCCGTCGAAGACGGGCGGGTCGACGGCGTGGTGGTGGGCGGTCAGCCGATGGAACCACCGCCCGTCACCCGTGCCGAGCTGGGGCACCGCCTCGACCCGCAGCGCCGCGTACTCGATCGGCTGCGGCGCCGCCGGGACTCGGCGAGGCCGGCATGTGCCGACCCGACCCACGGACGTAGTGCCACTACTTGCGTAGTGGCACTACGCAAGTAGTGCTCTGCCTCAGCCGGCCAGGGTGGCGGTGCGCAGGCGGGCTGCGGAGCGGGAGAGGCGCAGGGCCGCGACGAGGGTGGGGCAGAAGCCGATGGCGCAGGCGGTGAGGACGCCGGCCGGGCTCAGGCCCGAGGTCGACGCGACGGCGACGACGGCGGCAGCCACCGGGGTGAGGAGGATCGGACTGAGCAGGAGCAGGGCCGCCTGCCTCTTCTCCCGGCGCGTCCACTGCACGGACTTCGCGACCCGGATCGCGGCGACGACGGCGGTGATCAGCGCGAGGACCGGCCCGATCGCGGGGACGAGGAGCAGCGGCATCGGCAGCACCGCGAGGAGCAGGGTGAGGTTGGTGCGGCGGCCGGTCTCCGGTTCGGGCCGGGTGCCGCCCTCCTCGGCCAGCGCGGCGTCGGCGATCCGCCGGGGGCTGCCGAGCCGGTCGAGGACCTGCCGGACGGCGTTCTCGTCGGCGGGGTCGCACTCGGCGAGGGCGATCTCGACGTGCTCGCGCAGGTCCGCGAGGAGTTCACGGCGGCGTTCGGCGGGCAGCGGGGCGGTGTACCGGTCGACGGCGTCGAGGTGGGCGCGGACCAGGGGGTGCTCGGTGGGGTTGTTCACGGGGTGTCTCCCGGGGAGAGGACGTGGTCGACGGTTTCGCGGAAGGCCGGCCACAGCGCGGCGAACTCCTCCAGAGCGCTGCGGCCGGCATCGGTGAGGGTGTAGTAGCGACGGGAGGGACCGCTCGGCGAGTCGCGTAGGAACGTGTCGGCGAGCCCGCTGCGGCGCAGCCGGGACAGCAGGGGGTAGATCGTCCCCTGACTGGTCGCCAGCATCGGGAACCGCTCCAGCGCCTGCAGCAGCTCGACGCCGTAGCACGGCCCGTCCCGCAGCAGCGCCAGGACGCAGTACTCGAGCACGCCCTTGCGCAGCTGGGTCGCCACGGGCCCGTCGGCCGGGTCCGCTGCGCGCTCGTTGTGTGCGATGCCAGGTACCATGCAATGCAAGCTAGCATGCGAAACATGGTTCCCGGAAGCGGCAGGGCCGGGCATCACCCGTCCGGCCCCACCGCCACCGCCTCCGGCTCCGGCTCCGGCTCCGGCTCCGAAGGGGAGGGCCTACGGGCGGGGGTCGGTGCGCAGCAGGCTGTAGAGCACCACGTCCCGCCATTCGCCATCCCGGAAGGTGTGCGCCCGCTTCACTCCCTCACGGACGAATCCGACCTTCTCCAGGGTCCGCTGCTCGGCCCGGTTCCCGGCCTCGGTCTCCGCCTCCAGGCGCATCACCGGCGAATGGGCGAACAGATAGTCGACGAAAAGCCGGTGGGCCCGGGTGCCGATACCCCGACCACGCGCCTCGGGGAGGAGTTGGGCCCCCAGGCTCCAGTGCCAGGACGTCGGCGCCGCGCGCTCCCGCATGGCGGCGGCATAGCCGCAGAACTCCCCGTCCACGGTGACCGCGAGGGTCCACTGCTCGTCGGTGAGCAGGCCGTTCTCGGCCCAGACGCGGCGGATGCGGTCGGGCTGACGCCAGCCGAACCACAGATGCTCGCCCATGGCGTCGGGGTTGTTGAGGAGGTCGAGGAACTGCGGGAGGTCGGACTCGGCGACCGGGCGCAGGGATATCCGTTCTTGGCTCATGTCTGCCCGAACGCCGAATGGCGCGGTGACGGTTCCTCAATTCGCCGAGAAATTCCGAGAACTTTCCGGGAAATGTCCGCGGACCCGATTTACTGCGGAAATTCTCGCCCATTTACCGCGACAGCCGAAGAAGAACCGAGGCCCTGCCCCCGGGGGCACCGCACTACTTCCGTAGTGCCACTACGGAAGTAGTGCGACGGGCCCGGATCAGGGCACGTCGTTCGAGGTCTTGGTCCAGGTCCGCTCGTTGAGGAAGTACGCCGGCGCGCCCTTCATCCCGACCGTGCGGAACGCCTTGTCGTGGTCGTTCACCGTCATCCGGCCCTGAAGGCCGTTCTCCGCGGTGTACGTCAGCACGATGTTCCAGGAGACGTCCTGGCTCTTGGTGGTCGCGTCGATGTTGATCACCTGCGGATCGGTATTCGACACCTTGAACGGGAAGTTGAGGGCGGTCTTCTTACCCGTCTCGGGAACCGCCACGATCCGGGGCGGGGAGGAGTCCAGGTCCACGTCGAAGGAGGAGGGCTCCAGCCCGCCGCCGCAGCCCGAGCCCGGGGTGTACGCGTACCCCTTGAACGCCGGCTGGGTGCTGACCACCTCGATCGAGATCGTGTTCAGCACCACCACCTGGCTGCTGTCCCCCAGCGCCGTCAGCTGGAGGTGCAGGTGACCGGCCGGAACGGCCTCCTGGGCGGCCGCCCAGCTGTCGTTGGCGGCGAACATCGTCGGCGGCGGGGTCACCTTGCCGGGCGGGCGGGGCGAGAGGAACCACTGCTCGCAGGGATTCTGCCAGTCGGTGGCCAGGACGCTGACGTGGAAGGGGGCGGGCGGCGCCTGGGGCGGCGGAGCGGCCGAGGCCGACGCGGGCGCGGCCACGGCGGCAGGTGCGGAGGCGGGAGCCGAAGCGGGAGCGGCGGCGGTCGGAGGCGTCGTCGTGCCCGCCTGACCCGCAGCGTCTGCCGAGCGCTGCCCGTCGCTGTGCATCAGGTACGCCGGTACGGCGGCGGCCAGCACCACCAGGGCCGCCGCGCCCACCAGCACCCGCGAGCGCGACCACCGGGAGCGGCCCCCGGCCCCGGCGACCGGCTCGTTCACCGGCCCGGGCTCCTCGACCGCAGGAACGGCGGCCGGATCAGCGGCCGGAACAGCAGCCGGAGCAACGGTCGCAGCGGCGGCCGGAACAACAGCCGCAGCCGACGACTCGGCCACGGAAGCCTCCGCCGCCTTCGCGCCCTGCCCGCCGCCCGCGCCGCCCGGCTCCCGCCGCCTCGCCGCGTCGGCCAGTATCCACCGCCGGTGCAGCTCGACCAGCTCCGCGGGCTCCGCCCCGCAGACCCGGGCGAAGCGTTCCACCGGCGCGTACTCCGCCGGTACGGCCGCGCCGTTGCAGTACCGGTGCAGCGTCGACGTGCTGACGTGCAGCCTGGACGCGAGCACGCCGTAGCTGCGCCCCGACCGTTCCTTCAGCTCGCTCAGCATCGCCGCGAACCCGTCGGCCTCCACGCCCACGCCTTGCCTCCCCGTACCGCCGCCGGGCTCGGCCCCCTGACCGAACTCGCAGCTCACCGTACCGGCCGGAGCCCAGACGCTGTCGTCCGGGCCCGGCGCGAGGAGGTCCTGACCGCGGCTCACAACTGGTGGTCCGCCGTGGCCGCCGAGGCGGCCGCGTCCGGGACGGTGGAGCGGTAGAGGCCGAGCTTGGGCTTGGAGACCTTGGTGCCGGGCGTCAGCGGGGCGTTGATCCGGTAGGCGGTGGGCAGGCCGCTGCGCGCCAGGACGTTCAGCTCGTCGACCTTGCCGGCCGCGCCGCCGGAGGCGCCGCCCGGGTTGAGGTCGACGACCGCGTACGCGACCTTGCCCGCGCCGACCACGTACGCGGGCGGGCCGCCGAGGCCGCTGGGCACCATCGGCAGGATGTCCTGGTCGCGGTAGGCGGCGTGCGAGTCGCCGATGCTGATCTCGGGGTAGTAGTCGAGGCCGCACGCCTTGGGGCCCTTGTTGTGGACCTCGATGACCCGCTGGGACGGAGCCTCGGCCCGGGCGCTCACCTTCACCGTCAGCTGTTCGTTGGTGCAGAGGTGGCTGTAGCCGTACGGGTCGTCCTCGCCGGCTCCGCCGCCGGCGCCCCCGGTGCCACCGCCCGGGTTGGCCGGTCGCGCCGGAGTCGGAGCCGACGCGGGTGCTTTGGTGGCGCCCCCCGGAGCGGTGCCGCCCGCAGCAGTGCCGCCCGAAGCGGTGCCACCCGCAGCGGTGCCCGGGGCGGCGGAGTCACCCGGGGCCGGCGCACCCGGGGCGGAGGCCGGGGCGGACGCCTGCGGCGCGGCTCCGGCGTCGCCGCTGTCCGGACCGCAGGCGGTGAGGGCGAGGACGGCGCCCAGTGCGAGGGCCGCGGGCAGGACGAAGGTACGACGAGAGGACATGGAGAACCCCGTGAGCGTGAGAGGAAGGAGGCGAAGGAGACGAGGAAGCCGCCGGGCGGTGGAGCGAAGCCGCCGGACCCCGACGACCGGAACTCTGGCCCGCCGCCCGCCACGGCCGCCAGCCCTACCGGCCGATACGGGACGCTGGAACGCTTCCACCCCCTCTGACCTGCGCTTTCCCGTCAGCCTGGAACGCCCGGCCGGAACGCTCCCGCCCCTCCTACGTCCTCCGGAAGCGCACGCGTTCACCCCGCTCCACCCCGCGGCCGCCGCCCGCGCGACCCTGTTGCAAAGTCTTCGCAGGTGCGCAGGCTTGTCCGGAAGCGAGCCGAGACCCTACGGTGTTCCCCGCCTCTCTCACCGGGGGCAGAACCGCCCGTCCCGAGAAGTGAGCGAGAGTTGAGCGAGAAGTGAGTGGGACACGCCCGCCCGTCATGACCGTCATGGACGAGACCCCGTCACGGACGACACCCCCGCGGTGGGAGCGCAAGGACACCGTCCGCACCGCGAGCCTGCTGGCCGTCATCCTCGGCATGCACGTGGTCGGCTTCGGCATGCTGTTCCTGCTGATCGTGCCGAACCACTACACCGTCGGTAACCAGGCGTTCGGGGTCGGCCTCGGCATCACCGCCTACACCCTCGGCATGCGCCACGCCTTCGACGCCGACCACATCACCGCGATCGACAACACCACCCGCAAGCTGATGGCCGACGGGCAGCGCCCGGTCTCCGTCGGGTTCTGGTTCGCCCTGGGCCACTCCAGCATCGTGATGGCGATGGCCGCCCTGGTGGCCGGCGGGGCGAAGGTCGCCGGCACCCTGGTGGACCAGGAGTCGACGACCCACCAGTGGCTGGGCGTCATCGGCACCAGCGTCTCCGGGACGTTCCTGTACCTGATCGCCGCGATCAACCTGGTCGCGCTGGTCGGGATCTACCGGGTCTACCGGGCCATGCGGGCCGGGAACTTCGACGAGAAGCAGCTGGAGAAGCACCTGGACGAGCGCGGTTTCATGAACCGCATCCTCGGCCGGCTCACCAAGTCCATCCGCCGCCCCGGCCAGATGTACCCGGTGGGCCTGCTGTTCGGCCTGGGCTTCGACACCGCCACCGAGGTGGCGCTGATGGTGATGGCGGGCTCGGGTGCGGCCTCGGGCCTGCCCTGGTACGCGATCGTCTGCCTGCCGCTGCTGTTCGCCGCCGGGATGTGCCTCTTCGACACCCTCGACGGCACGTTCATGAACTTCGCGTACCACTGGGCGTTCTCCAACCCGGTCCGCAAGGTGTACTACAACCTGACCATCACCGGGCTCTCCATCGCCGTCGCCTTCGTCATCGGCACGATCGAGCTGGTCGGCGTCCTGCACGAGAAGCTGGACCTCACCGACCCCGTCACCGGCTGGATCGCCGACATCAGCCTCGACAACGTCGGCTACATCCTGGTCGGGATGTTCGTCGTCGTCTGGGCCTGCGCCCTCGCCTACTGGCGCTTCAGCAACGTCGAGCAACGCTGGACCGCCCGGGTCGAGAAGGGCTGACCACCTCCGGCCGCCAGGTGGCAGGCACCGGGACGATCTCTCATCGCGGATAGCGCCGCCCCGCCTCCACGGGGCGGCGTTAGCATGACCGGACCCGACCACGGCCCCCTCCGCGCCCAGGAGTTGACGATGAGCCCTGCCGAGACCGGACGCCCCGCCTACCCCCTCACCCGGACGACCGGCCCCGTCCCCGAGGAGGCACGCCGCGACATCCTCAGCGACCCCGGCTTCGGCAAGCACTTCACCGACCACATGGCCACCGCCGTCTGGACCCCCGACAACGGCTGGCACGAGCGGCGCGTCGAGCCGCTGGCGCCGTACTCCCTGCACCCCAGCGCGGCGGTGCTGCACTACGCGCAGGAGATCTTCGAGGGCCTCAAGGCGTACCGGCACGCGGACGGGAGCATCTGGCTCTTCCGCCCCGGGTTCAACGCCCGCCGCTTCGCCCGCTCCGCCGAGCGCCTCGCCCTGCCGCAGCTGCCGGAGGAGGACTTCCTCACCAGCGTCGAGGAACTCGTCCGCGCCGACCGGGCGTGGGTGCCCGAGGCGGAGGGCGAGGGCAGCCTCT
Organism: Streptomyces sp. NRRL WC-3742; assembly: GCF_000720635.1. Classification (GTDB taxonomy): domain Bacteria; phylum Actinomycetota; class Actinomycetes; order Streptomycetales; family Streptomycetaceae; genus Kitasatospora. The sequence continues at coordinate 109,458 of NZ_JOCF01000006.1, read as the reverse complement.
ACGTGCGCCCGTTCATGTTCGCCTCCGAGGCGTTCCTGGGCGTCCGGCCCGCCGAGCACGTCACCTACTCGGTCATCGCGGGCCCGGCCGGGCCGTACTTCTCCGGCGGCGTCACCGGCATCACCCTCTGGGTCAGCGGCGAGTACACCCGCGCGGGCCGCGGCGGCACCGGCGCCGCGAAGTGCGGCGGCAACTACGCGGGCAGCCTCGCCGCCCAGATGGAGGCCCGCCGCAACGGCTGCGACCAGGTGCTCTACCTGGACGACACCGGCGGCGACGGCAACCTGGAGGAGTCCGGGACGATGAACCTGTTCGTCGTCACCTCCGCCGGCGAACTCGTCACCCCGGGCCTGGGCACCATCCTCGACGGCCTCACCCGCGACACCGTCCTCGCCCTCGCCGACGACTTCGACCTCACCCCGGTCGAGCGCCCCTTCAGCCTCACCGACCTGCGCAACGGCGCGGCCGACGGCACCGTCACCGAGGTCTTCGCCGCTGGCACCGCCGCGGTCATCACCCCCATCACCGCCTTCAAGTCCCCCACCGCCGACTTCACCGTCGGCAACGCCACCCCCGGCAAGCACACCCTCGCCATCCGCGAGCACATCCTCGACATCCAGTACGGCCGCACCCCGGACACCCACGGCTGGCTCCACCGCGTCGTCTGACCCGAGGGCACGAGCGAGGGGCCCGGCCCGGGAAACGTCCCGGGCCGGGCCCCTCGTTTGTGGAGCGGTGCGTCAGGGAGTGCGTTCCGGCTGCAGGCTCCAGCGGACGTTGTCCTGGAGGTTGCGGCAGTCCCAGATGTCGAGCCAGGTGCCCGGATCCGTCTTCCAGCCGTTCAGTTCGATGCAGCGCCCGGTGTCCGGGTCGCCGCCGGTGACGGTCGCGTTGTTGACGAAACGGCCGTCCGGGCGGACGGTCCACTTCTGGGTGGGCTTGTCCTCGCAGCGGGCGAGGCGGACGAGGGTGCCGTTGCCGGTGGCGCCGTCCGCGGTGGAGACGCAGAGCGCGCCCGCGCGGATCGTGCCGTCGGCGCCGAGGTTGAACCGCTGGTTGGGCGTGTTCCAGCAGGCACCGAGGGCGAGCTGGGCGCCGTCGCGCGGGCCGCCCCAGGCGTCGATGCACTGCCCGGGCGAGAGCACGGGGTGGATCGAGGTGCTGGCGTCGGCGTAGCCGATCATGCTCGGAGTGCCGAAGCCGTCGACCTTGCCCGCGGTGCCGTTGGCGCTCCGGCCCGGGTAGACGGTGATGGCGTTGTCGTTGCCGACGGTCCACAGGTCCGGGGAGCCGTCCGCGTTGACGTCCCCGGCGCCGATGCGCGGGTAATCCGCGGCGTTCACGCCGAAGCCGATCTTGACGCCGGCGTCGGGCTTGGTCAGGGCGGTGTAGTCGACGGTGCCGTCGGCCTTCCAGGCCAGCGGGTAGGCGAAGACGTCGCCGGTGGTGCGGTTGCGGGCCCACAGGGTGGTCTGGCTGACCTGGCCCGGGTTGGCCTTGTCGGTGCTGGTGGTGACGCCGTTGGCGGCGCCGGGGTTGAGGAGTTCTAGGTCGGCCCAGCTGCCCGAGGCGGTCGGGATCAGCGTGGCGCTGTTGACGCGGTCGGCGAGGCCGTCCGGCGAGAAGAGGTAGAGGTTGCCGTTCTCGACGGTCAGCAGGGTGGTCTGGCTGGAGATGACCTTCTGGCCCGTGCTGCCGCCGGGCTTGGCGGCGGTGGCCTCACCCTCGGGGGTGCCGAAGGCGAGCACCTGGGAGACGCTGCTCCAGTCGGTCGCATTGTAGCCCGCGCACGGGGCGCCGGTGCCGTAGGTCCTGCACGTGGGCCGGTTGGTGATGGCGATCGGTGTGAGGGTGTCGAGGCGTCCGGTGCCGTCGTTGGGGATCACGTAGATCGAGTTCCTGAGGATCGACGCGCCGGGCTTGTCGGGGTTGTCGAAGTGGGTGACGATCTCGTCGACGGGCTGGCCGACGGCGAAGGTGCCGTGGTGGCTGATCCGGAAGTCGGCCCAGGTGGTGCCGTAGTCACGGGCGCCGGGGGCGGCCGCGGCCGGGGCTGCCAGTGAGGTCGACGGGTCCGAGGTGGCGCCGATGACGCGCAGGTCGCCGGTCCTGTCGACCAGGACGATGTCGGGCTTCTGGTCGTTGTTCACGTCGCCGAACACCGGCTGGGTGCCGGGCTTCCAGGGCACGTAGAAGTTGTAGACGGCGGGCTGGCTGTAGTTGCCCGCGATGTCCATCGCCCAGGCGTAGAGGGTGTTGGTGCCCCAGTTGCGCGGCTGGAAGCCGTACGGCTGGCCGGGCTTGACGGTGTCGGGGCGGTTGCACTGGAACCCGACGACGGGCGTCGGGTCCGGGCTGACGCGGATGCAGGCGACGCCGGAGGCCCACAGGCCGGGGCCGGGTGCCGGGTCCTCGGCGTTGAGGGTGAAGGTGCCCCAGTCGCCCGCGTACTTGGCCGGGTTGGGGTTGGGGGTGCCGGAGGGCGGGAAGTCGGTGGAGCCGATGCTGACGCGCGGGTTGGTCCGGTCCACCCGGAAGAAGCACATCGCGCTGCTGGGCGAGGTCAGCAGGCTGTCGGTCGAGCGGGCGACCCAGCCGTACTGGTGCCCGTCGCTGAGCGAGCCGACCGCCAGGCTGGGCGCCGGGTTGTTGTAACTGCCAGCCCAGCTGCCGTTGTTGGGGCCGATGCTGTAGTTGGGGTCGTTGTCGTCCCACATCTGGAAGCCGGTGTAGAGCGGCTGCCCGGCCGGGGAGTAGCTGCTGGCGTTCAGGTAGATGTTCTGGTTGTTGCCGACCCAGCCCGGGTTGTCCCAGGGGTTGGCACCGCCGGAGTTGCACTCGGCCGTGCCGCCCGTGTCGGCGAAGCCGGGGGCGGGGCCGGCGTGCGGCCACCAGACGGTGGGCGTGATGTCGTAACTCGTCGTGATGCTCGGGTTGTTGGCGACGGCGTGGCGGAAGAACTTGTTCCACTCGCTGTCGCTGGGGGCGATGGCGATGGTCCACTGGCCCCACTGCCCGGCGGCGGCGCGCTTCATCATGTCGGTGACGTCCACGGACATCGGGCCGGTGCCGGTGATCTGCTGGCCGCCGACCCAACTGCAGCCGTCCATCACGAGGTTGCCGTTGGTCCCGCAGGGCTGCGCGTTCCAGTTGGTGTCCCCGTTGATGCCCGTCGGGGCCGAGAAGACGCCGAGGCTGGTCGGGGTGCCCGGGCTGGAGGCCACGTTGACCTGGGCGTTGAGGGTGGAGGTGTAGAGGGTGGGCGGGACCTGGGCGCCGCCGGGGACGTTGTAGATCGCCGGGTTGACGCCGATCGCGAAGTAGGCCCGCTGGCGGCCCTCCTTGCCGCAGTCCTGGCTCGGGTCCGAGCTGTGGTAACCGCAGTAGCCCGTCGAGAGGTTGGACTTGGTGTTGAAGTTCTTGGCGTCCTTGTGGTTCTCCTGGACCTCGACCGAGCCCTGGCTGTAGCTGGTGACGGCGACCAGCGTCGGGTCCAGGTACCACGGGCCGCTGCCGGAGCCGAGGGCCTTCGGGTCCGGGGTCAGCTCGATGGCCTCGTTGGTGGCCCTGGCGCCGATCGAGGCGACGTTGGCGCCGTCGCCGGGGGCCTCGGCCGTGGACGGGGCGCCCTGGGCGGCGGCGTCCTCGGCGGCCGGAGCGGCAACCGCCTTGCCGGCGTTCGGGGTTGCGGTGGTGGCGGCGGGCCTGGAGGAGTCCCACTGCAGGGGTGCGGGCGAACGGAAGCGCAGCGCGCCCTTGTCGTCCTTGACCGTGATCGCGCCCTTGTCGTCCGAGGCGACGCTCAGGCCCTGGGCGGTGACCGGGAAGCGCAGGGTCCTGAGCGCCGGGTTGGCCGCCGCCTCGGGCGTGCGGACGACGATCACGTCGCGCCAGCCGCCGACCGGCAGCGCGGTCAGCTTCAGGTCGACGCCGGGCAGCACGTCCGCGTAGGTGGCGGTGTCGACGCTGAGCGTCGGCCTGGGCAGGGCGAACGGGGCACCGACGGCGAGTTTCCTGCCGTCCGCGGTGGCGACGGTGGCCATCGGGCCGGTGCCTCCGCCGGAGAAGGACACGGGGGTACTGGCCACGGCCGGGCCGAGCGTGCCGTCGGCGTTGCGGCGAAGCGTCGCGTCGATGTCGGCCCACCCGCCGCCCTGCTTGGCGCGTACGGGCTGGGCGCTGTCGGTGGTGGTCAGGCGGCCGTTCGGCTCGGCGGTGGTCCTGGACACCTCGGTGGTCATCGCGTCGACGACCACCGATCCGCCGGTCGACTTCGCCTTGGCGAGGGCGTCGAGCGCGGCCTGCTGCTGCTCGGTCCGGTGCGGGGCGGGCCCGTTGGGGGTGAGCGGCGGCAGGGACGTGGGCACGTGCGAGCCGCCGGTCGGCCCACCGGGTGCCGCGCCCACCGCGAACGCGGCCGGTGTGAGCAGCGTGAGGCCCAGGACGCCGCTGACGCCGAGCGCGGCCAGCCGGAGCACGCGTTTGCGGACCGATGGTGACGGTGGCGCCATTTGATGCGTAACTACCTTGTCGGACATGTCAGTTCGCTTTTCCTCCCGGTCACCGCGCCACGGTCGACGCAACGTTCGGGTGGGAACGATGCAACCCGCACAGCGCCCCGGTCAAACCGGAATCCCGTCCGCCGCCGTCACCTTGGAAGGACATGTCCGGAATGGTTCCAGCACGATCGGTCAAGTCTTGGCAAAGTTCGTCGGTGTGCGGATGAACTGCCTGTCCCGAGGATTCGATGCGCGCCTATCGTCGAGCCCCGACATCGTTAAGCGTGAATCTATCTGACGTACCGTCAGATGGCGATTCGTCATGTGGAGGTTCGGCGATGGCAATTCTGCATGCCCGGAACCGGGATTCCGGAGGCGGCGGAGGATCGGGCGGAGGGTCGGGCGGAGGATCCGGTGGACGGCGGAAACGGCCGCTGCTGTACACGCTCGCCCTCGCTCTGACCGTCTCGGGCCTGGCCGCACCGCAGGCCGCGGCCTGGACGTTCCCCGCACCGGAGGGGGAGGTGTGGACGCCCCCGAACACCCCGCTGGGCGCCCGGACCACGCCGGTGAAGGGCGCGGACGCCAAGCCCCCGGGCGGCAACCCCGCCCCCTCCCCCGCGAGTTGGACGCCGCAGGTGGCGCCCGCGGTGGTGACCGGGAAGGCGACGGTCGCCCTCGGACCGGACGGCGCCGAGGCGGAGGCCGCCCGCAGGGCGACCGGCGGCGCCTCGCCCGCCTCCGGCGGGACGACCGGAACGAAGGCCGGCGGCCTGGCCGTTCGGGTCGCGCCCGGAGCCGGGACGGCGCAGAGCGCCACCTCCGTCACCGTGCAGGTCCTCGGCCAGGACAAGGGCAGGGCGGCGGGCGTCGACAGCCCGCTGGTCGCGGTCAGCGACGCCGCGCCCGAGAGCGAGGGCCACGCGGCCCGCGTCACCCTGGACCTGAAGGCCCTGCGGGCCGGCGGCTGGGCCGACCGGGCGGCGCTGATCGCCCTGCCCGCCTGCGCGTTGACCACGCCCGACAAGCCCGAGTGCCGTACCCAGACGCCCGTCGAGGCGAAGGCCGACGGGCGCGGCGAGATCACCGCCGAGCTCACCCTCCCGGCGGCCCGTACGGGGGCGAAGGCCGGTGAGTCACTGGCGGCCGACGGCGGCGGCGCGCTGGTGCTCACCACGGCGGCCTCGCCCTCCGGCTCGCTGGGCGACTACACGGCCTCCTCCCTGTCCCCCTCCTCGGCCTGGTCGGCAGGCTCCAACACGGGGAGTTTCACCTACAGTTACCCGATCCAGGTGCCGCCCGCCCTCGGCGGCGCGGCTCCCACCGTCGCGCTGGGCTACAGCTCGGCGGAGGTGGACGGCAAGACCTCCGCCTCCAACGCGCAGCCGTCCTGGATAGGCGACGGCTGGTCCTACGACCCCGGGTTCATCGAGCGCTCCTACCGCAGCTGCGACAAGGCCGGGATCACCGGCTCGCCCGACCAGTGCTGGGGCAGCCAGAACGCCGTCCTGTCCTTCGGCGGCCACTCCGGCCCGCTCGTGCACGACGACGCCCCCAACGGCACCTGGCACCTGGCCGCCGACGACGGCACCAAGGTCGAGCAGCTGACCGGCGCCCCCAAGGGCGCGGGCGACGTGGACTACAACGGCCGCGAGTACTGGCGGATCACCACGCCCGACGGCGTCCAGTACTACTTCGGCGCCAACCACCTGCCCGGCGGCGACGGCAGCGACCCGGCCGCCAACTCCGTGCTGACGATGCCCGTGTACTCCCCCAACAGCGGCGACCCCTGCTACAGCGCCGCCCAGGGCAAGAACTCCTGGTGCCAGATGGCCTGGCGCTGGCAGCTGGACCACTCCGTCGACCCGCACGGCAACCTCACCACCTACACGTACGCGACCGAGGGCAACAAGTACCAGCGCGGACGCGTCCAGGGCGGCGGGGCGCTGACCGACTACCAGCGCGCCGCGTACCTCAAGGAGATCGCCTACGGCCAGCGCCTGGCCGACCAGGTGGCCGCCAAGGGCGCGGGCACCCCGGCGGCGAAGGTCGTGTTCACCACCGCCGAGCGCTGCATCGCCACCGACGCGATCAAGTGCACCGAGGACCAGCGCACCACCGCCAACGCGGACGCCTGGCCGGACACCCCGATCGACCAGATCTGCGCCGACGACACCTGCACCAACGTGGCGCCGACCTTCTTCACCACCAAGCGCCTCACCTCGATCAGCACCCAGGTCCAGACCGACGCCGGGCCCCGCACCGTCGACACGTACAACCTCGCGCAGCAGCTCGCCGACCCCGGCGACTCCACCAAGCACCTGCTGCAACTGGACTCCGTCCAGCGGGTGCCCAGCAACGGCCAGGCCGAGCTGAAGACCCTGCCGTCCGTCCGCTTCCAGTACACGATGCGCGCCAACCGCGTCGACGGCCTCGTGCCCGCCTCGCCGATGTTCATGCGCCCGCGCATCCAGGGCATCACCACCGAGACCGGCGAACGCATCGACGTCGCCTACAGCGACCCCGAGTGCTCCCGGGTCAACGGCCACATGCCGGCCTCCGAGGACGCCAACGCGATGGCCTGCCAGCCCGTCCACTGGTACCTGCCCAAGCAGAGCTCCAAGGACCCGGTCAGCGACTGGTTCGACAAGCCGCTCGTCAGGAGCGTCACCGAACAGGACCTCGTCAGCACCCCCGCCGTCGCCCGCACCACCGAGTACACCTACGGCGGCGGCGCGGCCTGGCACCGCAACGACGCCGAGTTCACCGACCCCAAGGTCCGCACCTGGGACCAGTTCCGCGGCTACCGGACGGTCGTGACCACCACCGGCAACGCCGCCCCCGGCGAGGCCCCCAAGACCCAGTCCCGCACCACCTACCTGCGCGGCATGGCCGGCGACTACCTCGCCGACGGCAGGACGCTGCGCACCGTCCCCGACGTGGCCAACCCGCTCGGCGGAACGACCCCCGACAGCGCCCAGCTCGCAGGCCGGGTCGTCGCCTCCGAGACCTTCGACCAGGCCGGCGGCACCGTCACCGCCATCTCCGGCGCCCTGTACGGCGGACAGACCAGCACCGCCTCGCACGCCCAGAGCGCCGGCGCGCCCAAGCTCTACTCCTGGCAGCCGGACTCCCAAACCACCGCCGTCGCCAAGTCCCTCCTGTCGGACGGCAGTTGGCGCACCACGACCACGGTGACGACCACCGAGCCGGCCAACGGCAACCGCGTCGTCAAGGTCGACGACCAGGGCGACGGCACCGCCGCCACCCCCGAGACCTGCACCACCCTCACCTACGCCGCCAGTGACAACCCCCAACTCCGCTCCCTCGCAGCCGAGAAGGCCACCTACCGGAGCTCCTGTTCCCAGCCCGGCAACCTGCTCTCCGCCACCCGCACGCTCTACGACGGCAAGCCCTTCAAGCAGGCCGGCGCCACCGGTGACCCGACCAGCTCCCAGGCCCTGGACAGCCTCGACGCCTCCGGCAACCCCGTCTACGCGCTCACCGGCAGCGGCACCTTCGACGCCTACGGCCGCGCCCTGACCACGGCCACCACCGACGGCTCCACCTACGGCCGCGACGGCGCACAGCTCGCCGCGCCCACCGTCACCCCCGCCGTCACCACCACCACGCTCAACCCCGCCTCCAGCCGTCTGCCCACCGAGGTCCGCACCACCAACCCGCTGGGCTGGACGACCGTCACCACCAGGGACCCGGCCCGCGGCACGCCGCTGACCAGCACCGACGTCAACGGCCGCGTCACCACCGCCCAGTACGACCAGCTCGGCCGCGTCACCGCCGCCTGGGCCCCCGACCGGCCCACCGGCGCCCTGCCGAGCAAGCGCTTCACCTACGGCCTCAACGGCGGCGGCGCACCTTCCACCGTCAGGACGGAGGCGCTCAACGACGACGCCTCCACCTACTCGGCGAGCATCCAGATCTACGACGGCCTCGGCCGCCCCCGCCAGACGCAGAGCACCAGCGACGCCAAGCCCACCGGGCGGCTGATCACCGACACCGCGTACGACACCCACGGCTGGGTGATCAAGACCTCTGCGCCGTACTACGAGGAGAAGTCCTTCCCCACCGAGGCGGTCTTCGTCCCGGCGGCGGACGGCCAGGTGCCCGCCCAGACGTGGAACACCTACGACGGCAACGGGCGCGTCCTGCGCGCCGAGCTCCGCTCCAACGGCAACCTCCAGTGGGCCACCACCTCCGCCTATCCGGGCGCCGACCGGGTGGACGTCACGCCGCCCGCCGGCGGCACGCCGGTCTCCACGGTCACGGACGCCCGCGGGCACACCGTCGCCCTGTGGCAGTACCGCACGCCCACACCGACCGGCAACCCGGCCGACGCGGACGTGACCACGTACGGCTACACGGCCGACGGCCAGGTCGGCACCCGCACCGACAGCAGCGGCAACGCCTGGAGCCGCACCTACGACCTGCGCGGCCGGCAGACCTCCCTGTCCGACCCGGACACGGGCGTCAGCCGGACCTTCTACGACGCCGACTCCCGCGTCGACCACACCGTGGACGCCAAGGGCACCACGCTCACCTACACCTACGACCAACTCGGCCGCAGGACGGGCCTGTTCAACGGCGGCGTCGCACTCACCAACCAGCTGGCCTCCTGGACCTACGACACCCTCGCCAAGGGCCTGACCACCTCCAGCACCCGCTACGTCGGCGGGGCGAACGGCGCGGCGTACACGACGGCCGTCACCGGCTACGACACCGCCTACCGCCCTCAGGGCAGCACCGTCAGCATCCCCTCCAACGAGGGCGCACTGGCGGGCAGTTACACGAGTGGCTACACCTACAGCCCGGTCCTCGGCGCCCTCACGGGGCTGGACATCCCGGCCGCCGGAGGGCTGCCCGCCGAGTCCGTCAGCTACGGCCGTACGGTCACGGGCCTGCTCACCTCCTCCGCCAGCCTGAAGAAGGCCGTCGTCGCGAAGGTCGAGTACGACGCACTGGCCCGCCCGATCCGCACCACGGCCGGACCGTACGGCACCCAGGTGGTGGCGACCCAGCAGTACGACTGGGCGACCGGGCGGGTGATCAACAGCTTCGTCGACCGGCAGAACGGCACCGTCTCCGCCGACCAGACCAGCTACACCTACGCCCCGTCGGGCCGGCTGACCTCCGTCACGGACGTCCAGGACGCGGCCGCCACCGACACCCAGTGCTTCACCTACGACCACCTCAGCCGTCTCACCGGCGCCTGGACGGACACCGGCGGCGCCCAGACCACCGCCGACTGGACGGACTCCTCCGGCGCCACCCACGGCACCGGCAGCTCCACCACCGTCCCCGGCGTGGGCGGTTGCACCAACGCCACCGGCCCAGCCGCCGTCAGCCCCGGCGGCCGTACGGTCGGTGGTCCGGCCCCGTACTGGAACACCTACACCTACGACGCCACCGGCAACCGCACCTCACTCGTCCAGCACGACATCACCGGCAACAGCCTGGGCGACACCACGACCACCCAGACCTTCGGAGCCGCCAAGAACCCCAACTCCCCCACCACCGCGCCCAACACCGGCGGCGGCACCGGCGGGCCCCACGCCCTGCTCACCTCCACCACGAAGAGCCCGGCCGGAACCAAGGCCGTCGGCTACCAGTACGACGCCAAGGGCAACACCGCCGCCATCACCGACACCGGCGGCACCACCACCCTGACCTGGAACGGCGAGGACAAGCTCGACACCCTCACCAGGACCGGCCAGGCCGGCGCCACCAGCTACCTCTACGACGCCGACGGCAACCAGCTCATCCGCCGCAACCCCGGCAAGACCACCCTCAACCTCCCCACCGACGAACTCACCACCGACACCGCCGGCAACACCAGCAACGTCCGCTCCCTCACCGCCCCCGGCGGCCTCACCTACACCCGCACCACCGCCCCCACCGGCGGCGGCACCGTCCTCATCCAGGCGGCCGACCCCCACGGCACCAACGGCGTCCAGATCGCCACCGACGCCGCCATGACCGTCACCCGCCGCCCCACCGACCCCTTCGGCGGCCCGCGCGGCACCCAACCCGCAGCCGACCAGTGGGCCGGCACCAAGGGCTTCGTCGGCGGCAGCAAGGACGACACCACCGGGCTCACCAATCTCGGCGCCCGCCAGTACGACCCGTCCACCGGCCGATTCATCAGCCCCGATCCGCTCTTCGTCGCCGCCGACCCCCAGCAGTGGAACGGCTACGCCTACAGCGACAACAACCCCGTCAACCTCAGCGACCCCACGGGCCTGCGCCCGGACGGCACCTGCGGCGGCACGGGTCCCTGCCGCACCCCGGACGGCCACAACGTCCAGGAGGCGTGGGGCCTCGACGGCGGCGAATGGAACGTGACCGTCTGGAAGGACCCGATGGTCTACCTGCCCGGGAACATCGCGTTCCCGAGCATCCCGGACTACCAGAAGGTCCTCAAGCAGACCGTCAAGAACCTCGACAACCTCTACCGGGACCACGTCCGCTTCGGAAAGCCCAGGGCGGAGGAAGAGGACCAGATCCAGTACAAGGCGGCCGCGCTCAACGCCTGCTGGGCGGTCGATTCCTGCTTCGACTCCCAGGTCTTCACGAAGCTCTGGAACGCGCGGCTCGACTACGAGATCGAGAACTTCGCTCCCTTCGGTCCCGGCGAGATGGTGGGCGGCCTGAACGGTGCCGTCAACGCCGCCAAGAGCGGCGCGTCCCAGGTCGGCAAGGGTGCCAAGGGCGCCAAGGGCAGCAGCGAAGGCTCCGTCGGCCCGAGCAGCCGCATCGCCGGCTGCAACAGCTTCCCGGTCCGGACGCCGGTCCTGATGGCCGACGGCTCCACCAAGCCGATCGGCGACCTCCAACCGGGCGACGTGGTCGCCGCCACCGACCCCCAGACCGGCGAGACCACCGGGAAACCGGTCGTCGACAAGATCGTCACCCCCGACGACTCCCGGTTCACCGACCTCACCCTGGCCCCGCGGCAGGGTGAGGACGGCAGGAACGGCGAGAACGGCGAGAACGGCGCCAGGAGCCTCACTTCCACGGCCCACCACCCCTACTGGGACGACAGCACCAAGCGCTGGACGGCGGCCGAGGACCTCAAGCCCGGCGACCGGCTCACCACCGCCGACCACGGCCTGCTGACCGTCCTCGCCACCCGCACCTACGACACCGAGCCCCAGCGGGCCGACAACCTCACCGTCGCCGACCTCCACACGTACTACGTGCTGGCGGGCGACGCCCCGGTGCTGGTCCACAACGCGGGCAAGTGCCCGCTCGACCTCGAGACCTGGCACGAGGGGACGCTGGGCACTCCCGAGGCAAGCTTCGAGTACCACTGGGACAAGCACGCCAAGTCCCTGAACATCTCTCCCGAGCAGTACCTGGCCGACGCGAACGACTGGGCGGCGGGGCTGTTGAAGCCGGGAGGCAAGAAGGGCCTGGACGCGTACAGGGAGGAGTTCGGCAAGGGCCAGTGGGGCGTGCAGTACAGGACCCCCGGCGGAGGAAAGGGCGGGATCATCGGCCCCGACGGGAGGGTCGTCTCGTTCTGGTACGACTAGGAGCACCAGGAACACCCACCCGATGAACGAAGGGGCCCGGAAGGTGAGTTGCGCCTTCCGGGCCCCACCGTTCCGTCGGGTGGGGTCAGTTGGCGAGGGTGAAGTCGCCGGCTACCGGGGCGGCGAGTTTGTCGACGCCGGTGAGGGCGGTGAGGGAGGTGACGGGGGTGGGGCTGTCGGTGGTGGTGCCGTTGGCGAGTTGGCCGGAGCCGTTGGCGCCCCAGGACTGGACGGTGTTGTTGCCGAGGAGGGCGACGGTGTGTTCGCGGCCGCCGGTGACGAGTTGGACTCCCGTGACGCCGGGGACGGGGACGGGGGTGATGCGGTAGTCGGTGGTGCCGTCGCCGATCTGGCCGGAGGTGTTCTGGCCCCACGCCTTGAGCTTGTTGTCGCTGTCGGTGACGGCGAGACTGTGGTTGCAGCCGGCGGCGAGCTGGGAGACGCCGCCGAGCCAGATGCCCTGGATGTCGACGGGGGTGTAGCGGTTGATGGTGCTGTTGTCGCCGAGCTGGCCGGTGGCGTTGTAGCCCCACGCCTTGACGGAGTTGCCGCTGGTGGGCTTGGAGGGGCCGCTGGGCGGGCCGATCAGGGCGAGGTTGTGGTTGCAGCCGGCCGCGATGCGGGTGACGCCGCTCAGGTTGGCGACCGGGGAGGGAACGTTGCGGCTGGCCGAAGTGCCGTCGCCGAGCTGGCCGTTGATGTTGTAGCCCCAGGCCCAGACGGTGCCGTCCTCGCGCAGGGCGATGCTGTGGTTGAGGCCGCCGGCGATGGCGATGACCTTGTTGAGGCCCTCGACGCGCACGGGCACGCTGCTGTCCATGTTGGTGCCGTTGCCGAGCTGGCCGTAGTTGTTCTTGCCCCAGGCGACGACGGTCTGGTCGGCGAGCAGGGCGAGGCTGTGGGCGCCGCCGCCGGCGATGTCGGTGGCGTTGGAGAGGTTGACGACCTGGCCGGGGGCGTTGTGGCCGAAGACCGAGCCGTCACCGAGCTGGCCGTTGGTGTTGGCGCCCCAGGACTGGACCGTACGGTCGGTGAGCAGGGCGAGCCCGTGGCCGTTGGTGGGGCTGCTGCCTCCGGCCGCGATCTTGACGACCTCGGCGCTGGTGAGGCCGAGGACGGTGGTGGCGGCGGGGCGGAAGTCCGCCCAGGTGCCGTCGCCGAGTTGGCCGGAGCGGTTGTTGCCCCAGGACTTGAGGCGCTTCTCCTGGGCGTGGGCGGTGCCGGCGGGCACGACGGCGAGGCCGAGGGCGGTGAGTGCGGCGACGGCGGTGGCGAGCAGCGGGCGGATTCTCATGTGGTGCCTTCCTGCTGGATGGGGAGGAGAGGTCAACGCGCCAGGCTGAAGCTGCCGTTGGAGGGGGCGGCGACGATGGCGACGCTGCCGGACTTGGCCAGCACCTGCACGGCGGTGAGGCGCTGGGTGGTGGTGCCGTCGCCCAACTGGCCCTTGTCGTTGAGGCCCCACGCCTGGACGGTGCCGTCGGAGAGCACGGCCAGGGTGTGGGCGGCCCCGGCGGCGACGCCGATCACGTTGGTGACGCCGGTGACGGGCACGCTGGTGTTGCGCTGGGTGGTGGTGCCGTCGCCGACCTGTCCCTTGTCGTTGAGGCCCCACCCGCGCAGGGTCTTGTCGGTGAGCAGCGCGAGGCTGTGGGAGGCGCCGGCGGAGAGCCCGGTGACGTTCTTGAGCTCCACCACGGGGACGGGGTAGGGCTTGTTGGCGGTGGTGTCGTCGCCCAGCTGGCCCTTGTCGTTGAGGCCCCAGGCCATCACGGTGCCGTCGGCGAGCAGCGCGAGGGCGTGGGAGGCGCCGGCGGTGATGCCCTTGACGGTGGTCAGCTCGGGGACGGGGGCGGCGGTGGTGCGGGTGGCCGGGGTCGGGGCGGGGACGGGGGCGCTGGCGAGGGCGGGCTTGGCGGTGATGCCGAGCTGGCCCTTGTCGTTGTTGCCCCAGGTCTTGACGGTGCCGTCCTTGAGCAGGGCCATGCTGAAGGTGTCGCCCGCGGCGATGGCCTTGACGTCGTCCAGTCCGGCGACGACCACGGGCAGGTTGGCGTTGGCGATGGTGCCGTCGCCGAGCTGGCCCTTGTCGTTGAGGCCCCACGCCTTGACGGTGCCGTCCTTGAGGAGGGCGAGGGCGTGGGAGCCTCCGGCGGCGATCGCCTCGACGCCGCCGAGCCCGGCGACCAGGCCGGGGACGGCCCATTCGTCGGTGGCGGCGGTGGAGCCGTTGCCGAGCTGGCCCTTGTCGTTCTTGCCCCAGGCTTCGACGGTGCCGTTGGCGAGCAGGGCGAGGCCGAAGCCGGAGCCGGTGGAGCCGCCGGTGCCTCCGGCGGCGACGGCGTTGAGTTCGGCGCCGGAGAGGCCGACCACCGAGGTGGGGGTGAGGCGCTGGGTCTTGGTGCCGTCGCCGAGCTGGCCGCTGGTGTTCAGGCCCCAGGAGCGCAGCCGCAGGTCGTAGGCGGAGGCGGCGGAGGTGGGCAGGGCGGCGCTGCCGATCAGGGCGAGGCCGAGGGCGGCGGCGGGGAGGGCGGTCACGGGCAGACGGCGGAACGTGCGGTGCAGCGGGAGCATCTGGTCCTCACGGTCATAGGACGGCCACAGGGCGCGGTCGCAGGGGTGACAGGGCGTGCCTCGTGGGCCCGGCCGGACGGCGCGCGGGCGCCGCCCGGCCACGGGCTGGAGTGATGAGCGGATCATCGGCATGTCTGCCCGTTTAAGAGAACGTCCGTGCGGATGCGGAGGAGTTTCCACACCTACGGACCAGCCCGATCGTTCGCCTTCGCCCTATCGGACCGTCCTCGGTTGCGGCGCGTAGCCGGCCCCCGAAGCATGACCCGGGGGCCCAATGATCGACAGGAAGCCCCCGCCCCCAATGACCAGAGCTCTATGCCGATTTGAGTGGGAGACACCGTGCTGCGGACGCATCGAGCCAGACTCCTGGCCGTCACCCTCGGTGGCGCCATCGCCCTGGCGACCCCCGTACCGGCGGGGGCGGAGGACACCGAGCCGGCCGTGGTGGTGAACGGCACCTTCTCCTCCCCCACCGTCCCCGACGGCCAGAGCTTCGCGAAGGGCGTCGACAACTGGGACAGCCCCGGCGCCCTGGCCTCCGCCGCCCGCGCCGAGCACCGCAACGGCTACCAGGCCGCCAGCCTCGGCTGGAACGGCAAGGGCATCGCCATCAGCACCAAGCTGCCCGGCATCCGCAGGGGCGCCACCGTCACCCTCACCTGGGACGACAACCCGGACAAGTGCGTGGGCACCAGCAACGCCAAACGGGCGTACAGCGTGACCGTGGCCGGCGACGCCAACACGCCCGGCGCGTTCACCAGCAACGCCCCCAACAGCAAGGCGAACTGGTTCTACGGCCGCAGCTACTCCTTCACCGCCGCCGAGGACGCCCCCAAGGTCACCTTCGCCTCCACCGACGCCGATAGTCCCGGCTGCGGCGCGCTGATCACCAACGTCGCCGCCAAGCAGACCGCCCCGCCGCTCGGCTCGCCGCAGAGCACCGGGTCCAGCGACCCGTGCAAGGACAAGCCCGACGACCCCGGGTGCAAGACCTCCGCGGACAACAAGGACAAGATCGACAAGTGCCCGCCCTCCAACCGCGACTGCCTGGCCGAGGTGGCCGGCACGGGCGAGAAGGAGCACGCCGGGATCGACAAGGAGACCCAGGCCGTGGAGAACTTCAACAAGGTGCCCCGCGACCAGGAGCCGAACGCGGCGGCGAACGACCTGTGCGCCCTGCCGAACGCGCTGACCGGCTCGGTCAAACCCGGTGACGCCGTCGTCCCGCCGAGCCAGTGGTGGTTCTGCTGATGCGCCGACTCGCTCCCGCCCTGCTGACCGCCGGGCTCGTCGCGCTCACCGCCGCCCCGCCCGCGCGGGCCGCCGACACCGTGGACGTCCCGGTGCTCAACGGCACCTTCGCGCAGCCCGTCGCCCCCGACAACGGCACAGCGGCCGGGCACACCGACTGGTCGCCGGAGAACAACGGCGTGGTCTTCGGCAAGGCCCTCGCCCAGCACCCGAGCGGCTACCAGGCCGCCTCGCTCAACTGGAACGGCGCCGCCCTCGTCCTGCGCGCCCGCCTCTGGGGGGTGAAGAACGGCTCCCACGTCACGCTCACCTGGGACGACAGCCCGGGCGTGGACCGCCGCTGCACGGCCGAACAGCTCAAGGACGGCCAGACGTACAACGTCGCGCTGATCGCCCCCGGCAACCCGCCCGACCCGCAGGTCACCACCAAGGGCAGCGACACCGTCGGCACCGCCAACTGGACCACCGGGCGCAGCTTCGAGTTCACCGCCCCGGAGGACAACCCGATGGTCTCCTTCGAGTCCGCCGAGAAGCGCGACTCGCTCTCCTGCGGCCCGCTGATCACCAACGTGGGCGCCAAGCAGACCCCGGCGCCGGTCGACCAGCGCATCCGCAAGGAGCAGATGCCCGGCCCCAAGGCGTACAAGGGAAACGAGCCGCTGGAGCCGGGCATCGCGGTGGACGACTGCGAGGGCAACGCGGGCAACTGCGTGTTCACGGTGGACAGGCAGTACTCGTACCCGTACTACGGCCAGACCCGGATCGTCGGCGAGGTGTACATCAACTGCACCCGCAACTCCGTCGTCGACGACCGCAAGGTGGAGGTCACCGAGCCGCCGTACGACAACCTGACGCAGTACTACGCGCTCAAGGGCACCCCGCTGGTGCCGAGCCGCTCCGACATCTCGGTGAGCCGGCCCAACCTGGCCGCGCAGGCGGCCGCCGGGTACAGCGCGGCGGGCGGCAACAGCGCGGCGGTGTCCACCAGCCAGCCGCTGACCTGGAGCCGGACCACCACCAAGGTGCTCAACCCGACCATCCAGCCCGGGGAGATGAGCTGGACCGAGGTGCAGCCGGCGCGCGAGCGGGTGGTGGGCAGCTTCACCAACTCCCGTAACAAGTACCGGCTGGACGCGACCTTCGACGTGCCGTCCACCGCGATGCCGGACCGCTACTACCAGCGCAGCGGGCCGCTCACCGAGACGGAGCTGAAGCGCTGCGGCTCCGCCCGTCCGACCGCCGACACGCCGGACAACGGCGCGGGGACGGACAAGCGGCTGCTCACCGCCGAGGCTCCGCCGGCGGGGGTTCAGGCGCGCACCGAGCTCCTCGACCCGTAACGAACGAGATCGGCCGCCCACCCCGGGGCGAAGGGGTGGGCGGCCGATCCGCGTCGTCAGCCGAGAGCCTCCCAGGCGCCGCCGACCAGCCGGTAGCGGGCTGTCGGGACGGCGTCGGGGGTACGCGACGGCACCTCGACCAGTCCGTCCGGCAGCGCGCGCCCCGGCGGGCGGATCGACAGGCAGTGGTCCTTGGCGCTGAAGGTCTGCGCCACGACGGTGCTGACGTTCACGCTGGACGGGCTGTCCACGACGATGTTCTTGATCAGCTTGCCGATGGAGTCCACCCGCAGCTCCCCCACCGTGCGGTTCATCGCGTTGAGGACGCCGAACTGCAGCTCGTCGCCCGAGCGCACGGTGAACTTCACCTGCGTGGTCTCGCTGATGCTCCGCTTCCACTCGTGCGAGTAGGTGGCCTGGAAGGCGAGTTCGAAGGACGCCTTCGCGCTGAGCTTGAGCTGCCCGGCGCCGCTCACCGTGCCGCCGATGGTGAAGGTCCCGCCGTTGGTGATGTCCTGGTTGGGGCCCTTGTCGGTCGGCGCGGTGTGGTCGATGTGGGTGACCTCGGTCTTGTTGCTGACACCGGCGCTCGCCGAGGCGTCGGTGGTGTTGTCGATCACGCCCTCCAGCGCGGCCTTGCCGGAGATCTGGCCCGCGATGTTGTCCGTGGTGCTCGACTCGAGGACGACATTGCGTTCGATGTCGATCGGCTTGCCGGTGCAGTTGACCACCGCGTTGCCGACCGACAGCACGGCCGCCGCGTACTCGCGCGACACCTCCGGCAGGATGCGGTACGAACAGCCGTACTCCTCACCGCACTTGGAGGCGATCGTGGCGGCATCATCGGAGGCCGGGGCCGGGTCGGCGGATGCGGGCACAGCGCCCAGGACCACCGCGACCAGTGCCACTGGCAGGGAAACCCGCTTCATCGCTTCCTCCAACTGCCGTTTTCCGCGCGGACATAGACCGCGTCCGGCGCCCGACGCGCGCTCTCCGCCCGCTCCGGTGCCACCGCCGTCAGCCCGCCGCCGAGGGAGCGCCCCGGGGGGCGCAGGGACAGGCACTTGTCCGGGACGGAGTACGTCTGCGCCACCACCGAGCTGACGTTGACGCTCGACGGGCTGTCCACCGTCACGTTCTTGATCAGCTTTCCGGTGTCGTTCACCTTGAGCACGCCCGAGGTGCGGGACATCGCGTTCACCACCCCGAACTGGAGCTCGTCCCCGGGGCTGACGGTGAACTGCACCTTGGTGGACTCGGTGGTCACCGCCTGCCACTGCCGGGAGAAGGACGCCTGGAAGGCCAGCTCGAAGGTCGCCTTGGCCCCCAGGTGCAGGGCGTTGGAGCCCGCGACCGTGCCCGTGCCCTCGATCGTGTTCTTGCCCTGGTCCTCGGTGTACGGGCCCTTGTCCTTGTTGGGCCCGAAGTTGGTGATGCCGTTGACCATCCCGGCCGTGGCCGTGCCCGAGCCGGAGACGGTCACCGTGGTGTCCACCCCGCCCTCGATGGCGGCCTTGCCAGAGATCTGGCCGGCGATGTTGTCCGTGCTGCTGGTCACGAAGGTGACGGTGCGATCGATCACCATGTCCGAGTCGGTGCAGTTGATCGCCGCGTTGCCGACCGACAGCACCGCGCTCACGTACTCGCGCGGCGCGCCGTGCATCCGGAAGTCGCACGCCTTCACCCGTTCGCACAGGGAGGTGACCTCCTTCACCGACGCGAGCTTCTTCTCCCCGTCCAGCACCTCGGCCACCGGGAAGGGCGGCAGCTTGCCGGCCTCCGGAGCGGCGGCCGACGGGACGGACGGGACCATCACCGCCAGCGCTACCCCCGGGCCCAGGACGGCCGCCAGGGCGGCTCGCCGGGGGCGTGCGGAACTCACCACAAGCGCACTCCTCACTCTTCGGAAGCTGTCGCCAGGGGCCATCCCACCCACGCGCAGGACTGTTCGATTCCCCGGCCTCCCCCATCCTCCGCGAGGCCCGTATCGTGGGCGAACGGTCGGGCCGCGATCCTGCGCCATTCGATGCCCGCTCGATGCGCCGTCAGCCGCCCGGCCCACCGGGCTTGCGCCCGGGGCCGCTCGCTCGCCGCTACTCGCTCGCTGCTACTCGCTCGCCGCCACGGAGGCCGCCACCAGCAGGGCGATCACGATCAGGACCACGCCGATGCCGATGGCCGTCCAGCCGCCGCTGGTCAGGCTGTCCAGCTGTTCGGCGTACGTGGAGTTCTGGGGCTTGGGCATGCCGTCCCCCGGAGTGCCGGCGTCCCGGGCGTAGCAGATCTGGCCGGGCTCCATGGGTTTGCCGAAGCAGGTGGGGACGGCGGTGTGCAGCTTCTCGTAGCCCATCAGGACCAGGCCGACACCGGCGAGGAGGAGAACGATCACGATGAACACGGCCACGGCCTTTCCGTAGGTCACATGTCGGTTAACTCGACCGATTGGCATGGTCGTTGGGAGGAAGACTGGGGTCATGGCGACAGTCAGGTACGGCGTTCTCCTGTCCGGTGCGACGGTGGCGGTGCTGCTCACGGCGTGTACGAGCGGGGGCGGTACGGCGGCTTCGACGTCCGCGAGCCCGTCAGCGGTTCCGAAGGGGCCGCGCACGACCGCGACCTACACGCCGAAGCGGGACGCCACCGCAGCCGAACTCCAGGAGACCGCCGAGCAGTTGAGAAAGCGGGCCGCCGTGCTCGGCCTGACCGCCCCGCAGATCGAGGCTGCGGCCGGGAAGATCACGGTGACCGCCGTGAACGCCACCGGCGACGAGCTCGCGGCCCTGGCCACGCAGGGCGAACTCGCCTTCCGGCCCGTGCTCGCGGTCGCCCCGTCCGGCCCGCCCACCGGGGCCCCGGCGGGCACCGTCGTGGGGCCGACGGCCGAAGGCGTCGTGCCGCCCGGCCTGACGGCCGCCTACCTCGCGCTCGACTGCGCCGATCCGGCGCAGCGCACCGACCGTCAGACGTCGCCCACGGCGGAGGCCGTCGCCTGCTCCCGCACCACGGAGAGCGGCGGCCACTGGGAGAAGCTCGCGCTCGGCCCGGTCGCCGTGGACGGGAAGAACGTCAAGAAGGCGGAGACTGCCCTCGACCCGCAGAACAGCGGCGGTTGGCAGATCATGCTGACCTTCGACGACGCCGGGGCGAAGGCGTTCGCGGAGGTCACCGGGCGGCTCTCGGGCACGGACACGCCGACCAACCAGTTCGCGATCGTGGTGGACGGGCTGGTCGCCTCCCACCCGGCGGTGCGCTCGGCCATCACGGACGGCAGCGCGGTGATCTCCGGCACCTTCACCCAGGACGAGGCCAAGCGGCTCGCCGCCCAGCTCTCCGACCACCTGACCGTCGGCCTCACCCCTGCGGGCGCGACGACCAGCCCCGGCTGATCGCGAAAGTGCCGTGCCCGTCCCGGGGGCGCGGGACGGGCACGGAGCGTTGGGCCGGCGAGGGGTGCCGGAGAGGTCCGGGCCCGTCCCGCAGGGGGCGACGGGGCGGGCCCGGAGGCTTGGGACAACTCGGGCGGGCAGCTCAGGCGGACAGCTCGGGCAGGCGGCTCGGGCAGGCGGCTCAGGCCGTGACCGGAGCCGGGGCCGGAGCCGGCTGCTGGGCCGGGGCCGCCTCCGGGTGCCAGGTCCACAGGTGCGCCAGCGCGTCCAGGTCGAGGTCGTGGCCCTCGGACCAGATGGCCGCCGCAGCCGCGAGCACCGAGCGCCGGTCGTCCTCGCCGCCGCCACCGCGCGCCGGCAGCAGCGGCACGGCCGCGCTGGCGCCCAGGCGCACGGCCCGGTGGCGGCGGGCGAAGGCGGTGAGGGTCTGGCGCGGCCCCGCCTCCACCAGCAGCACGTCCTCGGTGGCGAGGAGCTGGTCCAGCGCGGGGGCGAAGTTGACGGTGTCGGTGATCTGCCGGGCCCAGTAGCGGGGGCTGAGGGCCTCGGTGGCCGTCATCAGGTCCCCGGTGTACCCGGAGTAGAACGGCAGCGCCGGTTCGGCGAACTGCACGCCCCGGTACGCGAGTTCGACGAGGTCGGAGGCCGGGGCCATCGCCGGGGAGTGGAACGGGCTGGTGGCCGGGACGGCGACGGCGATGTGCCCGTCGGCCCGCAGCCGCTCGGCGACCTCGGCCAGCACCTCGGTGGAGCCGGCCAGCATGGTCTGCTGCGCCGCGTTGACGGCGGCGATGGCCACGTCGCCCGTCAGGTACGGCCGCAGGACGCGCTCGGCGGCGCCGACGGCGAGCATCCCGCCGGGCGGGATCTTCACGGCCTGGACGACGCGTTCGCGCATCATCCCGACGGCGTCGGAGAGCGAGACCACCCCGGCGAGCGTGGCGGCGACCAGTTCCCCGGCGCTGTGCCCGAGCACGGCCGCGGGCCGTACGCCCCAGCCGAGGACCATCCGCCCGAGGGCGTAGTCGACGGCGAACAGCAGCGGCTGGGCACGGCGCACGTCGTCGATCCCGATCGTGGGCGCCCGCCCCTCGAGCGCGCCGAGCCAGTCGGCGCGGATCGCCGGGCCGACCTCCTCCAGCAGCTCGAACACGGCGTCGATCGCGGCGGTGAACACCGGCTCCCGCCCGTACAGTCCGGCGGCCATCGCGGTGTGCTGCGAGCCCTGCCCGGGGAACAGCAGCGCGACGGGCCTGGGGTGGCGGGTGGTGACGGTACGGGCCTTGGCGATGGCGGCGGGGGCCTCGTGCGCGGTGGTGACGGCGGTGGCGCGGACGGGGCCGAGGGCCCGGCCGTGCGGCGGGGCGGTGGGCAGGGCGGCGAAGCCCTCGGGGTCGAGGCGCTCGACGAGGGTGAGGAGTTCGCCGCGCACCCGGGTCTCGTCGCCGGTGTCGAGGCCGGACCAGATCACCAGCCGGGGCGTGTCGGGGTCGGGCCGGTGGCCGCCGTGGCGCAGCGGGCGCAGGACGGGCTGTTCGGCGGTGAAGTGGCCGCCGGGGGCGAACTCGAGGAGCCCGACGACGGTGTCCCCGTCGGCGAGGGCCTCGGCGGCGCGGCGCAGCACCTGGGCGGTGAGGGTGCCGGTGGCCGGGTCGTCGAGGGTGGCGAGGAGGGCGCGGTCGGTGCGCTTGGCCTGGAGGTCCTCGTGGGCGAGGCGGGTGGCCTCGCCGGGGGTGACGGCGGTGCGCACGGGCAGGTCGAGGAAGTGGTCGGGCACGTGGTGGGGCGGGGCGGGGAAGCCGCCGATGTAGAGGACGGTCCGGGCGGGCAGGCGGACGGGGAGTCCGCCGAGGGCGTCCAGGAGGGGTCCGGCCACGTCGGCGGAGGTGCGGGTGAGGGGGGCGCCGCCGGCCTCGACGGTCAGCCGGCGGGTCACGGCGGTACGTGCGGTGAGCGACATCCGTGCTCTCCTTGCGAGGCGAGGCGAGGCGGGGCGGGGCGAGACTCGGGCGACGGCGGAAACCAGGAACGCGGCCGCCCCGCCGTTCGGGCGGGGCGGCGGCCGGCGGCGGCTCAGGCGGCGCCGTTGATCAGCTGGAGCAGCGCGCGGGGGGTCTCGGCGTCGACGACGGCGTCGTCCGGGATGATCACGCCGTACTCGCGCTGGACCTGCCCGATGACCTGGAGGAGCGCCAGCGAGTCGTAGCCGAGCTCGATGAACGGGGTGTCGATGACGTCGCCGTCGAGGTCAATGCCCTCCTCCTCACCGGCGCACTCGCGCAGCATCCGGGTCAGGTCGGTGAGGGTGAGTTCGGTCGTGATGGGCATGACGGGTCCTCTCTGCGTACGGGTGGTGGGGTTCCTCGAAACAGGAGCGGGCGGGGCGTCGACGGTTTCAGGACGCCTTGCGGACCACGAGCGCGGCGTTGAAGCCGCCGTACCCGCGGGTGAGCACCAGTGCGGTGCGCAGCCGCGCCTCGCGGACCTCGGTGACCAGGTCGAGCCGGTACTCGGGGGCGGCGGCGCCCACGTTGACGGTGGGCGGGACGACGCCGTCGCGCAGGGAGAGCAGCGCGGTGGCGACGTCCAGGGCGGAGCCGCCGGCGAGCAGGCGCCCGGTCATGGTCTTGGGCGCGGTGACGGGCACGGCCCGGTCGCCGAAGATCCCGGTGATGGCCTCGGCCTCGGCGCGGTCGAGTTCGGGGACGCCGGCGGCGTCGGCGAAGACCACGTCCACGTCGGCCGGGGTGAGGCCCGCGTCTGCGAGGGCCGTCTCGGCGGCGCGGCGCAGCCCGGGCGGGCGGCCGGAGCCGGGGGCGGGGTCGAGGGTGGCGGCGTAGCCGGCGACCTCGCCGTAGATCTGACGGGCGCCGCGCTCACGGGCGGAGTCGGCGTCCTCGACGACGAGGATGGCGCCGCCCTCGCCGGCGACGTGGCCGGCGGCGTCCGCGCTGAAGGGCAGGAAGGCGCGGGCCGGGTCGTTGACGGTGCTCAGACGCCCGGAGGCGATCTGCGGCAGCCAGCCCCAGGGGCAGACGGCCGCGTCGACGCCGCCGGAGACGACCAGCGGGATGCCCTTGCGGACGTGGCGGCGGGCGTGGCCGAGGGAGTCGATGCCTCCGGCCTGCTCGCTGAGCAGGACGCCGCTGGGACCGCGCATCTTGTGGCGGATGGAGATCTGGCCGGTGTTGACGGCGTAGAACCAGGCGAAGGACTGGTACGCGCTGACGTACTCCTTGCCCTTGCTCCAGAGCTGCTGGAGCTCGCGCTGGCCGAACTCGACGGCGCCGCCGGAGGCCGCGGTGACCACGCCCATGCCGAACTCGGGGAGCTGGCCGGCCTCGAGGCCGGCGTCGTTGACGGCCCATTCGGTGGCGGCGAGCGCGAGGCGGGTCATGTGGTCGGTCTGGGGCATCAGCCGGCTGGGGACGTGGTCCTCGGCGACGAAGCCGGGCACCTCCCCGGCGAGGCGGGAGGGGTACTGGTCGGCGTCGAAGCGGGTGATGGGGCGGATGCCGCTCTCACCGGCGAGGGTGGCCTTCCAGTAGTCCTCGGTGCCGAGCCCGGTGGGCGCGGCGATGCCCAGGCCGGTGACGACGGTGGTGGCGCTCATGCTGCGTCCTTCCTCTCCGGCCGGGCCAGCACCATCGCGCTCTGGAACCCGCCGAAGCCGCTGCCGACGCTGAGCACGGTGTCCGTCTTCTGCTCCCGGGCGACCAGCGGGATGTAGTCGAGGTCGAGTTCCGGGTCGGGCTCGTGCAGGTTGGCGGTGGGCGGCAGGACGCCGTGTTCCATGGCCAGGGCGCAGGCGGCGATCTCCAGGGAGCCGATGGCGCCGAGGGAGTGGCCGATCATCGACTTGATGGAGCTGATCGGGGTGGCGTAGGCGTGCTCGCCGAGGCTGCGCTTGAAGGCGCCGGTCTCGTGGCGGTCGTTCATCTTGGTGCCGGAGCCGTGGGCGTTGATGTAGTCGAGGGCGTCCGGTCCGAGGCGGGCCTCGTCCATGGCCGCGTCGATGGCCTGCGACATCTCCCGGCCGTCCTCCTTGAGGCCGGTCATGTGGAAGGCGTTGCAGCGGGAGGCGAAGCCGGCGATCTCTGCGTAGATGTGGGCACCGCGCCGGCGGGCGCTCTCCAGCTCCTCGAGGATGAGGATGGCCGCGCCCTCGCCGAGGACCAGGCCGCTGCGGGTGCGGTCGAAGGGCCGGCAGGCGCTCTCGGGGGTGTCGTTGCGCGGGGTGGTGGCGTGGATGGCGTCGAAGCAGGCCGAGGTGATCGGGGAGATCGGGGCCTCGGTGGCGCCGGCGACCATCACGTCCGTGGTGCCCTCGCGGATGAGCTCGACGGCGTGGCCGAGCGAGTCCAGGCCGGAGGTGCAGCCGGTGGAGACGACCACGGCCGGGCCTTCGGCGCCGGCGGCGTAGCCGACCTCGGCGGCCATCGAGCTGGGCACGAAGTGCCGGTACAGCTCGGGGACGGCGTACTCGTGGTCGACGTTCCACTTCTTGCCGCCGTCGCTGACGACGACGTACTCGCGCTCCAGGCTGGTGGTGCAGCCGACCGCGCTGCCCAGCGAGGTGCCGACCCGGGAGGGGTCGAGGGCGGCGAGGTCGAGGCCGCTGTCGGCGATGGCCTCGCGGGTGGAGACGACCGCGAACTGCGCGGCCCGGTCGAGCCGGCGGATCTCCTGCGGGCTCAGGCCCGCGGCGCGGGGGTCGAAGTCGCACTCGGCGGCGACCCGGGAGCGGAACGGGGAGGCGTCGTAGAAGGAGATGGTGCGGGTGGCCGTGCGGCCCGCGGTGAGCAGCTCCCAGTAGTTCTTCACGCCGACGCCGCCGGGGGCGACGACCCCGAGGCCCGTGATCACGACTCTGCGCATCTGCTTCACCTCGCCTTCTGGGTGGCCGGCCGCAGCTGCGGGCTGCTGCCGGTCGGAACGGTGCGGACCACTGTGGTTCCCTTCGGTCGGGCCGCTGGCTGTGTCGGTGCTTCCGGTGTTCAGGTGCTCCGGTGCTCCGGTGCTCCGGTGTTCCGGTGGCCCGGGGCGGAGTTGGGGCTGATTCCCGTCTTCCGCCCCGGGCGGGCTGTGCCTTGGCGGCGTCTTCCCGCTTGTGGCGTGCCGCCGTTCACCGGTTCCGCCATGGTTCGGGCGGGCCCTCGACGGCCGCTCGGGTGTTCGTGGAGTGTGCGTGAGCTGCGAGAACTCGCCTTCGGAGCCGGGCAGTTCAGCAGAGGCGACTCAGAAGCTGGTGGTCGCCACCAGGTCGAGCTCCGGGTCGCCCTGGAGGACGGCGCGGTGCAGCCGCTGCAGGCGCGGTGAGGGTTCCAGCCCGAGTTCGTCCACCAGCGTGGTGCGCAGCCGCTGGTACGCCTCGAGGGCGCGCCAGGCGCCGCCGGCCCGGTGGGTGGCGAGCATCAGCTGCCCGCAGAAGGACTCGTGCATGGGGTGCCGGGCGGTCAGGACGCGCAGTTCGGCGATGAGCTCGTTGTGCCGGCCCAGGCGCAGGTCGGCGTCGAGGCGGCGCTCCAGGGCGGCCATCCGGCCCTCCTCCATGCGCAGCACCTCCAGTTCGAGGACGTCGCCGACCTTGACGTCCACCAGGGCCGGGCCCTGCCAGAGGGCGAGGGCGCCGCCGAGGAGTTCGGAGGCGGCCCGGTAGTCGGCGGCGTCGTAGGCGGCGCGGCCGGAGGCGGCGAGCTGCTCGAACTCCTGGACGTCGGTCTGTCCGGGCTGGACGCGCAGCAGGTAGCCGCCGTGCTGGGTGACCAGCACCTCCTTGGCGTGGGTGTCGCTGTCGCCGGCGAGGGCGAGGGCGATGCGGCGGCGCAGCTGGAGGATGTACGTCTGGAGGGTGGTCGCGGCGCTGCGCGGCACCTCGGTCCCCCAGATCTCCTCCATCAGGGTGGGTACGGTGACCACCCGGTCCGCCTGAAGTGCGAGCAGTGCGAGGATCTGGCGCGGCTTGGCCGCACTCGGAACGATCGACACTCCGTACTCAGTGGCCGACAACGGCCCCAGGATCTTGATGTCCATGGTGTTCTCCCCTTTCCGGCCTCCCGTCGGTCGTCCCCCGGCGGTCGTGGTCGAAGCATGGGGTCGAGCCTGGCACCAGCACGCCGTGAGGCCCAGTGAGGGCGTCACGAGGGGAACCGTGAAAATGTCATGCCGCGAGGGTGAGTCCGCCACTGGGCCCGGGGCCCGGCTTTTCCGCAGACTCCTGGTCCACAACCGAACGGGACCACGACCGGTCGGTATCGCGACTCAGGAGGCACCCCATGAAGACCATCGCCCGCGACACCAGTGCCCGCGTGAGCGTCACCCAGGAGGACCGCCGTTTCGCCGAGTTGACCGTCCGCAGCGGTCTGGAGCCGGAGCTGGCGCAGCGCTACGCGGCCGACCCGGTGGCCGTGCTGGCCGAGTTCGGGCTGTCGGCCGGGGAGCCGATCTACCTGGCCGGACTGGTCGGGGACGCCGACACCGTCCTGATCGAGGAGCTGGACGTGCCGGGCGTGGGGTTCGCCTCGAACTGCACCGGCAGCTGGTCCGCGGCGCTGGTCGGCTGACCGCGATGGCGGACACGGGGGGCAGAGGTCTGCCGCTGGGGTTCAAGCGGCATCTGCGGGCTGAAGTGGTACCGGGCGAGGCGACGTACCTGCTCTCCGCCAACGGCGTCACGGCGGTGGCCGGGCGGCTCGTCGAGCGCCTCGCCCCGCTGCTGGACGGCACCCGCTCGCTGGAGCGGGTGCTCGACGAGGCGGCGGACACGATGACTCCCGGGGAGGCGGGCCGCGTCCTGGCCCGTCTCGCCCAGGCCAAGCTGCTGGGCTACCACCGGCCGGCGGAGGACGAGGCGGCGCTCGCGTACTGGGACCTGCTCGGCCTGGACGGGGCCGACAGTTCGCTCGCGCGGGCGGCCGTCAGGGTGGTGACGCTGGGCCGCCCGGAGCCGGAGCCGGCGCGCCAGGCGTGCCGGGACTCGGGGCTGCGGGTGCTCGCGAGGGGCGAGGAGGCCGGGCCGGGCAGCGAGGTGCTGACCCTGGTGCTGACGGACGACTACCTGCACCCGGAGCTGGAGCGGATCAACGCCGAGCACCTGGCGGCGGGGGCGCCCTGGCTGCTGGCGCGCCCGTGCGGGGCGCAGCCGTGGATCGGGCCGGTGTTCCGCCCGGCCGCGGGCCCCTGCTGGTCCTGTCTGGCGCACCGGTTGTGGGGCCACCGGCGCTCCGAGATCCCGTTGCAGCGGGCGCTGGGCCGCCCGGGGCCGGTGGCGCGGCCGGAGGCGTCGCTGGCGGCCGGGCGGGCGATGGGCCTGCAGGCGGCGGTGCTGGCGGCGGCGAGGTGGCTGGCGGGGGCGCGGGGCGTCGAGGACGACGCGGTCTGCACCCTGGACACGGCGACGCTGCGCAGCCGTCACCACGCGGTGGTCCGGCGCCCGCAGTGCCCGGACTGCGGCGATCCGGACCTGGTGGCGCGGCAGGTGCTGGGCCCGCTGGTGGTGCGGCCGCGCCCGAAGTCGCCGGAGACGGGGGGCGGGCACCGGGCGCTGGCCCCGGCGGAGATGCTGCGCCGGCACGAGCACCTGGTGAGCCCGGTGACGGGCATCGTCGAGGAGGTCCGCCGGGACGAGTGGGCGCCGGTGGGGATCAACCGCTACGTGTCGGGCCGCAATCTGGCGATGCGCAGCGGTTCGCTGGGCGGGCTGCGGGCCGGGCTGCGCTCGCTGAGCGGCGGCAAGGGCGCCACCGAGCTGGATGCCAAGGTGGGGGCGCTGTGCGAGGCGGCCGAGCGCTACAGCGGGACGCGACAGGGGGACGAGCCGGTGGTGCGCGAATCGATGCGCGCCCTGGGCCCGGTGGCGCTGCACCCGAACGACTGCCAGCTGTACTCGGAGCGGCAGTTCCGGGAGCGGGCGCGCTGGAACGCGAGCGGTTCGGCGTTCCAGCAGGTGCCGGAGCGGTTCGACCCCGACAGGCCGGTGGACTGGACCCCGGTGCAGTCGCTCACCACCGGCCGGCAGCGGCTGCTGCCGACCTCCCTGCTGTACTACGGCAACGCGCCGGGGCGGCCCTCGGACGGGCTGTGGGCGGACTCCAACGGGAACGCGGCGGGCAGCAGCCTGGAGGACGCGATCGTCCAGGGCTTTCTGGAGCTGGTGGAGCGGGACGCGGTGGCGCTGTGGTGGTACAACCGCACCCGCCACCCGGCGGTGGACCTGGACGCCTTCGACGACCCGTGGACGGCGACGCTGCGCCAGGCGTACGCGATGACGGGCCGCCAGGTCTGGGTGCTGGACGTCACCTCGGACTTCGGGATCCCGGTGTTCGTGGCGCTGTCCCGCCAGGTGGGACGGCCGGCGGAGGAGATCACGTTCGGCTTCGGGGCGCACCACGATCCGAGGCTGGCGCTGCGGAGGGCCCTGACCGAAATGGGTCAGTTCCTCCCGTCCGGGGGCAGCCCGGACGGTGCTCCGCGGACGACCGATCCGGACCTGGTCGCCTGGTGGTCGACGGCGACCGTCGCGAACCAGCCATATCTGCTGCCCGATTCCGGTCAGGTTCCGCGCGGGCCCTCGGACTACGACTACCGGCCGTCCGGGGACCTGCGGGAGGACGTGGCGGAGGCGGAACGGCTGGTCCGGGCGAAGGGGATGGAATTGCTCGTGCTCGACCAGACCCGGCCCGACGTGGCGATCCCGGTCGTCAAGGTCATCGCCCCCGGGATGCGCCACTTCTGGGCGAGATTCGCCCCGGGTCGTATCTTCGACGTGCCGGTACGGCTCGGTTTACTCACCGGGCCGACCGTCGACGCGGAGCTCAACCCGATTCCCTTGTTCGTCTGACGAGTTGGCTGAGTCTTCATATGTTCATACGACAAGAAGCTTGAACGGACGGCGACGGTCCCGTACGTTTCCGTGACGCTCTGCCTGAGCGCGCGGTAGCATGCACGCCGACCGGGGCGCTGACATGGGGGGAAGCGGTATGGCTGGCAGAACGGGCACGTCCTCGGCCGATCTCCCGGCCCCCCGATTGGCCCGGGGCATCACCGTCTTCGCCCTCTTCTGCTTCTGCCTGATCGCCTTCAACAACGTGCTGCGGGACAGCTTCGGAGGCCGCAAGGCCCTGGTGGCCCTGGCGTGCGCCGCAGCCGTCTTCTCCATCCAGCTCCTCAACTCCTCCTCGAAGGCCCGCCGGTGGCCGATGCGGCGGCGGATCGTGATGCTGCTCTGGCAGGCGGCGTTCACCGTCGGTCCGATGCTGCTCTTCGGCGCCGACTGGGGCGGGATGCTGGGGTGCCTGGCCGGCTCCTGCCTGCTGCTGCTCCCCCGGCGGCTCGGGTGGACGCTGTACGCCGTCTGCTGTCTGTCGGCGTTCGCCGAAGCCTGGATCACGGGCGTGGCACCGCTGCTGACGGTCTACGTACTGCAGTCGACCATGCTGACGGGCCTGGTCATCTACGGACTCACCCGGCTGGCCGACCTCGTGGAGGAGGTCTTCTCCTCCCGGGAGGAACGCGCCCGGGCGGCGGTGCTCCAGGAACGGCTGCGCTTCGCCCGGGACCTGCACGACCTGCTCGGCTACAGCCTCTCGTCGATCACCCTCAAGACCGAGCTGGTCAATCGGCTGGTCACCAGCCGGCCCGACCGGGCGCGGGAGGAGATCGCCGGGGTGCTGGACATCTCCCGGCAGGCGCTGGCCGACGTACGGCTGGTGGCCAGCGGCTACCGGGAGATGTCCCTGGCGGCCGAGGTCGACTCCGTCGCCTCGACGCTGAAGTCGGCGGACGTGAAGGCCGAGGTGGAGGTCACCTGCTCGCGGATGCACCCGGTGGTGGACACCGTGCTGGCCACCGCGCTGCGCGAGGGGGTGACCAACATCCTGCGCCACAGCAGAGTGCAGCACTGCGAAATCCGTGCCCACTCCGACGAAGAAACGGTTTTTCTCCGTCTGGTGAACGACGGCGTGGCCAAGACCGTCCAGCCGCCGGCCCCCTGGAGCGGCAGTGGGATCGGGAACCTGGAAACCCGGCTGGCCGCCATCGGCGGCCGGGTGGAGGCGGGCGTCCGGGAGGACGGCCGGTTCCACCTGCTGGTCGAGGCACCGCTCAAGCCCCAGGTGCCGGCCACCGCCACTCCCAATGACGTTCCGCAGGCGGTGGCCTGAGAGAATTTTCCGGCACCGGGCGAACCCGACCACGGACCCCGACCACGAGGGATTGCATGTTGTCGACGAAGATCCTCCTCGCCGAGGACGTGCAGATGATCCGCGGCGCGCTGGTCGCCCTGCTCGAGCTCGAGCCGGACTTCGAGGTGGTCGCCTCGGTGGACCGGGGCGACATCATCGTGAAGACGGCGCTCGAGACCAGGCCCGACGTCGCGGTCATCGACATCGACCTGCCCGGCATGGACGGCCTCACCGCGGCGGCCGCCCTGCGCGAACGCCTGCCCAGCTGCCGGGCGTTGATCCTCACCAGCCTCGGCCGTCCCGGCACCCTGCGCCGGGCGATGGCCGCGCACGTGTGCGGCTTCCTCCTCAAGGACGCCCCGCCCGAGCAACTCGCCCGCTCGGTACGGGCGGTGGCGCAGGGCCAGCGGGTGATAGACCCTCAGCTGGCGATGTCCGCCTGGGACGCGCCGGCCAACCCGCTGTCCCCGCGCGAGCTGGAGGTGCTGCGGCAGGCCGCGCACGGCGCCGCCGTCACCGAGATCGCCGCCTCGCTGTACCTCTCCAAGGGCACCGTCCAGAACTACCTGACCGCCATCGTCACCAAGCTCAACGCCCGCAACCGGGTCGACGCCATCCGCATCGCGGAGGACGCCGGCTGGATCCCGTAGGGCTGGGCCCGTGGGCGAACTCTAGCTGCGCCCCGAGGAGTTCAGCAGCGCCTCCAGCAGCCCCTCGTCCAGCACCGTCTGCACCGACAGGTCGCTGCCGCTGCCGAAGCCCGCGTCGAACACGGCGACGCTGACCACGAAGCGCCCCTCCAGGGCGACCGTGCCGAACGTCCAGGCCGAGCCGTCCGCGACCGGCCCGCCGTCCGGTCTGACCAGCCGCGCCTGCTCGCCGTCCAGCGCGAAGCCGAACTCGGTGAAGCGGAACCGCAGCCCCTGCCCGCGCGCCTTGCTGTACGCCTCCTTGAGCGTCCACAGCCGCACCAGCAGGTCGTTGCGGCGCTCCGCCGCGTCCGCGTCCAGCGCCTCGCGCTCGTACGGCGTGAAGCCCTGGGCCTCCGAGGCCGTGCCCGCCATCCGCCGGTCGGCCAGCTCCACGTCCACGCCGATGCGGCCGCGCCGGGTGACGCCGACCACCAGGACGTCCTGGGTGTGGCTGAGGCTGACGTCGATCTGGTCGCAGCCGCGCACGTACGGGCGGCCGCCGGGCTCGTACGCCAGGTCCACCTGGTCCGGGGTGGTGCCGATCACCTCGGCGGCCGTGCGGCGCAGCAGCAGCCGCGAGGCCAGGAAGCGCTCCTTCGCCCGGGCATGGCCGATGCGCTGGTAGCGCGGCCAGTCCCGACCGAGCACCTCCCGCAGCCGCTCCGGCTCGCGCAGGTGGACGCTCCACTGGGTGAGCACCCCGTACACCAGGGCCGTGCCGGTGCCGGCGAGGTCCTGGCGCACGGGGTCCCAGGGGCCGTCCGGCCCGGCCATCTGGCGCGGCCGCGGGAGTCCCCCTCCCGCTGCCGCCATCTCAGGCCCTCACCAGGGGGTGGGCCAGCGGGCCGGCGTCCAGGGCGGAGAGCACCCCCGCGAGGTCGACGGCGTTGGTCTGCGGGCCCCGGCACATGCCCAGGCAGGAGGGGCCCTCGTTGCCGGCGATGCGGCGCAGGAACGGGGTGAGCACCACCTTGGGGCCGATCTCCACGATGTGGGTCAGGGCCTGCTGGTCGACCATCTGCCGGGCGGCGTCGGCGAAGCGCACGGGCGAGGTGACCTGGGCCGTCCAGTACGGCGCATACAGCGGCTCGCTCGTCAGGCGGCCGCGCACGGTCGAGTAGTACGGCAGCCGGGAGGCGCCACCGGGCAGCCGGCGGGTGACGGCCTCGAACTTGGCGAGCATCGGCTCCATCAGCGGCGAGTGGAAGGCGTGGGTGACCTCCAGCGCCTTGCAGGCGATGCCCCGCTCCTCCAGCTTGCGCTCGATGCGGCGCAGGCCCTCCAGTTCGCCGGACAGGACGGTCGCCTTGGCGGCGTTGATCGCGCCGATCGCCACCCCGGGCTCGTCGACGATCAGTTCGGCGGCCTCGTAGGGCGCCAGGCAGGTGGCGGTCATGCCGCCGCCGGCGGGCAGGTACTGCATGAACGCGCCGCGGACGGTGACCAGTTTGGCCGCGTCCGCCAGCGTCAGGGCGCCGGAGATCACGGCCGCGGCGAACTCGCCGATGCCGTGGCCGAGGACGGCGACGGGCTGGACGCCGGCCTCCTCCAGGGTGCGGGCGAGGGCGTACTCGACGGCGAACAGGGCGGGCTGGGTGTAGGCGGTCTGGTGCACGCGCCGGTCGCGGCTGAGCATCAGGTCGACGACGGAGACGCCGGTGTACGGGGACAGCGCGGCGGCGGCCTCGTCCAGGAAGCGGCGGTAGCCGGTCGAGTTGAGGTAGAGCCCGGAGGTCATGCCCGGGTGCTGGGAGCCCTGGCCGGTGAAGACGAAGGCGGCGCGCACCTGCTGGCCGCTGCCGAGGCGGATGTCGCGCAGCTCCAGGTAGGCGGCGAGCTCCTGGATGGTGGGGTAGAGCCAGATGTCGGTCGGGTCCAGCACGGGGCCGAACTCCTGCTCGATGTCGCCGTAGAGGCTCAGTGCGGCGACCGAGTCGAGGTCGTAGGTGGTGAACGGGACGTCCTCGGCGATGTCGCGGCCCAGGTAGTGGCGCAGCCGCTCGCTCAGCCAGCCGTGGTAGTCGGGTTCCGGTGCGGACGGGTGGGGGGTGTTCACGGGAGGGACTCCTTCGCGGTGGTCGGGGGCGGGCGCGGGCCCGGAGAGTTTCAGGCCAGCGCCGACCCGTACAGGTCGAGGCTGCGGCGGCCGTGCAGGCGGGCCAGGACCTCGGCCAGGACCCGCTGTTCGGTTCCGGAGGGGCGATCGGGCAGCGGCAGGCCCAGGCGGCGGCCGAGGCGGTAGAGGGCGGCGGTGACCCAGCTGGGGTCGGCGAGGAAGTCGTCCTCGCCGTCGCGCTGCTCGCGCCACACGCCGAGGCAGGCGGCGGCGGCCAGCACCAGGGTGTAGCGGTCGGCCTGGCCGAAGGCGTGCGGGCTGACCATGGCCTTGCGGTCGTCCAGGGCGATGCGGGTGAACGCCTTGCGCAGGTCGTCGAGTTCGATGGTGAAGGCGCGGGCGAGGAAGCGCAGGGCGGGGCCGTCCGGGCCGGCGTCGGAGAGCAGCCCGCCGTTCTCCAGTTGATCGGTGCATGCCACCAAAGTGGCCGCGAGAGGGTCACCGTCGCCGAGCAGGGCCGCGTCCGCCAGGCTCAGCGGTGGCAGGTCGCCCTCCAGCCGGAACAGCGCGGGCGGGGCCTCCGGGTCGGCGAACCAGGCGTGCCGGGCGAAGAAGGGCAGCTGCGGCAGGATGCTGACCTGCCGTCCGGCGCTGCCCGCGTGCCCGAGCGAGGTGACCGGCAGGTCCCGCAGCTGCTTGCGGAACATCGCGTACGCGCCGTCCTCGGCGAAGGTCTCCTCCCCCAGCACGGCCGACATCTCCTCCATCGCCTCCGCGACCAGCTTGGGCGCCAGGTAGGCGGCCGTGGCCGCGTAGGCGCTCATCTGCTTGGGCAGCAGGTGCAGGGCCCGGGTGGCCACCAGCGACAGGCAGTCGCTGACCAGCAGGTCCAGGAAGGCGCCCGTGAGGACGTCCTTGACGTGCTGCACGTCCAGCGAGGAGCGGCCGTCCGCACGCCGGCGGGTGGCGAAGCGGGCCACCGTGCGCAGCGCCGTGTCCCCGCCGGCCAGCACGATCGACGGGATCAGCCCGCGGATCACCAGCGAGGAGCGCAGCGACAGCTCGTACCCCTCGCCGAGCCCGCCGACCAGGGCGGAGCCCGGCACCGGGCAGTCGGTGACGCGGATGCCGCCGAACTCCACGCTGCGCATCCCTGTGGTGTCGTGCCGACCCAGGTACTCGACGGCCGCCTCGGGCAGGGCCTCGCGGTCCAGCAGCAGCACCGAGTGGGCGCGGCCGGGCACCTCGCCGCCGGTGCGGGCGAAGACGACCAGGCCCCCGGCGGTGCGGGCGTTGGCGATCACGCTCTTGGTGCCGTTGAGGACGAAGCCGCCGGCCTTCGGCTCGGCCGCGAACTCCTCGCGGACGAACGCGTTGCCGTGCGCCACCTCGTGCCGCACGACCGCGATCCGCCGGCCCTCGAGGAGCAGCCGGGCGGCCAGGGCGCGCTGGCCGCCGTCGCCGCCGGCCCACACGGGGACGGCGGCGAAGAAGCAGCTGAGCCCGTAGCCGAAGCCCAAGGAGGCGTCGCGGCGGAACACCGGGCGCAGCACCCGGCCCAGCTCGTCCAGTCTGGTCAGTCGCCCGTCGAGCTCGGCGGGCACGAACTCGGCGTTGAAGCCGAACTCGTCGAGCACCCGCTCGGCCTCGGCCAGCACCTCGCCGCGCGCGTCGGCGGCGAGCAGGCCGTGCTGGCCCATCGGATTGTCGGCGCTGAAGAGCGGCCCGAAAGCCTTCTCCAGCCGGGTGATCCGGTCCCCTTCGATCATGGACGACTCCTGACGAGCAACTGTTCCACTTCGGACTTCACTTCCTGGTGCAGCGGCTTGAGCCGGCCGTCCAGGAAGAGCTTGCGCATGGCCGCCCGTTCGACCTTGCCGCTGGTGGTGCGGCGCACGGTGCCCGGGCGCACCAGGAGGACGGCGCCGGTCTGGAGCTCGAACTCCCGGGCCAGGCAGTCCTTGACGGCCGCGGTCAGCCCCGCGAAGTCGACGCGGTAGCGGCTCTGGGCGCGCAGTTCCTGGATGACGACGACCTGTTCGCGCTCGCCGGGCACGCCGAAAGCGGTGGCCGAGCCGAACATCGCACTGACGCGCTGCACCGTCTGCTCCAGGTCCTGCGGGTAGAGGTTGCGGCCCGCCACCACGATCACGTCCTTGAGTCGGCCGGTGACGTGCAGCAGCCCGTCCTGGAGGACGCCGAGGTCCCCGGTGCGCAGGTAGCCGGCCTCGCCCTCCGCGGTGGTCTGGCCGAAGGTCTGGGCGCTCTCGCCGCGGCGGCGCCAGTAGCCGGCGGCCACGCCCTGGCCGCGCACCCAGATCTCGCCGATCCGGCCGTCGGGCAGGGTCGCGAGGCTCTGCGGATCGACGATGCGCAGGTCCAGCTCCACGGGCAGGCCCACGGGCACCAGCGATCTGGAGGGCCGGCCCGTTCTGGCGTCGACCAGCCGGTTGCGCTCCAGCGCGGCCGCGTCCACCTCGCGGTGGGTGCGCGCCCCGGTGACGCCCTCGGTGTCCAGGGCGACCAGCAGGGTCGCCTCGGCCAGGCCGTAGCCGGCGGTCAGGGCCTCGGCCCGGAACCCGGCCGGGGCGAAGCGCTCGGCGAAGGCCCGCCAGGTGGCCGAGCGGATCGGCTCGCCGCCGTCCACCGCGGCCCGCCAGCCGGAGAGGTCCAGCCCGGCCGGCAGCGGGTGCTCGTCGGTGCGCCGCACGCACAGGTCGTAAGCGAAGTCGGGGGCCGCGCTGACGGTCACGCCGTAGCGCGAGATGGCCTCCAGCCAGCGCAGCGGGCGCTTGACGAACGCCTCCGGGGTGAGCAGCACCGAGGTGGCGCCCAGCCACAGCGGGTGGAGCAGCTGGCCGATCAGCCCGAGGTCGTGGTGGAAGGGCAGCCAGCCGCCGAACACGTCCGCCGGGCCGGTGCGCAGCGCCGCCCCGATCGCCCGCTGGTTGGCCGTCAGGCTGCCGTGGGTGACGACGACGCCGCGCGGCTCGCGGGTGGAGCCGGAGGTGTACTGCAGCAGGGCGACCGAGTCGGGGCCCAGCTGCGGCGCGGTGAAGGGCGCCGAGGGCGGGACCACGTCGGCGGCCAGGCAGGGGATGGAGCCGTGGCCCTGGCCGGCCAGCAGCCGGGACAGGTCGGGGGCCTCGGCCGCGTCGGTGAGCGCCAGGCAGGGCGCGGCGTCCTTGACGATCCCGGCGATCCGCTCGGCGTGGTGGCCCCGGCCGCGCGGCGGCGCGGTGGGCACGGCGATCGCGCCCGCGTACAGGCAGGCGAGCAGGCTGATCGCGAACAGCCGCCGGTCGGAGTGGGCGAGCAGCACCCGCTCCCCGGTGGCGCCCCGGTCCTGGAGCCAGCCGGCCAGGCGCCGGGCCCCGGAGTCCAGGGCCCGGTAGGACACCGCCTCGGCCTGGCTCCTGCCCTCGTACTCGGGCAGGAGGATCAGTGCCTCCCTGCCCGGCGCCTCGGCGGCCCTGGCCTGGATCTGTTCCGCGAAGTTCCGGAAGCCGGTCATGCGTCCCCCTCGCGCGTCATGGTTGTCGCCTCCATGGCTGCATGGTGCGCCCGGCCCCTCGAGGAAGCCTTGCGCTGGGAACGCGGGAGAGCCGAGGCCCGGACGGCCTCGGCTCTCCGCTCGCTGGAGGGACATCAGGAGGAGGATTCCTCGGCGTACCGGCGGGCGTGGCGCAGGGTGGTGGAGCTGTTGGTGCCCAGCGCCTTGCGCACGAGTTCGCGGGCCTGGGCGAGGGTGGCGTCCTCGCCGAGCAGCTCGCGCACGCCGTCCGGGTCGAGGGTGACGGTGTGCCAGGAGGTGGCGACGACGCCCTTCCCGTCCGCGGCGGGCTCGATCTCCCAGCGGCCGGTGTGGCCGGCCATGGCGGCCGGAACGCGCAGCTGCTTGTAGACGATGGTCCGCCGCTCGGGGAAGACGACGCGCACGGAGACGGTGGTGTGCACCGAGCCGTCGGGGCTGCGGGTGTCCATCTCCATGTGCTGGATGCCGGGCTCGTCCTCGGTGAGGTCCAGGCGGGCGACGTGCGGCAGACGCTCGGGCCACAGGTCGGCGCGGTTCAGGAAGTCGAAGACGTCCTGGGCGGAGCCGTCGATGTGCTCGGAGTCGCTGAAGGTGAAGCACAACTCGTCGTCCTGCGGGCCCTGTTCGGCTCCGGCCTTGAGGGCGGCGAGCTCCGCGCGGCTGTTGTGGTCGACGGCGCTCTCGATCAGGGCGACGGCCTCGGGGGCGTCGTCGACGGCGCGGTAGTCGTGCAGCAGGGTGACGTGGGTGTCGCCGCTCCCGTCGGCCTGCCGGATGACCCAGTCGCCGCCCATGGCCTCGACGGGCGGGGCGGAGACGACCTGGCGGAAGGCGATCCGCCCGGCCGCTCGGTCCAGGGTGCGGCGGGAGGTCCACGTCCTGGCCCTGCCGTTGGCGGTGGCCCAGATGCGCAGCAGCTGCTCGCTGCGGCCGTCGGTGAGGACGTTCTCCTCCACCACCTCCGCGTGCACGGTCGGCCCGAACAGCTGGGGCCAGCCGGCCACGTCGGCGACGAGCGCGAAGACGGCGGCCGGCGGGGCGGAGACGGTGACGGCGTGCTCCGTGACGCGGGTGGGCGTCTCGGGCCGCTCGGTGGGTACGGTCTGGTCGGTCGCAGCGGTGGGCGCCACGGCGAGCTCTCCTTCGTTCACGCCGCACGCGGCGGCCGGTTCGAGAATGCCAAGGTCCGCTCGAATCGGGCTCGAGCGCTGGTGCAGTCGGGCTCAGCGGAGCCCGACTCCCTTTCGTGTCAACTGATCTGATCGTTCGTCAGGCCCAATGGGGCCGGTCGAGGATGTCCACCACCGCCGCGCCCCAGCTGTAGCCGGCGCCGACGCTGACCATCACCACCCGGTCCCCGGGCCGGGCCCGGCCGGAGACCACCAGGCGGTCCAGGCCCGCGAACTGGTCGCCCGCGCCGAGGTGGCCTACGGTGCGGCTCCAGTCCCAGGTGGTGCGCTCCGGCTCGATGCCGAAGGGCTCGAAGTAGATGGCCTGCAGGCGCCGGCGCCCGAAGTGCGGCAGCAGCACCCAGTCCGCGTCGGCCAGTTCCATCTCGGCGTCGGACAGCGCCTGCTTCAGCGCCGTCTGCTGGCCCGCGTGGGCCTTGCTGATCGCGAAGGACATCCCGACATCGCGCAGGAAGGCGCGCTTGGCCTCCTCGAAGTCCACCGGGATGCGGTGGCTGAACGGCGCGGGGCTGAACGGTTCCTCCCCGCGGTGCATCGGCTCCAGCTCGGCGTCGGCGTGCAGCGCCAGGGAGCGCAGCCGGGCGTACCCGCCGCGGCGCGAGAGCACGAGCGCCGTCGCCCCGTCCGCGTACGGCGTGCCCGGGTCGGTGCGCCAGCGGTCGATGCCGGGCGGGCAGAAGCGGTCGGCGGTGGTGAGCAGCGCGTCGCAGCGGTTGTGGTCGGCGCTCAGGTAGGCGGTGGCCAGGTCGAGCGCGCCGAGGCCGCCGTTGGACATCTGGCGCACCTCCAGCGCCGGGCAGGTGCTGCGCCCGGTCTCGCGCTGGACGTAGGAGGCCACCGGCCAGAGGTCCTGGCCCTGGTGGTAGGTGTCGGCGTGCAGGATGAGGTCGATGTCCTCGGGGGTGGTTCCGGCCCGGGCGAGGGCCGTACGGGCGGCCGTGACGGCCATCTCGGCGGCGGACTCCTCGGGCGAGTGGGCGACGGACAGCATGTCCGTGGCGGTGGCGATCTTCGCCGGGCAGGCGCCGGCGGCGACCGCGTCGGCGACCAGCAGGGTCGCGGGGAGCCTGATCGCGGTCCCCCGGATGAAGATGTCTTCGACGCGCACGATGGCTCCCTTGTCTGCTTCCGTCAGTCGTCGGCCGTCAGCCGGCTGCGGCTATGGCCGGGGCGACGACGGGGACGGGCCCGGCGGCCGCCCCCGTGCGCAGGACGTAGTGGACGGCGTCCAGCAGGGCCCGCCAGGAGGCGGCCACGGTGTTCTCGTCCACCCCGACCGTCCCCCAGGTCCGGTCACCGTGCCGGAAGGTGACGAGCACCCGGGCACGGGCGGCGCTGCCCTTGCCCCCGCTGCCCTTGCCGGCGTTGCCCTTCCCGCCGCTGCCCTTCCCGCCGCTGCCCTTTCCGCCGCCGCCGTTGTCGCCTGCCAGGACGCGCACCTGGTAGTCGACCAGCTCCAGGCCGGCCAGCTCGGGGAAGAACGGCTCCAGCGCCTTGTGCAGCGCCCGGTCCAGGGCGTTGACCGGGCCGTTGCCCTCGCCGGAGGCGATCAGCGGGATGCCGTTGACCACCAGCCGCACCGAGCCCTCGGTGCGGATCGCGCCGGTGGGCAGCCGGTCCACGCCGACGCGCCAGGAGGCGACCTCGAAGGGCGGCTCCACCTGCCCGTCCGCCAGTTCGTCGAGCAGCATCAGCTCGAAGGAGGCGTCCGCGGACTCGAAGGCGTAGCCGAGGTGCTCCAGCTCCTTGACCCGGGCGGCGGTGCGGGCGACCACGTCGGAGGCGGCGTCCAGCCGGTAGCCGAGGGAGCGGGCCTTGAGCTCGATCGAGGAGCGGCCGCCGAGGTCGGAGACGAGGGTGCGCATCTCGCCGCCGACCAGCGCCGGGTCGGTGTGCTGGTAGAGGTCGGGGTCGATCCGCAGCGCGGAGGCGTGCAGACCGGCCTTGTGGGCGAAGGCGGACGAGCCCAGGTAGGGCGCGGCCGGGTGGCCGGGCACGCCGGTCAGCTCGGCGACGGAGTGGCCGATCAGCGCCATCGCGCGCAGCTGGTCGGGGCGTACGACCTGTAGGCCCCGCTTGAGCACCAGGTTGGCGGACACGGTGAACAGGTTGGCGTTGCCGCAGCGCTCGCCGTAGCCGTGCGCGGTGCCCTGGACGTGGTCGGCTCCGGCGTCGACGGCGGCCAGGGTGTTGGCGACGGCGCAGCCGGTGTCGTCGTGGCAGTGGATGCCCAGCGGCACGCCGGTGGCCTCCAGGGTGTCGGCGACGACGGCGCGCACCTCGTCGGGCAGGCAGCCGCCGTTGGTGTCGCACAGGACGACGGTCTCGGCCCCGGCATCGGCGGCGATGCGCACGACCTCCAGGGCGTACTCCCGGTTGAGCCGGTAGCCGTCGAAGTAGTGCTCGGCGTCCAGGAAGACCCGCCGCCCGGCCGAGACGAGGTGGCGCACGGTGGAGCCGATCATCGCCAGGTTCTCGGCCAGGTTGGTGCGCAGCGCCAGGTCGACGTGGCGCGGGTGCGCCTTGGCGACGAGGGTGACCACCGGGGTCTGGGCGTCGAGCAGGGCCCGTACCTGGGGGTCGACGGAGACCAGGGAGGCGGGCTTCCTGGTGGCCCCGAAGGCGACCAACTGGGCCGAGGACAGGTTGAGTTCGGTACGGGCCCGGCGGAAGAACTCGGTGTCGCGGGGCACCGCGCCCGGCCAGCCGCCCTCGATGAAGCCGACCCCGAAGGCGTCCAGACGGCGTGCGACGGCGAGTTTGTCCTCGACCGTCAGCGTCATCCCCTTCTGCTGCGTTCCGTCGCGCAGGGTCGTGTCGTAGAGCTGGAACCGCCGCTCGGCCATTGCCTCCTCCTTCTCTCAGTTCCGGGCCGCAGGAGGCCCTGGAACTGGCGTCCGGGCGGCTGGTCAGGTCACGGTCCGGGGAGCGGCTAGCGCGGGCCTGGACCGGCGCTCGAACGGGCCGCGCCGGCGGAGAGCAGCTCCTCGACGCCGTCGGCACTCAGGCCGCACTCGGCGAGGATGGCGCGGGTGTGCTCCCCCGGCGCGGGTGCGGCGGCGGGCTCGGGGGCCTCGCTGCGCCCGAAGCGCGGGGCGGGGGCGGGCTGGTGGAGCCCGGCGGTGGACAGGAAGCCGCGGCGGGCCACGGCGTGGGGGTGGCGGGCCGCCTCGGCGAGGCCCAGCACCGGGGTGACGCAGGCTTCGGTGCCCTCGAAGCGGGCCGTCCAGTCCTCACGGGTCGCGGTGGCGAAGCGCTCGGCGAAACGGCGGCGCAGTTCGGGCCAGTTGGCCTCGTCGGCGCGGTCGGGCAGGGGCTCCCCGGCCAGGCCGAGGCCCTCGAGGAGGGCGCGGTAGAAGCGCTCCTCCAGGGCGCCGACGGCCACGTGGCCGCCGTCGGCGCAGGCGTAGACGTCGTAGAAGGGCGCGCCGCCGTCGAGCAGGTTGGCGCCGCGCGCCTCGTGCCACTGGCCGTCGCCGGTCATGCCGACGAGCATGCCGAGCATCCCGGAGACGCCGTCGACGATCGCGGCGTCCACGACCTGGCCCTGGCCGGAGCTCAGCCGCTCGTACAGGGCGGACAGGACGCCGTTGACGAGCAGCATGCCTCCGCCGGCGAAGTCGCCGAGCAGGTTG
This sequence comes from Streptomyces sp. NRRL WC-3742, assembly GCF_000720635.1. Lineage (GTDB taxonomy): Bacteria > Actinomycetota > Actinomycetes > Streptomycetales > Streptomycetaceae > Kitasatospora. Next base: position 67,566 of record NZ_JOCF01000006.1, on the reverse strand, counting down.
AGCGGCGGCACGGGCGGGCCGCCGGCGCGGCCGATCGCGTCGAGGGCGCCGGTGAGCGCGATGTAGTTGATGTCATGCCCGGGGGTCTGGGCCAGGGGCCCGTCCTGGCCCCAGCCGGTCATCCGGCCGTAGACCAGGCGCGGGTTGGCGGCCCGGCAGGCGTCGGGGCCCAGGCCCAGGCGTTCGGCGACGCCGGGGCGGAAGCCCTCGATCAGCACGTCGGAGCGGCGCACCAGGGCGAGCACCACCTCGACGGCCCTCGGGTCCTTGAGGTCCAGGGCGATGGAGCGCCGGCCCCGGTCCAGGACGGTGTGCCAGGCGGCGAAGGACCGCGCGCCGTCCGCGCGGTCCACGCGGACGACCTCCGCGCCGAGGTCGGCCAGCATCATGCAGGCGTACGGGGCGGGCCCGATGGCCGCGAGTTCGACGACCCTCAGGCCCGCCAGTGGGCCGCTGCCGGGCACCGCTCAGGACTCCGGGCCGAGCAGGACCGCCGCGTAGTTCTTGCGGGCCGCGGTGTCGTACTGCAGGGCGACGTGGCTGGCCGCGGAGGTGACGTCCCGCCAGAAGCGCTGGAGCGGGTGGCCCTCGCCCAGGCCGCTGGTCCCGGCGGCGCGCACCAGCAGGCCCACGGCCTCGGGCACGACCTCGGCGCAGTAGGTGGCGTTGCGCTCGTTACGGGCCAGGTGCGCCTGGTCGAACAGCCGCCCGTCGAGGACCTCGGCGTTCTGGGCGACGAGCAGCTTCGCGGCGTCGATCCGGCCGGAGGCGCGGACCACGGCCAGCTCGCCGCCCGGGTTGCGCTTGCGGCCGGTGAGCGTGGCGGCGGCGGCGTTCAGGGCGCCGGCGGCCGCGCCGACCACGGGCGCGATGAACGTCAGACTGCCCACACCCTGGAAGGGCACGTTGTGGGCGGACAGGTCGGAGTTCACGTTGCGGCCGGTCATGATGTCGGTGCGGTCGAAGGACAGGTGCTCGGGCACGAGCACGCCCTCCAGAGCGATGGTGTGGCTGGAGGTGGCGCGCATGCCGATGCTGTCCCAGGTGGGGCGCACGGTGTAGCGGCCGGCCGGCACGGCGAAGAACCGCATCTGCGGCGGGCCCTGGACCTCGCCCGCGACGACGGCGCAGACCAGCACCCAGTCGGCGAAGTCGATGCCGCTCACGTACTGCCAGAGGCCGTCCACGCGCCAGCCGTCGCCGACCCGCTCGGCCTTGCCGGAGGGGATCAGCGCCGTCGCGATGACGGTGTCCGCCCCGGCGCCCCACAGTGCGTGGTGGCCCTCCTGCGGCAGGTGGGAGGCGAAGCGGGCGGAGTAGGCGCTGAGCGAGGCGCACCAGGCCGTGGCCGGGCAGCCCTCGGCGACGCTCAGCACGGCCTGCGTCAGCTCGCCGAAGGTGCCCTCGGCGCCGCCGAAGCGGGCGGAGACGAAGTGCCGGGCGAAGCCGGCCGCGCGGATCGCGTCGGCGACCTCGGGCGCGAGCACCCGGGTGCGGTCGGCCTCGGCGGCGTGCTCGGCGGCGAGCAGGCGCAGCTTCTCGACGGCCTCGGCGGACAGCTGGGCCGGCGGTGTGGCGATGGACATCTCGGTGGTCCCCCTTCTTCGGTCCTTCTTCGGTCCTTCTTCGGCCTTCCGTTCCTGACTGATCGTCAGCCGACGTGCTTCTCGATGGCCTTGGCGAACAGCGCCAGCGTCTCGCCCGGGCTCGGCCCGTCCAGCGCGCGGAAGATCCGCTCGGCGCCCTCGCCGTGCTTGTGCAGCTTCACGTGGGCCAGCTCGACGAGGGTGGTGTGCTCGTCGACCGCCGTGAACTCGACCTCGATCTCGCTGGCGCGCTCGTCGTCGGTGATCGACTGCCAGTTGGGGTCGATCCGCCAGGTCATCGCCAGGCGGTGCGGCGGCTCCCAGACCAGCACGGTGCCCCAGGCGATCTCGGTGCCCTCGACGTCCCACTCGTAGTAGCGCCCGCCGACGCCCGGCTCGAAGGCCAGGCCCGCGCGCTCCTTCTTGACCAGCACGTGGCTCGGCGGCCACCAGTCCTGCGGGTGCCCGGTGAACACCGCGAAGCACTGCTCGACACTCGCGGCCACCGTCACCGTCTTACGCACGTCCGGAAGCGACGTCTCCGTCATGGGCCCGACCCTCTCTCCTGCCTACGGTCTCTGGACGGCGCCACCCTCGCGCGTGCCTCTCGACCAGGGCTGGGGCGCGCCTCAACTCCCGTCGGTCCAGCGGCAGTCGAGGCCCCCGCAAGGCGACGCGGCCACCGTCGCCGTGGATTTCCACCGAGAAGGGGAGTGCGGAGATGACGGACACCGGACGGAAGGTCGCCTTCGTCACCGGGGCGACCAGCGGGATCGGCCTGGCCGTGACGGAACTGCTCGCCCGCCAGGGCGTCGCGGTCTTCGGGGTGGCGCGCAGCGCCGAGAACGTCGCCACCCTGGTGAAGCGGCTGCGCGAGGAGGGCCTGGAGGCGAGCGGCGCCGCCGCCGACGTCTCCTCCACCGAGGAGGTCAGGGCGGCCGTCGCCGCGGCCGTGGCCGAGTACGGCCGCATCGACATCCTGGTCAACAACGCTGGCCGGGGCGGCGGCGGGGAGACGGCCAAGCTGGAGGAGTCCCTCTGGCTGGACGTCATCGACACCAACCTCAACAGCGTCTTCCGGGTCACCAAGGAGGTGCTGGCCACCGGCGGCATGGTCGAGCGCGGCTGGGGCCGGGTCATCAGCATCGCCTCCACCGGCGGCAAGCAGGGCGTGGCGCTGGCCGCCCCGTACTCGGCCTCCAAGCACGGCGTGGTCGGCTTCACCAAGGCCGTGGGCATCGAGCTCGCCAAGACCGGGGTCACCGTCAACGCCGTCTGCCCCGGCTACGTGGAGACGCCGATGGCCGTCAAGGTCCGCCAGGGCTACGCCGGGCACTACGGCGTCACCGAGCAGGAGATCCAGGAGAAGTTCAACGCCAAGATCCCGCTCGGCCGCTACTCCACCCCCGAGGAGGTCGCCGGCCTCGTCGGCTACCTGGTGACGGACACCGCCGCCTCGATCACCGCCCAGGCGCTCAACGTCTGCGGCGGGCTGGGCAATTACTAACCCCTCCCCCACAGAGAAGGAGCCGTCACCATGGCACCCACGGGCAACGCCCTCCTGACCGCACCCGACGCGACCGCCTTCCGCACGGCGATGGGCACCTTCCCCACCGGAGTCACCCTGCTGACCCAGGGCTTCGGGTCGGACACCATCGTGATGACCCTCAACAGCCTGACCTCCGTCTCGCTGGAGCCCCTGCTGCTGCTCGTCTCCGTCAAGGCCGACGGGCGGATGCGGCCCTGGATCGAGCGGGCCGGCAGCTTCGCGGTGAACGTCCTCACCGAGGAACAGCAGGACCTGGCCTCCGAGTTCGCCCGGCCCGACCGGCCGGTGGGCCAGGCCGCGGTGCGGCGCCTGGGCGCCGTCGAGGGCGTCACCGGCGACGCCCTGCTTCCGGGTGCCGCCGCCTCCTTCGCCTGCCGGCTCGAGAACGTCGTCGAGGCGGGGGACCACGCGCTGCTGATCGGCCGGGTCGCCGCCGTCCACCAGGGCCCGCCGGAGGCCCGTCCGCTCCTCTTCCACGGCGGCCGCTTCGCCCGGCTGCCCCAGGCCCGGGAGGCCGCATGACCGCCCCTGCCCTGCCCGTTCTCTCCCCTCCCGGTCTCTCCCTGCGGGCCGTCGCCGAGGGCGTGTACGCCTTCGAGCAGCCGCCCGGCGGGTGGTGCCTGAACAACGCCGGGCTGATCACCGCCGGCGGCCGGGCCGTCCTGGTCGACACCGTCGCCACCGAGTCCCGCGCCCTGCGGCTGCGGGAGGAGGTGCTGCGGATCGCCCCGGACGGGCCGGACTTCGTGGTCAACACCCACTTCCACGGCGACCACGTCTTCGGCAACTCCCACTTCGCCCCGCGCGCCACCGTCGTCGCCGGGGAGCAGACCCGCTCCGACATGGCCGAGTCGGGCCTGGGCCTGTGCCACCTGTGGCCGCAGGTCGAGTGGGGCCACATCGAACTCGCCCTGCCCGACCTGACGTTCCGCGACACCCTCACCCTGCGCGCCGGGGACCTGACGGTGGAGCTGCTCCAGGTCGGCCCCGCGCACACCGCCGACGACGTGGTCGCCTGGGTGCCGCAGCGGCGGGTGCTGTTCACCGGCGACGTGGTCTGGTCCGGCGTGACGCCGTTCGTGCTGATGGGCTCCCTCGAGGGCTCCCTGCGGGCCCTGGCCCGGCTGCGGGCGCTCGGCCCGCAGGTCGTGGTGCCCGGCCACGGCCCGGTCGGCGGACCGGAGTTGATCGACGCCACCGAGGCGTACCTGCGCTGGCTGGGCGCCCTCGCCCAGGACGGCCTGCGCGACGGCCTCACCCCGTTCCAGACGGCGGAGGCAGCCGACCCCGGCGAGTTCGCCGAACTCCTGGACGGCGAACGGCTGGTGGCCAACCTGCACCGCGCGTACGGCGAGCTGCGGGGGCTGGCGCCGGGCGCGCGGATCGACGTGGCGGCGGCCTTCGGCGAGATGGTCCGCTTCCACGGCGGATTGCCGGCCTGCCACGCGTGACAACGCGCCACAGCGCTTGACAACGCTCGACAACGCGAAAGGTGCGGCAGGGGAGACTCGAACTCCCCTGCCGCACCGTTGTATTGGTCCCTCTACGGGTTCACTGCTCGGCCGGCGCGTCGCGGTGGATCTCCCGGTACTTGGTGAGCAGCCGGCCGTCCCGACGCACCAGCACGTCCTCCACGGTGAAGGTCGGCTCGAAGGTGATGCCGCCCGCGCGGTCGGTCAGAGCCACCAACGTGTAGTAGGAGACGTTGAGTTCGCCCTCCTCGCCGCCCTCCACCGGCTCGATGAGCAGGTGCTCGAACCAGTGCCGGGGGGCGATGTCGCGGTAGCGCGGCAGGCTGCGCCGCATGCCCTCGATCATCTGCTCCCGGCCCTCTGCCTTGGCGCCGTTGGAGTGCACCACGACGCCGTCCTCGGTGAAGGTGGCGGCGAAGCCGTCGATGTCGAGGTTGTCGACCCGGCGCATCTGCCAGGCGTAGAAGGTGCGCACCTCCGCGTAGAGATCCCCGCTGACCTGGACCGGGGCCGTCCGAACCGGCTGAGACACAGTGCCTCTCCTCGCGTCGCGATGCCCCTGGTCGGGGCGGTTGCGCCCCACCCTGCCGGGAGGCCCTGAAGGGCGGCTGGAGCACGGGTCGGGCCCTGGGATCGAGCCCCGCTCTAGTGGCCGCTCGCATCCTCGCCACCTCCGACCGCACCACGAACCGCCCCACGAACGCCCCACGAACCGCCCCGGGAGGACGCGGATGACCGCCACGGACGAGACCACCACCGCACACCGCGCCGCCGAGCTGGCCGAGCTGAAGGCCCGGGTGCTGGCCGGCCCGAGCGAGCAGGCCACCGCCGCGCAGCACGCCAAGGGCAAGCTGACCGCCCGCGAGCGCATCGACCTGCTCTTCGACCCGGGCACGTTCACCGAGATCGAGGGCCTGCGCCGCCACCGGGCCACCGGTTTCGGCCTGGAGGCCAAGAAGCCGCACACCGACGGCGTGGTCATCGGCTGGGGCCTGGTCGACGGGCGCCAGGTCTTCGTCTACGCCCACGACTTCCGCATCTTCGGCGGCGCGCTGGGCGAGGCCCACGCCCAGAAGATCCAGAAGATCATGGACCTGGCCGCCTCCGCCGGCGCCCCGCTGGTGGGCCTGTGCGACGGCGCCGGCGCCCGCATCCAGGAGGGCGTCACCGCGCTCGCCGGCTACGGCGGCATCTTCCAGCGCAACGTACGCAACTCCGGGGTGATCCCGCAGATCTCGGTGATGCTCGGCCCCTGCGCGGGTGGCGCCGCCTACTCCCCCGCACTGACGGACTTCGTCTTCATGGTCCGCGACATCTCCCAGATGTTCATCACCGGCCCCGACGTGGTGCAGGCCGTCACCGGCGAGGCCATCACCCAGAACGGCCTGGGCGGCGCCGACGTCCACGCCGAGCGCTCCGGCGTCGCCCACGCGGCGTACGACGACGAGGAGAGCTGCCTGCTCGACGTCCGCTTCCTGCTCTCCCTGCTGCCCGCCAACAACCGCGAACTGCCGCCCGCCGAGCCCGTCGGCGACCCGGTCGACCGGCGCTGCGAGGCGCTGCTCAGGCTCGTCCCCGCCGACCCCTCCCGCGCCTACGACATGCGGGCCGTGCTGCGCGAGATCACCGACCACGGGGACTTCTTCGAGGTGCACGAGCAGTGGGCGGGCAACGTGCTGTGCGCGCTGGCCCGGCTCGGCGGCCAGGTCGTCGGCATCGTCGCCAACCAGCCCTCCGTACTGGCGGGCGTGCTGGACATCAACGCCTCCGAGAAGGCCGCGCGCTTCGTCCAGTTCTGCGACGCCTTCAACATCCCGCTGGTCAGCCTGATCGACGTCCCCGGCTTCCTGCCCGGCGTCGACCAGGAGCACGGCGGGGTCATCCGCCACGGCGCCAAGCTGCTCTACGCCTACTGCAACGCCACCGTGCCCCGCATCTCGCTGATCCTGCGCAAGGCGTACGGCGGCGCCTACATCGTCATGGACTCGCGCTCCATCGGCACCGACCTGGCGTACGCCTGGCCGACCAACGAGATCGCCGTGATGGGCGCCGAGGGCGCCGCCAACGTCGTCTTCCGCCGCGAGATCGCCGCCTCCGACGACCCGGAGGGCACCCGCGATCAGCTCGTCAAGCAGTACAAGGACGAGCTGATGCACCCCTACTACGCCGCCGAACGCGGCCTCGTGGACGACGTCATCGACCCGGCCGAGACCCGCGCCCGGCTGATCGACGCCCTCGCCATGCTCCGCGGCAAGGTCACCTCCCTGCCCGGGCGCAAGCACGGCAACCAGCCCCAGTGAGTCTCCGTTCCAGCGAGAGGACCCTCCGATGAACGTCGACCAGCCCCTCTTCCGTGTGGAGCACGGCAGCCCCTCGACCGAGGAACTCGCCGTCGTGACGGCCGTGTTGACCGCCCGGCTGCGGGCCGGCGGCGCGCCCGCCGCCGAGGCCCCGCGGGCCGCCTGGACGGTCACCCGGCTCGGCCAGGCGGGCGCCTGGTCGGTGGGGCCCTCGGCGGCCTGGCAGACGGCCGTGTGAGGTCCCGGCGCAGCGGAAAGGGCCGGCCCCCGGGGGCCGGCCCTTAGGGCCTGTCCGGCGGATCTTGCCGGACAGGCCCTAGTCGTGCGGTGCTCAGGCGTTCTGGCGCGCCCGCAGGAAGGTCTTGAGCTCGAAGCCGGGCTCCGCCGCCTCCTGCGGCGTCGGGCCCTGCGCCCCGCCGCTCAGGAGGCGGCGGCTCAGCAGGTGCTCGGCGGGCCGGTTGACCGACTCCACGCCCACCAGACGGCCGGCTCGGAAGCAGTACACCGAGAACCGGCTCGTCGACGGGTCGCCGACCACCACCGCCCGGTCGTGCCCGTCCGTCACCCCGGCGATCTGCAGGCGCAGCGCGTACTGCTCCGACCAGAACCAGGGCAGCGCCGTGTACGGCTCGGCGTCGCCGCAGATCGCGGCGGCGGCGCAGCGGGCCTGGTCGGTGGCGTTCTGGACGGAGACCAGGCGCAGCGGCCGGCCCGCGTGCGGGCTCGGGAAGCGGGCGCAGTCACCGACGGCGTACACGGCCGGGTCGCTGGTGCGCAGGTGCTCGTCGACGAGGATGCCGTCGCCGACCGCGAGGCCCGCGTCGGCGGCCAGCGCGGTGTTGGGCAGCACGCCGACGCCGACGACGACGAGTTCGGCCAGGGCCAGTTCGCCGGCCTGGGTCTCGACGGTGGCGACGTTCCCGCGACCGTCCCCGTGGAGGGCCTTCACGGCGCGCCCGCAGCGGACGTCCACGCCCCGGTAGCGGTGCTCCTCCTCCAGGTAGTGGCTCATCTCGCGGCTGACCGCCCCGGCCATCAGCCGCGGGCCGGCCTCGATGACGGTCGCGCCCAGGCCCAGCGCCCTTGCCGTGGAGGCGAGTTCGAGGCCGATGAAGCCGCCGCCGATCAGCGTGACGTGCCGCACGCCGGACAGCCGGGCGAGCACCGCCTCGGCGTCCGCGAGGCGGCGCAGGGTGAGCACCCCGGCCAGCTCGGCGCCCGGGATCGGCAGGTGGCGCGGGCGGGCGCCGGTGGCGAGCACGAGGTGGGTGTACGGCAGGCGGGTGCCGCTCGCGAGGAGCACCTCGTGCAGTTCGCGGTCGAGTTCGACCGCGCGGTCGCCGAGCACGAGGTCGACGGCGTGGTCCCGGTAGTAGGCCCGGGAGCGCAGGGTCAGGTCGGCGCGCACGCCGGCGTCCAGGAGGTAGCCCTTGGACAGCGGCGGCCGCTGGTACGGCAGCACGTCCTCCTCGCCGACCAGGGTGATGGCGCCGGTGAACCCGTTCTCGCGCAGCGCCGCGACGGTGTCCGATCCGGCCTGCCCGGCGCCGATGACGACGACGGAGGGGGCGCCCTTGGTGGTCATGGTTGTCATGGTGGTCATGGGTGGCTCCCGTCAGCCGAGGAGGGACGCGATGCGGTCGACCTGGCCGAGGTCCTGGGACCAGCACATGAACACCAGCTCGTCCGCGCCGCTCTGGCGGCACATGTGCAGGACGTACTGCAGCTGCTGCTCGGAGGTGACCATCCAGTCGCTGATCTTCTGGCTGGTGATGTACGAGCCCGGGTAGTCCAGGAACGCGTAGTAGGCGGTGAGGCGGCGGCGGGCCTCCTCGACCACCTCGGGGGAGCCGATCGCCACGTTGACCTGGGCGAGCAGCTGCGGCCTGCCCGTCCGTCCGGCGGCCGCCCACTCCGCCTCGACCTTGCGGAAGATACTGCCCTCGGCGTCGGGCACCATGTTGCTGATGTAGCCGCCGCCCCAGCGGGCGACGCGGCGCAGGGCGGCGTCGCTGTAGCCGCCGAACAGGAGCTTCGGGCCGCCGGCGGAGGCGGTCGGCGGGGCGACGGGGCCGAGGGCGCCCTCCTGCTCGGAGCCCGGCCAGACCTGGAGCAGGCGCTCCACGTTGGCGTCCAGCAGGCGGCCGCGCTGGGTCTTCTTCAGGCCGACGGCGGCGTAGTCGTCCTCGCGGTCGCCGAGGCCGAGGCCGAGCTCGAAGCGGCCGCCGGAGAGCAGGTCCAGGGTCGCGGCCTGCTTGGCCAGCACCACCGGGTCGCGCAGGGCGCCCAGCAGCACCTGGCTGCGCAGCGTCACCCGGGAGGTGACGCCGGCGACGGCGGCGAGCGTGATCAGCGGGTCGGGGCACGGGTACACCAGCCGGTCGAAGACGGCGACGGTGTCGAAGGGCCCCGCCTCGATCCGGCGCGCCCACTCCAGCGCGGCGTCGGGCGCGGCGATCGGCAGGCTGATCCCAGTTCTCATCGCTTCTCTCCCCTGGTGGGTGTGTGGGCCCGGGGCCCGGCATGGGCCTGGCGTGGGCCCTGGTGTGGGCCTGGTGTGGGCAGTCCTCGTCCGGCCCAGTGTGCGAACACCCGGCCGAGGGCGGGTCGGGCGGCGCTGGAGGGGAGTTGACAGCCGACGCGCGCTGTACCCGACCTCGACCGCCCCTTCAGCCCTCGGCCTCAAGCTGCGGGCCCGGGACCCACGGTCCCTCCCCCACCACAAGCAACTCATCGACAGGAGACGGCGGATGGCAGTGAAGCGACACCCCCGCGGTTCCCGGAAGGCCCTGCTGGTCGGCGCGAGCGTCCTCGGGGTGCTCGCCGCCGCGCTGGCCCCCGCGCCCCTGGCCGCCGCGGCCGACGGCGAGGATCTGACGGTCCGTCAGCACCTCACCTGGGCGGCCTGCGACTTCGACCCCACCCTCGAATGCACCACCGTCCAGGTGCCGTTGGACTACGCGCACCCGCGCGGTCCCCACCTCGGCATCGCCGTCAGCCGCCTCAAGGCGGCCGGCGGGCACCGGCGCGGCGTGCTGCTCTCCTTCAACGGCGGCCCCGGCGGCGACGGCGGTCTCGGCCGCCGCACCCCGCAGCGCCTCGCCGGCAGCACGCTGCACGGCGCGTACGACCTCGTCGGCTTCGACCCCCGCGGCACCGGGGCCTCCTCCCCGCTGCTGTGCAAGGTGACCAAGCCGACCGTCGCCTTCGATTCGCGCCCCACCGACGAGTCCCTGCCCGGCCTCTACGCCGACGCCCGCGCCACCGACCAGGCGTGCGCCCAGGCCGGCGGCGAGCTGCGTCGCACCGTCAACTCGGCCACCGTCGCCCGCGACATGGACGCGATCCGCGCCGCCCTCGGCGAGCGCAGGCTCAACGTCCTCGCGTACGGCGACTCCACCTACACCACCGCCGTCTACGGCACCCTCTTCCCCCACCGCCTCGACCGCAGTGTCCTGGACTCCTCCCGCAACCCCGACGTGGACTGGCACGGCCAGTACAAGAGCCAGGCGTACGCGCTGCGCGCCAACGTCGACCGGTGGGCGGCCTGGACGGCCGATCGCGACGGGCATTTCTCCCTCGGCGACGCCTCCGAGGACGTGCTCGCCTCCGTCGAGCAGGTGGTGACGGCCCTCAATGCGGCGCCCGTCGGCTACCTCAACCGCACCGCCTTCGACGACGCCGTCGGCCGGCTCGCCACCGACCGCACCAAGTGGGCCCAACTCGGCGACCTCGTCGGCGCGTTGCGCGACCGCCCGCAGGACCCCGAGACCGTCCGGCTGGCCAACGCCGTCCTCGCCCCCTGGTCCTCCCCGCAGGGCGACACCCGCCCCGGCACCGTCGAGGCCGCGACCTGCGAGAACGACTGGCCCACCGACCTGGCCTCCTACGCCGCCGACGTCCGCGAGTTCCGGGTGAAGTACCCGTACGGCCTCGGCGCCCTGCGCGCCCAGCCCTGGGTCTGCGCCTTCCGCAGCTTCACCCCCTCCGAGCGGCCCCCGTACATCCGCAACTCCGGCTACCCCAAGGGCCTGGTCGTCCACGCCGAGGGCAATCCGGTCCTGCAGTACGCCGGCGGCCAGGCCATGGCCCGCCGCCTCGGGGACCGGCTGCTCACCGTCGCCGACGACGGCAGCAGCGACGTCTACCTGGTGCGCGGAAACACCTGCGTCGACGAGAAGGTCACCCGCTACCTCCTCACCGGCGCCCTGCCCGCCGCCTCCGACTCCACCTGTGCGGGCGCCCCCCGCCCGGCGATCCCGGCGGACGACGAGTCGTAGCGGCTGCACAGCCGAGGGCCCGCCACCGAACTCCGGTGGCGGGCCCTTCAGTTGTCAGATCACACCAGCTGCGAGGCGGCGACGGCCTCCTCGACCGCGACCTCCTCCGACACCAGGCGCGGGGCCGCCCGGCGCACGCCCGGGACGGCGAAGGCGACCAGGACCGCCGTCAGCAGGAAGCCGGCGCAGACGTGGAAGGCCAGGCTGTAGCCCGCCACCATCGCGTCCGGGAACTGCACGCCGTGCATCGCCTGGGCCTTGGTCCGGGCCGTGGCGATGGCGACCAGCACCACCAGGCCCAGTGCGCCGCCCAACTGCCGCGTGGTGTTGAGGAGTCCGGAGCCCAGACCGGCGTGCTCGGCGGGCAGACCGGCGGTGGCCGCGCCCGTCGAGGCCGTCAGCACCAGGCCCTCGCCGATGCCGATCAGCAGCAGCGGGCCGAACAGCCCCGCGAAGTACCCGGTGTGGGTCCCCGCCTGGGCCAGCCAGAGCATGCCGGTCGCGCCCGACACCAGCCCCGCCATCATCACCGGGCGGGCGCCCAGCCGGGTGACCGGCCCGGCGATGCCCCGCGCTGCGGCGAAGATGCCCAGCGCCAGCGGCAGGTAGGCCGCGCCGGTCTGCAGTGGCGTGTACTGCAGCACGACCTGGAACAGCATCGAGATGAAGAAGAACATCGTGCCCAGCGCCCCCCAGGCCAGCACCGCCACCAGGTTGGCAGCCGAGACGGACCGGTTGCGGAACACGGCCAGCGGCACCAGCGGGCGGCTCGCCAGCTTCGCCTGGTCCAGCAGGAACAGCGCCAGCAGCAGCACTGCGGCGACCAGCGCGACGACCACCCGGGTGCCCGCCCAGCCGTACGCCTCGCTCTCGTTGATGCCGTACACCAGCGCCGCCGTGCCGACGGTCAGCGTGGCCGCGCCGAGCAGGTCCAGCCGGCCCGCGCCCTCCTTGCGCTGCTCCGGCACGTACCGGTACGCCAGTACCAGCAGCAGCGGGCCGAGCACCGCGCTCGCGAACAGCGTGCCGCGCCAGGAGATCCACTGCGTGATCATGCCGCCGACCAGCACACCGGTCGCCGCGCCGCCGCCGGCCACCGCGCTCCACAGGCCGTACGCCTTCGCCCGCGCCAGCCCGTCCTTGAAGGTGGTGCCGAGCACCGTCAGCGTCACCGGCACCAGGATCGCCGCACCGACCCCCTGGAGCCCGCGCGCCGCCACCATCGCGTTCGCCGACTGGGCGAAGCCGCCGGCCAGACCGGCCGCGGTGATCAGGGCCGCGCCGGAGAGGAACACCCGCCGCTGCCCGTACAGGTCGGCGAGCCGGCCGCCGAGCAGCAGCAGGCCGCACAGCGCGATGGCGTAGGCGTTGAACAGCCAGTGCAGACCGGTGGGGTCGAAGCGCAGGCCCTCGGCGATCTGCGGTACCGCGATGTTCACCGAGGCGACGTCCAGCACGAACACGAACTGTCCGAGACAGCACACGGCCAGGATCACCCCGGGGTGCACAGCTCGTCTGTTGGGCACACTCATCGTCAACCACCCTCATCCGTGGCTCCGGCACGCACTTCGGTCGTGCCTCCGTTGCGGCGGGACGCTCCGGGTTGAAGCCGGAATACCGCTAGCGCGCCGCTCGAGCGCGGTCCGGACCAGGGGCCCTCCAGTGGTATGCGACCGCGCCGGAGGACCGTCCGAACCACATCCGGACCCCGAACAGGAGTGCCATGCCCACCCCGAGATCCACCTCATGAAGCTCCGGCTGCTCGCGGCCTCCGCCGCCCTCGGACTCCTCGCCACCGGCTTCGCCCAGACCCCGGCCGCCGCCTCGGACTCCCGCGGTTTGCGCTGGAGCGCCTGCGACTTCGACGCCCGCCTGGAGTGCGCCACCCTCCCGGTGCCGCTCGACCACAACGACCCCCGCGGCAAGCGGATCGACCTCGCGCTCAGCCGCCTCAAGGCGACCGGCCACTCCCGGGGCATCCTCCTCGCCGTCGACGGCGGCCCCGGCGGCAACCAGGGCATGGGCCGCACCGCACCGCTGCACTACGCCGACACCCCGCTGCACGGCACCTACGACCTGATCGGCATGGACCTGCGCGGCAACGGCGCCTCCGCCCCCGTCCAGTGCGAACGCACCACCCCCACCGCCGCGTTCGACTCCCGCCCCGCCGACTCCGCCTTCCCCGCCGTCCTCGCCGACGCCAAGGCGAGCGAGCTGGCCTGCGAACGCGCGGGCGGCGACCAGCGCCGGTACATCGGCACCGTCGCCGCCGCGCACGACCTCGACCAGGTCCGGGCCGCCCTCGGCGAGCGGAAGCTCAACTACATCGGCTACGCGTACGGGAGTTACCTCGGCGCGGTCTACCAGACGCTGTACCCGCAGCGCCTCGACCGCATGGTCCTCGACTCGGTGCGCCACCCGGACTGGACGTGGCGGCAGCAGTTCATGTCCCAGGCCGTCGCGATCCGCGAGAACGTCGACGCCTGGGCCGACTGGGCCGGAGACCGCAACGGGGCCCTGGGGCTGGGCAGTTCGCAGGACGAGGTGCTCGCCACCGTCGAGGACACCGCCTCGGCGCTGGCCTCCGCGCCGGCGCACGGGACGACGCGGACCGCCTTCGACGCCACCGTCGGCGCGATGGCCAACGACCGCACCAAGTGGGCCGACCTCGCCCACTACATCCACGCGCTGACCCCCGCCCCTCCCGCTCTCGCGCCTTCTGCTTCCCCTGTTCTCCGCTCCGGCATCCTCGAGGCCACCACCTGCGAGACCTCCTGGCCCACCGACCCCGAGGTCTACCGCCGGGACATGGCCCGCTACGAGGCCGACTACCCGTACGGCCTCGGCGTCACCCGCGCCCAGCCCTGGGCCTGCGCCTTCCGCTCCGACCCGCCCGAGGCCCCGCCGCAGATCCGCTCCGGCGGCCACCGCCCCGGTCTCATCGTCCAGACCGAGAACGACCCGCAGACCCCCCTCGCGGGCGGCCTCGCGATGGCCCGCCGGCTCGGCGACCGCATGATCACCATCCCCGACGACGGCAGCAACGCCATCTACGCCAAGCGCGGCTACCGCTGCGTCGACGACCTGGTGAACCGCTACCTGCTCACCGGCGACCTGCCCCACGCCACCCGCACCACCTGCGCCGGCGCGCCCCGCCCCGACGTCCCCACCGACTGAACTTCCTTATCAGAAAGGTGACTTACATGTCCGCATTCGAAGGCCGCATCGTCGTCGTCACCGGCGCCGGCACCGGCATCGGCCGCGCCGCCGCTCTGGAGTTCGCCAAGCTCGGCGCCAAGGCCGTCATCGCCACCGGCCGCCGCAAGGACCGCCTCGCCGAGACCGCCGCCGAACACCCGGCGATCGTCCCCGTCGTCGCCGACGTCACGACGGACGAGGGCACCGAGGCGGTCGCCTCCGCTCTTGCTCCGTACGGCGACAAGCTCGACGTGCTCGTCCACAACGCCGGTATCTACCGCCAGACCCCCGCCTGGGACCCGAACCTCGCCTACGCCCGCGAGATGCTCGAGACCAACGTCCTCGGCCCGGTGCGCCTGACCGCCAAGCTGCTCCCGCTCCTCAAGAACGCGAAGGGCAACATCGTCTTCGTCTCCAGCGTCGCCGGCCACAAGCCCGAGCCCTACGCCTCCATGTACGCGGTGTCGAAGGCCGGTGCCCACAGCCTCACCCGCACCTGGGCCAAGGAGCTCGCCTCCGACGGCATCCGCGTCAACGCGGTCGCCCCTTCGGCGGTGCGCACCGAGGTCTACGAGGCCAACGGCCTCAGCGGCGAGATCATCGACGGCCTCTTCAAGGGCTTCGCCGCCGCCAACCCGCTGGGCCGCACCGGCGTGGTCGAGGACGTCGCGCCGTGGATCACCCACCTGGCCGCTCCCAACGCCTCCTGGGTCACCGGCCAGATCATCGTCATCGACGGCGGGGCCGACCTCACCTCGGCCGCCGACAGCCCGTGGTCCCCCTACCAGGGCGACAGCGACGGCACCGCCTGGTCCAACTGACGCCTGCCCCTGCCGCGACGGCCGCCCGCTCCCCCCAAGGGAAGCGGGCGGCCGTCGGCGTTCAGTTCAGGACGATCGTGTACGAGGGCACGAAGTGGGCGCAGGTGGAAGCCTTCTGGAAGTTGTCGACCAGCCAGGGGTTCCGCTTGATGCGCTCCAGCACAGCCTGCCCCGTCGCCGGCCCGAAGTACCCGTCGACCACCAGCGGGGCGGCAGCCCACTTGGTGCTCGCCAGCTGCTGAATCCGCTTGACCCCGTACTCGGTCTGCGGGCCGAACTGACCGTCCTCCAGGATGTGCAGACCCGTCAGCTGGTTCACGTAGTACTGAACGCAGCGAACCTGCAGACTGGGGTTCGGATAGCCGTAACCCACGGTGGGGTTACCCGGATCCGCCTGCGCACTCGGCACCCCGAGCCCCAGAAGAACGGCAGCCCCGGCCAGAACCGTCGCGCCGCGCCGAAGAATACGGGCGTTCCGCATGGAAACCTCATCACATGATCGTGCAGTCAGAGAGCGGTGATCATATCCACCCCGCTCAGCACTCCCGCATCATGACCACCAGCCGGGGCGACTCCGCCGTAGCCGCCTGACCGTTGACCGCCCGATACCCCCAACCTTCGTACACAGCCTGCACCTTGCCGTCGCCGGCCAGCGGGTTCACCATCAGCAGGACCCTGCCCTCCTCCCGTCCGGCCAACAGCCGATCATGGATCCGCCGCGCCACCCCCGTCCCCCGCCACCCGCTCCGCACCCCGATCTCCCGCAACGCCAACACCGGCTCATCCGTGAACCCCTCGGGCAGCGGCTCCGCCATCCGCCCCCAGTACCGATCCCCGGCCCCCACCCGGTTCCCACACGCATACCCGACCACCACCCCACCCTCGTACCCGAGCACCAGCCCGAACCCGGACTCCCCCGCACTCCGGTCAAGCCGCTCCCCGAACGCCTCCACGCTGTAGTTCGCCAGATGCAGCAGCGGCCCCCGCACATCCGCGTACACCTCCAACAGGTCCTCCCGCACCTGCCCAGCCAACTCGCCGTAATACCGCAGCTCAACACCCACGCGACAACCCTCCAACAGCCCGTGCCAACCATCGACCACCCCCCAACTCCCCCACCCCCACGATGGTTCCACCCCACCCACGCACGTCACCTGCGCTCGCGAGCCGGACGGGACGGGGCATCTAGAGCGGGGTGGTGTCGTCGGGCTCGAAGGGGCTGCCGTGGCCGGGGACGATCAGGTCGGCTGCGGCCAGTACGCGTTGGCGGGAGGTGCGCAGGGTCTCGCGGTCCGGGGCTACCGGGTCGTCGGCGGGGCCGTCGGCGTGCCACCACAGGTCGCCGGCGAAGGCCACCACGCCCGTGTCGGTGCCTGCCAGGAGCGTGATGTCCTCGGGGCTGTGGCCCGGGGTGCGGATCAGGCGCAGGGAGGGGGTGAGTTCGTAGCCTTCCGCGTCGCGGTTGGTCCACCGGTCGCCGAGGTACTCCACCTTGTGGTCGTGCACCCGGGCCTGGGGGAAGAGGCCGACGTTCATGGTGTTGTCGGGGTGGTGGTGGCTGAGGACCACGTCGGTGATGTCGGCGGGGCCGAGGCCGAGTGCGGCGAGCGGGGCGAGGATGTCGTCGCGGCTCGCCACCATGCCCGGGTCGAAGATGACGTGCCGTCCCGCGTCGGCGATGTAGGAGACGGTGGCGGCGACCCCGGGGCCGGTGGAGCCGACGTAGCCGGTGGTCAGGACGTGGTAGGCGGCGCTGCGGCCGAGCGGTGCGTCGTTCATGGCCTCAATGCTTCCGGACGTGACGGCGTCGGACGAGTGGCACAGTTGCCGCTGATCGCAGGATTCCTGCCAGCGGTGCCGGCCGTGTGCCACACTTCGCCGGTGCCGCCTTTCCAGACCGTCGCCGCGTACGTCCCTCCCGGTGTGGGCATGCTCGCCGTCGGCATCGTCACCGAGGTGTTCGGTCCGCACGGGGCGGCGGTGCCCGGTTTCGACCTCGCCCTGTGCGCCGACCGGGCCGGGCCGGTGCCCACGGACTGCGGTGTGCCGGTCTCCATCGGGCACGGGCTGGAGCGGCTCGCCGGCGCCGATCTGGTCATCGCCCTGCCCGGGGCCGGATTCCGCACGCCGCCCGGCCCGGACGTGCTCGACGCGCTGCGGGCCGCGCACGGGCGCGGTGCGGTGGTCGCGGCCCACTGCGTGGGCGCGTTCGCGCTCGCCGCCGCCGGGCTGCTCGACGGCCGGCGGGCCACCACCCACTGGCGGTTCGCCGAGCTGCTCGCCGACCGCCACCCGGAGGTCTCCGTGGAGCCCGACGCGCTCTACATCGACGAGGGGAGCATCGTCACGGGCGCGGGCGCCGCCGCGGGATTCGACGTGTGCCTGCACCTGCTGCGGCGGGAGCACGGCGCCGCCCTGGCCAACGCCGTGGCCCGGGACATGGTGCTGCCCTCCCACCGCGACGGCGGGCAGGCCCAGTACCTCGCCGCGCCCGTCCCCGAGGACGGCGAGGACGAGCGGCTCGCCGAGGTCCTCGCCTGGGCCCGCGAGAACCTCCACGAGCCGCTGCCCGTCGCGGAGTTGGCCGGCCGGGCGCTGATGAGCAGGCGCTCGTTCGCCCGACGCTTCACCGCCGCGACCGGCACCACCCCGCACGCCTGGCTGCGGAGCCTGCGACTGAGCAGGGCCGAGGAACTCCTGGAGACCACGAACCTCCCGGTCGAGGAGATCGCCCGCCAGGTCGGCTACGGAAGCGCCGCCGTGCTGCGCGAACAGTTCGTACGGCGCCGTGGGGTCCCACCCCGCTCCTACCGCCGCGCCTTCGCCGGCACGCCGTAGGCGTCGCCGCCCGGGACGGAACCCGAGCGAGACGGTCCGGGCTTCGGTCGGAGCGAGGGCGGACCTACGACAGCGACGCGAAGGCGGCGCAGAGCAGATGGAGGCTCCGCGCGAACTTCTCGTCCTGGCCGATGCGCGGGATCAGGTCGCCCATGACCAGCGGGAACCGCTCGCACAGGTCGGCGTAGAGCTCGGCGGTGACGGCCGGTCGGGTGGTCGGCTGGTTCTGCTCCTGGAGGACGAAGCCGGTGACGTGGCTGAGCAGGGTGTCGGCGGCGATGCCGCAGTGCTCGGCGGGAAGCCCGGCGTCGAGGAGGGTGCGCAGCAGGCGTTCCATCAGGGAGAGGGCGCCGGTGCTGAGCATCCCGGGGCTCTCGGCGAGGAGTTGGGCGCCGCCGGGGTGCTGTTTGATGCTCAGGCGCAGGGCGGTGGCCTGGGCGGCGAGGCGGTCCTGCCAGGTGGCGGCGGCCGGGAGCGCGGCCAGGGCTTCGGTGCCGGTGTCGTAGGCCCGGCGGCAGACGCGGTCGGCCATCAGGGCGAGCAGTTCGTCCTTGCCGCGCACGTGGTAGTAGAGGCTGCCCGCGTGGGCGTCCAGCCGTTCGGCGACCTGGCGCATGGACAGGTTCTGGTAGCCGACCTCGGCGAAGACGGCCATGCCCGCGTCGACGATGCGGTCCTTGGTGAGCTTCATGCGGTCCACCGTACCCGCATTTTCCAACACCGTTCGAAAACTGTGCTAGCTTTGCGTCATCAGGTTTTCGAACGACGTTGGAAACGCGTCGCGCACAACGCGTCACGCACAGCGCGCCGCACAGCGCGTCGCACTCAAGGGGGAGGACCAGTCATGGGGGCAATCGTCTTCAACGTGACCACGGCCGCACTGATGGTCATGATGGTCAACTGCGGACTGAGCGTGGTCGGTCGCGACACCCTGCGCGGGCGGCCACTCCCCTGGGCGGCGATCGCCCTGACCGCGCTCGCCGTCGGCGGCGTCCTGCTCCAGCAGGTCTGGTCCGGCGCCATGGACGCGCTCGACGGAGACCCGTCGAAGTCCGGCTGGTGGCGCGAGTTCACCTCGGTGTTCATGCAGAACGGCGGCCTCTTCGGCGGCCTGTGGAACCTCGCCTCCCTCGCCGCCGTCGCCGCGCTCGCCACCTGGTACTGGGGCGGCCCGCTGACCCTCGGCTTCTTCCTGGCCGGCATCGTGCTGCCCGGCCGGATCGACGACCTGCTCGGCCTCGGCGACGGTCCCAGCACCGACCCCCGCAACTTCGCCGGCAGCTCCGGCGCCACCTACTTCCTCGGCGCCACCCTCGCCCTCGCCTTCCTCACCCGCACCCGCCTGCCCAAGGAGATCGCCCTGGCGGCCGGCGTCCCGGCCCTCGGCCTGGCCATGTGGATCGCCCAGGAGAACGGCCACGGCCTGGTCTCGGTCTACGGGTTCGCACTCGCCGGCGCGGTCTGGCTGGTCCGCCGCCTGCGCCGCCGAGCAGCCACTCAGGCGGCCTGACCCGCGCCACCACGGCGGCGCACGCCTACGACCGGGTCACCGGGGTCGACGCCAGCTGCTACGCAGCGACGGCGGCCCCGGATCTCGGCGTTCTGCCTCGGCGAGGGCCGATCAGGCGCCGACGCCCTCGACGTACTCCACGGACTGCATCATCCCGAGGTCCTCGTGGTGGAGTTGGTGGCAGTGGGCGAGGGCGCGGCCCGTGAAGTCCTCGTACCGGACCAGGAAGGTCACGGATTCCCCGGGCCGGCCGCCGGCCAGGCCGACGGTGTCGTGCCAGACCGGCGGGTCGAGCCGGGTGCCGTTGCGGTGGGTGACCAGGAACTGGTTGGTATGGAGGTGGAAGGGGTGGTTGTGCGCCGGGAGGGTCTCGTCCGTCCGGACGGTCCAGCGTTCGACGGTGCCCAGGCGCAGGGTGTGGTTGGTGTAGTGGGCGTCGAAGAGGCCGTAGGCGGGGTCGCGGCGGAGGTCGCCGGACGGGTCGGCGGCGGGGGTGGGGTGGCTGCCGAGGACGCGGAAGGCGTTGGGGAACGGGCCGGGGAAGACACCGGGGTCGACGTGGAAGAGGACCTCTCGCTCCGCGGTCACGGCGGCAGCGTCGAGGAAGGGCCTGCCGAGCGGCAGTGAGCTCGGCAGGGGCATGGGCGGTTCGACGGGTGTTCCCGCCACCTCGATCGTCATCAGCGGATCGGGGACGCCCTCCGCCCGCAGCTCGTACGTGCCGGGCGCGCCGCCCCGGACGAGGACGTCGGCGCGGTTGCCCATGGCCAGGTCCACCGCCTCCCGGGCGACCGGCGCACTGAACGTGACGCCGTCGCAGGCGATCTGATGGAGCGTCAGATCACAGATCCGGAGCCGCAGGGCCGTGAAGGCCGTGGCCGCGACGAGCCGCCAGCGCTGGACCTCGCCGGGGCGCAGCGCGACGGTGGGGTTGACCGCGCCGTTGACGGTGAAGGTGGACGGGATGTCGTTCACCCAGCCGCCCGAGGTGAAGGCGGGGATCCTGCCGTCCTTGATCTTGAGTTCGTTGATGCAGAGGACGACCTCGGCGGCCGCCGCGATCTCCGGCACCTCGTCCACGTCGCCCTCGACGACGATCACCCCGGCCATCCCTCCGACGATCTGCTCGGCGGTGGACCCGTGCAGGTGCGGGTGGTACCAGTACGTCCCGGCCGGGTGGCCGGCCGGGACGTGGATGACGGACGAGTACCTCGGCTCCGGGCCTCCGGCGACCGACCGCGGGGCGAACTCGCGCAGGACGTTGTCGGCGTACCCGGACGGGGAGACGTGCATCCCGTGGGTGTGCAGGTTGAAGCTGTTGGGGTGGTGGGGCGCCGGGTGCTCTCCGCCATGGCGCGCGTGGGGCGGGTTGGGCGGCAGGCCGTTGACGCTGGTCAGCCGCAGGACGTCCCCGGCCCGCACGCGCAGGGTCGGCCCGGGGATCGTCCCGTTGTACGTACGGGTGGTGACCCGCCCGTAGCCCGGGACGGAGACCTCCGTGAAGCGGACGTCGAGCGTCTGCTCCACGACCTTCGGCCCCGCCCCGAGCCCCGCCCCGGACCCTGTCCCGAGCCCCGCCCCGGGCCCCGGGGGCGGCACGACCGCGAGCCCGGCGGCCGCCTTGAGGATCTGGCGACGGCTGATTCCGCTGCTGAATGCTCCCATAACGGGGCAATCTAGCCCCCCGCCCGCGCGGATCAGTGGAAGGCGCCGGCGTACCGCTGCGCCCAGTCGGCGAAGGTGCGCGGCGCCCGGCCGAGGAGGCGCTCGATGTCGGGGCTGATGCGCTGTTCGGCCGGGGTGGGGGCGCCGAGGATGGCGAGGGTGGTGTCGACGACGGACTCGGGCATGCCGTGGAGCATCTGGGTGCGGGCTTCGGCGTGGGTCTGTTCGACGAACTCGACGGCCTCGCCCAGTGCGGCGGCGAGGGCGGCGGCCTGCTCGCGCGGGGTGATGAGGGCGGGACCGGTCAGCTCGTAGGTCCGGCCGGCGTGGGCGTCGTCGAGCAGGGTGAGGGCGGCGACCTCGGCGATGTCGTCGGGGTCGATGGTGGGAAGGGCCGTGTCGGCGAAGGGGGCGGTGACGGTGCGGTGGGTGCGGACGGAGTCGGCCCAGGCGAAGGTGTTGGAGTGGAAGCCGCCGGGGCGCAGGATCGTCCAGGAGAGGCCGGAGGTGCGGACGGCTTCCTCGATGGCGCCCGCCACGACTCCGTAGAAGGGCGAGTCGGGCCGGGTGCCGACGCCCTGGGTGGAGAGCAGGACGACGCGCTCGATGCCGGAAGCCTTGGCGGCGGAGAGGATGGCGTGGGGGTCGAGCAGGGGGGCGCTGGGGCCGCCGTTCTGGAGGAAGAGTGCGGACGCGCCGTCGAGGACGGGCCGCAGGCTCTCGAGGTCGAGGAGGTCGGACCGGACGTGCGCGACGTCGGACGGTACGTCGGCGGCGGTGATTCCGCGCGAGGTGGCGGTCACGGCGACGCCGGCGGCGGCGAGGGTGCGGACGAGCGAGCGGCCGACGTTGCCGGTGGCCCCGGTTACTGCGTACATGGACAACTCCCGTGTCGTAGAAGCCTGTTTGGTGCGACACAGGGACGCTAACACCGTGGATATAGTAGGTACCTAGGGGAAAGTGACTACCCGGGGAGAGGGCATTGGAGACACCGGAGTTCGCCTGTCCGACCACCGCCGTCGTGGACATCGTCTTCAGCCGGTGGACCACGCCCATCCTGTGGACCCTGCACACCCACGGCCGCCTGCGCTTCGTCGAGCTGGAGCGCCACATCGGCACGATCACCCCGAAGGTGCTCACCCAGCGCCTGCGCCAGCTGGAACGCGACGGGATGGTGGTCCGGACGTACCACCCGGAGGTCCCGCCCCGGGTCGAGTACGAGATCAGCGACCTCGGCCGCAGCCTGGCGCCGCTGTTCGCGCAGCTCTCCGGCTGGGCCGCCGACAACCTGGACAAGGTCGAGCAGGCCCGCGAGCTCTACGACGGCGGCCGGTAGCCGAGAAATGCCATAAATGCTACAACTGCCCCAACTTGTGGCGAGGAAGCACAAGTTGGGGCAGTGGAGAGAAGGGAACGAGGCTCAGGCTTTCCGGCGGGCCGGGACGGCGAGGGCGCCGAGGAGCCCCAGCGCCAGGAACCCGGCCGCCGTCGCGAAGGCGAGCCCGTACCCGGAGGCGAGGGCCTCCCGCACCGGCTGCCCGGCGGCCGTACGGTCGGCGATGCGGCTGCCCGAGATGGTGACCAGCAGTGCCAGTCCGATCGCCCCGCCCAGCTGCCGCGTGGTGTTGATGAGCCCGGAGGCCAGCCCCGACTGGCTGTACGGCAGATCGGCGGTGGCGGCGATGGTGAGGGCCGTCATCACCATGCCCTGCCCGACGCCGAGCAGCAGCCCGGGTCCGAGCAGCGCGGAGAGGAAGCCCGCGTCCGGCCCGGCGGTGGAGAGCCAGAGCAGGCCGGAGGCCGAGACCAGGTGCCCGGCGATGAGCACCGGCCGCGGACCGATCCTCTGCACCAGCGGCGCGATCCCCCGTGCCCCGGCGAACAGGCCCGCCGTCATGGGCAGGTAGGCGAGCCCGGTCTCCAACGGGCTGTAGTCCAGCACCTGTTGCAGCAGCAGTGTGAAGAAGTAGAAGGAGCTGAACAGCGCCCCGCTGCACGCCAGCGCCGTGACGTTCGCGGCGGTCACCTGCCGCACCCGGAAGATCGAGAGCGGCACCAGCGGCTGCGAGGCGATCTTCGCCTGGTCCAGCACGAAGAAGGCGAGCAGTGCGGCCCCCAGCCCCACCAGCCCGAGCGTGCGCACCGAGCCCCAGCCCTCCCGGGAGGCTCCGGCGACGCCGTACACCAGCACCATCAGCCCCAGCGTCACCGCCAACGCGCCCACCACGTCGACCCGGCCGCGCAGTTCGCTGCGGGAGCGCGAAGCCTCGGGCACCACGACGGCGGTGAGGGCGAGCAGGGCGAGCCCGACGGGGACGTTGGCGAGCAGGGTCCAGCGCCAGGAGAACCACTCGGCGATGACGCCGCCCGCCAGCACGCCGACCGCGCCGCCGGCCCCGGCGACGGCGCTCCAGAGGCCGAACGCCCGTGCCCGCGCGCCGGGTTCGGTGAAGACGGTGCCGAGGACGGTCAGCGTGGACGGCGCCATGATGGCGGAGCCGAGGCCCTGGAAGCCGCGGGCCGTGACCAGGATCGCCGGGTTGCTCGCCAGGCCCCCGACCAGGGCGGCCAGCGTGAACAGGCCGATGCCGAGCAGCAGCAGGCGCCGGCGCCCGTACAGGTCGGCGAGGCGGCCGCCGAGGAGCAGCGCCCCGGCGAAGACGACGGTGTAGGAGTTCACCACCCAGTGCAGGCTGCCCGCGCCGAGGTGGAGGCTGTGGTCGATGAGCGGCAGCGCGACGTTCACCACCGAGCTGTCGAGCACCACCAGGAACTGCCCCGCGCAGCAGACGAAGAGGATCAGCCCCAGCCGCTGCGTGATCGCCTGCGGGGGCGCGATCGGGCGGCCGGTCGTGTGTGTGGTCATGCGCGAACCGTCCGGCACGAGCGTGGACACCGGCTCAAGGAGCGGTCGAACGTCCGCCGCAACTCCAGCCGCCTTCCAGCCCGGCTTGCCAGAGTGCATCCGACTCACGACCAAGCGTTCGAGGAGACGGCATGCCTGAGATCAGCTATCGGAGTGCGGACGGCCGGATCGAGGTCGTCGATGTGCCGGAGGGCCTGAGCGTGATGCGAGGGGCCGTCTCCCGGGGCATCAAGGGCATCGTCGCCGAGTGCGGCGGCGCCGGGATGTGCGGCACCTGCCACGTGTACGTCCCCGAGGACGGCTCGATCGAGCTGCCGCCCGTCCACGAGCTGGAGGACGAGGTGCTCGACTGCACCGCCGTCCCCCGCCGCGACAACAGCCGCCTCAGCTGCCAGCTGGAGGTCACCCGCGCCCTGTGCGGCCTGGAGGTCCAGTTGCCCGACCGCCAGGTCTGACACGGCCACGTCTGACACGGCCACGTCTGACGCCGCCAGGTCTGACACCGCACGAGGAAGCCCCCGGTGCCGCGGCACCGGGGGCTTCCCTTCGTCTACCGGGACGCGGCGAGCACCGCCAGCGTCCGCGCCTGCTCGTTGCGCACGATCATCAGCGCCTCGTCCACCCCCATGCCGGGCTTGGCGAGCTGCACCTCCGGCCGGCTGGCCAGCGCCACGTGGACGGACGTACGGGCGGAGCGGTCGGTCTCGGTGCAGCTGCCGCCGAGCACGGCGCCGACTCCGCCCGCGCGGCAGCGGAGCACGGCGAGCACGCTGTCCTCGACGGTGCCGACGTCGGGCATCTTCACCTGGAGGAGGTCGCAGGCCCCGGCGCTGACGAAGGCGTCGATGTCCTCGAGGGTGTTGCACCACTCGTCGGCGACGATCCCTACACCGCAGCCGCGTTCGCGCAGCAGTTCCCGCAGCCGGCGCATCCCCTCGATCTGGGCCTCCCGGCCGGCGAGGTCGATCGGCGCCTCGATCCGGACGGCCAGCCCGCCCGCGGCCCGTTCGACGCGCTCCAGGTACTCGGCGACGCGCGGGAGGTCCCCGTCGAAGGCCGCGCCGGGCTGGCCGTAGCAGTCGAAGTGCAGGACGGGCCGGTAGTCGGCGCCGCCGAGCAGGGTGATCCGCTCCGCGAGCCAGCCGACGTAGGCGAGCAGCTTCTCGCCCTCGGCGCCGAACTTGGCCCGGTTGTTGATCAGTCCGTGCGGCAGGGCGTCGACCCGCTTGATGATCATCTTGTCCGCGTTGCCGTAGCGCTCGTCCCCGGTCTGCGCGTACACCGGCACCGGCTCGACGACGACGGGCAGGTCGTACTCGGCGCACAGCACCTCGCACATCGTGCGGCTACCGGCCTGCGCGGCGGCGCCGAGCAGCGCCTGGCTGAGGCCGTAGCGCAGCGCGGCGCCGGCCCCGGGCAGGGCTTCGGGCAGGGCCGCGAGCACCTCGGCGAGCGCCGGGCGGAAGGCGTCGACCTCCAACCCGACGAGGACGTCCCGCAGTTCGCCGAGAGCCCCCTCCCCCGGCCCGTCGAGCGGGTCGCGCCCGTCGAGGCCCGCGTACTGGACGGCCATGGCGTCGCCCCAGGCGATCCGCCCGTCCTCCAGACGCAGGCCGATGCCCAGGGCGCGGGCCGGGGTGCGGACGGAGCTGAATCCGGAGGTGACGGGCCGTCCGCGGTACCACTGGCCGTCCGCGACGGCACCGCCGCGGATCGCCGCCAGATCGTCGTGGAAGAAACCGCCCAGTCCGGGTACGAGTACGACATCACTGACCTTCATGGCGCACACAGGACACCGGAGCGCTCGAAACCGGACCGACTGGCGCTAGAAGGCCCCGTTCGAGCCGTCCGCGAGCGCCCTGCCCTAGCGTGGAGGGCGCCCGGCTGTCGGCCCGACCAGGAGATGCCACCCGATGTCCACCGTGCTCGACCGGCGCGCCCTCAACCGCGCCACCCTCCACCGGCAGGGGCTGCTGGAGCCGTGGAAGTGCCCGCCGCTGGAGGCGCTGCGGCACCTGATCGGGCTGCAGTCGCAGGTGCCCGACCCGCCGTACTTCTCGCTGTGGACGCGGCTCGCCGAGTTCACCCACCCCGAGCTGACGCAGCTGATCCAGGACCGGCTGGTGGTGCGCACCGGCATGATGCGGGCCACCCTGCACCTCGTCACCGCCGAGGACTTCCTGACGCTGCGCCCGCTCTTCCAGCCAGTGCGCGAGCGCGCCCAGCGCAGCCACTTCGGCAAGAAGACGGCCCATCTGGACCAGGCCGAACTGCTCGCCGAGGGGCGCAAGTTGCTCGCCGCGCAGCCGATGAACAACAAGGAGCTGAAGGCCGCGCTGCACGAGCGCTGGCCCGACACCGACGCGGCGGCGCTGATGTACACCGTGCACTACCTGCTGCCGCTGGTGCAGGTGCCGCCGGGCGGGCTGTGGCGCTCGTACGGCTCGGTGCCGTGCACCACGGACGAGGCGTGGCTGGGCCGCAACATCGCCACGGAGAGCGACCCGGGCCCGATGATCCTGCGCTACCTCGCCGCGTACGGGCCCGCCTCGGTCAAGGACGTGCAGGCGTGGTCGGGGCTGACCCGGCTGGCGGAGGTGGTGGACCGGCTGCGGCCGCAGCTGCGGCGGTTCACCGACGAGCAGGGCGTGGAGCTGTTCGACCTGCCGGACGGCCCGCTGCCGGACGCGGGCACGGAGACGCCGGTGCGCTTCCTGCCCGAGTTCGACAACCTGATGGTCGCCTTCGCCGACCGCCGCCGGGTGATCAGCGACGAGTACCGGCAGATCACCCACACCAAGAACGGGCTGGTCGCGGCGACCGTCCTGGTCGACGGCACGGTGCGCGGCCGGTGGCGGATCGACCGGGTGAAGGACACGGCGACGCTGACCGTCGAGCCCTTCGAGACCCTCACGGCGGGGGCCCTCGAGGCGGTGGAGGCGGAGGGTCTGCGACTGCTCGGCTTCGCGGCCGAGGAGTCGCAGACCCTCGAGGTGGTGTTCGGCTGAGGCGGGTGTTCAGCTGACCGAGGCCGCCGGACGGGCGGCTCCCGCCGCCACCGGGTGCCGCCCGCCTACCGGCCGTCCACCCGAAGGCCGTTCGCCCGAAGGCCGCCCGTCCAGCGGCCAGTCGGCGAAGGCGCCGCGGGCGACGTCGAGGATGTCCGCCTCGATCAGCTGCTCCAGCGGGGTGCCGCCGCTGCCCGAGCGCCGCGCCACCAGGTCCCGGTGGACGGCCGCGACCTCGGCCGGCAGCGGCAGCGCGCCGTGGTCGGCGAAGCGGACGGCCCCGGAGAGGTCGCGCACCGAGAGCACCTGCCCGGCGTTCCACCGGCTCGGCGAGAACGGCACGTCGATGATCCCGGCCTCGATCGCCCGGACCACCGCCGCCTCGAAGCTGCCGTGGCCCAGCCGCAGCGCCGCGTCCAGCAGGGCCCTCGACTCGGCCAGCACCAGGGCGAGTTCGAACTCGACCTCGGCCGGTTCGTCCAGCCGGTCCGCGTCGTCGACCGCGCCGACGACCAGCCGGACGCTGTCGGCGTTGTCCTGCTCGGAGGGGATGCGGATCGCCTCCATGTGGGACTTCACCATCACCCGCTCCGCGCCGCTGAGCCTGGCCGTGCGGGCCGAACCGACCAGCAGTTGCCGGGCCTTGTCGGCGTCCAGCGGGAACGCGCCCATGTACTGGTGGAAGACGGTGTGCACCTGGACGTCCCCGAAGCCGAACCGGTCCAGGTACTCCCGGCCGAGCAGGCGCAACGCCCGTACGGCCGCGATGTCCTGGGCCCGGTTGCCCTGTTCGGCGTAGCCGAGGGAGACCGACACCACGCCCTGGGCGGCCGCGAGCAGCGCTTCCAGCACGTTGACGACGGCCGCCAGGCTCGGCGGGATCAGGGTGGCGGTGAGGACGCCGAAGAACTCCCGGTCGATCACCACGCCGTGGCGCTCGTGGTAGATCCCTGCCAACCGGTCGACGTAGCGCCACAGTTCGATGGCCTCGGCCGGCGGGTAGTCCCGGAAGTACGGCAGGTTGTACGTGATCGGGCCGCCCTCGAAGCCCGCCACCCCGGCCGCGAAGGACACCTCGGCGAGCAACCGGGAGTCCCGGGTGGAGTGGCGCACCTGGAGGGGGACGTCCCGGAACTCCTCGGTCATCCGGCGCATCGCGGCGACGCCCCGGTTGACGGCCGGGTAACCGTTCAGGGCGATCGGCCGCCCGGCCCTCAACTGCTCGCCCTTCTCCAGCAGTTCGATCTCCTGGTGCGCGCCGTTGCGGGTCAGGGAGTCGATCTGGAAGGAGAGGACGTCCGCCCCGGCGGCCCGCATCGCGCGGAACAGCCGGCGCTGGCCCTCGTCGCCGGAGACGCCGGTGCGCGGCTGGACGAGGATGCGCCCGTCCTGGCGGGCCTCCCGCTGCCGGTCGGCCAGCCAGGTGCGGCGGTGCAGCACCTCGGCGTTGTCGGCGAGGCTGCGCGCGCCGGCGCCGGTGCGCCAGAGCATCAGCACCTCGTCGCGGATCTCGTCGAAGGGCCGCCCGGACTCGGGCAGGCGGAACCCGGCACCCCGGCCGGACCGCCCGCCCGGGGCGGAGGCGCCCGCGGCCGAGCCGGCCGGGCCGGCGAGCCGCCGCGACCCGCCGGAGCGGGACGGGCGGCCGCGCAGGTCCCCGGCGAGCAGGGTCAGGGTGGTGCTCTGGTCGGTGAAGCCGAGGAAGACCCGGTCGAAGCCGAGGCCCCGCAGCTCCTCCGCCTCCTCCTCGGTGTTGGACAGCGACGGGTTCCCGCCGAGGTACCACAGCGCACCCGCGCCGCCCAGTTCGGCCCGGACGGCGGCCAGGTCGTCGAGGTAGTAGCGGGCGTGCCCGTCCATGTTCGAGACGAGGACGGCGTCGGCGTCCTGCGCCGCCCGGCAGATGTCCGGCACCGGGCACTGGTTGCCGAGGTAGCGCACCCGGTACCCGGCGCGCACGAGCACCCGGTTGAGGATGATCAGGCCGACCGAGTGGGCGTCCCCGCCCACACCGGCCAGGACAACGGTCCGTTCGTCGGTGGCAAGGTCATCGGTGACATGGTCGTCAGTGACAAGGTCATCGGTGGCAAGGTCGTCGGTCATTGGGGGCAACGGCTTCTCCTTCCGGTTCCGGCGGAGCCCTGCGGGCCCGCTAGTAGATGCCTTCCGGAGCCGAGGCCCGGGTGCGGATCAGCGGCCGCACGTTGGCGACGCCGTCCACCGGCCAGCCCTCGATCGGGCGGCGCAGCGCCTCGTCGCGCTCCAGCATGTTGGGCAGGAAGTGGTCGGGGTGGAGCACGGTGACGCACACCTGCCCGTACACGCCGTCCTCGACCGGGCTGCGCCAGTCGTCCGGGTCGACGATGCGCATGGTGGTGAAGGGGTAGGCGGTGCGGTAGGGCAGGATCTCGCCGCCCTCCTCGACGCCGAGGCCCATCCCGGCGTCGGCCATGGTGTTGCCGTAGCGGCGCAGGATGATGAAGTCCTCGCCGACCACGTCGCGGTACTCCTGGAACATGCGCGGGGTGATCTGGGTGCCGGACATCCGCACTCCCCGCACGTCCTTGAGCGCCGTGGGGTGCTGGCGGCACAGCGCCTGCATCAGGGCGGGCGAGGTGGCCAGGTAGTCGACCTCACGGGTCGACAGGACCTCGACGATCTGCTCGAGGATGTGGTCGGTGTACTCGCGCGCGTCGGCCGGGCGGCCCTGGCGGAGCATCCGCTTGACCCAGCGCGGGTCCATGTCGATGCCGTAGACGAACGCCTTGCCGGCGCGGGCGGCGGTGATCGGCGGGGTGCCGGCGAAGTGCGGGCCGGTGGGCATGGCGTTGAGCCAGACCTTGCCGTCCTCGAACCCGGCGGCGTGGTCGGCGTACTCGCGCCAGACCTCGCGCTCGGCCATCAGGGCCTCGGTGTAGTAGAGGCGCTTGGGGGTGCCGGTGGTGCCGCCGGAGTCCCAGATCTGGCCGGTGAGCGGGCGCGGGTTGGCCAGCGGCACGAGGTCGCGCGGGTCGCAGCTGGTCATCTCGTCCATCGGGAACGGGCCGAAGCGCTCCAGCTCCGCGTAGGTGGTGATGCCCAGCGGGTCGAAGGGCAGCTTGGCGCGGCGGGCGAGCCAGAAGGGGCTGCCGGTCTCCGGGTGGAAGTGGCGGGCGACGATCCGGCGGGTCCACTCGTCGAGGTCGACCTCGAGGAACTCCTCGACGGTCGTGGGCCAGGTCGTCCCGGTGTCGGTGCTCACGCCGCCACCCCGAGGTCCACGTTGAGTTCGTACAGCGCCTCGATGGCGGCCTGGAGCTGCTCCAGGTTCTCCACCGGGATCATCGGGATCTCCCCGGCCTTCTTGGACTCGGTGATCTGCTTGGCGTACCGGCCGGCGATGGAGGGGCCGACGACGAAGTACGCGGAGACGCCGTGGCGCTCCAGGCCGTCGCTGATGAAGGGCAGCGAGGCGGCGCGCAGGTGGTTCTCGCGCAGCAGGGTGCGGACCTGCTCTCCGGTGGTGAGCGTGCTCCGGTCGAGGCAGGAGACGACCGGACGGTCCGGGTCGCTGAAGGTCATCCCGGCGAGGATCGGGTCGATCACCTCCTCGACGTACGCCTGGCGCAGCGGGCTGTGCGGGGTCAGCGGGACGTCGGTGACGGCGAACGGCTGCTGCTCGGCGGGGAGCCCGGCGAGGTACTTGTCCACGTCGGAGCGCAGACCGCCGAAGCAGACCCGGCGGAACTTCAGCGCCGGGTCGGCCGGGCCCATGTCGGAGACGAGGTGCAGGGCGCCGCCGCCGGCCTCCAGGGCGTACTCGGCCGGGTCCCGGTCGAAGGGGATGGCGAGCATGATCACGGTGGACGCCTCGCCGCCGCGGCCGTCGCCGTCGGGGAACGCCTCGCGGCCGGGCACGCGCGGGAGCATCTGCTGCGGGGCGGAGGTCTCGGCGAGGTAGACGAACAGCTCCCTGCGGTCGATCGCGCCGGCCATGCAGGCGCCGACGACGTTGCCGAGGCTCATGCCGGCCAGCACCTGCGGGCGGATGCCGAGGGAGGCCAGCACGTCGTGGACGGCCAGCGAGAGCAGGGCCTGGCAGACCGGTGCAACGGCGGCGAGCTCGGCCTCGGGGCCCTCGCGCAGCAGGCGCTCCACGTCGATGCCGGTCCATTCGGTGACCTGGCGGTAGAGGTCCCGTACGACCTCGTGGCGCTCGTACAGGTCGACACCCGAGCCGACTTCGTGCGCCATCATCGGGTGCGTTACGTAGGCCAGGGTCATGGCCTGCTCCTCCCAGTGCGGTGATCCGGGTACGTGATCTGCGGGCGGGGAGCCCGGGGACCCGACGGTCTCAGCGGTACCTCGAACCCCGATGGACCTCGGCTCGCGGGCGCCCGCACCCCTGCTCGGGGCCCGGACGATCCCGGGGAACAGCGAACGCCGCGTACGGACAGGGGTCCGTACGCGGCGTTCGCGGGCTCTGTGCGCTCTGGCGGGCGGCACGCCGGTCACCAGGCGGCCTTCGCCTGCTCCTCCTCCTTCTTCTTCTTGGGCAGCAGGAAGCCGAGCAGCCCAGCCACGGCCGCCAGCCCCATCACCGCCCCGAGCGAGACGCGGAACGCGGTGCCGAAGTTGTCCGAGGTGGCCGTCTGCCCGGCCTCCGCGAACGCGGCCGCCGCCTTGGGCTCGGAGGCGAGCGCACGGCAGGCGTCCGGCACCTCCGACGGGTCCTTCTGGACGGCGGCGGCGACGCTGCACGCCTTGAAGTCCGCGATCAGCGGGTCGAGCCGCTCCGGCGCCACCTGGGCCGCGGTCAGCCGTTGGCGCAGCTGGTCCATGGTGGTGTCGGCGGAGGTGGCGGCGTGGTTGGACAGGATGCCGAAGAACGCGACGGAGGCGAGCGCCGTGCCGATCGCCGCGCCGAGCTGCTGGGCGGTGTTGATGAGGCCCGAGGCGGAGCCGGCGTCCTGCCACGGCACGGCGGTGAGCACCAGGCGCGGGATCGGCGAGGCGATCAGGCCGAAGCCGAAGCCGAAGACCAGCAGCGGCAGGATCATCTGCCAGGAGTGCAGCTCGCGGCCGTAGTGGTCGGCGAGCAGCCCGTACGTGCCGAGGGCGACGATGATGAGCCCGGCGCCGAGCGCCAGCACCCCGCGTCCGATGCGCGGCACGAAGACCGTCATGGAGGACGCGGCGCCGGAGAAGGCGCCGATGCAGAAGGGCAGGGCGGTGAGGCCCGCGTGCATCGGGGTCCAGCCCAGGCCGACCTGGAGGTAGAGCGTCCAGGCCAGGAACCAGACGCCGCTGGCGACGTTGAAGGCGATCTGCACGGAGAGGCCGGCGGAGAACACCCGGCTCTTGAACAGCCGCACCGGCATCAGCGGGGAGTCGTCCCGGGCGGTCTTGCGGTGCTGGTGCCAGACGAAGGCGGCGAGCACCGGCGCGGCGAGGCCCATCGAGACCCAGCCCCAGACCGGCCAGCCCTCCTCCCGGCCCTGGGTGAGCGGGAAGAGCAGCATGAGCAGGCCGAGTGTGGCCAGGCCCATGCCGACGAAGTCGGGCTTGAGCGCCTGCGGGTTGCGGGACTCGTTGATCTTCCGACTACCAACGAGCAGCGCACCGATGCCGATGGGCAGGTTGACCAGGAAGATCGCGCGCCAGCCGAGGCCGAACACGTCCGCCTGGACGAGCAGGCCGCCGAAGCAGAGGCCCGCCACGGCCGCGAAGCCCGAGATCGAGCCGAACATCGCGAACGCCTTGACCCGTTCCTTGCCCTGGAACGTGACGTGGATGATCGACAGGATCTGCGGGACGATGATCGCCGCGAACACACCCTGGAGGATGCGCGAGCCGACCAGCATGCCGGGGCTGGTCGAGATGCCGCTGAGCAGGGAGGCCAGCGTGAAGCCGGCCGTGCCCAGCATGAAGACCTTCTTGCGGCCGAAGATGTCGCCGAAGCGCCCGCCGCTGATGAGCAGCAGGGCGAACGCGAGTTGGTACCCGGCGGTGATCCACTGGATCGCCGAGTAGCCCGCCGACAGGTCCTCGCGCACCGAGGGCACGGCGACGTTCACGATGGTGACGTCGAGCATGTCCATGAAGGCGGCGGTGAGGATGACGGCGAGCGCGATCCAGCGCTTCGGGTCCGGCGGGGTGTCGGACTCCTGGCCCCAGCTTCCGGCCTGCTGCTGTGACCCCTGGGATTTCTGGTCCAACTGCGTTTTCTGATCCAAAGCCATGTGGCTCTCCCTCTCAATTGCGTCCCGTCCACGGGGGTGAGACGGGACGCTCCATACACATCGCGACTCTAGAAAGCCGCGCTATAGTCCGGCTCGAATTGGTCGAGCGTGATGGTCAGTTGGTTTCTGCCGCTGCCCCAGTCGGGCCGTTGTTCGATGAGCTCGGGCCGGGCGGTCGCAATGATCAGTCGCGCCGGGCCGGGCATCTCCGCTGTTCGGCCGATGGATTCCAGGACCGCTTCTCCCGCGCGGTGGATGTCCTCGAACACGTCGACGTACGAACGTTCGTCACGGTCGATGGTTTCGTCCAGCCGTGCGAGCAGCCGGCTCTTGCCCGTACCGGCCCGCCCGAGCACCGTCACCAGGTACGGGCGCCGCTCCCGCCGGGCCACCCGGAGCACCGAGTGCAGGAGTTCCAGCTCCGGGCCGTCCCTGGACCTGGGACCGCCCGGAGGCGGTCCCAGGGAGGGGTGGTGGTTGAGGATCGCCCGCTCCAGCTCGCGCAGCCCCCGTCCGGGCTCCAGGCCCAACTCCTCGCGCAACGCGGCCCGGTGGAGCCGGAAGAACTCCAGCGCGGCGACCTGGCGCCCGCACCGGTAGAGGGCCAGGGCGAGCAGGGAGGCGAGCCGCTCCCGGGCCGGGTCGCGCCGGGCCTCGGCCTCCAGCTCGGCGACCACCTCGTGGTGGCGGCCCAGGGCGAGTTCGGCCTCGAAGCGGTCCTCCAGGGCTGCCGTCCGCTCGCCCTCCAGCCCGCGCAGTTCGGGCCAGGCGATCCCGGCCTCGGCCAGGTCGGCCAGGGCGCAGCCGCGCCACAGCGACAGCGCCTGGCCGAGCAGGGCGGCCGCCCGCACCCAGGCCCCGGCGGCCAGGGCGGAGCGGCCGGCGCCCGCCAGGCGGCGGAAGCGCGCCAGGTCCAGGCTGTCGGCGTCGAGGCGGAGCACATAGCCCGGCGGGCGGCTGAGCAGCACAGCGCCGGGCGGCCGGCTCTCCAGTGCCGCGCCACCCTCCCCCAGGGTGGCGCGCAGCCCGCACACCGCGTTGTGCAGCATCTTGCGGGCGGTGGGCGGCGCCCCGTGCGGCCACAGGGCCGTCACGAGTTCGCCGGTGGCCACCACCCGGTTGGGGTTCAGCAGCAGGTAGCCGAGCGCGGCCCGGCGGTTGGCGCCGCGCAGCGGCAGCCGGCGGTGGCCGTCGACCACCTCCAGCGGGCCGAGGACCCGGAACTCACGCATCGCCCAGGGCGGTCGCCGTCCGGTCGAGCCGGCGGATCTGCGCCCGGTCGAGCTTGCCGGACTCGCTCAGCGGCAGCGACGGGAGCGCGACGATGCGCACCGGCGCGTGCAGCGGGCTGAGCAACTCGCCGACATGCGCGCGGAGTTGGTCGGCCCCGACGGTCGCGCCGGGGGCGAGGACGACGGCGGCGTGGACGAACTCCAGCCCGTCCTCGTCGGTGACGCCGTACACGGTCGCGTCGGCGATCGCCGGGTGGGCCGTCAGCGCCTTCTCGACGGCGGCCGGGTGGATGCGCTCCGAGCGGGACTTGATGACGTCGCTGATCCGGCCGACGAGGAACAGGTGGCCGTCCTCGCCGGTGTACCCGAGGTCCCCGGTGTGGAGCCAACCGTCGCGCACCGTACGGGCGGTGAGCTCCGGGTCGGCCAGGTAGCCGCTCATGACGTGCGCCGAGCGCATCACCACCTCGCCGGTCTCCCCGGCGGGCAGCTCCTCGGCCGTCTCCGGGTCCAGGATGCGCACCTCCACCCCGGGGAAGGGGCGGCCGACGCTGGGGAGCAGTTCGGGCTTCTGGTGCTCGGGCGAGCCGAGCAGCGCGATGCTGCCGGCCTCGCTGGTCCCGTACGTCTGCACCAGGATCTCGCCGAAGGGGCCGGCGAGCGCCTGGGCGAGCCGCCGGGGCGAGGCAGGGCAGCCGCCGTAGGTGACCTGGCGCAGGGTGGACAGGTCGGTGGTCGCGAGGTCCGGGTGGTCGAGCAGGGCGTAGAGCTGCGGGGTGGCCATGTAGGTGGAGTTGATCCCCTCCTCGGCGACGGCGCGCAGGGTCTCGCCGGCGTCGAAGCGCTGGTGCAGCACCAGGGCGCCGCCCGCGGCGAGGACGATGTCCAGCAGCGGGCCGACGGCGTGGCCGACCGGGGTGATCACCAGGAAGGTCTGCGCGGGGAAGTACTGGTAGGCGGAGAGCACGGCGCCGTTCCAGGCGGCGAAGGACTTGACCACGCCCTTGGGCCGGCCGCTGCTGCCGCTGGTGAAGATCACCACCGCGCCCCCCGGGACGGCCGCCTCCTCGCGCTGCCCGGCGGCGACGCCCGCGAGGACGCTCTCGACCTGCCCGGCCTCGTCCAGGGCGGCCACCGCGACCGCGCCGTCCAGCAGGGCGGCCACCTCCCTGCCGCGCGGCGTGTTGGCCGCGTCGACCAGCAGGAGGTCGGCCCGGCTGACCCGCAGGATGTCCGCCTGGTCGGCGGCCGGCAGCTCCGGCGAGTCGGGGCCGGGGTTGGTTGAACGGACGTACAGCACCGTCGCGCCCAGCAGGTTGGCCGCGTACCGGCCGATCAGCCCGAGCGGGCCGTTGGGCTCGGTCAGCAGGCCGACGGCCGTGCCGGGGCCGACGCCGAGGCCGCGCAGGCCCTCGGCGGCGCCGGTG
This sequence comes from Streptomyces sp. NRRL WC-3742, assembly GCF_000720635.1. Lineage (GTDB taxonomy): Bacteria > Actinomycetota > Actinomycetes > Streptomycetales > Streptomycetaceae > Kitasatospora. The sequence continues at coordinate 31,593 of NZ_JOCF01000006.1, read as the reverse complement.
ACGGCCCGGTGCAGTTCGGCCGCGGTGACGGTCCTGCCCCGCCACCGCAGCGCGGTCCGCTCCGGGCGCGTGTTCAGGTTGTCGAGGATCGCCGTCACGTACTGGCCGGTGTCGGCGGGAAGGTGGGCTGCCATGGCGTTCCAATCTCCGTAGGCGGGAAGAGGCAGGCGCATGGTCGCCCGAGGTCCTCGAATGACGGTCGGGTGGACTGTTCCTGATGCTGCGTCAGACAACTCAGCGGGTGCGCTCCAGCTCGAGCTCCTGCCAGACCTTGTCCAGCGCCTCGACGAACTGCTCCACGTCCCGGGTGCTGTGGGTGGCGGACGGCGCGACGCGCAGGATCTCCTCGCCCGCGCGCACGCTCGGCGCGTTGATGGCCTGCACGTAGATGCCGTGCTCCGACAGCAGCTTGGCCGAGGCTTCCTTGCAGCGCGCCTCGTGGCCGACGAACACGGCGACGATGTGCGACTGGGGGGAGACGAACGGGATGCCCCGCTCCTGCAGCAGGGTGTGCAGCAGGTCCGCGTTGGCGTGCAGGCGGTCGCGGTCCTCGGAGCTGGCGCGCAGGTGGCGCACGGCGGCGAGCGCGCCCGCGGCCAGCGCCGGCGGCAGCGAGGTGGTGAAGACGAAGGAGCGGGAGAAGCTGCGCACGGCCTCGATGACGGCGCTCGGGCCCGCGATGTACCCGCCGATGGCGCCGACGCCCTTGGCGAGGGTGCCCATGACGACGGTGAACTCGTCCGCCAGCCCGTCGCGGGCGGCGATGCCCGCGCCCTCGGGGCCGTACATGCCGACGGCGTGCACCTCGTCGATGAAGGTGGTCGCGCCGTAGCGGCGGGAGACCTCGGCGATCTCGGCGAGGGGGGCGATGTCCCCGGACATGGAGTACACCGACTCCAGGACGACGAGCTTCGGGCGGTCCGGGTCGGCCGCGGCGAGCAGCTCCTCGAGGTGGGCCACGTCGTTGTGGCGGAAGATCTTCTTCTCGGCGCGGCTGTGCCGCAGTCCGTCGATGATCGAGGCGTGGTTCAGTTCGTCCGAGAACACCAGGGTGTTCGGCATCCGGCCGGCGAGGATGGTGAGCGCGCCGTCGTTGGCGTTGTAGCCCGAGGTGAACAGCGCGGCCGCGTCCTTGCCGTGCCAGGCGGCGAGCTCCTCCTCCAGCTGGACGTGGAAGTGGTTGGTGCCGCCGATGTTGCGGGAGCCGCCGGAGCCTGCGCCGTGGCTGTCGATGGCGTCCTTCATGGCGGTGAGCACGGCCGGGTGCTGGCCCATGCCCAGGTAGTCGTTGCTGCACCAGACGTTGATCTCCGCGTCGACGCCGCCGTCACGGGCGACCGCGGCGGGAAAGTGCCCGGCGCGCCGACCGATCTCCAGGAATTCCCGCTTGCTCTGCCCGAGTTCCTCGATCTCACGGGTGAAGAAGTCCACGTGCTGGGTCATCGTCAACTCGCTTTCTGGAGTGGTCGGATTTCTGGCTTCCCCGAATGGAGGATCCAAAAGGTCCGCGAACCCCCTCGACGGCGCGTCGAGGAGCCCTCGAAGGCGAGTGGACCGGCCGCACCGGAATCAATTACCGGGGAATGACCGGCCCGTGCGAATCTCGAATTCCCTGCTCCCGTATCAGGAGGTCGACATGATTTCCGTCGCGGCCGTACTCGCCGATTCCGCCGTACGCCGCCCCGACCACCCCGCCCTCGTGTTCGGGACCGAGGAGGTGACGTACCGCCGGCTCTGGGAGCGGGCCCGGCGCTACGCCGCGGTGCTCGGACGGTTCGGCATCGGCCCGGGCGACCGCGTGGCCCTGCTGCTCACCAACACCCCCGAGTTCCCGGCCGCCTACTTCGGGGTGCTGGCCCTCGGCGCGGTCGCCGTGCCCGTGCACGCGCTGCTGCGCGCGGGCGAGATCGAGTACGTGCTGCGCGACTCCGGCGCGCGGGCGCTGATCTGCGACGCGCCGCTCCTGGACCAGGGCGGCAAGGCGGCGGCCGCCGCCGACGTGCGGGTCCTGGCGATCGGGCTGGAGCAGCGCGGGGACTCCGTCCGCCTGGACGTCCTGGCCGACCACGCCGATCCGGTGGAGCGGGCCGAGCCCCGCGAGCCCGGGGACCTCGCCCTCGTCCTGTACACCTCCGGCACCACCGGCCGGCCCAAGGGCGCGATGCTCACCCACCTGAACGTGGTGATGAACGTGGTCACCACCATGGTCTCGCCGTTCGAGTTCCGCGAGCACGACGTGCTGCTCGGCTGCCTGCCCCTGTTCCACACCTTCGGCCAGATCTGCGGGATGCTCACCTGCTTCCGGGCCGGAGCGACCCTGGTACTGATGCCGAGGTTCGACGGGCCCAGGGCCCTGGAGCTGATGACCGTGCACGGCTGCACGGTGTTCATGGGCGTGCCGACGATGTACCTCGCCCTGCTCGACGCCGCCCGGGACAGCGCCGACCGCCCCCCGCTGCAGCGCGCCTACTCGGGCGGCTCGGCGCTGCCGGTGAGCGTGCTGGAGTCCTTCGAGGCGGAGTTCGGCTGCCCGATCTTCGAGGGCTACGGCCTCACCGAGACCTCCCCGGTGGTCGCCTACCGCCAGCGCCGCCGCCCCGGCGGCCCGGGCACCGTCGGCCACCCGATCTGGGGTGTGGAGGTGGAGATCGCCCGGGCCGACGTGGAGGGCCGGATCGAGCTGCTGCCCGCCGGGGAGGTCGGAGAGATCGTGGTGCGCGGCCACAACGTGATGGCCGGCTACCTCAACCGTCCGGAGGCCACCGAAGAAGTACTGGTGGACGGCTGGTTCCGCTCCGGGGACCTCGGGCGCAAGGACGCCGAGGGGACGCTGAGCGTCGTCGACCGCAAGAAGGACATGGTGCTGCGCGGGGGGTACAACGTCTACCCGCGCGAGGTGGAGGAGGTGCTGATCCGCCACCCGTCGATCGCCCAGGTCGCCGTCATCGGCGTGCCGCACCGGATGCACGGCGAGGAGGTGTGCGCCGTGGTGGTGCCGGTGGCGGGCGAGGAGCCGGGCCCGGACCTCGGCGCCCGGCTGGTGGCCTGGGGGCGGGAGCGGCTGGCCGCGTACAAGTACCCGAGGCTGGTGGAGTTCGTCGAGGAGCTGCCGCTCGGGGCCAGCGGCAAGGTGCTCAAGCGCGAACTGGTCGCGCGCTACAGCCGGTAGCGGGCATCGAGCCGGGAACGGGCATCGAGCCGGTAGCGCGCTCTTCGAGGAGTCCTCGACCGCGTCTGCGCACCCTCGGGCCGTACCGAGTCGACTCCCCCCGCCCGGAGGCACCCGCATGACCGAGCACCGCTCGAGCGACGACACCGTCACCCCGTTCCGCATCGAGATCCCCGACGAGGCGCTGGCCGACCTGCGCCGGCGCCTCGATGGGGCGCGCTGGCCCGACGCCGAGGCCGTCCCCGACTGGTCGCAGGGCGTCCCGCTGTCCTACGTCCGGGAGTTGGGCGAGCACTGGGCGCACGCCTACGACTGGCGCGCCGTCGAGAAGCGGCTCAACGACCTGCCGCAGTTCCGCACCGAGATCGACGGGCTCGGCGTGCAATTCCTGCACGTGCGCTCCCCGCACCCGGACGCGCTGCCGCTGCTGATCACCCACGGATGGCCGGGCAGCGTCGCCGAGTTCACCGACCTGGTCAAGCCGCTCACCGAGCCGGAGGACCCGGCGCACGCCTTCCACCTGGTGATCCCCTCGCTGCCCGGCTACGGCTTCACCGACCGCCCCTCGGGCCCGGGTTGGGGCGTGGAGCGGATCGCGGACGCCTGGTCCGAGCTGATGCGCCGCCTCGGCTACGAGCGCTACGCGGCGCACGGCGGCGACTGGGGCGCCTTCGTCACCGCCCAGTTGGGCCACTCCGACGCCGCACGCCTGGCCGGCATCCACGTCACGATGGCCTTCGCCGCCCCGCCCGAGGGCCAGGTCGAGCTCGACGCCCGGGACTACGCGGGCCTGGCCGCCCTCAAGACCTTCCAGGCCCAGGAGAGCGGCTACTCCACCCTCCAGGCCACCCGCCCGCAGACCCTCGGCTACGGCCTCGCGGACTCCCCCGTCGCCCAACTCGCCTGGATCGCCGAGAAGTTCTGGTCATGGACCGACCACGACGGGGACCTGGAGCAGGCCGTCCCGCGCGAGCGCCTGCTCGACACCGCCAGCCTGTACTGGCTGACCAACACCGGCACCTCCTCGGCCCGGCTGTACTGGGAGAGCCACCACAAGGTGCCGATGCACCGGGTCGAGGTGCCCACCGGCGTCACGGTCTTCCCCAAGGACGTCCGGATGCCCCGGCCGTGGATCGAGGGCCGCTTCACCGACCTGCGCCACTGGCGGGACGCTGAGCACGGCGGGCACTTCCCCGCGATCGAGTGCCCGGACGTCCTGGTCGACGAACTCCGTTCGTTCTTCGGCCCGTTGAGGTGACCGGCACCCCGATCGAGCAGCCCGAACCCCGGTTCGAGAGCGCGTCCATCCCGGCTCCAGCCGCCAGGGCGAAGCTGACTGACGAGACGACCCAGAAGGGAAACACGATGACCGAGTCCGCCACCGAACTCCCGGAGTTCCCCTGGCACCGCGGCTGCCCGATGGCACCGCCGAAGGAGTACGCGGAGATTCGAGCAACCGAGCCGATCAAGAAGGTTCGGCTCGCCACCGGGCGGACCGCCTGGGTGGTCACCCGGTACGAGGACGTCAAGGCCCTGCTGACCGACGCCCGCGCGAGCTCCGACCGCGCGCACGAGGGCTTCCCGTACTACATCGACGTCCCCCAGCAGTTCCGCACCGAGGGCTCGTTCATCGGCTGGGACCCGCCGAAGCACACCCTGCACCGCCGGATGGCCGCCCTCTCGGGCGAGTTCACCAAGCAGCGGGTGCGCACCCTGCGCCCGCGCATGCAGGAGATCGTCGACGAGTGCATCGACAAGATGCTCGCCGCCGGCCCGCCGGTGGACCTGGTGCACATGCTCGCCCTGCGCGTCCCGATGACGATCGTCTGCGAGATCCTCGGCATCCCCTCCAAGGACCAGGACTACCTGCACTCCTGCACCGACATCCTCTTCGGCGGCAACAGCACCGCCGCCCAGCGGGCCGACGCCATCACCCGCGTCGGCGTCTACCTGGAGGAGCTCGTCGCCGGCAAGGAGGAGAACCCCGGCGACGACCTGATCAGCCGCATGATCGACCGCTACCGCACCGAGGGCATCTACGAGCGCCGGGAGATGTGCAACGTCACCCGCCTGCTGCTCAACGGCGGCCACGAGACCAGCGCCGCGATGATCGCCCTGAGCGTGATGTCCCTGCTGGAGCACCCCGACCAGCTGGAGGCGTACGTCTCGGACCCGAGCCTGCGCCCCAAGGCCATCGAGGAGCTGCTGCGCTACCTCTCCCCCGGCGACCTCGCCACCTCCCGGGTCGCCACCGCCGACATCGGCATCGGCGGCGTGGTCATCCGCGAGGGCGAGGGCATGATCCTCCTCGGCATGTCCGCCAACCGCGACCCGGAGGCGTTCGACCGCCCCGACGAGCTGGACCTCAGCCGGGGCAACCGTCACCACCTGGCCCTCGGCCACGGCGTCCACCACTGCATCGGCGCCGAGATCGCCCGCGTCGAGCTGGACGTCGTGCTGAGCACGATCTTCCGCCGCCTGCCGGGCCTGAAGCTCGCCAAGTCGTGGGAGGACCTCACCTACAAGGACGGCAACGTCATGTACGGCGTCTACGAGATGCCCGTCACCTGGTAGTCCTCCGGCAACCATTCGGCAGTCCTTCGGCAGTCCTTCCGGACACGCCGACGGCCGGTCCACTCCCCCCCGGGGTGGACCGGCCGTCGGCGTTCGCCCTCAGCTCACGCGCAGGACGAACTTGCCGGTGGAGTCCCGCCGTTCGAGGATCTCGTGGGCCTTCGCCACGTCCTCCAGCGCCAGTTCGGTGGTCTCGATGCGGACGGCGCCCGAGGCCAACAGCCGGGCGCACTCGACCAGATGGCCGTGCACCAGGTCCGGCCGCCGGTTCGCCAGGCCCCCGATGTTGTAGCCGGCCACGGTCTTGGCCGTGTACCACATCAGGTTGGCCTCGTAGGTGTGGTCCTGCTGCGAGGCGTTGCCGTAGACCACGTGCCGGCCGAGCGGCGCCAGCAGGTCCAGCGCCCGGGCGCGGACGGGCCCGCCGACGGAGTCCAGCAGGACGTCGACCCCCTGACCGTCCGTCAGCTCGGGGATGCGGCGCTCCAACTCCTCGTACGTGAGCACCTCGTCGTAGCCGAAGCGCGTGGCCGGCCCCAGCTTGGCGGCACTGCCCACCGCGCCGAAGACCCGCCCCGCGCCGAGGTGGCGGGCGATCTGCGCGGCGCCGCTGCCCACGCCGCCGGCGCCGGCCAGCACCAGCACGCTCTCGCCCTCGCGGACCCGGGCCACCTCGTGCAGGATCGCCCAGGAGACCGGCAGGTTGCAGGGGAAGGCGGCGGCCACGGGCGCCGGGATCGCGTCCAACTCCCCGTCCAGGGCGACGGTCAGCCGCTCGCGGGCCACCGCGACCTCGGCGTACCCGCCGCCGGCCAGGGTGAGCGCGGCCACCCGCTGCCCGGGGCGCAGGGTGGTGACGCCCTCCCCGAGCGCACGGACGGTGCCGGTCACCTCCAGCCCGGGGACGTGCGGGGTGCCGGGCTCGAACTGGCCCCGGCGGAACATCACCTCGGCGAAGTTGACGCCCGCGTACGTCACGTCGATCGAGACCTCGCCCGGCCCGGGCTCGGGAACGGCCGTGTCGACCAGGGTGAGGACCTCGGGCCCGCCGTAGGTGTCGAAGCGAATGGCACGCATGGATAAGCCTCCTGGCTGCGGTGGAGCTCGGTCGAGGCAGGACAGTATCAGACCTCGTATACACATCGGACCACTGATCAGAATCAAAATTCACCCTTGACTCAGTCCGAGCCGGACACCTAACGTCCTCTGTCATGAGTTCGAACCCTGATATTAACTGGACCTCTCACCCCCGCACCACGCTCGCCGTCGTGTGCCTGGCCGGCGGACTGCTGCCGGCCTCCCTCACCGGGGCGTCCGTCGCCCTGCCGGACATCGCCGGCGACCTGGGCGCGGGCCTCGGCCCGCTCCAGTGGGTGGTCAACGGCTACAACCTGGCCTTCGCCAGCTTCATGCTCGCCTGCGGCGCCCTCGCCGACCTGGTCGGCCGCCGCCGGATGCTGGCCTTCGGCATGACCCTGTTCGGCCTCTGCTCCCTGGTCAGCGGCCTCAGCGGGAACATCTACCTCCTCGACGGCGCCCGGCTGCTGGCCGGACTGGCCGCCGCGGCGGTCCTGACCGCGGGCAGCGCCGTACTCGCCTCCACCTTCTCCGGCCCCGCCCAGGCGAAGGCGTTCGGCGTCCTCGGCTCCTCCTTCGGCGTCGGCCTCGCCCTCGGCCCGTCCACCTCCGGCGTGCTGGTCTCGGCGGTCGGCTGGCGGTCCGTCTTCCTGGTGCACGCGGCGATCGCCCTGGCCCTGCTGCCCGCCCTGCCCAGGCTCGCCGAGTCCCGCGACCCCGGCGCCCGGGGCGTCGACTGGGGCGGCACCGTCACCTTCACCAGCGCCCTCGCCCTGGTCACCCTCGCCATGGTCGAGGGCCCGCAGCAGGGCTGGACCAGCGCCGCCACCCTGGGCCTGCTGGCCGGCTCCGCGCTGCTGCTGGCGCTCTTCGTGGTCGTCGAACTGCGCCAGGAGCGGCCCATGTTCGACCTCGCGCTGTTCACCCGGGGCCGCTTCACCGCGATCTGCGTGGTGCCCGTGGCGCTCGCCTTCGGCTTCGTCTGCCTGCTGGTCTTCCTGCCCTCCTACCTGATGGGCGCGGGCCGATTCAGCAGTTCGGCGGCGGGCGGCGTGATGCTGCTGCTCACCGCCCCCGTGCTGGTCTTCCCGATGGTCGCCGGGCACCTCGCCCGCACCGTGCCCGTCCGCACCCTGCTCGCCGGCAGCCTGCTGCTGGTCGGCGGCGGCGCCGCCTGGCTGACCACCGTCCACCCGGGCATCGGCGTGGCCGGGCTCGTCGGCCCGTTCCTGGTGATCGGCACCGGCGTCGGCATCTCCTTCGGCCTGCTGGACGGCGCGGCGATCGGCTCCGTCCCGCCGGAGCGCGCCGGCATGGCGGCGGGCATGTTCAACACCATGCGCCTGGCGGGCGAGGCCGTCGCGATCGCCGGGATGGGATCCGTCCTGGTCAGCCTGGTCGGCTCCAAGGTGTCCGACGGCCTGGCCGCGTACGGCAGCACGTACACCGGCGACCCGGACGGCCTGGCCGCCAAGGTCGCCCAGGGCAACCTGGCCGGCCCGGAGTCGGGCGTCGCCGCCGCCGGCCGGGAGGCGTTCCACACCTTCCTCGCGGACGGGTACACGGACGCGCTGCGCACCGTGCTCTGGGTCCTGGCGGCGGTGGCCGCGCTCACCGCGCCGCTGATCGCGCTGATGCTGCGCGACCGCGAGCCGGCGGCGACGCCCACCCAGATGCCCGCAGCCGAGCCCGCATCCGAGCCCTCGCCCGTCACCGCCGGCCGCTGACACGCCGCCCGCACGCCTGGCCGCCCATCAGCCCACTGATGTATGTTAAGGCCCGAACAATCAGACTCGGGGGCCGGGGAGGCGATCACCTTGACCGAACACAGCACCGACCAGCCCGACTTCCACGACCGCCTGGGCCACGCCATCAAGCGGGCCGAACAGGCGCTGATCGCCGAGAAGTCCCGCGCGCTGCGCACCGTGGACCTCACCGTCCCGCAGTACGTCGCCCTGCTCGTCCTGCAGCAGTCCTCCGGGATGTCCGGGGCGCAGCTCGCCCGGGAGTGCATGGTCACGCCGCAGACCATGACGACGATCCTGACCAACCTGGAGAACAAGGGCCTCATCAGCCGCGAGACCTCCAGCCTCCACCAGAAGGTGCTGGTCACCAGGCTCACCCGCTCCGGCCGGGCGCTGGCCAGGAAGGCCGACGCCCTGGCCCGGGGCGTGGAGCAGCGGCTGGCCGACGCCCTCTCGGCGGCCGAGCAGGCCCAGCTGCGGGACCTGCTGGAGCGCTCGGCGGAGGCACTGCGCCGTACCGACTGACCTGGTGCCGCGTCAGGCACCAGGCCCCTTTTCCGAAGGATCAGCGATGACCGACACCCCCGCCTCGCCCGCCACCGGCTCCGTCCTGGTCCTGGTGGACCTCCAGCAGTGGATCGTGGACCGCCCGGTCGCCCCGCTGCCGGGCGAGGCGGTGGTGCGTTCCGCCGTCCGGCTCAAGGACGCCTTCGCGGCCGCCGGCCGGCCGGTGGTCCTGGTCCGCCACGCGCGGCTGGACCGCAGCGACGGCGGCCCGGACTCGCACTTCAACCGTTTCGCCGCCGGACTGGAGGCCGGGCCGGGTGACGGCGTGGTCACCAAGTACGCGATCGACGCCTTCGCCGGTACGGACCTCGCCGAGCGCCTGGAGCGCCTGGGCGCCCAGGATGTGGTGGTGGCGGGCATCGCCACCGAGTGGGCGGTGAGCGAGACCGCCCGGACGGCCCGCCTGCTGGGCTACCCCGTCACCGTGGTGGAGGACGCCTGTTCCGCCCTCTCGGCCCCGGCGCACGCCGCCTCGCTGGCCTCGCTGCGGGAGTTCGGCGTCAGGATCGTCCCGGCCGACGCGTTCGGTGGCGGCGCGACAGATGTTGATTTTTAAACTAAGATGACGGGCGACCCGGCCCCACCTCCCCCAGGAGCGATCCCATGGCGCAGCTCGTCACCGACAACCCCGAGAAGTCCCGCTTCGAGATCCACGAGGACGGCGCCCTGGCCGGCTTCGCCGAGTACCACCGCTCCGGCGACGAGATCGCCTTCATCCACACCGAGGTCGACCCCGCCTTCGAGGGCCGGGGCTTCGCGAGCCAGCTGGCCCGCGCCGCGCTGGACGCGTCCCGCGAGCAGAAGCTCGCCGTCCTGCCGTACTGCCCCTACATCCGCGCGTGGATCAAGAAGCACCCGGAGTACACCGACCTGGTGCCCACCAGCCACCGCGCCCGCTTCGGCCTCTGATCCGTCCGAGACGTCCGAGACGCCTGAGACAACCGAGGGGCGTCCCGGGCATCCGGGGCCTCCGGGGCGTCCGAAGCACCCGTCGCCGACACGCACCGGCCGCATCGTGACAGCACTTATATAAGTCCTGTTACGATGCGGCCATGGCACAGGACGCCCCCTCCCCGCCCGACCCCACCCACGAGAGCCTCTGGCGCCCCCTGCGCCTCCTCCAGGCATCGATGGACGCCGACATCGGCCGCCTCTACGCCGAGGCCCGCACCGGCGGGACCGCCGGCCTCAAGGCCAGCTGGGTCATGGAGCTGCTGCGCCTGCACGCCGCCGGGCCGATGACCATCACCGAACTGGCCGAGTCCGTCGGCCGCACCCACTCCGCGCTCAGCCAGAAGGTCGCCGCGATGCGCGCCGCCGGCTGGGTGCGGACCGTCCCCGGGGACGACGCCCGCAGCAAGAAGGTCGCGCTCACCGACCGGGCCCGCTCCGTCGTCGGCCGCCTCGCCGCCGAGTGGCGGGCCACCGAGGCCGCCCTCGCCGAGCTCGAGGCCGAGATCCCGTACCCGCTCAGCCGGGTCGTCGCCGACATCGAGCAGGCGCTGGCCCGCCGCAGCTTCCACGACCGGATCGCCGAGAAGCTCGCCGAGGACCCGTCATGGGACTGAGCCGCAGCCTCCTCGACCTCTCCCCCTTACGGGTCTCACCCGCCTTCCGGCGGCTCTGGGCCGGGCAGGCGCTCTCCGGCCTCGGCACCCGGATGACCACCGTCGCCGTGATGGTCCAGGTGTGGGAGTCCACCCGCAGCACGGCGTGGACGGGCGCGGTGGGCCTGGCGAGCGCCCTGCCGATCGTCCTGCTCGGACTGTTCGCCGGCTCCCTCGTCGACCGGGTGGACCGGCGCCGGTTCTTCCTCCTCACCACCGCCGGCCAGGCGCTCTGCTCACTGCTGCTCGCCGGCCAGGCCCTCTTCGGCCGCCTGCCCGTCGCCGGGGTGCTGGCGCTGGTCGCCGCGCAGTCCTGCTTCGTCGCGGGCGGCGGCCCCGCCGCCCGCACCTTCCTCCCCCGCCTGCTGCCCGCCGACCGGCTCGCCGCCGGACTGGCCCTGCAGGGCTTCTCCTTCCAGGTCTCGATGCTCGCGGGCCCCGCTCTCGGCGGCCTGATCGCCGGCCGGTACGGCGTCGACGCCTGCTACCTGGTGGACGCCCTCACCTTCACCGCCGCCCTCTACGGCGCCTTCGGCCTGCCCGCCGTACCGAGCAGCGGTGACGTGGCGGCGCGCCCGGGCCTGCGGGGCGTCGCGGACGGCCTGGCCTTCCTCCTGCGCACCCCCGTGGTGCGCGGCGCCCTGGTCACCGACCTCGCCGTGACCGTGCTCTCCATGCCGATAAGCCTCTTCCCGCTGATCAACGCCGAGCGCTTCGGCGACGACCCCCGCACCCTCGGGCTCTTCCTCAGCGCCCTGGCGGTCGGCGGCCTGGTCGCCTCCCTGCTCTCCGGCGCCTTCACCCGCCTCCCCCGCCCCGGCGTGGTGATGCTCACCGCCTCCGCCACCTGGGGCACGGCCCTCGCCCTCGCGGGCCTGGCGCCCGGCCGCTGGCCGGTGCTCGGCTTCCTCGCCCTGGCCGGCGCCGCCGACACCGTCGCCGTGGTCTCCCGCAGCACGATCGTCCAACTCCACACCCCCGCCGAGCTGTTGGGCCGCGTCAGCGCGGCCGAGCAGATCGTCGGCCAGGCCGGCCCCGACCTCGGCAACCTGCGCGGGGGCCTGGTCGCGGACGCCACCTCCGGCGCCACCGCCCTCGTCAGCGGAGGGCTGCTCTGCCTCGCCGCCGTCACCCTGGTCGCCACGACCACCCCGGCCCTGCGGCCCGCCGCTCAGCCCCTGCGCCCGGCCCGGGAGTAGCGGCCCGGCGTGACACCGAGGACGCGCTTGAAGTGCCGGGTCAGGTGCGACTGGTCGTAGAACCCGGCCTCGGCCGCGACCTCCCCCGCCGGCCGTCCGCCCAGCAGCAGCCCGCGCGCGAGGTCCACCCGCCGCGCCATCACGTACCGGTGCGGCGCGATCCCGTACGCGGCGCTGAACACCCGTACCAGGTGGGCGGGGTGGGCGTGCAGCAGTCCGGACGCCTCCTCCAGGGTGAGGGCCCCCGGCAGCCGCGCGTCCAGCAGGTCCCGCAGGTCCGCGGCGAGACCGCGCCCGGCGAGATCGTGCCCGGCGGGGCCCGCTTCCCGCACCAGCCCCGGCCGCAGGCGCTCGCGCAGCCGCTCGCCGACGAACGCCAGCCGGCTCTCCGCCTCCAGCTCGTTCCCCGGCTCGGCCAGCGCGGCGTGCAACTGCCCGACCCTGCGGCGCAGCAGGGGGTCCGCGAAGTCCGGGCCGTCCACCGCCGGGCCGATGAAACGCGCGTCCAGCTGCGTCATGTCGAGGTAGAGCACCCGCTTGCGGAAGCCCTGCGCGGTCGCGGGCGAGCCGTTGTGGGGCACCTGCGGCGGCAGCAGGCTGACCGTCCCGCCGGGGGTGCCGCGCTCGTGCCGGTCCAGGTCGTAGCGCACCGCGCCGTCATCGACGATCAGCACCGTCCAGGCGTCGTGGACGTGCATCGGGTACCGGTGCTCGGTGAAGCGGGCGTGGAGCACCTCGACGACGCCCGGGACGGCCGGGCGCCAGGCGGAGACCTCCTGACGCGGCACCATGCGAAGAACGTACAAGACCGCGCCACCGGCCGTGCCGCAGTCTCACCCCATGAGCACGATGAGCACCATGAGCACCGCGACGAGCACCATGAGCACTGCGACGAGCACCGAGCCCGTCCGCTTCGACACCAAGATCGCCGTCCTGCTGCGCGAGGACCTCGAGCCCTGGCAGCGGCTGAACGTCACCGCCTTCCTGGTCAGCGGCCTGGGCACCGCCCTGCCCGAACTGATCGGCGAGCCCTACCTCGACGCCGACGGCACCCTCTACCACCCGATGTTCCGCCAGCCCGTCCTCGTCCTCGAGGGCGCCGCCGAGACCCTCGCCGCCGCCCACCGGCGCGCCCTGACCCGCTCGCTGCGCACCGCCGTCTTCACCGCCGACCTCTTCACCACCAACAACGACCGCGACAACCGCGCCGCCGTCCGGGCCGTCCCCACCGACGCCCTCGACCTCGTCGGCCTCGCCCTCCACGGCCCCCGCAACGCCGTCGACAAGGCCCTCAAGGGCGCCCGTATGCACCCCTGACCGGCACCCGCGCGGTCACCGTCCGCACCCGACCCCGCCCGGATGAGCGATTTGAAAAGTTCTTCACATTCTTAGATGCTTGCGTGCTGCCCGCCGCCCGAACCTTCCCGACCGGCGGCCGACCGTAACGACGCAGGAGCCCCGATGAGCGACACCCTTCCTCCGTGCCCGCAGTGCCAGGGCGAGTACACCTACGAGATGGACGCCCTGATGGTGTGCCCGTCCTGCGGCCACGAGTGGGCGCCCACCGAGGGTGGCTCCGCGGCCGGTGCGGGCGAGAAGGTCGTCAAGGACGCGGTCGGCAACGTGCTGAACGACGGCGACAGCGTGACCGTGATCAAGGCGCTCAAGGTCAAGGGCAGCACCTCGGGCATCAAGGCGGGCACCAAGGTGCGCAACATCCGCCTGATCGACGGCGTCGACGGCCACGACATCGACTGCCGCGTCGAGGGCTTCGGCGCGATGCAGCTCAAGTCGAGCGTGGTCAAGAAGGCTTGACCGCTTGACCGCTTGACCGCTTGACCGCCTGAGCGCCTGAGCGCCTGAGCGCCCTGAAACGTATCGCCCGCCGGGGCGGCACAACTTCCTGCTCGAACTGCCGGGAGTTCCCTCGGTGTTCAACCGGCCGCTCCTGTCCGCTCCCCGGCCAGGCCCTACCTTCCGTGATGGACTGCGAGAAGGGGCCATGAGCGATACACAACCAGCCGTACGGGCACGTGGATTGACGAAGTGCTTCGGCGACGTCATCGCACTCGACGACATCGAACTCACCCTCGCGCCCGGCCGGATCCACGGACTGGCCGGGCCGAACGGTGCCGGGAAGACGACCCTGCTCGGGCTGCTGCTCGGGCTGGCCGTCGCCGACGGGGGCGAGCTGGAGGTCATGGGCAGACCGGTCGGCCGGGGCTCGGAGGCGCCGGACGGCGTGGCCGGGTTCGTGGACGGCCCCGGGCTCTACCCGTCGCTGACCGCCCGCCGCAACCTCGCCGCCCTGGCGGCGCTGCGCGGGCAGGACGGCGCCGGCCGCCGCATCGACGAGGCGCTCGCCCAGGTCGGCCTCACCGACGTCGCCGACGACCGCGTCCGCGGCTTCTCCCTCGGCATGCGCCAGCGCCTCGGCCTGGCCGCCGCCCTGCTCACCGACCCCCGGCTACTGATCCTCGACGAGCCGTCCAACGGCCTGGACCCGGCGGGCAAGCGCCATGTGCACACCGCACTCCAGCGCCTCGCCGCCGACGGCGTGACCGTCGTCCTGTCCAGCCACCGCATGGACGACCTCGAGGCCCTCTGCGACGAGGTCACCATCCTCGCCACCGGCCGGGTCCGCTTCTCCGGCCCGCTCGGCAAGCTCGCCACCGACAGCCACCGCCTCGCCCACCGCCTGCTCACCTCCGACCCGCGGGCCGCCCGCCGGGTGGCCGCCGGGACCTCCGGGGTCACCGTCCTCGAGGAGTCGGGAGCCTGGCGCGGCGCGGAAGCCCTGGTGGTGCGCGCCACCGCGCCCGCCGTCGAGGAACTGGTGCGGGCCCTGGTGCGCGCGGACGTCCGGGTGCGCGAGGTCGCTCCCGTCACCTCCCCGCTGGAGGCCGCCTACCTCGCCCTGACCGACCAGCAGCAGGAGGGCGGGCGATGACCGCCGTAGCGACTGTCCCCACGGCCCGGCCGCAGCGCGTCCCCACCCCCCGGGTCTACCGCTTCGAGCTGGTCAAGCTCGTCTCCCAGTGGCGCGCGCGCCTGCTGATGCTCGCCTGCTGGACGGCCCCCGGCCTGTTCACCGCCGCCGTCGCCCAGCAGGACGTCCTGCCCTCCGACACCCTGTTCGGCCGCTGGATGCACGCGACCGGCTGGGCGGGCCCGCTGGTCGTCCTCGGGTTCGCGGGCTCCTGGGCCCTGCCCCTGCTGACCTCCGTGGTCGCGGGCGACGTGTTCGCCGCCGAGGACCGACTCGGCACCTGGCGGCACCTGCTGGTGACGGTCCGTTCGCCGCGCCGGATCTTCGTGGCGAAGGCGCTGGCCAGCGCCACCGTGCTCGTCCTGCTGGTCATGGGCCTGGCGCTCTCCAGCACCGCCGGCGGCCTGGCGGCGGTCGGCGACGAGCCGCTGGTCGGCGTGGACGGCCACCTGCTCGCCTCCTCCGACGCCGCGAGCGCCGTGTTCCTCTCCTGGGCCTGCGCGCTGGCGCCGACCCTGGCCCTGGCGGCTCTCGGTCTGCTGGGCTCCGTCCTCCTCGGGCGCTCCCCGATGGGCCTGCTCGTCCCCGCCCTGTCGGCGGTGGCGATGCAGCTCGCGCAGATGCTGCCGCTGCCCGTCCCGCTGCGGCTCGCCCTGCCCGGGTACGCCTTCGTCTCCTGGAACGGCCTGTTCGCCGATCCGGCCAGGCTGGACGAACTGCTGATCTCCGTCGCGGTGAGCCTGGTCTGGGCCGCGGTGGCGACCGCCGCCGCCTACCTGATCTTCCTGCGCCGGGACTTCACCAACGGAGCCGAGGACGGCGTCGGCCGGCGCACCCTCACCCTCGGGGTCCTGCCACTGGCCGGCCTGCTGGCCCTGACCACCGCCGCGGTCGCCGTCGCCGCGCCCCTGGAGGACGGCGGCGGAAACGGCGTCACCCAGGCGAAGGTGCAGCACGACGTCTCCACCGTCTTCGCCCACCTCTACCGTCTCCAGACCGAGCAGCTGCACCGCCCGGCCGTCACCGAGGCGGACCTGAAGGTCTCCACGGCCTGCGACCGCGGCGACGGCCAGGTCGAGCCCGAGGGGCCCGGCAACGACTGGCGCTGCACCGTCACCTGGCACCTGCCCGGCGCCCCCGCGCCCGGGACGGCCGTCTACCAGCTCAACATCACCTCCGACGGCCGGGTGACGGCCGACGGCGACGGCCCCAAGGAAGTGAACGGCTACTTCCTGGTCCACACCCCGACCGGCGACGCCCCCAACCCGCTGTGGCAGTTCGACGCCCAGATCGAGCTGCTCGCCACGTCCTGAACGTACTCGCCACGTCCTGAACGTACTCACCGCCTCCTGAACGTACTCCCCGCACCGTCCCGCTTCCCCCCTCCACGCAGAAGGAATGACGCCATGCAGGTCACGCGCCGTCGTGTCCAGAAGGAGTCCCACGCCCTCTTCGGACGGCGAATCGGCCGCCGCGCCACGCTCGCCACCGCGTGCATCACCGCGGTGTGCGTCGCGACGGGCACCGCCTTCGCCGCCACCGGCCAGTTCGGCACCGACCAGGTCGGCCAGGTCTACGAGAACGGTCTGCTCGTCTCCGGCGACCAGTACCTCGCCCCCTACGGCGACCGGCTGGTCATCAACTCCGGCAAGATCATGGCCTCCCGGGTCAGCCCGGACGGCACCCACCTCGCCGCCTCCGTCGCGGACGGCGACGCCTCGCTGGTGATCGTGGACCTGAAGACCAACAAGGTGCAGCAGCGCGCCGGCACCAACAAGGTCGACGAGCTGCGCATCAAGAGCAAGTCCGTCGGCCAGGCGGCCCCCGTCTACTCCCCCGACGGCAAGCAGCTGTGGCTCGGCCAGCTCGACGGCTACACCCGCTTCACCGTCACCGCGGACGGCACCCTCGCCGACCCCGTGGAGGTGAAGATCGCGGCCGACGGCGACAAGCACGCCCTGGCCTCCGGAGCGGTCTTCTCCGCCGACAGCAAGACGGTGTACGCGGCGGTCAACGGCCAGAACCGCGTGGTCGCCATCGACGCCGCCACCGGCGAGATCAAGCGCAGCTGGGCCGTGGGCAACGCCCCGCGCGAGCTCGCCCAGGTCGGCAACAAGCTCTACGTCGGCAACGAGGGCGGCCGCACCCCCGAGGCCGGCGACGACACCCTCAACTCCTACGGCACCCAGGTCCCGGCCGACCTCGACACCGGCGCCGCCGTCAGCGGCACCGTCAGCGTGATCGAGCTGGAGGACCAGAACGCCCCCGTCGAGTCCATCGACGTCGGCCTGCACCCGACCGCCCTGTACGGGAAGAACGGCGTCCTGTTCGTCGCGGACACCGGCTCCGACCAGGTGTCGGTCATCGACTCCAAGCACGACAAGGTCGTGCAGCGCATCTCCACCAAGCCGTGGCCCGAGGCGTCCGTCGGCTACGAGCCCACCGCGATCACCCTCACCGACGACGGCCGGCTCCTCGTCACCCTCGGCCGCGCCAACGCCGTGGCCGTCTACCGCTTCAAGAGCGCGCAGGAGCCCGTCAGCTACGTGGGCCTGCTGCCCACCGACTACTTCCCGGCCGAGATCGCCACCGTCGGCAACCGGGTCCTGGTCTCCAACACCCGCGGCATCGACGCCCGCCGGCCCAACTCCACCGGCGCGCACAACACCCACGACACCACCTCCAGCCTGACCTGGTTCACCCTGCCGAGCGACAAGGAGATCCGCTCGCAGACCGACAAGGTCTTCCGGCAGAACGGCTGGACCAACGGCTCGGTCAAGACCGCCAACGGGAACGGCGGCGAGAACGGCAATGGCCGTCGCGCGAAGGCCGTCCCGGTGCCGGAGCGCATCGGCGACCCGTCGACGATCAAGCACGTCTTCCTGATCGTCAAGGAGAACCGCACCTTCGACCAGCTCTTCGGCGACCTCGGCAAGGGCAACGGCGACCCGAAGCTCGCCCAGTTCGGCGAGGCCGTCACGCCCAACCAGCACGCGCTGGCCCGGCAGTTCGGCGTCTACGACAACACGTACGACATAGGCACCAACTCCGCCGAGGGCCACAACTGGCTGATGCAGGCGGACAACCCGGAGTACACCGAGTCCTCGGCCGGCGAGTACGAGCGCAGCTACGACACCGAGGACGACGCCCTGGGCCACCAGCGCAGCGGCTTCCTCTGGACCGGGGTGCAGGCCGCCGGCAAGGACGTGCGCGACTTCGGCGAGTTCCACAAGTCCGTCACCAAGCCGGCCGGCGCCACCTGGCAGAACCTGTACTGCGACGCCAAGACCATGGACGCGACCGGGAAGCCCACCACCTACCCGCTCAACTCCTCCTCGCCGATCCCCTCGCTCAACAGCGTCTCGGTGCCCGGCTACCCGCTGTTCGACCTCGACGTGCCGGACATGTACCGCTACCAGATCTGGAAGCAGGACTTCGAGCAGAACGGCCCCGCCGCGCTCAACATGCTCTGGCTCTCCAGCGACCACACCGGCGGCCCCGCCAGCCCGGCCGCCTCCGTGGCCGACAACGACCTGGCCACCGGCAAGATCATCGACGAGATCTCGCACAGCGAGTACTGGAAGGACTCCGCGATCTTCGTGGTCGAGGACGACTCCCAGGCGGGCCTGGACCACGTGGACGGCCACCGCGCGCCGATCCAGGTCGTCAGCCCGTGGGCGCAGCACGGCGCCGTGGACAGCCGCTACTACTCGCAGATCACGATGATCCGCACCATCGAGCAGATCCTCGGCGTCCACCCGATGAACCAGAAGGACAGCGCGGCCACCCCGATGGCCACGGCCTTCACGGACAAGCCGGACTTCACCCCGTTCAACGCCGTCCCCAACCGGACCTCGCTGACGGACGGCCTCAAGACCCAGCCCTCCTGCGGCCCGGACGTGCCCGCCCCGGCCGCTGCCCCGACCAACCGGGCTGCCGCTGCCCCGGCGCCGGCGCCCACCACCGTCGCCCCGCCGGCCTCCCAGCAGGGCGTCGCGGCGCAGTGGGAGCAGTGGAAGAACGACCAGCACCTCACCGGCCCGAACGCCAAGCCGGACCGCGCCAACCCGGCGCAGATGAACCACCTGACCTGGTACCAGACCCACAACTGGACGCAGCCCTACCCGGGCGAGTCCGGCATCCTCGCCCCGAACGACGTCCCGGGCGCCTACATCCCGTCGGCGGAGAACGACGGCTGACGCGAACCCCCTGGGCCCGGGTGCGCACACGCGCGCCCGGGCCCGGCGCCGTCTACGCCGTCCGGTGCTCGGCCCAGATCGCGTCCACGGTGGCGGCCCGCTCCTGCCAGGTGTCCCGCACGAGCGCGGCGACGGCGGGGCCGTTGTGGTCGAGGAAGCCGACACCTGCCGGGTGCGGGGTGAGCGGCAGGTCCTCCCACCAGACCCAGTGCGCACCCCACGTCGTCGACACGAAACGCTTCTTCAGCACCGGCCACACGTCCGGATCGGTGCAGTAGATCCCGTGGAACGGCCGGAGGTTCGGCTCGTCGAAGTCGGGCCCGGGGTTCTTCTCCGAGGTCCGCCGCCGCACGCCGAACCCGAACCCGAGCCTCGGCCCACCATCGTCCAGCCACTGCGGCCGACAGAGCAGGACGGCGGTCTCCGGGTGGAGACGCTCCCCCACCGCCTCGTAGTCGACCGAGACCGCACCGACCCCCTCCCCCAGTTCGGCGGCCAGCCCCTCGAACTCCGTCAGCACCCGTCCGGCCAGCTGCCGCAGCAGCCGCCTCGTCGCCTCCTGCGCCGCGAGCAGCGCGGCGCTGTGCGTCATCCAGAGCCGGGCGTCGTCATCGTCGTCCGTGCTGATGCCCACCGTGTTCTCCAGGTCACTGAGGTAGTCGTCCGCGTGCCGGCGCCCCGGCGCCGTCGTCCCGGCCGCTTCGAGCAGCCGGGCCAGGTGCCCGGCGAGGTCCCGCAGGGAGACGGGCCGGAACCTCCCGTCCCCCGCCGGGCGACCGGTGGGCGTGAGGTAGACGAAGACGGGCTCGTACAGGTCCGCGAAGTCGTCGCCCTGATGGGTCGTCTGCTCGTCGCCCTCCGGCGCGTCCACCTTCAGCTCGACGACGACCGTGCCGCCCGGCCACACGACGATCAGATCCGGTCGGCTCTTCGCCCCCCGCACCTGCCGGTGCACCCGGGCCCGTACGAGCCGGGGGTCGTCCGCGAGTTCGGGCCTGCCCGCCAGCGCGAGCAGGGCGCCCAGCAGCCCCGCGCCCAGTCCGTGCACCTGCCTCGGGTCCAGCAGGAACGCCAGGTACCGCTCGTGGCTGTCCTCGTGGCGCCGCCGCCCCAGCACCTCCAGCGGGCTCGGCCCGCCCCCGCCCCGCCGCGAACGCGGCAGTGCGAGCACCGCCTCCGCTGTCCCACCCTCGCCATCCATCCCCCCAGTATCCAAAAATCAATGTCCTGGTGAGGAAGATCGTTTGATACGGTCTGCAACGCCCAGTGCTCTGGGCTCGCGGCCTGAACTTACGGCCGACGGGGGATCATGAATTGAGGAGAACCTCAAGTGAAGAAGTCTTCAAGCCGGGTGGCGCTCCGCGCCGGAACACTGGCCGCGGCCGCCACGGTCACAGCGGCGATGGCGCTGGTGGGCGCCTCGCCGGCGAGCGCCACGTACTGGACGTACCTGTCCAACAACGCGAGCGGCAAGTGCCTGGAGGTTCCCAACGGCAATGGCAACGACGGCGCGCCGGTCGACCAGTGGGACTGCTGGGGGGGGCGCCAACCAGAAGTGGCACGTCTACCCGACGAGTGACTCGTACTACACGCTCGTGAACGACCAGTCCGGGGACTGCCTGGACGTTCCCTTCAGCAGCAAGTCCCAGGGAACCAGGTTGCAGCAGTGGTCGTGCAACGGCGGTGACAACCAGAAGTGGGTCATCTCGGGGATGGATCCCGCCACGGGTCTGCGAACCATCACGAACAAGAACAGCTGGCTGGTGATCGACGACCCGAACGGCAGTGGCGCCAACGGTACTCAGATGGTCCAGTGGCCGTACAACTACGGGAACAACCAGCTCTGGAAGCAGATCCTCTGACGATCCCGCACTGACGGAGGGGCTGTCCCGGCCGGGGACGGCCCCTCCTTCGCCGTGTGTCGCGCGCGACGGCCCGCCGGTGTCCTCACACTCCTGGCGCCGGGCGGGTGCGGGGAGCAGCATCGAAGGGCCCTCCTCCGAAAGGTGGTTCCGGATGCCGCAGCCCAGCACCCACGCCCAGACCGCACGCGACCTGCTCACCCTGGTCGGCGGCCCCGGCAACGTCACCTCCGTCGCCCACTGCATCAGCCGCCTGCGCCTCGGCCTCGCCGACCCGGGCCTCCTAGAGGTGCCGCGCATCGCCGAACACCCCGCCGTCCTGGGCGTGGTGCAGGGCGACACCTTTCAGATCATCCTGGGCCCGGCGGCAGTCGGGCCGGTGGCTGATGCCTTCGAGGAACTGGTCCGGGAGGCCGGACCGACCGCGCGGGGGCAGGCTCTTCGGGAGGCCAACCGCCGCCGCAACGCCACCCCCGCCAAACTCCTCCTGCGCCGGATCGCCGAGGTCTTCGTCCCCCTCATCCCCGCCCTGATCGCCTGCGGTGTCATCGCGGGCCTCGGCGGGCTCCTCAACTCCCTCTACCTGTCCACCCATTGGCAGGCCCTGAGCGGAGTCGTCCCCGTCACCACCGCCCTCTCCCAGGGCTTCATGTCCCTCATCGCCGTCTTCGCGGGCTACAACGCCGCCAAAGTATTCGGCGGTACGGCCGTCCTGGGCGGCGCGGTGGCCGGGATCGTGGTGTACCCGGGCGTCGTCAACGTCACCCACACCCTCTTCGGCCACCTCAAGCCCGGCCAGGGCGGCGTCCTCGGTGCTCTCGGCGCGGCGGTGCTCTGCGCGGCCGTCGAACGCTGGGCGCGGCGGCACGTGCCCGAGGCCCTGCAGATGCTGCTGGTGCCCACCCTCGCCGTCGCCGTATCCGGCCTGGCCGCCCTGATGGTGCTGATGCCGCTGGCAGGGGTCGTCGCGGACGGCATCGGCCACGGCGCCACCTGGCTGCTCGCACGCGCGGGCGTGGGCGCGGGCATCGTCCTCGCCGGAACCTTCGCCTCCCTCGTCATGCTTGGCCTGCACCAAGCCCTCATCCCCATCCACGCCACCCTCATCGGCCAGCAGGGCTTCAGCGTGCTCTACCCGATCCTCGCCATGGCCGGCGGCGGCCAAGCCGGGGCCGCCGTGGCCGTCTACCTCCGCGCCCGCAACAACCCCTCCCTCCGCCGAGTGATCCGCTCCGCCCTGCCCACCTGCGTCCTCGGCGTAGCCGAACCCGTCATCTACGGCGTCACCCTCCCCCTCGTCCGCCCCTTCATCACCGCCGGAATCGGCGCAGCCATCGGCGGAAGCCTCGTCGGCCTCTGCGCCCAACTCGGCCTGACCACCGGCTCCACCGCCATCGGCCCCTCCGGCCTCGTCCTGCTCCCCCTCCTCAACGGCAGCCACGGCATCGGCCCAGCCGTCCTCATCTACACCACCGGCTGGCTGGCCTCAGCCCTGTCCTCCTGCGCCCTCACCTACGCCTTCGGCTTCACCCCGTCCATGCTCGCCGACCTCAACTCGCCAGAGCGGGACCACGGGCCGTCGCAGCCTCCCCTCTAACGTCAAGTCCGTTACTCAACAAGGCAATCCCTTCTCCAACCTTCGCCCTGCGCCCCTTGCCCGGCTCATGACAGTTCGGCGATCCTGGCTGCCGCCCCTCCACGGCCCCCACAGCCCGGAGCGGCCTGAGAGACGCCTGCCCGTCCCCCACGAAGGAGCAAGCATGCGCACGTTCCTCATACGCGTCGCCACCCTCGCGGCAGCGGCCACCACCCTCGTGGCCCCCACCGCACCGACCGCTGCGGCGGCCGCGCAGGGGCTGTCGTTCCGCCCGCTGCAGTACAACACCAACGGCTACAACTGGGGCGGCTACGTCGCCACGGGCAGTGGCTTCACCTCGGTCTCGGCGACGTGGACCGAGCCTCGCGCGACCTGCAACTCCACCAACGACCTCTACGCCCCGTGGGTCGGCATCGACGGGTACGGCTCCTCCACCGTGGAGCAGACCGGGGTGGCGACCGACTGCTCCAGCGGCAGCCCGGTGAACCAGGCGTGGTACGAGATGTACCCGGCGAACCCGGTCTACCTGAGCTCCAGCACCTACCCGGTGTCCGTCGGCGACGTCATCACCGCATCGGTGACCTACGCGGGAAGCAGCCGGTACACCCTCAAGCTGACCGACTCCTCGCGCGGCTGGAGCTTCAGCACCACCAAGTCCCTCTCCGCGCAGCGGGTCAGCGGTGAGGTCATCATCGAGTCGCCGACCGGGTCCTACCCCAACTTCGGGACCCTGAGCTTCACCTCGGCCACCGTCAACGGCAAGTCCCTCGGCTCCTTCGGCCCGGTCGCCCTCGACCCCAGCGCGAACGGCACCTACGAGGCCCGCACCAGCGCACTCGGCTCCAGCGGCACCAGCTTCACCGAAACGTACCTGCACCAGTAACCCCCCTCCCCCGCCGGGGCGGCCCCCCGCCGCCCCGGCACCCCAGCCCCTGCGGCACCTCCCAGAGCCGGCGGAGGCCGACACCACCGCCGGGCCCGTCGGCGACGAAGTGATCTGTCACGGGGACTTCGGCTCATGGAACACCGTGTGGCGCGGCGCCCGGCCAGTGGGGATCATCGACGGGGATCACGCGCGTCCGGCGCCACGGCTGCACGATGTCGCGTACGCACTCCAGTACACGGTGCCGTTCCGCGACGATGCCATGTGCCTGCGGTGGCTGCGCTACCCGCAGCCACCCGACCGCCGCCACCGCCTTGAGGTGTTCGCCGCCGCCTGCGCCCTGGCACCTTCTTGCCCGCGTCGTAGCCCCGAGAGGATGACGGGCCCGTGGCAGCGGCCCGCACCGACTGCGAGTCGACGACGGCAGCGGTCGGCTCCGCATCACGGCCGACGTCCTCACGGACCAGGCCCCGCAACCGGTTGTGCGGCTCGGCCAGCAGCCCCTGCGCGCCCCAGCGTCACGCGAACGCGTAGACACGGGACCGCAAGGTTGCCACACAGTGCCTCGTGACCAGGTCGTTCGAACTTCGACAATCCCGAACTGGACAGGACGCCCCGCCTTCATGCACGTCGGAGTCGGAAATCACGTGGCCAATTCACCGCACTCGAACGGGCGCCCAACAGGATCGGTACGACAACGGCTTCTCACCGCCCATCAGCCCGTACCGCCCAGGCAGGCACCGCCCGCCGGAAGGAATATCATGGAACTGGCTGCGCTGACGTCGACGCGCCAGATTCTCAAACCATCGCGACCAGCGGATTCCGTCGCCGGGCAACCGGACAGGCGGGCGCTCCCGCATGGATCCCGTCCCCGACGGACGGGAAACAGCGAAGGAGAGCGAGATGCCACAACAGACTGATTGGCGCTTCTGCGGACAGTGCCACGAACTGTTCTTCGACGGCTACCCCGACAAGGGCCGGTGCCCCAGTGGCGGCGGCCACGCTGCGGCCGGTTACAACTTCAGCCTTCCGCACGACCAAGGGGCTACGCCGACAACCCAGCCGGACTGGCGCTTCTGCGGCAAGTGCCAGGCGATGTTCTTCGACGGCTACCCGGACAAGGGCAGCTGTCCGGGCGGTGGCGGCCACGCAGCCGCGGGTTTCAACTTCGCGCTCCCCCACGACGTGCCCGCAGGGGCGTTCACCCAGGATGCCTGGCGCTTCTGCGGCAAGTGCCAGGCGATGTTCTTCGACGGCTACCCGGACAAGGGCAGCTGTCCGGGCGGTGGCGGCCATGCTGCCGCAGGCTATGACTTCGTCCTCCCGCGTCTACCTGCCCCGGGCGAGGGGGTCCCCATCGATGACGGTACCGAACTCAACCCGGTCGACGGATGACACCTGGTTCGGCTTGGAACCTCGCTCCGTCGTGCGGCTGACCTGCGGCCTCATCCGCAAGCCGGCCCGGCAACTGGCCGTGCTCGGCTGTCATGACGTGCCAGGAGATCACCGTCGCCCTCGGGCCGGAGCCGGTTTCGGCCAGCGTGGAGGACGTGCGGTCGAAGATGAATCGGCTCGCGCACTGTGGCTGGGCCGCCGAGCCGGCTCCCGGTCGGTTCACGCTTGCCGACGGGCTGGCCGCCGGCTCATGAGCATCGTCGTCGACCACAGCACCATCTGCCCGTGGACGGCGGGCAGCGTCTCGTAGTCGCGCGAGTGCTCACGCTCCTCGCCGCTGGCCGGGCCAGAGATCCATGTAGACAGCGTCCATGAACTCGACCTGTTTCCTCAGCAGTTCGGGGGCTTGCCCACCGCTTCGCCGTGGGCAGCTTCCGCCAGGGACAAAACCGCTGGTCCAAGACTCCCCCAAGATCCCGTGCCCGCAGTCTCTCAGCAGTCCCCTGCCCCATCCAGAGGCCCCGAAGTCCGGGCACGCTTGCGACTCCAGGCGGATCTTGCGGGCAGTTACGGGACAGCCCTGGCGTCGTCACGTGGCACAAGTGATGCCGCCCTCTGCCACAGGGGGGTGGTGGCAGAGGGCGGCTGCTCCAGGATGCCCACAATCCCTGGAGCGACCGGCGAGGGGAGCAGGAGCCTCGCCGGGTCCCGTGCGCGGCATCACGCCAACGAGTCACGCGAACGGGGTTGGGTCCCGCCGCCGCAGAGGATGAGTATGTGTGCTGCGGTGGTGGGAGTTTGGATCAGGCCGTCGGGGAATCGGGCACCCTTGATCGCGCACAGGGCACCGAGTGGGCCAACACCGCGAAGGCCAGGGCGAGCACGGTTGATGCGTGCAGTCCGGCGAGGAGGAGCACGGCGGAGGTCAGAGCGTCACGCCCTGGAACACCCGCATCGGCACTTCGGCCACGAGACGGTACTTCCGGTGGTCGAGGTGGGCGCCGGTGTGTTGTCCGGCCCAATCGCCGTATGCCTCGGCACTGTTCAGGCTGCCCGAGGACTCGTTGCAGGCTGCGCCGGGTTCGGCCTCGGAGATGCAGACGAGGACGTACTCGGCCGGCTCGTCCGGCGTGGGGTCCACCGAGATGGCCCACTCGCTCGCGCCGTTCACGTGCTGACCTCGCCGTCCCCGGCGCTGACGAAGCCGGACAGCCTGTCCGGCACGATGTGCACCACCACTCCAGGCCCGCCCGGCAGTTCCCTGAGCTTGCCGGCGTCGACGTCGCGTTCGACGCCGCCGCCCGGCGGACGGATGTAGGCGCGCCCGCCGATCGTTTCCATGTGGACGACGTGTTCGCCGGTCGTCTCGTCCCTGACCAACTCGCCGATCTGGGGCCGATAGTGCTTCGGCTTGGCCAAGGATGCGGGGGTACATTTGCGCGGCACAGCAGACTCCTCTCCGTAGCGGTTTCGCTACCGGGGAGACACACTTTCCTCTACGCTCAAAGCGCCTTCAACCTTGCGAACCGGAAAGAAATGGGGCCGCGTGAACATCAAGCCGCTCACGCCGGACAGCTCACCACAAGCGTCCTTTGGTGCCCAACTACGGACGCAGCGACAAGCGTTGAAGATGTCGCAAGATCAGCTGGCGACACGAACCGGCTATTCACCGGGACATATCTCATCCGTAGAAACTGGCAGAAAGCCGCCAACCCTGCGCTTTGCGCGGCAGGTTGATCGGACGTTCGAGACGGGAAGCAAGTTCGCAAACCTGTTCATGGACGTAAGGACAAGCTCGTTGTTGCAGGGCTTCGGCAAGTACCTTGCAGAGGAAGCGAAGTCCCTGGAGCTCAGGATGTTCGAAATCGGGATCATCCCCGGCCTACTTCAGACACCGGAGTACGCCACAGCGCTGACAACGGCAGCGGTGAACCGAGGAAGCATCACGGAGGACCAGGCGGCGGAACGACTCCGAGTTCTAGCCGAACGCCAGAAGTTGCTCGCCCGGCAGCCCGCGCCGCAGCTGTATGCGATCCTCGACGAGAGCTGCATCCGCCGCACTGTCGGCGGCCGTAAGATCATGGCAGCTCAACTCGACCGCCTGGTTGAGATAGCCGCGCTTCCTCACATGACCTTGCAGATCGCCCCGTTCTCCATGGGCGAGGCACGAAGTCTGAACCTTCCGGTCTACCTGCCCGTGCTACCCGACCGCTCCGTAGCTGCCTACTCGGAGGCTGCCCAGCAAGGCTGGTTCGAGCGTGATCCCGCCGAGGTACAGCCCTTGCTCACGGCCTACCATCATCTACAGGTAGAGGCGCTACCGCAGGCCCCATCTGTGGCGCTGATCGGCAAGGTGCGAGAGGAAATCCAGTGACCGAACCCGCATGGTTCAAGTCCAGCTACAGCGACAACGGCGGCGCATGCGTCGAGGTAGCGGCCAATCTCACCAACGCCGTCCCCGTTCGGGACTCCAAGGACCCTGAGGGCCCTGCCCTCTTCTTCCCTACCGGCTCCTGGCAGTCGTTCGTCGCCGCCGTCCAGGCCGGCGAGTTCGGCGACGCCTGAGCGCTCGAAATCGCCGGGTCCGCCCAGCGGCGATGTGCCCGAGTGGGTGGCGCAGGAAGTCGACGTCGTCGACTTCCTGTGCCACGGTGCCCTTTCGGAGCGGCGTGCCTGGCCCAGTGCTCTCTACTGATACTTCACCCTGCTCCATCAGCGCCGTGTGCCGCCTTGGACCGGCGGCACACGGCGTGCCCGGGGGTGGGGGGTGGACGGTGGGACAACTCCCAACACAGCTGATGATGCGCGGGTTTCACCCGTACCGCTTCACCCCCTCGCCGGACCGTGCCCCAGGGAGAAGGCCAGCAGCGCCAGCTGAGTGCGGTTGACCGCCCCGGTCTTGCCACGGATGCGCCGCAGGTAGGTGTCGACGGTGTGCGGGCTCAGGTTCATCCGGCGGGCGATGGCCTGGTACGTGGCGCCGTCGGCGAGGTGCTCGAGGACCTGGTGCTCACGCTCGGTCAGGGCTGGGGCAGCGGCGGCAAAATCGGTCTGAGGCATGACGACTCCCTGCGGGATCGGGACGGCGGTCCGGGCGGGAAACGGGCTCAGCCGCCCCAGGAGGTGTCCGTCGTCCCGATCGGACGCCCGCTGCCGGCCGTCCGGTCGAGCTCGACGGCGGCCCCCGGCGGGTGGGGGAAGCGGTGCTGACCGCCGCAGATGTCGGTGGTCGCGTTCGGCGGGCAGACCCAGCCGCCCCAGGAGGTGTCCGCCACCGTGCTGCGACCCGCGTCCTGCGCGGAAGCGGAGGCCGACGCGGAGACGGCGGCCCCGCCCGCGAGCAGCCCGGCGAGGACCAGACCTGCGATGATCGAGCGCTTCATGTGCGTCCTCCTGGGAACCGGGCCGAAACCTCCGACCCTCTTTTCACGTGGATCTCCGGTGCTGTGCACCAGTTTGCTCATGATCACGTAGGGCTCACCAGGGGCATCCGACCTCACCAACGTGTCCGGCAGGAAAGGGAGTGGGGGAGAAAGATGGACAACCTCACCGAAAACCTCACGAGTGCGCGCCCGTCGGTCGACCCCGTCGACCGGCAGGTGTACGCCTGGGTGCTGGGCCACCGGCGCACCGCCGTCAAGGAGTTCGCCCACGACCTGAACCTCCCCGTCGACCGCGCCCGGGCCTCGCTGGAACGGCTGGTGGCACTGCGCCTCGTCTTCCTGGACCCGGACGACCCGGACGCGGGCTATGCCGTCGCCCCCGAACTCGCCGTCACCGAACTGGCCGCCCCGGTGGAGGCCCGGATCCGGGCCGAACAGGAGCAACTCGCCCGCACCCGCGCCCTGCTGGCCGACTTCGCTCCCGTCTACCAGAACAGCTGCGGAGCGGGCTGCTCCGGCACCGGCGTCCAGGTCATCGCCAGCCTGCCCGAGGTCCGCTCCGCCCTCAACCGCGCCTCCGACGACTGCACCCTCGAAGTGCTGGCCAGCCAGCCCGGCGGCGGCAGCCGGGTGCCCTCGGCCATGGAGGAGGCGCTGGTGCGCGACCGCGCCCTCCTCGGCCGGGGCGTCAGGATGCGCACCCTCTACCACCACACCGCCCGGTTCAACGGCCCCAGCCAGGCGTACGTGGCGGCCGCCTCCCGCCTCGGCGGCCAGTACCGCACCGCCCACCAGCTCTTCGGCCGGCTCATCGTCTTCGACCGCGAACTGGCCTTCGTCCCCGTGCAGGACGGCTCCTCGGGCGCGGTCGCGATCCGCGAGCCCTCGCTGGTGGCGTACCTGTGCGAGCTCTTCGAGCACACCTGGGCCGAGGCCCGCCCGTTCGCCGACGCGGCCGACGACGGGCTGGAACAGGTCGCCCAGGAGCTCGACGAGACGATCCTCGAACTGCTCGCCGCCGGGATCAAGGACGAGACCATCGCCCGACGACTCGGCATGTCCCTGCGCACCACGCGCCGGCACATCGCCGACATCATGCAGCAGCTGAACGCCGAGAGCCGCTTCCAGGCGGGCGTGGCGGCCGTACGCGCCGGGCTGCTCCCGGAGGAGCGATCGGCGGACGAGTGACCGGCGGACGAGTGACCGGCGGACGAGTGACCGGAAATACGTGACTGGCAGGCCCCCCGACACGCGCCCACCATGACTCCCACAGACACGACCCGGGAGACGTGAGGAGGGCACCCGATGCAGTGGGGCGAAGCCGGTGAACAGCCGGGCGACGGTCACTACCTGCGCGAGATCGCTGGCTTCCTCGCCGAGCGCCGCCGCGTCCAGCGGCCCGCCGTGCTCTGGCCGCAGAGCGAACCGCCTGGCCTGCGGGGGGACTTCGACGCCCATCTGAGCCTGCTGCGCCGCGAGCTGGCCGTCCTGCTGGAACAGGTGGTGGCCGCCGGGCCGCCGGGCCCCGGCACCGCCACTACCACCGGTGAAGGCACTGCCGGCAAAGGCACTACCGGCGAGCGCTCTACCGGTGAGGGCACCCTCCTCCTCCAGGGAGCCGGGGCGGTCGGCATCGCTCTCCGGCTACCCCACCGCCCCGGCCAGGACCGCCGGATCCGCCTGCGCACCGGCGAGTTGCTCTACCTGCCACCGGACGCCCAGTACACCGTCACCGGCACGGCCGACGCCCGCTACGGCGTGCTCTCCGTCCCCTCCCAGCGCTGACCACGGGAACGAGAGGAACAGCGGGAACGCGATGACCACGACGCCCACCACCGCCTACGACCGGATCGCCGACACCCGGCCCCGCCTGCGCCGCGACGTCCTCTTCACCGAGACGGCGGACGGCGTCCTGTTCCACAACGCGAGGAGCGGCTTCACCCTCACCGGCCCCTCCGCCCACCACTTCGCCACCCTCACCACCCCCCACCTGGACGGCGCCACCACCGTCGCCGACCTCACCCGGGACCTCCGCCCCGCCCAACGCGTCATGCTGGTACGGCTGGTGAGGAACCTGTACGAGCGCGGCCTCGCCCAGGACGCCGCGCCCGCCGACGCCCCCGAGGCCGACGCCCCGATCGCCTCCCCCGACCACGACGCCGACTGCTTCCAGCACTTCCGCACCACCCCGGTGGCCGTCCTCGGTGACGACCCGCTCGCCCGCTCCTGCGCCCTGGGCCTCATCCGCAGCGGCTGCGCCGACCTCGCCGTCACCGACGGCCCCGGTATCGCCGAACTCATCGCCGAGGCACGTGAGTTGACCGAGGCCGGCTGCCCCGTGACCGTCACCGGGCTGAGCGCCGCCACCGAACCCGGCTGGCCCGAACTCGAGCGCTACCCCACCGTGGTGGCCGCCGGCACCACCAGGATCGCCCGCCTCCTGGCCGAGGGCGTCCCCGAGGGCCAAACCCTCCTCCCCGCCTGGGACTTCGGCCGCAGCGCCACGATCGGCCCACTGGCCGCACCCGGCGCCGACTGCTGCTGGGGCTGCGCCGTCAACGCCCCCCGGGCGTCCGAACCCGCGCCGTGGACCGGGCCGATGGCGGCCATGCTGGGCAACCGCCTCGGCTTCGACCTTCCCCACCACCCCGTCGCCCGCACGGCCCGTCCGGCCGTCCTCACCCCCCTCCCCGACGACCACGCCGCCCAGAGCCCGCTCAAGGTCGGCACCGTCGCCGTCGACCTCGGGGACGGCCGGCGCCGCCTGATCTCCGCCTTCGACCTCCACCACACCGCCGCCGCCCGACAGCGCGCACTGCTGCGGGCCGCCGAGGTGTACGCCGCCCGGGCCGTCCCCGTCACCCCGGCCCCCTCGGACGCCCCCTGGCCCACCGTCGCCCCGGCCCGCCTCTCCACCGGCAGCGACGTCCCCACCGAGGCCGTCACCGCCTGGGCCCCGGCCATCTCCCTCCTCGACGGCCGCACCCACCGCGTCCCCGTCGCCGCCCTGCGCCCCTTCGGCCCGTACAACCGCGAACACCTCTTCGAGCCCACCCCCGCCGGCCTCGGCGCCGGCTCCACCCACACCGAAGCCGTCCGCCGGGGGCTCCTCACCGCCCTCGCCCACGACGAACTGCGCAAAGCCCTCCGCCACACCACCCCCGTCACCCGGATCACCCCCGAGGAGTTCACCGACGACACCGAACTGACCGCCCTCGCCCACGCCGCCGAGCACCTCGGCATCACCCCCGAACTCCTCGAACTCGGCACCCCCGCCCTCCGCCCCGCCCCCGTCGTCCTCGCCCGCCACCCCGACCCCCTCACCGGCACCTGGCGCTGGTCCGCAG